>CAYYTC010000019.1:0-74436 GCA_964474425.1 uncultured Acidobacteriota bacterium
ACGATGGTGCTTCTCGGACAAAGGTGGGCAGAGACATACATGAAGAAGAATCCCGCGGTGACGATCCAGGTTACCGGCGGCGGTTCGGGGGTCGGGATCGCGGCGCTGATCAACGGGACGACGGATATTGCGGAAGCGTCCCGTCCGATGAAGGACTCGGAAAAAAGCCAGCTGCAACAAAAACGCAGCCTTGCGACCGTCGAACTGCCCGTGGCGCTTGATGGACTGGCGGTTTATGTCCATGCGTCAAATCCGGTGGCGGAACTGACCCTGGAACAGCTGAAAAAGATCTATACCGGTGCGGCAAAAAACTGGAAGGACGTGGGCGGCAAGGATGAGCGCATCATCCTGTATGGACGTGAAAACAGCTCCGGCACCTACGCCTACTTCAAGGAACATGTTCTTGAAAATGCCGATTACTTTCCGACGACTCAGACACTCCCGGGGACGGCTGCCGTCATCAATGCGGTCTCCAAGGATGTCCGCGGCATCGGATACGGCGGGATTGCATACCTGAAGGGCGTCAAGGCAATCAAAGTCAAAAAGGACGATAAGACTCCCGGTGTTGAACCCACTCTGGAGAACGTGCAGAAAAACATCTATCCCATCAGCCGCTTCCTTTACTGGTACCTGGCAGGCCAGCCCAAAGACCAGCTTAAAAAACTAACCGATTGGGTGATGACATCGGAAGGGCAGGCTGTTGTCAATGACGTGGGCTATTATCCGCTGCCGCCGGATGTGCTCGCAAAGTTCAGCAAAAAGTAGGCCTGCCAGAAAGTCTTCGAGCTTTTGAGTCTCGGTGGATCAAGCGGAAAGCCGGGACTCAGGAGCCTTGAGGAGTTATCCGACATGGATTTACAAAGTCGCGGTCTAACATGGCGCAGCGCCCGGGACTGGATTGCGGAGCGCTTCATTCGCGTCAGCGCGTGGCTTTCCATCGCGATCATGTTTCTTATCCTGATTTTTATCGCGAAAGAAGCCTTGCCGCTTTTTTACGAGCCGGAGTCCGTTGCGGAAGTAGGATGGAGCCGTCTCTTTCTCCCACAAAACTATGGCACTCCCGAGGCGCCGCTGAGATATTCCTGGCATCCGGTCTCGATAGAGCCGAAGTACAGTCTGATGCCTTTGCTTCTTGGGACTCTTAAGGTCACACTCGTTGCAATGATTTTCTCGATCCCTCTGTCGCTTGCAGTTGCGGTATACACGGCAGAATTTGCGCCCAAGTGGTCCCGGGAGACCATCAAGCCGGTCGTCGAGATGCTAGCGGGTTTTCCATCGGTAGTTCTTGGATTCTTTGCTCTCATTGTTCTCGCCTCGTGGCTTCAAAACCTGTTTGACTTTGATTTCCGGCTGAATGCCATTGTCGCAGGGCTGGCGCTGAGTCTGGCGGTAATTCCCATTATTTTTACTGTATGCGAGGACGCGCTTTCCGCAGTGCCGCGAAAACTGAGGGAGGCCTCCTGGGCTCTGGGTGCAACGAAGGCAGAAACCACTTTGCACGTCGTTTTGCCCGCCGCCACGCCGGGAATTTTCGCGGGCATCGTGCTCGGTTTTGGCCGCGCTATCGGTGAGACTATGATTGTGCTGATGGCATCGGGGAACGCGGCCATCACCTCGTGGTCCTTTTTCGACTCAACCCGGACCCTTCCGGCCACCATTGCGGCTGAACTGGCTGAGGTTGTTTTCGGCAGCCCGCACTACCGTGTGATTTTTTTCATAGGGCTGCTGCTTTTTATAATCACCTTCGTTTTGAACAGTATCGGTTCCTGGGTTATAGGACGGCTCAGGAATCGGCTGTCCGGGGAATCCTAGAATGGGTACAGGACGCAGATTTTTTTGGGACCATGCGACTCGCTGGCTTACGGCCCTGGCGGGCGCAAGCATCATTGCCATCCTGGCGATCCTGATCGGAATCATCTCCTATAACGGCTGGGAAAGGCTGTCGTGGGAGTTTCTGACAGCTGCGCCTTCGGAGGGAATGACCGGCGGAGGGATTTTCCCGGCGATCTTCGGCACTGTGGCCCTCGTGGTGATCATGACCCTATTTGTGGCTCCGGCCGGCGTTTTTGTCGCCATCTACTTTTCGGAATATTCCAATCGCAGCTCATGGTTTTATTACATTTCGAGACAGGCCGTAAACAATCTGGCTGGAGTCCCGTCGATTGTATTCGGCCTGTTCGGACTGGGCTTTTTTGTGCAGTTCGTGGGCAAGGGAATCGATCGGGCGATGAACCCCGGAGAGCTTGCCTACGGGCAGCCTGCGCTGATCTGGGCGGCTCTAACCATGGCTGTTTTAACATTGCCCGTGGTTGTGGTCAGCGTGGAAGAAGCGCTTCAGGCAGTTCCGCGAAGCTTCCGGGAAGCAAGCTATGCGCTGGGGTCCACGAAGTCTCAGGCGGTCTTCCGGGTGGTCCTGCCGCACGCAATGCCGGGCGTACTGACGGGTGCCGTGCTGGCGGTCAGCCGTGCAGCGGGCGAGGTCGCCCCCATTCTCTTTGTCGGCGCCGCCTATTATCTCCCGCAAATACCGACACGGCTCAACGATCAGTTCATGCACCTGGGGTACCATGTTTTCATCATGTCCACGCAGTCCCCGGACGTGGATGCCACGAAGCCCCTGCTGTATTCCACGGTATTTGTGCTTTTAGCTCTGACGTTTATCCTCAACGCTGTCGCTGTCTTGATCCGGGCGCGCATGCGCGTTTCCCATCGGAGTGTCTGATGCTTTCTAATGCTGCAAACTCCAAAAATCCCCAGGCCCCCGGCCTCCGTACCCGTCTCCTCGACCGGACGCATACTCTTGAGGCTTCCGGTCAGCCCGAAATCAGGGTTGCCGCAAAATTTTTCAATTTTTGGTACGGTAGGCACAGGGCGCTGCGAGACATCTCCATGGACATCTACGCCCGCTATGTCACCGCCATCATCGGGCCCTCGGGATGCGGAAAATCCACCTTCCTGCGCTCTCTGAACCGGATGAACGATATGATTCCCGATATCCGGATGGAAGGCGAGATCATCCTGGATGGGCAAAATATTATCTCTCCGGATATTGATGTCGTAACCCTGCGGCGTAATGTCGGGATGGTTTTCCAGCAACCCAATCCCTTCCCGAAGTCGATTTTTGATAACGTCGCCTATGGTCTCAGAATCAACGGACTCACGAACTCCTCAACGGAAAGGGACTCAAGGGTGGAGGAGGCCCTGCGCCATGCGGCGATCTGGGATGAGGTCAAGGACCGGCTGCACAAAAGCGCCCTGAGCATGTCGGGCGGCGAACAGCAGCGTCTGTGCATCGCACGAGCCCTTGCCGTACGCCCTGAAATCCTGCTTATGGATGAGCCAGCGTCCGCACTGGACCCGATCTCGACGGCGAAGATTGAAGACTTGATTTTCCAGCTGAAAAAGGAGTACACGATCGTCATTGTGACCCACAATATGCAGCAGGCCGCAAGAGTCAGCGATTACACGGCGTTCTTCCTCCAGGGGGAGCTCATCGAGTTCGGACCCACGGTGCAGATTTTTACCAAACCGGGGGACAAGCGCACAGAGGATTACATCACCGGCCGTTTCGGCTAATTGCCTTGGTTCCGGGAGGCGCTTCGCCCAACCCGGGCTTTTTTCAGCCTGCCCGTTCTGCGGGCGGAATACTTATGGGGAAGGGGAGCCAAAATTGCAGCACTTTTTTGAAGAACTCGATGAGCTGAACAGCCGGCTTCTGGAAATGAGCGGGCTGGTTGAGGATGCCATTTCCCGCAGCGTCCTTGCCGTGATTCATCGCGACGAGCAGGCTGCGCAGACCGTTTTCAAGAATGAGAGCCGGATCAACCAGCTGGAGATCGACATCGACAATATTGCCATCCGCCTGCTGGCGCTGCAGCAGCCCGTGGCCGTGGATCTTCGATTCGTGACCATGTCGATCAAAATCAACAACAATCTTGAACGGATGGGAGACATCGCGGTCAACATCGCGGAATGCGCACTTTCTCTGATCAATATGCCGCCGATGGACCCCAGGGTCGACATCCCCTATATGGCGAAACTTGCCCAGGACATGATCCGGAACAGCCTGGATGCCTTTGTGCGGAAGGATCCCGAACTCGCGAGGAGCGTCCTGCGGTCCGACGACGCCGTCGACAGGCTGCGGGACAAAATGTACGCTGAAATCCTGAAATTCATGGAAGAGGATGCGCGCAGGATCCACCCCGGCCTGGAGTATCTTTTTGTCGGGAGAGGGCTGGAGCGGCTTGCCGACCACGCCACAAACATTGCCGAAGACGTGGTGTTTTTCGTACAGGGCATTGATGTGCGGCATCATGCCACAAAGATCCGGGAACAGCCCTGATCACCCTGTGCGCGTTTTGTGATGGCTGATCATCTTGGATAACGTGTTGCGGTGAATGCCCAGAACGTTCGCCGTGCGCAGGATGTTGCCGTTATTTCTCCGCAATACCTCGGCAATAAAGCACCTTTCGAATTGCCCCGTCGCTTCGGAAAATAAAATCCCTTTTTCAACCATTTCCCTGCAGAGGATTTCGAGCCGCTCCTTGAGCCGGAGCGGAGGCTTGGCCTGCGAGTCGCTCATGATGCGCTCCTGCTTTGGTTCCAGGCATGAAGCACCTTCTTGTATTGCTCGTTGAATTGATCCTTGAGGTTCTGCGGAACCAGAAGAACGGCCGTTCGCGCGCCGGCAAGCAGGTAGGGAGCCAGGAATGAGTGCGACATCAGGTTTTCGCGAACCGGAAAAGCAATGAGTCCGAGAACAAGGACAGAAGCGATGGCCCAGCCGCGCAGGAGCCCGAACACTCCCCCCAGCAGCCGGTCGATCCACCCAAGCGAAGCCGCCTTGACGAAGCGATTGATCCCGAAGGCGAGGATGGCTCCAAGGAGCAGGCAGCCGAGAAAAATGATGACAAAGCCCGCCAGGTTGGCCACGGTTTCCGTGCGGCAGAACTCAATCAGTCTGCCGGCCATCACCGGATAATACACGGCGGCCAGAATGAGCCCGCCGATCAGAGCTACCAGGCTTACGAGCTCGCGTACAAATCCCTTGGCTATGGCGATACCGGTGGAGAGCAGGATTATGCCGGCAAAAAAACAATCCGAAAAGGTCCACTGGCTCCAATGCATGCGCAACTCCTGTGCGGATCGGGATGATCATGAATTACAGCCATAATGCGGGCAAGGAAAAATTTGGCCCAAACAACACAAAGCTGCGTGTTTGTATCACAAATTGAACGGATGCATACAAATATTTTTTCCCAAAACACCCGGAGGTTCTCGATGCCATGCTATACCAGCGGGGAGCCCGTGAGCATACGGTAGGCTTCGAGATATTTGTCGGTAGTGCCCTGCACAACCTCGGGCGGGAGTTCGGGGCCGGGCGGCCTTTTGTCAAAATGGATCCGCTCGAGGTAATCGCGCACGTATTGCTTGTCAAATGAAGGTTGCGGCCTTCCCGGTTTATAGCCGCTGCGGGGCCAGAACCTGGAGCTGTCGGGAGTCAGAAGCTCATCGCACAGGATAATTTTGCCATCATGCAGTCCGAATTCAAATTTGACGTCGGCTATGAGAATGCCCCGCGGAAGCGCATATTCGGCCGCCCGGGTGTAGATCCGGAGCGTCAGGTCCCTGAGCCGGGCTGCATGTTCATGCCCGATAATTTTGACGGTATCCTCAAACGAAATGTTGATGTCATGCCCTTCTTCAGCCTTGGTGGCGGGGGAAAAAATCGGCTCCGGCAGCCGGTCGCATTCCTGCATGCCGGCGGGGAGCCTGATCCCGCACACGGATCCGCTTTCCCTGTACTCCTTCCATCCGGATCCTGCCAGGTATCCGCGCGCCACGCACTCGACGGGAAACATTTCGGCCTTAATCGAAAGCATGCTTCGCATGCGGAGCGTGTCGCTGAATTTCTTCAAATCTTCGGGGAAATCGTCGACATTGGAGCTGATCAGGTGGTTCGGCACGATATCGTGCATCATGTTAAACCAGAACTGGGACAGCTGCGTGAGGACGGCGCCTTTGCAGGGAATCGGGGTTGGGAGCACCACATCGAACGCGGAAATCCTGTCGGTTGCGATCAACAGGAGCTTGTCTCCGTATTCATACAGATCCCGTACCTTACCCCTCCGCAGCAGCTTTAATCCACCAAGTTCGGTTTGGATGCAGACGCTCAACTCCTTCGCCATAACCCCTCTCAATTTTCGATTTTCGATTGACGATTTACAACTGCAAATACACCGGATGTTTTCAATCGTAAATCGTCAATCGAAAATCGTCAATAGGTTCAGCTGGCCAGCGCTTCCTGGTGCTGCTGGAAATCCACGCCGATGATCTTGGAAACGCCGGGCTCCTCCATAGTCACGCCATAAAGGGTCTGCGCCGCCTCCATCGTATTCTTGCTGTGAGTGATAATGATGAACTGAGTGTTTCGGCTCAGTTCCGACAGCAGCCGTGTGAACCGGTTGATGTTGGAATCATCGAGGGGCGCATCGACTTCGTCCAGCACGCACACGGGGCTTGGACGGAAGCGGAAGATCGCGATCAGCAGCGCCAGCGCGGTCAAAGCTTTCTCTCCGCCCGAAAGCAACAGCACGTTTTGCAGGCGTTTGCCGGGCGGCTGCGCGATAATGTCGATGCCGCTTTCCAGAACGTCTCCCTCGTCAAGCATACGGAGGTCGCACTGGCCGCCCCCGAACAGAATTTGAAACACTTCCTGGAAATTCCGGCGGATGGCCTTGAATGCTTCCTCGAACTGATCCACGGAGCGGCGGTTGATTTCCGCAATGGCCTTCTGCGTGTCGGCGATCGATTTTTCGATGTCGAGACGCTGGCCGTTCAGGAACTGGTAGCGCTGATCCAGTTCCTGGTACTCTTCGAGCGCCCGCATGTTGATAGCGCCGAAATTCTCGATAATATCCCGCAGCCGGTCATGGGCCTCGGTAACCTCCTGGTAGTCCCGTTGCCAATCCGCCTCCTGGATTTCGGCGACCACTTCCGGAACCGAAAGGTGGAATTCTTCCTGGCAGCTGCGTTCCAGGTGCTCGATGTCGCTCTCAAGCCGCGCCTTTTCGATTTCGATCCTGCTGCGCGCGTTCATCGCCTCCTCGCGGGCGGTGTGAAGCTGCCGCAATTTATCGTCCAGGCCGGCCAGATCGGCGCGCCGGGCAGAGAGGACGCGCTGTTTTTCCTCCAACTCCTGGCTCGTTTCCTGAATGCCGCGGCCGCATTCGACGATTCTCGCCCTGGCCTCCTCCTGAGCCGCTTCCAGTTCCTTGATTCTCTGAAGGGCCTGGGCGTTATCGGATCGGTTGACTTCGTAGCGGTTGCGGACGTCATCCGATTCGGTCGCAAGGCGGCGCAGATCGGCTTCCATGGCCGACCGACGTTCCTGCTTGACCGCGTGCGCCGAAACAAGGATGCCGAGTTGCTTTAGAAGCGCAGCGCTTTCCGACCGAAGCGACTGCAGCCTGTTGTTGAGCTCCTGCAATTCCTCGGAGCCGCTTCCGCTGCGCGCTTCGATTTCCGCGATTTGTGCTGCGGCGTCCTTCAGCCTCGATTCGAGGTCGCGCTTTTCATCGGAAAGCTGGAAGATCTCGGAGTCGGCGACGTTTTCAGCCTGGGCGATCTTCTCAAGCTCGCCTTCGAGCTTCGAGACTTCGTGCCCCGTGAGGGCGAAATCCACTTCGAGTTTGCGTGACTCCGCGGTCAGACCTTTCAGCGACTCGGCGGCCGCCGCCTGCTCCTGTTTCAGGCGGGCAAGTTCCTGTCGCGTCGACTGGATTTTTTCAAGCAGGATCCCCAACTTCTTCTCCAGTTCGCGCTTTTCGCGCTTCAGCGCCAGAAAGCCGGCCATCGATTTGCGTTCTCCGACTGCCGATAATGTCCCGCGGGGCGAGTAGGCCTCTCCCGAGAGGGTCAGGAAATTGGCGCTTGAAGCTTGTTCCGCGACTCGGAACGCCGTATTCAGGTCTGAGACCATGATGGTCGATGCGTATTCGGGAAGCGCGCGCTCAAAAGCCTGCTTCACTTCGGGATTCATGCGCAGGAGGTCGTCCAGGTAACCGACGACGCCATCGCCGCCCAACGAAGGGCGGCCGGATCCGGCTGCATGGCTGTGGCCGTTGCGCATGGTCATAAACGTGCATTTCCCGGCACCGATGCGCTTGAGGCGTTCCACGCCCTGCACCGCGTCCTCGCGGCTCTCCACGAGTATGTACTGCAGGGGATCGTTCAGGTAGTCTTCCAGGGCCGCTTCGTAGGCCGGATCTGTTTCAATGTGATCCGCCAATGTTTTGGCTTGGCAGGGCTCCTCTCCGGGAATCTTTGTCGACAGGTACTTCTGAACGCCCTCGGAGTAGTTGCTCCGCCTTCTTTCAACCTCCTCGAGAGATGAGAACCGGTGCTGCATCAGGCTATGCTCGTTGACCTGCGCCGACATTTCTTCCGATACGCTTTCGATGCGTACTCCAAGCTCGCGGTCTCTGGACTCGAGCTCTTCGCATTTTGCGGAAACCTCCTTCTGCCGCGAAGCCAGGAGCATGGAAGCGTTGCGGACCTTTTCCAGTTCTGCGGCGAGGGCTTCGCGCTCCTGGAACTTGCCCTGGCGCTCGTTTTCCAGCCGGGACGCCCGCGCGGCGATGCGTTCCAGGCTTTCCTGGCAGCGGGCCTGCAGGTTTTTCAGGTCTGAAAGCCTCCCCGCCCCGGTCAAAAGGAAGGAACGGAGATCGTCGATTTTGCCTTCAGTCTGGCGGATCGCATCCAGCGTGACGTCGCTTTTGGCCTGCTCGGCATCGATGGCTTCCTGCTCGCGCTCTATATCGTCCTTGATCGAGCGGATGGAATTGCCCAGACGTTCCATCTCGCTCAAGATGAGCAGCCTGCGGTCTTCAATGGCTTTCTGTTCGCGGTCCAGCTCGCCGATACGGGATAGGAGTCCCATCCGCTGCGTTTCCTGGTTTTCCAGCATGTTCTGAGCATTTCCCGCATCCATTTTCAGGCTGGCGAGAAGCTCGCGAGTCTGATGGACCAGCTCTTCCTGAGAGTTGCACGCGTCCCGTTCGCATTCGCGCGATTTTTCGGCCGTCTCCAGATCCGAAAGGATCGACTGTTCGCTTTCCTGGGCGCTGCTGAAGCGGGCGGCGCATTCCGAAAGCCTTTTGCGGAGTTGCCGCTCTTCCATCCCGAGTTTCAACCGCTGTACGGAGCGCAACTCTTCGCGAAGCCGGGCGTAGCGCCGGGCTTTCGCCGCCTGCCTGCGGAGCGAATTGAGCTGACGGAGCACCTCGCGAATAATGTCCTGGGCGCGCGTCAGATTCTGCTGAGCCATCTCCAGCTTCATTTCTGCGGAATAGCGCCGGCTTTTGAATAGAGTGATTCGGGCGGCCTCTTCAATCAGCGCACGACGTTCTGCGGGTTTGGAGCTGAGGATCTGGCCGATACGCCCCTGCTCAAGAATCGCATAGGAATTTGGTCCCAGCCCCGTGCCTTCAAACAGTGCCTGAATGTCCTTAAGGCGGCAGCGATGGCCGTCCAGGTAGTACTCGCTTTCGCCGGAACGATAAAGACGCCGACCGACCGTGAAGCCATCCGGGTTCAAGTCCGGCACTCCTGGGATGTCAATTTTGTTGTCGAGAGACAGCGTCAGAACAACCTCGGCGAATCCCAGGGCTTTTCGCGCCTGGGTGCCGTTGAAGATCACCCCCTCCATCTTGTCCGTGCGCAGAGACTTCGCACTCTGCTCGCCGACGACCCAGCTTATGGCGTCGGCGATATTGCTCTTTCCGCATCCGTTCGGCCCGACAATGGCCGTGATTCCTTCGTGAAAAGGAATATGCGTGCGGTCGCAGAATGATTTGAATCCGACGAGCTCCAATTTCCTGATCTGGTTCATTGAGGTCTATACCCGTTAAATGAAAACCGCCGATTGCATCGAAAAACCTGTTTCACCTGAGGTTCAGCTGAAAGAAGTCGGTTACCTGCGTGTCATACATCTTGAGATCTTCGCCGCTCATAAGTCGAACGCGCGACATTTTGAAAGAAACCATTTCCTGCCTTGGCCGGAATTTGTCGTTCAACGCGGCCGTCAGCTCTCCCAGCCTCTTCCGGTTCTCGCCCCGGATAAAGAGCACCGACCGCCCCGCAAACGACTGAACCTGAAGAGGTTCGCTCCGCAGCGAACGGTCTCCCAGGTGCGACAGTGCGAATGCCCAGCCGCAGCCGAGCCGAACGAGCCTGTTCTTAAGCCCAAAATCCTCAAAAATCCTGAAGTCCAGAAAATCCGGCATGAATTCATACGCTCCGTCTGCCACAACCGCGCGAACCTCAGGAACGGAAGCAGCAGCCCTTAGAGCCGCGTGCGCGCCTACGTCCACTCCCCAGATTCCCACTCGCGAAGCATCGATTTCGGGCCTGTTGCGCAAAATCTCGAGCGCCTGCAGCATATCTGCCGCCTCGCGCAAACCAAGCGTGCTGGCTCCTCTTGGAGAGGTCCCGCAGCCGCGCTGGTCGTAAACCAGAAGGTTGAACCCGTTCTCGCGCAGCATAACGGCCAAGCTGAGCGCGTCCGAACGGCTCATTCCGTATCCGGGAGCCAGAAGGATTCCTGGCGCTCCCTTAAGACCCGGAATCCACCACCCGGCGGTTTCCTCCCCGCTGCCCAATGGGATAGCGACTTCCAGTGACGGCAGCAGGTAGTGAGAAGGATTAACGGTCTCCGGAACTGCTCCCGGATGCGCGATTTTATATGTCAGGAAGCCAAGAGCGGCGAAGACGCCCGCAAGCAGAACGAAGACGGCGGGAAGAACCGTCCGCAATGACTTGCCCCTATGGGCGCCCGCTAAAGCATGCCGTTTCATTCCCGAAACCCCGAACCATCCATCAAAAGGAGCCCAATACAACGCACACCGGCACCCCAAAACCCGCTGCGGCGTAGTATTTTCAAATACTTAGGGTCCATTTCAGAGGTTCTAAAATACGAGGCTCACTATAGCACAACCGTCCGGACGCAACCAAGAAAAATCACAATATATCGGGGTTATTTGAAGATGGACTACTACATATAGAGCTTTAGCGGATCGGCTCGCTGGAGCTGCCGTCGAGCCTATCTAAATCCTCTGGAGTGTTGATGTTAGCCAGGTCGGAATCGAGAAAGAAGCCCTCGTCCGGATCTGCCCATCGGATGGACAGGCCGGGGTCCAGGAAGGTTTCTATTACCCTGCTGACCCCCCGCTCGAGTGCGTGTTCGACGACAGGGAGGCAGGACCGTCGATATATCGCGCATAGAGGATGGGCTATGCCGTCGCTGGTTCTCGGAATGACTGCGTCAAAACCCTCGGCGAGATCAAGGAAACTCCGCAGAATCCGCTCCTGCAGGTTGGGCAGATCGCATGCAAGCACGATGTAGAGCGAGAAGGCATTTTGCTTCATGACTGCGTGGATGCCGGCCAGCGGTCCCCGGTCCGTGAAGCGGTCCGGAACCACCGGCAAATTGAGGAACCGATAGCCGGCTGCGTCATTGGATGATATGAAAATGCGGGTCGTGAGCGGAAGCACCCGGTCAATGAGTTTCTGAATGAGCGTCTGGCCGCCGACCTTCAGCAGTGCTTTATTGACGCCCATCCTGCGGCTCCGTCCGCCCGCCAGGATAACGGCACACAGGTCATTGGAGGTCACGGCAAGAAGTTAGGCCAGCGGAGTGGGAATAGCAAGCGAATTGACGAACCGCAAACCATGAATGACGAATGACGCATTGCGAATGACAAAATGAAAAGAGACGCGACCGGTTGACGATCCTTGGACTCCCAAGACGGGGGTGAATTGTATGAATAACACTGCGAATGATTACATTGAATAATTACATTGGTAAATCCCCGGCTCTGCCTTGGGGACTCAAAGCGTTTGACGGCTCCGTAATTTGAAACGCTGACGTACGCTGAAAAAATATATAAATTTTTGTCGGCGTGGGTCGGCGTCCATTCAGCGTGCGTCAGCGTTCAAGACCGGCGTAGCGACTCCAACCGCTTTGAGCCGTTCAAATCTTTCAAGCCTCGGCTGTGCCGGAGGCACCTGATTCAATTCGTCATTCGTCATTCGTCATTCGTAGTTCGTAATTCTGTTATACTTCACTTTTCGAAAGGTCGGATCTTTATGAAAAGATGGTTCTCGGCAGCGGCTCTGGCTGCCTCATGGATGATGCTCTGGCTTTCACCGCTTTGGGCAAAGACCGAATTCTTCAGAATTGAGGACCTCCGACCGGGGATGAAAGGGACGGGCAGGACCTGCTATCAAGGGACAAATCCGCAGGAATTCCAGGTGGAAATCCTCGGGATTCTTCACGGGATAAATCCCGGTGCTAGCGCTGTCCTCGCCCGGCTCAGCGGTGAGATGCTCGACAAGACGGGCGTTTTTGAAGGAATGAGCGGCAGCCCGGTGTTTATTGACGGCAAGCTTCTGGGCGCAATTGCCTTTTCCTATACATTTGCCAAAGAGCCAATCTGCGGAATTACGCCCATTACCCAAATGGTTCAAGCTTTCGATGAACCGGTCGACCCGTCTTCCGGAACCAAGGGAGTTATAAAGAAGAGCAATCTGCAAAATGTTCCAGTGACGCCTTCAGGCGGCAGATACGGTTTGAAGGAGCTGCCCGTGCGGACAGGGGGCCTCAAGGAGCAGCCGACTCTTGCTGCCTTCGGAGGCCACTCGCTGGTGCCCATTGCCACACCGCTCAGCCTGGGCGGATTCCATCCGGCGACTCTGAATGCTTTCGCGCCGCGGCTTCGAGCCATGGGGCTTTCGCTGCTGCAGGGAACCGGAGGATCGAAGCCCTCATCCGCCCCCGGATCTGCGCGGCATTCTGAGGATTCGCCCTTCGTGCCCGGCTCCAATATCGTTGTTCCGCTGGTTCGGGGGGATCTGGATGTCTCGGCCGGAGGGACGGTCACGCATGTGGACGGCAATAAGGTCTATGCCTTCGGCCACAGTCTGCTGGAACTCGGTTTTACCGAACTCCCCATGCACAAGGCGCGGGCAATCACGGTGTTCCCGAGCCTCGAGAGTTCCTTCAAGATCCTTGAAACGGGCGAGCAGGCCGGAGCCATCCGCCAGGACAGGGGAATGGGAATTTACGGCATCATCGGGGATGTGCCGCGCATGGTACCGCTGAATGTGCACCTGACGACGAGCCGCGGAGTCCGGAAGGATTTAAAGTACGAGCTGGCCCGGGATCCTTTTCTTACGCCCCTTCTGATCAACCTCACCGTGTACAACACAATTGTTGCGACAGAACGCGCCCAGGGATCCACCACCCTTAGAGTCAAAGGGAAGATTCACATCAGGGACCAACAGCCGATAGAAATCAACAACCGTTTTTCCTCGACCGACGGCGTACCCTCGGATGCGTCCCTGTCCGTCGCGGTCCCGGTCAATTACCTGATGGCTGCGGGCTATAAGAACCTGGATCTTGAAAATATCGACCTCGAAATCTCGGCTCAGGAGACAGACCAGGCTGCCTTGCTGGACTCCATCAGTTTCAGCCGCACCGAGGTGAAAGCCGGCGAGTCGCTGGAATTGGCAATTTCCTACAAGAAGGCGAACGGGGAGTCGCTGCGGGAAGCCTATCCGGTCAGAATTCCGGAGAATGCTTCTCCGGGCCCGATGCTGATGCTGGTTGCCGACGGCACGTCGATCATGTCCATGGAGGACAAGGAAGAAGGGGACATCCTGGTCCCGCGCGACCTCACGCAGCTCATCCGGTTTATTAACAACATTCGGAAGAACGACCGGCTCTATGTGCGGTTTTTCCGACAGGAACCCGGGGCGCTGGTTAAAGGCGAAGGTTTGCCCGGCCTGCCCCCGTCCTACCTTTCCATCCTGAAATCGGATCGCAAGTCGGGGGCCATCAGCCCGATTCGAACTTCCACGCTTCTGGAGCACGAGCTGCCGCCGTCGGACTTTTTGATTGAAGGCGCAAAAATCTTGAGACTCGTGGTAAAACCTTGACCTGCTTTTTGGAGCGCGAACTCTTGCCTGCACTCTGGCGTCGAAATTTTGCCGCATGAAGGAAGCCGCGAGGCGCTAATACCTCTTGCGCCCGCGGCTGGCAGCCGGATTACGGAAACACAGTTATTGGGAGACATCATGCGATATCGAAGGCCTGCTTTGCTGACTGTTTGGCTCATCCTTTCCGCGGCTGCATGGGGCGTGATTCCTCAATTCTGGGAAAATTTTTCACAGGCGGACCTGCTCAAAGGAAGGTTCGATCGTGTGTCCCTTTCTCCCGATGGGAAAATATATTCTGCGCCCGCATACGATCTTGTTTATGACACGGGCCAGTCCTACGTTTTTTCCATGGTGCGCGACAGGGCGGGCAACCTCTTCATTGGCACCGGCGATGAGGGAAAAGTATTCAAGGTTGATCCGCAAGGGAAGGGAAGCCTGTATTTTCAGGCTAAGGAGCTGAACGTTTTCGCCATGGCGCTGGACGCTTCCGACGCCCTCTATGTCGGGACCTCGCCCGATGGGAAAGTTTACAAGGTAACGGGGCCTAACCAGGCGACCGATTTCTGCGATCCGGAGAGCAAATACATCTGGTCGTTGATTTTCGACGACGCAGGCAGTCTAAACGTTGCAACAGGCGCCAGCGGCATCATCTACAAAGTCGACAAGAGCGGGGCGAAATCCACGTTTTACACATGCGGCGACAACCATGTTGTGTGCCTGGCGAGGGGAAGCAGCAACAATCTGCTGGCCGGGACCTCCCCCGCGGGATTGATCCTGGAAATCACGCCGGCAGGCAAGGGATTTGCCTTGATGGATGCTCCGCTCGAGGAAATCCGCTCGCTGACGATGGATCGATTCGGCGCTGTGTATGCCATTGCGACTTCCGCCAGGGGCGCGGAAGTGGCGCCGCCGCCCAAACCATTGGCCGCATCAGCCGCCGGCGCCGCAGTTTCTTCGGGAACGATCACAATCGAGGCCGTGCAGGGGATTGCGGAAAAAGCCAAGGAGACAAAGGCCGTCACAGCACCCGGCGGAGAGAAAGAATCCGCAGGCGCCAAATCGGCCGTATACGCCATCACGAAGGAAGGAAGCATAGAGACCGTCTACAGCTCCAGCGAACAGACAGTCTTTGACGCAGTGGTGCGCGGCGATTCATCCCTCATGATTGCGACGGGCCCCAAGGGGCGGCTCCTCTCCATTGACGCAGCCAAGCAGGTGACCGTGGTCTCGGATACTCCCGAGGAGGATTTGACACGCCTGCTTGTGGACGGAGATGCCGTGTATGTCAGCAGCAGCAACCAGGGCAAGGTATACAAGCTCCGGCCGCAAAGGGCCCAGTCCGGCACCTATGAATCCAGCGCCCTGGATGCAAAAACGGTTGCCTCCTGGGGGAAAATTTCGTGGCGGATTGCAAATCCTTCGGGTGCGACGGTAGAGCTCTCTACCAGAACAGGCAACACCGATAAGGCGGACAGTTCCTGGAGCGACTGGAGCCCGGCATACGGCAGCCCCGGACAGCAGATCACCAGCCCCCGGGCGCGTTACCTGCAATGGCGTGCGACATTTAAAAACAGTTCCGGCGCGGCTTCCGGTCCCATGGCCGATACGTTGGAGCAGGTCCAGGTGGCCTATCTGCAGCAAAACCTTCGGCCTCAGGTGACCAGCATCGAGGTGCTGCCCTATGGAATCGAGCTTCAGAAACAACCGTCGCTGGCCGCAGGGGGGCTGACGCTTTACACCTCTTCCACCGGCCTGGACGGACGCTCGCTGAATGCTCCTCGGGAACGGGGAAAAGAGAAACAGCCCATGCCTCCCCGTCAAGTCCTTCAGCTGGGAGCCCAATCCTTCACCTGGAAAGCGACCGACGATAACGACGATTCCCTGGAATACGCCCTTTATTTCAGAGGCGACGGGGAATCGGACTGGAAACTGCTTGAGAAAAAGCTCATCGATACTTTCTATACGTTGAATGCGGCCGCTCTGCCCGACGGCATATACCGATTAAAGGTTGTGGCGAGCGATGCGCCCGGGAATCCTTACGACAAGTACCTCATCGGTGAGCTCGTTTCGGACCCGTTCGTGATTGCCAATGCCACTCCTCAGGTGGAAATCACGGGAAATGGAATGAGCGGGAGGAGAGTGGAGGCGCAATTCCGAGCCCGCGTGCTCACCGGACGAATCGCTACGGCCGAATTCTCGATCGACGGCGGCGAGTGGTTCCTTGTTTTTCCCGTGGATGGGATTGCCGACTCGGTCCAGGAGGAATACAGGATTGCGACTTCTGAGCTTTCAACGGGAGAGCATCTGATCGGAATCCGCGCCAGCGACGGAGACGGCAATACCGGAACGGCCAGGCTTGTCGTGAAAATCCCTTAGGAGGGGAGGTGACGCCCGGCGATTCCCGGAGAGGCAAACCATGATTTCCCTGAGGTCCGTAGGGGGCACGGAAGCCGCGGGCCCCCAGTCTGCCCGGTTTTCGACCGGTACGGGATCGAGGGAGGCACGGTTTCGGCCTTGCTCGCGCACGCTTTGCCTTGACCTGAATGGCGGGATTTGCTGGAAATTGTGCAACAATTTTATGCCGCCGCGATCATTAGTTGCAAGATTGGCCTGTTGCGTGTAATGTCTATGGGGCCAATCGGGGATAGGCGTAAGTGTGGGCGGGCTTGGAGTTCGCCGGAAAAAAGCTTAATCGGCGCCTGCAATAAAGAGGCAGGCTTTGCTTTGTACCAATGAAAACTCAACGAGATTTGCCATGAAAATAGGATGCTTCAAAACTTTTTTTGTCTGTTTGATCTCTTTTTCCATGCTGTTTGCTGCTTTCCCGGCTTTTGCGCAAAACGGGACGCTTCAAGTGAAATGTGCGGATGCTTCCGGGAATCCTGTACAGGGCGTCAAGGTGGTAGCGTTTCAGCTTAAAAGCCAGAAGTCCAAGGACAAGAAATCGGACGCACAGGGGATCGCCGATTTCGGGAAAATTGAGGACGGAGCCTACAGAATCGTGGGGCGCAAGGAGGGTTTTGTCCCGGCACTTTACGAATTCGCGTTGGTCAGCGGAAGCCCGCAGACCATAACGCTCAAGTTCGCTCCCGGCGCAGACAAAAAGCTTCATTTCGAAGATCCGGCGGAGGAAACCCGGGCGTTCGAGCTGCTGAAACAGGGCCTCGAAAGCTACAAGCAGAACAAATTCGCGGATGCCGAGAAATCGTTTGTTCAGTCGTTTGAGATAAATTCCTCCAACCCCGATGGCGTATACTACCTGGCCATCGCCTACCTGCAGCAATCCAAATTCGATCAGGGCATCGAGATGCTGAAAAGGACCATCGAGCTTTCGCGCGCGTATTTGACTTTGCCGTCTCCGAATCCCAACGGTCCGAATCCGTACGAGCAGATGAGTCAAAACGCACAACAACTGCTGAAGAAGATGCCGGCGCTCAGAGGAGAGGCCGCCCTAAGGCAGCAGAAATATGACGAGGCAGTGGCCCAGTTCAAGGAAGCCGTCAAATCCGATCCGAATAATTCCGAATATCACGCCAATCTTGCTATTGCGCTCACCAACGCCAAACAGTTCGACGAGGCGATGGCGTCTCTCGATAATGCCCTCAAATTGAAACCGGCGGAAAAAGCATACACGGACCTGAAAGCTCAGATTAACGCCAGAAAGGAAGGCATGGTTCTGGACAAGGCCCAGGCCATCATGAACGAGGCGAATAAGATGCTTCAGGATGGAGACGCCGCGGGCGCGCTTAAAAAATATGAGGAATCCAAAACCATGGTGCCGCAGGACAAGCAATCGCCGCTGTGGCGGCAAATGGCCCGTGCGCACGGCAAGCTGAACCAGGAAGATGCCGCTGCGGCCGCATTCAAGAAGTCCATCGAGCTTGCTCCCGCCGATAAAGCAAGCGAATACCGCAATTCCTTTGCGCAATATTACCTGGACGCCAAGAAATACGACGAAGCCGTTGAGGTGCTGGCGGATCCGAAGGCTGCAGGATCCCAGAGCCCGGAACAAACGCTGCTGGCACTGGCGGCGAGCTCCAAGAACAAGCAGCCTCAGCTCGCGGAAGCCGCATTGGAGCGGGTCCTGAAAGTGAATCCGGACAATGCGGATGCCTATTTCGATCTTGGACAGATGTATTATGCGGACGGCAAGGAAAAAGACAGCCGCACCAAGGAACTGCTGACAAAATACGTGGAGACCGGCAAAGACGAGGCCAAGCTGGAAAGCGCCAAGAATATGTTGATCATGATCAACCGGCGCACGAAGTAGCGGCCTGTCCCGCGTTTGATCGCAAGGGGTAAAAGGAGAAAACCTTTTACCCCTTTTTTGTCCCGGCTACAGGCGCTTGCGGCGAATCTCCCTTTCATGCTTCTCAAAGGGGGTGTCGCGTTTTTTAAACCGCTTGTGCGCGTAAAAGAAGGCGACGGCGGCTGCGCACAGGAAGAAGTATCTGTACCGCCTGTCCAGCAGCGCGACCGCCAAAAAAAAGAGCCCGGCACTGCCCGCCACCAAGCTCGTGCCTTTTTCGGAGATCCACTCCCAGTTCATAGGAAATCCCTCGAGCGATGGAAAATAAATTCCGGAAAGCAGCACGCATTTTTTGAGAACGGGCCTGGATCCTGGCGCATCCGGGGATTCGTGCAATCCGCGGCCCGGCTTTCTCCCGACCGATTCCTATTCAGCTCGCGGCTGTTTTGGACTGTCTTTTGCTTTTTCTTTTGCAGCTTTGGTTTTGCGCTTATCCCCTTTCGCGGATTTTGCGGGAGCCTGCGAAACCGTTTTTCGCCTGGTTTTCGGTTTGGGAGCCGGCGTCTCCATAACCCCCACCGGCGGATTTCCGAGGGTGGTCTCCTGCGGCGCCAGGGGTTCCGTGATTTCTGCCGGAGGCTCCGGTTCACTCCCGGCGGTTTCCATCTGGAAGACAGGCTCGGCTTCGCGCGTCAGGGTTTCCATTTCGGGAACTGCCGTTTCCATTTCCGCCTGGATTGCTTCAACAGGGGCCTGGTCTTCTGCGGGCTGTTCCTGGACCGCCTTCGGATACCTTTCGGCCGGGAAGATGCGCAGGATTCCCTGCCGGTTTCGTTCCACGCGAAGCAATCCGTCCTTTTGGGCTTGCCGGACCAGGTCGTAAGTGCTCGACAATCCGTACTGGCGTTCATCAAAGGGCGGCTGAAGGGATCTCAGCAGCTGCTTGAATGTCCGAAGATACATCGGCCAGTGCGGTTTGAATCTCGATTCCCGGAGAAGATCCTGCAAAACATGGATAGCCTCGGATGCCTGAGCTGCGCTTGCCGCCTGTTCCGGGGCCGCCGCGGCAGGCTCCGGCGCGGGCTCCGGCGCAGCCGCCGGGGGTTCCGCGTAATCCCTTTGCTCTTCCTCGGCTTCTTTGAGTTCGACCAGGAGGCTCCGGTCCACCTGCTTCAAATGGACGAATCCGGCGTCCGCCAGCTTCTGGATGAAATCGCGGAAGCTGCTGACTCCATAATCTCTTTCCGAAAAAGTCGAATCGAGCTGGAGCAGGGTGCTCTTCAACAGCCCCAGCTGCGGCGACACCTCGCGGTCGGAGAGGATTTTAAGAGCTCTGCGGATAATGGGAAGGGCGTTCGCAAGAGCCGAAGTGCTGGAACCCTGGGATTTGCCGGAAGCCTTCCGGGCCCCTGTGTGAATGCCGACAAGGTTCTCATAGGAGATGAACTCGTGGCAGTTTTTCTGGAGGATGACGCTTGTGAATGCGCGTCCTCCGACCACGAAGACCGTTTTGTCGTACTGCTTCAGCTTTTCAACCAGGGCAATGAAATCACTGTCTCCGCCCACGATGACAAATGCATTGATATGGTCGCGAGTGAAAGCCATTTCGAGGGCATCCAGCGCGAGCGCGATATCGGCCCCGTTTTTATCGCCGCCCGGGGTGAGGTTCCGCTGCACCATCTGAACGGCGTGCTGGGTCATGGCCCGGCTGAAATCTTCCGCGCGCTTCCAGTCCCCGTATGCGATTTTGGTAACTACCTCGCCCTTTTCCTTGATCGCCTCGAGGACCGTACCGACGTCAAAGTTGCGGTTGAGGGATTGCTTTACGCCGATCGCGATGTTATCGAAATCAATGAACACTGCAATCTTCAGGCGTTCTTCGTTTGAGTTTTCCATGGCAAACCTGTTTTTCAAATTATATCACTCCCAAGGGCATTCGATGCCCTGTCGTATCAAGCCCGGCCGTAATCCTTCGACGGATTTTTGGCCCGCGGCCGCAAATCGATCGGAATGCCGGGCAAAAAAAACAATCCGGCGAGATTGCATAGCAGAAGCAGCGCCGATGTGGCAAGAGAAATTGCTAGAGCCGGAGCTCTCGGAATTCCCACGATTGACAGCGCTTCGACATAAAACCACTCGCGAACGCCCAGCCCGCCGAGTGTTATGGGGAGCATGGTTGCGAGTGTGACCAGCGGATACAGGGCCGAAAAACCGACGACAGGCACCTCGTGGCCCGCCGCTACGGTCACCTGCCGGCAGATCCATAGTACCAAAGCCGAGTTTAGCAATGAATAGAAGGCAATCCGGAAGATTTCAGCCGGCCGGAGGCGGCAGGATCCCAGTTCCCGATGAAATTCCGCGATGGTCCGTAGCATTTTCTGCATGGGGGTCAAACAGCCCTGCCTGACAAGCTGGGAGTACAGTTTTTCGCCTCTCAAGACCGCCCAGAACCCGATGCCGGAAGCCGTCCAGCAAAAGAAATATGCCCCCCACAAGGGGAATCCCCTCCAATGGATCGGGAAGGCCAGAATCGCCAGAGTGCCGTAAAGGAGGAGCGAAACCAGTCCCGCGGCCCTGTCCTGCAGGACTGAAACCAGTCCCGTCTGCAGTGGCCGACCGTTTTTTTTGCTGACAATGTAAGCTTTGACCACATCCCCCCCGATAAGTGAGGGTAGCCCTATGTTAAAAAACATGCCGGTGAAATACATCTGAACGAAACTCAGGTAGCTTCCCCGCATTTGAAAGCATGCGGCAAAGACGCGCCAGCGCTCCGAACAGACAAGTTGGCCCGCCCAAAGAAGAGCCAGGAGCAGGAGAAGCGATGATCGGTCGAATGCATGCAGGTCGCCGCGGATCCCGGATATATCGACGGAGCGGAAAACCAGAAACAGAAGCAGGAGGGTGAGGGCAAGCTTTAAAAAACTCAGCGTCGCTCTGGGAACAACCATGTCGCGCATTGTATTCGATTATGAAACGGATATCTTGCGGATTTCGCAAAAATTCGTTGATATTCTCCGCGAAATTTGTGAAATCATTGGATGGGGCTCCTTGCAGAAATATTTTCGCGGCGAGGCGATGCAGCATTGCAGGACCTGCCGGTTGACGTCCTGAAGACTGCAGGTCGGACAGGCCGGTTCGGATCCGGCGTTGAAGCGGAAGGCCCTGGGAATTGCAACCGTCCGGCTGAGGGCGCTGAACGGCCTTGGGGGATTGCATGGACTTGGAAACGGCAAAATGCTGGATGCGGGAAGCTCTCTCCGAGGCGCGTAAGGCCGAAAACGAGGGGGAAGTTCCCGTGGGCGCGGTGCTTCTGGTGAATGAAAAGATTGTCGGGCGGGGCCACAACAGTTCCATCCGGCTGAATGATCCCACGGCCCATGCCGAAATCGTCGCCCTGCGCCAGGCCTGCCACAATAGCCTGAATTACAGGCTTCCGGGTTCCGTCCTGATCGTGACGGTTGAGCCGTGCGTCATGTGTGTTGGGGCCATGATCCATGCCCGGGTTGAAGAAATCATCTTCGGGGCTGCCGATCCCAAAGCCGGCGCGATACAGTCCTGCTTCCATCTCGCGGACGCCTCCGCGCTGAACCACAAGATCCGGGTGACTCCGGGGATACTCGAGGAGGAATGCGGATCGATTCTGAAAGCTTTTTTTGCCTCGCGGCGCTAACCGCAATGTCCGCAACCGGCCCGGCTGCCGCTATAGTCGATCGCGGCATTCCGGGCTGATCCCAATCACTCTTGTCCAAATTAGCTTTCGATCCTTCCGCCCCTACCGGGGCTTGGTGCCAACCTCGTCCTTGCAGGGGTACTTCATGAGCCACACGTTGAATGCTTTCAATGAGCCCTCTGCTTTCAATGGGCCAATTTGGACAGCACTGGATCCCAATGGCCTAATCGGTGGCGAATCCCGGCGCGGCATCGGCAATGTAGTACCGATGTCCTCCGAGCGGAAGAAAGCAGGCATCGCGATCCGGATCATATTGGATGTGTTCGGCGAGCTGGTAGTAGCCGGATCTGGAAAAACGGGCTTCGAAAAGCAGCCGCTTGACCCTGCAATAAAGGACATTTTCCCGCCCGATCCATAGTGTGCCCGGATCCAGGTCCTCGATGCTGTCGTCCGAGAGGCGCAGGTGGACGCATTCCCCGGAGTTGCGGCTGCTGTCCCAGTAGGCGGCCCGGACAACATAGGCTGCGTCGTCTACGACCACGCCGCAGGACTGCCGACCGATCCTGATGAAATATTGTCCGGATTCGTCCCGGTGGAGGTTCCTGTAAAAGTACGCAATGAGGTCGCGCCTCGGAATTTCAATCCCTTTGTAGGACCATTCCCCTTCCGTGTCGATCCGGATCGTGCCCTGTCCGGCCGCTATTTCCATCCCGGGATGGTCCTCCATGTCCCATGCCATAATCTTGATTATCTCCGGAAGCAGGCTTGAAATCGAGAAGAGTCTTGCATCCGCTGCCTCCCATCTCGTGGTATTGTATTTCCCAAAAGGAGGTGTGGGATGTCGATACTGGATCGTGTGACCAAGGCGGTTGGCGATGTGGTGGATCGCGGCAAGAAGGAAGTGGATCAATTTATGCGGATCCAGAAAATCAACGGCCAGATCGGCGATTTTGAAAAGACGATCGGCGATTGCAGGGGCCAGATCCAGCAAAGCAAGCTGAAGATCGGCGAAATGGCGATCAGGATGCTGCGTGCCGGAACCCTCGACTCGCAGGAGATGAGAGAGCTGCTCGATCCGATCACCGGAGTCGAGCAGCAGATTGCCTCGGTTGAAGCCGATATCGCCAGGAAAAGAGCGGAAATTGAGGCCATCAGAGCTGAGGTCAAGGCTGCCAAAGAACCCGAAGCCGCTACGGGAGAACCGGCAGGCGTGACGCCCCCGCCGGATGCTGCTGCGCCGGCGCCCAACCGATTCTGCCCCCAGTGCGGCGCTCCCGCAGCCGCAGGTTCCTTTTGCGGTCAATGCGGATCCAAACTCGCTTGATCTCGGATTTCTCGACAGCATTCCTCAGGCGGATCCGGCGGGCGCAGGTGCCGGCAAATGAAAGCTGCAGGCTGCTGACCGACAACCGGGGTTCAGGGATCCATGCCGCATTCTGCATTCCCTTCAAGGGCTCAGCCTGAACCGGGCCGCGGATTGGGCGAGTCCCGCGAAAAGAAAATCAACGCATGCGCGGCCGGGATGGGTTGCTCCGCGCAATCCACCGGGAGGCTTTCCTATTCCGAATCGGTGCGTCCCGACCGGATCCCGTGTTTGCGCATCAACGCCTGAAAGTTGGGCCGCTGTATGTCTACATCCTGAGCCGCCCGCGTGACATTCCACTCGTTTCTCTGCAGCGCCTCGAGAACGAATTCCCGCTCCAGTTCGCCGATTGCCTGCTCCCGCAGTTTTTTCTTCAGCGCAAGAAACTCCCTGTTGTTTTGAGGCACGGGATAGGACTCCGGGAGCCCTGCCCGCGTAATGGCCAGAGGAAGGTGATGCGGTTCAATCACGGTCCCATCGCACGAGATTGCGGCTCTTTCGAGTGTACTCTCGAGCTGGCGTATGTTTCCCGGCCAGTCGTAACGCTCGAGCACCCCGAGAGCGGCTTCCGATATGGTCGTAATTTTTTTTCCTTCCTGAGCCTGCATTTTTGAAAGCAGGTGATAGGCGAGCACGGGAATGTCTTCCCGGCGCTCTCTCAGAGGAGGCAGCTGGATGGGATAGACATACAGCCTGTAATAGAGGTCTTCCCGGAATGTACCCTCCGCTACCATTTTCTCCAGGTCCCGGTTGGTTGCGAAAATAAGCCGGATATCCACATGCTTTGTTTCCGTGCCTCCGACCGGAAGGAATTCCCGCTCCTGAATGAAGCGCAGCAGTTTGCCCTGTATTTCGAGGTTAATGTTGCAGATTTCGTCCAGAAAAACCGTGCCCTGGTCCGCTGCTTCAAAGATCCCCTGTTTATTGGCGACGGCTCCGGTGAACGAGCCTTTGATGTGACCGAACAGCTCGCTTTCGAGAAGCTCAACGGAAAGGGTCCCGCAGTCGACAGCGCAGAACCGGTGCTCGCTCCTCGGGCTTGAGGCGTGAATCGCGTGCGCCACAAGCTCTTTGCCGGTGCCGGTTTCGCCCACAATCAATACCGTGCTGGATGTGGGCGCCACTTTTCGGATCATTCGGAAGATTTCCTGGATTTTCGGGCTTTTCCCCACGATGCCGCAGAATTCGGGGAGCATTTCTCCATGAGCGATAGCCCGGCTCTCAACCAGGTTCTGCCTCTTTTCCCAGGCCTTTTTGGCTACAGCCGCCATCTCCTCCGGGGTAAACGGCTTGGGAAGATAGTCGAATGCCCCCATCTTCATGGTTTCCACTGCGGAAGCGATCGTGGCGTAGCCGGTAATGACCACGGCCACAACATCAGGGAAGCGCGACCGCAGGGTTCCCAGCAGCTCCATTCCGCCCATTTCGGCCATTTTCAGATCCGTAAAAATGATGTCGAAAGGTTCCTGCTCGAGCAAATGAATGGCCTGTTTGCCGGAGTAGGCGATTTTTGCCAGGTAGCCTTCGCGGGACAGTATCTTTTCACAGGACCTGCAGATGGCGGGCTCATCGTCGACCACAAGGACTTTCGGTGCATCCATACTAATCATCAATCGCCTGGACATCGGTGGGCAGAATCACGCTTACGGTGGTGCCATGGCCCAGTGAACTCTCCAGTTTGAGCTCTCCCTTGTGCCGTTCCATGATTCCGTAAGCTATGGCCAGCCCCAGCCCCGTCCCGGTTTTTTTTGTCGTGAAGAAGGGTTCAAACAGCTTGTCCTGGATTTCCGCCGGGATTCCCGGCCCCGTGTCCGAGATTTTCAGCATTACCCGGCCGGATCCGGATTCCATGCAGGAACGAATACGAAGATTGCCGCCTTGAGGCATCGCATCGGCCGCATTGAGGATGATGTTCAGCACCACCTGCCGCATCTGGTCCGCATCGGCCAGAACAGCGGGGATGCCGGGATCCAGCTCCGTGCGGATGGCGATGTTCTGGAAAGAAGCCTGGTTTCTGACCAGCGCCAGAACATCCTCCGCGACTCTGTTGAGATCCAGGGACTGTTTCTGAGGTTTTGTCTGCCGGGCGAAATCGAGCAAACCCTTGACGATCTTCCGGCAGCGAAGCGTCTCATCAACGACGGTCTGCAGGTCCTCGCGGCGAGGATCGTCGGGAGGCAGATCGGCCAGAATCAGGCTGCTGTTGGTGAGCACGCACGTGAGGGGATTATTGATTTCGTGGGCCACGCCTGCCGCCAGTTTCCCGACGCCCGCCAGTTTTTCCGATTGAATAAGATGGGCCTGCATGGCCTTCAGCTCGGCCGTTCTTTGTTCGACTTTGCGCTCAAGCGTTTCCCCCCACTCCTTGAGTTCCTGATGCGCCCCTACGAGCTCGGAGACCATGTTGTTGAAGTTATTCGCCAGAAATCCGATCTCGTCGTCGGACGACACTTCAACCTTTTGGGAATAGTCCCCCTCGGCGATTTTCTTCGCGGCGTCGGCCATGGCACGAATCGGCCGGGATATCTGATAAGCCACGCCCATGGCAACGACGCTGATCAAACCCATGGCCAGGATCGTGATGCCGAGGAACACAGAAAGATTTTTCCAGAGAGTATCGTTGTAAGGACGTTCGAGAATGCCGACATAAAGCATCCCGATGGTTTTATCGGCCAGATTTCGGATGGGCGTGTATGCCGATATGTACCAGTCGTTCACCACGAACGCCCGGCTGCGCCAGGTGTCCCCGCGTCCCAGGACTGCGTCCGCAACTTCGGCGGAGACAATCGTTGTGATGGCACGGCTGCCGTCGACATTCCTGACATTGGTGGAAATCCTGACGTCGTCCTGAAAAATAGTGGCGGTCCCCACCGGCTGGCCCTTGTAGGACTCTCCCTTGAATACGGTCGTCTGGACTCTATCGACAATCTCGTAATCTCTGTTCAAAAGGATCCCGCCGACAAGAACCCCGACAAACCGCCCGCTTGCCGTGAACACGGGCGCGGCGGCTTTCAATACCATTCCGGACTGGATCCGCGTTTTACCGGAGGGGCCGGCCATACGGGTCGGCGTAATGTCCATGGATGCCTGGTCCGCCAGCTCTTGCGATTCCTTGAGGAGTTCACTCCGGGGGATAGTGTCCGTGCTGGAAGCCGGCTGCCTGTTTTGGAGCACGTGCTTCACGAAAATGTCGCCGCGGGCATCGTCGCCCACGATGGCGGGATTGCGGGTGCGATAAAATACATCCCCGGATGCGTCCGTAAGGGTAAGGATGTCCAGCCGCTCGGCCTTCAGAATCCGATGCATCTCGGCATCGAGCGCGGACGGATCCCTCCGGTCAAGCGCCCCGTAAATGATCATTCGGGTGGCATGGATCCGCAATGAATCCTTGAGACGTTCCAGGTAATTCTGATAGATCTCCTTGGCTGCCTCCAGATCCGATGTGACCCTAGCCTGAGCTTGAAAATTGACCTGTTTGCGGATCATCAATACGCCGACGATGGCGGTAACCACGGACGGAATCAGAATGGCGAGGGTAAAGACTTTGATGAGGCGAGCCTTGATGCTGGATCGGATTATGTTGTCGCTGGCAACCATGGTCGGAACCCGGACGTGAAATGCGCGATTCGAGAGTTGCGACTTCGGACCGGCCTGGAGGCGCCTGCCGCCGGGGGCATCCGGGCAGTCCCGAAATTGCCGGAATCAATTCCGAATTTCGGATCTCGAACCCATTACTCCTTCCCGATCCAGTTCGGAAAGGACGAGGTCTGCGGCTGTCTTCATGCCGCGCTCTGCCGCATCCGTCAGGGATTCGCCGAGCGTCAGCCAGTCCTCCGCCTGGATGCCGAATATCGTGAGACTGCGGGGCATGGGGATCCCCATCCGTCGGGCCAGTTCAAGCGCTGTCGGCAGATCGATATCGTGCACGGAACGTAGTCGCAGGGACGTGTGAAGGTCTTCGGGCGCGATACGGATCACTTTTCCGGATTCCAATCCCTCGAATTGGACAGAATCGATCAGAATGACGCGGTCCCAACCGGCCATCAGTTCCATAAGGGCGAATCCTGCCACCTCCGATTCCACAATGTCCACGGAATCCCGAAGGCCGGACGCGGATAAACGCCTGGATACCTCACGGGCGGTATAGATCCCCACGCCGTCGTCTGTGAGTATCGAGTTGCCCAGACCAATAATGCGCGTCTTCATGGGTTTTGTCGCCGCGCCAATGTGCGCGGATTTCAAACATCGGGATAGGAATGTTTCGTACCGGGGCGCAAATGCTCTCCGTATATTCCTGCAGGCCTCTGGTGCAATTTCAACGTTTAATGGGCAAACGTTCAACCTTGCTGATGTCCTCTGCGCCTGTCAGTCCCGGCCCTCCCGATGAACGACCTCTCCGTTGGCATTAATGACCTGCACAACAAGCGGCATCTGGCCGGGCAGCGAGTGCGTTGCGCAGGATAAACACGGATCATACAGGCGGAATGCCATTTCCACCATATTCAAAAGCCCTTGCCCGACGTCCTTGCCCGGCTGAATCAACTTCTGCGCGGCGCGTTTGATGGACAGCGAGATTGGGGCATTGTTATTGGTGGTGCCGACGATCAGGTTGGCTTCCGTTACCAGACCGTTTTTGTCCGTCTTGTAATGGTGGGTCAGGATCCCGCGCATCGCCTCCACGATTCCCACTCCTTCTTCAGGAGTTGCTGTGGGAAGCGTCCGGATGTTAGGCGATGCGGTCTCCGGATCCTGCGCCAGTTCCAGCAATCTTTCCGCCGCATACAGCAATTCGACCAGACGGGCCCAGTGCGTTGCCAAAAGCTTCTTGATGGGCTTGCCCCCGAGAGTGCTGTACATATTTTCATACGCTTCCTGCGCTAAGGGGGTTGCCATCCCGTCAGCGGCGTTCAACCTGGAAAGCGGAGTTGCCATGTACACACCCGAGGAAGGCCCATCCACAAATCCCTTCCATCCAATCTTTTTAAGATAAGGGAATTTCAGATAGCTGTACTTCTCAACTCTCTCGGAAATATACTCAAGATATTCGTGGGGCTTATAGCGGAAGACTTCCTTCGCATTCTGATCGACGACTCTGGCATCACCGTCGTAGAAGTTCACACAATTTTTCGAATCAACAGTGCCGATCCAATAGCTGTCCATTTCGTATGTATCTGACAGGACGAGATCCAAATAGGCCTTATTTTTAAGAACAACATCTTCGAAGAGCTTCAGCGAGAATTTTGAGAATTCCACCAGATACTTGGCTTTTTCAATTATTTCCTTTCGCTGGTCCTCGGTGATTCCCTTGGATACGCCCCCGGGAAGCGTCCATACGGGATGTGTAGACCTTCCGCCGATCTCGATTTGAAGGTCCTGTGCGATTGCGCGGCTCTTTAAGACTTCACCCGCTGTTTGGAGGCCAACTTTTTCAACAATCCCCAGGATGTTGCGCTTTGCGGGATCGGCTTCGGGGCCGACCACAAAATCAGGCGCAGCGAGCGCATAGAAGTGGGCAATGTGGCTGTGTACAAAGGCTGCCGCGTTGAACATCTCGCGAAGTTTTTTGGCTGTTGGAGGAGGATCGACCTTATAGACTGCATCTGCGGCCTTACCCGAGGCCAGGTGATGAGAAGCCGGTCAGACGCCGCAGATCCGCGACACCACGCGCGGAACTTCCTCTATGGGCATACCCTCGACGAACTTTTCGAATCCGCGCAATTCCGGGACCTGGAAATAAGCGTTCGCGACGCTCCCGTCGTCCGCCAAGAAGATGTCTATCTTTCCGTGCCCTTCAAGCCTGGTAATGGGATCAATCGAGATGCGTTTCATGATATTTTCCTCGGGATAAGTGATGCTGGAATTCCAAAACGGTTAAAACTTCGGAGAGTATCCGGGATTTGCTGAATGATACGTTCTACCTCGGCCTCTTCTTTGGATTCGATCACCGATGCTATTGCAGAGATGGCCTTGGCGCCCATGTCCAGAATGCCGTCCGGGGGGCCATAACAGCCCCGGCATGGAACGCCGGAAGTCATGCAGCGGGCATCGCAGCCGCCCCGTGTGACCGGACCCAGGCACAGGAATCCCTGTTCCAGAAAACATATGTCCGGATCGGGTTGCGCCGTGGCGAGCCGCTTGAAACCCGTGATCTTTTTTTCCTGCTTTTTGCGCGGACACTCATCGCATTGGGTTTTTTGGGATGCACCAATAACCGCACCTTTTGGTGGGAGCTGGCCACCGACGATTACCTGAACGACATTCCATATCTGCTTCGGAGTCGGCGGACATCCCGGCAAATAGTAGTCCACGTCCACCACCTGGGCCAGAGTCTTGACGGTGTTATAGAATTCCGGGATCGTCAGGCTTCCCTCAGGTGACTCAGACTTCGGTGCTGGTTCCACTTTGTCTGGATTTACCACGGAGGGAGTGGTGTGATAAACGCGTCTAAAAATGTCTTCCTTCGTGAACAGGTTTGCCAGCCCGGGAATCCCCCCCAGGTGCGCGCAGGATCCGAACGCCACCAGCGTCTTTGATTTTGCCCTCAAAAGGTGCGCCAGGTGCTCGTTTTCCGAAGTGCGCACCGCTCCGTTGAAAAGCGTTACGTCGATGTGGTTGTCCGGCATTGCCTCTACGTCGCTATACTTGAAATCCGTCGCGATCGGCCAAAAGACGATATCCGCGGCCGCGGCGAGGTCGAGTATCTTCTCGTGCACATCGAGAATCGCGACATCACACCCTCCACAAGAAGCCGCCCAATAAGCTGCCAGCTTTAGTTTTGCCATCCCTGCCTCCGCTTTCAATATTCAGTCCCCGGTCTCAGGTCCCAGGCCTGGGATCTTCTGTTGCCATTTGCGGTTTTGGACCTGAGCCCTGAAACCATACCTTGATTTTTTCTATGCTGCCGAAGGAGACGTCTTTTTTTTGGTCGGCGGCTTTATTTTTGTTGGCCCAAGCTTTCGCACGTCTTCTGTTATAGCATTAACCACCTGGGCCCAACGATCTCCTTCTCCGGCCGAAACCCACTCCAACCGGAACCGCTGCGGCTCGATGCCGTAATCCGCAAGCAACCGCTTGAGCAACGCCATGCGGCGAATGGTTTTGTAGTTGCCCTCGATATAGTGACAGTCTCCCGGATGACAGCCGGCCACCAGAACGCCGTCCGCACCGTCGGCAAACGCTTTCAGAATGAACGTAGGATCCACTCGGCCCGAGCACATCACGCGAACAACCCGCACGTTGGGCGAATATTTTATACGCGATGTGCCTGCCAGGTCCGCTCCGGTGTAAGAGCACCAGTTGCAAAGAATACCAACGATTTTAGGCTCGAACGTCATACAGCACTCCTTCTATCTCGGAGAACAACTGCTCGTCTGTAAAGTGCCGCGCCTGTATGGCGTGGCTCGGGCACGCGGCCGCACAGGTGCCGCATCCCTTGCACAATACGTCATTGATGACGGTCACCTTTTTCTCTTCGTCGAAAGTGATGGCGGTCAGGGAGCAGAGGGTGTTGCAGATTCTGCAGCCGGAACACTTTTCCGGATCCACCACGCTGGTGGCCGACTCGACCTCGATCTCCCCCTTGGAAATGAGAGCCTGGACCGCCGAGGCAGCGGCTCCGGCCTGGGCGACCGTGTCGGGAATATCTTTCGGCCCCTGGCAGGTCCCTGCGACAAATATGCCGTCGGTCGCAGTGGATACCGGGGCGAGCTTCGGGTGCCTCTCCGTAAAAAATCCGTTGCCGCAGCTTATGTTGAAGGTGCGCGCGATTTCCGTGGCATCCGCCACCGGTTCCAGCCCCGTGGCAAGGACGACCATGTCCACCGGGACGCGACGGACCTGGCCGATGAGGGTGTCTTCCACGCGGATGATCAGCTTGCCCTTTTCCTGGTCGTTGAAGGGGAAATCGCTGATCGACGCCGCGCGTCCACGGATGAAGCGAACCTCTTCTTCGAGCAGGCGGTGATAGAATTCTTCGTAGCCTTTCCCGAAGCAGCGCATGTCGATGTAAAAATTGTACACATCCGCTCCGGTTTTCTCCTTGATCAGGTGGGCGAATTTCAGGGCATACATGCAGCAAACGCGGGAGCAGTACTTGTTGTTGCGTTCGTCGCGGCTTCCGACGCAGTGGATAATGCCCACGCTTTTCGGCGTCTGCCCGCTCTTCATCAGGATCTGCCCGCCGGTCGGCCCGGAAGCGCTGTTCATCTTCTCGAATTCGAGCCCCGTCAGTACGTTCGGATAGATTCCGTAGCCGTACTCGGAAATCCTCTTGGCGTCAAACTGCTGGAACCCGGTGGCGAGGATTACGGCCCCGACATCGATATTCTCGATGACATCTTCCTGGGTATGGTCCACGGCCTTCACTTCGCAGACTTTTTCACAGACCTTGCACCCGCCGGTTTTGAAATGGATGCACGAATCGCGATCGATCACAGGCTGGTGGGGCACGGCCTGCAGGAAGGGGACGTGTATGGGAGTCAGCGGCCCGAGCGGCAACGCCTCGCGCACCAGGGCGGAATCGTTCTCTATCTGAATCGCTCCGGTCGGGCAGACGAAAGCGCAGGATCCGCACGCGATGCATTTGTCCGAGGTCTCGCCGTAGGCGGTGGATACTTCGCGCGTCGCTCCGCGGTTGAAGAAACCGAGCACGTTGGCGCCGACCACATCGGAGCACACGCGGACGCACAGACCGCACAGGATGCAGTCATCATCGCCGCGGCCGAACCTGGGTTCCTTGATGCCGTATTCCGCGGCCAGATCTTCGATGACTTTGACGTGCCCGCAGCGCGCCATCATCCATTCGAGGATCAGTTTCCGGTCGCGCCGGACGCGGGGCGAATTCGTCAGAACCTCGATCCCGTTGGTCGCGGGATAGTTGCACGCCGTCACCATGCGGACGCGTCTGCCGGATCTTACCTCGACGGTGCAAATGCGGCAGACGCCGTATGGCTCCAGGAGCGGGTGATGACACAGGGTCGGGATCTTGATTCCGAGTTTCTGCGCGATGGAGAGGATCGGCGTCCTGTCCTCGGCTTCGGTTTCGATATCGTCGATTTTAACTTTGATGGTTTTCATGCCGCATAGCTCCTGGGTACCTTCTGGACCGCGTCGCGTTTGCAGGCTTCGATGCACGCCCCGCATTTGACGCACTTGGCCTTGTCCAGTGTATGAGTTTTCTTGACATCACCCGTAATAGCCTGTACCGAGCAACCCCGCACGCAGGCGTGGCATCCGTCGCATTTATCCGGATCGATGGTATATTCGATCAGTTCCTTGCAGACCCCGCCTGGGCAGCGATGCTCTTTGATGTGCGCGTCGTACTCATCCTTGAAGTAACGGAGGGTCGAGAGAACGGGATTCGGCGCCGAGGTCCCGAGTGCGCAGAGGCAGCAGTCCTGCATGACCTCCGCGATTTCCTGAAGAAGATCGATGTCGCCCGGCTTCCCCTTGCCTTGGGTGATCCCGTCGAGAATCTCAAGCGAAGTTCGAAGCCCCTCACGGCAGGGAGAACATTTTCCGCACGACTCCTCCGTCAGGAAAGCGATGAAGTAGCGGGCCACATCCACCATGCAGGTCTGATCGTCCATCACGATCATCCCGCCCGAACCCATCATGGAACCCGCTTCCGTCAGGCTGTCGAAATCGACGGGCATGTCGAGGTGGGATTCAGGCAGACAGCCGCCGGAGGGCCCTCCGGTCTGAACAGCCTTGAACTTCCTGCCTCCCGGTATCCCTCCGCCGATGTCGAAAATGATCTCGCGCAGCGAGATGCCCATGGGGACTTCGATCAGGCCGGTATTGTTGATCTTGCCGACCATGGAGAAGACTTTAGTTCCGCTGCTGCCGTTCCACGGGTTGTCGGAGACGCTGCCGGTCCCCATCGAGCTGAACCAGTGCGCGCCGCGGTTTATGATCAGCGGTACGTTGGCCCAGGTCTCCACGTTGTTGAGATTTGTCGGGCGGTTCTTGTATCCATACTCAACGGTATGGATGTATTTGGCCCTCGGCTCCCCGACATTCCCTTCCAGGGATGCCATCAGGGCCGTCGACTCCCCGCACACGAACGCTCCGGCACCCTGGACGATCTCGATATCGAAATCCATCCCGCTGCCCAGGATGTCGGTGCCGAGCAGGCCGTAGTCGCGCGCCTGTTCCAGGGCTTTCAGGAGGCGCTCCCGCGCAATGGGATACTCGCGGCGGATATAAACGAAGCCCTCCTTGCACCCGATCGCGCGGGCGCCAATGATCATCCCCTCGATTACGGAATGCGGATCGCTTTCGATGATGCTGCGGTCCATGAAGGCGCCGGGATCTCCCTCGTCGGCGTTGCACACTATCACGGCTTCCACGCTGCGGTGCTGGGCGGCATGCCGGCACGTCTCCCACTTGACGCCGGCCGGAAATCCGCCGCCGCCGCGGCCGCGCAGACCGGACCGCTTGATCTCCGAGATGATCTGCTCCGGAGTCATCTGGAACAAAGCCTTTTCGATGGCCGTGTAGCCGTCCACCGCGATGTAGTCGTCGATCTTTTCCGGATCGATGACGCCCCGGTTCCTGAGCACCACCAGTTTCTGTTTGGCGAAGAAGGGAATTTCCTTCAATGCCGGAATCGGGCCCTTGGTCTCAGGCGGCGTATACATCAGCTTCTTGACGGGCCTGCCCTTTACGAGGTGCTCTTCGACGAGGAAAGGCGCATCCTTCGCTTTGACGCCGCAATAGAAGACCCCATCCGGCTGCACGATGACGATGGGGCCTTCAGCGCAGAATCCCTGACAGCCTGTCCGGATGATCTGCACTTCCTGGGCCAGGCCTTTCTTAAAAATCTCGGTTTCCAGAGCCGTTGCCGTTGCGTAAGAGTTGCCGGAAACACATCCGGTTCCTGCGCAAACCAACACATGTGTGCGGAATGCCATGATATTCATACCTCCCAGCCGGCCGTCTAGCCGGTAGTTTCACAGCCGCTTGCGAGGGCATACTCGGTAACAATTTTGCCCCCGAGAACATGATCTTTGAGCACTCTCACGATGGACTCGGGTTTCAGGTCCGCGTATTTCACGGGGGCCTGCCCCGCAATTTCGACGGTCGCCATCGGTTCCCGGCTGCACAATCCGGCGCAACCCGAAGTCGTGACGATCACATCGGTAACTTTAAGTTCTTCAATCGCTTTCAGCAGGGCGCCCATCACATTGCGCGCGCCTGCGGAAATGCCGCAGGTGCCCATGTGAATGGTCACCTTGGCGCGCGCCTCGCCCGATCGCAAAGTCAGTGTGCGCTTTGCGTCCTCCCGGATTTTCTTCAGGTCATCAATGGACAGTCTCGCCATCTTGTCCCTCCTTCGATTCCGTCTGGTCCTTCGGACGGTATTGCTTTACCAGCCTGGGTATGGAGGATATCTTCGCCTTCCCATGCACTTCCTGGCCCACGGTAATGACCGGCGCCAGTCCGCAGCAGCCGACGCAGTTCAATGTATCCAATCCGAACAGGTTGTCTGCTGTTGTTTCCCCCTTCCTGATTTTCAGTTCCCGCTCCAGGGCGTCCACCAGCAGGGGGCCGCCCTTGATGTTGCAGGCTGTGCCGTTGCACACGCGGATCGGATAGCGCCCGATTGGTTTCAGGCTGAAGGCTTTAAAGAAGGTCGCGATCGCCAGGACCGATGTCAGGGGGATATTGACTCCCGCCGCGACTGCTTCCAGAACTTCCCGGGGCAGGTGATAATACTCCTCCTGGCAGTCGAGCAGTATGGCAATCATGCGCTCTCGCTTTGCGCCGTGCCGATCCAGGATTTCCTTTACCTTCGAAACATCCACCATAGTTGCCTCCGATTCGCTAATCGCGCTCTGTCCGGGACGTGGATCTCCAATCCCATCCGGCGCACGGAATACCTTTGCCTACACTCCACTCCGGCCGCGTCCGGAAACCTGCAGGCCGGATTCGCCTTTGCGGATGGCCTCCCGCAAAATCGCCAGTCCGACCGGAGAGGACAGATCAATATCGGCCGCGAGGAAATCCCGGGAGTCCAGCTCGAATTCCCGATCATTCACCCTATGCCTGAAGCAAATGCTCCGGCCGGGTTGACCTGCCAGGAGCACCATCAAAGTCGTTTCGATATCGCCCAGCGGCGCCCTGTCCAGGTGGCCGTGCTGAAAGGTCGCGCGGATAAGCGTCCCCAATCCGGGCTTTGAATCGACCGTAAGCTCTCCCCCGGCCGCTTTGGCTGCGGCGGCCAGAAGGGGAACACCCATGCCGACCCTGCGGGTTGTTCGCGTGGTGAAAAACGGATCGGTGACTCTCGCAACGGTTTCAGGATCCATGCCGCGCCCATCATCCCGGACCTCGATCGCCATCCGGTCTTCCCTTGAATCCTCCCATATCTCGATCTCAATCGTCCCTGCGCCGGATTCCAGACTGTTCTGCACAATATCCAGGATGTGCAATGCAAGATCTTCCATGGGCCTTCCTCCGCCGAGAATTGTTCGCCCTCCCTCACCGGCAAGGGCCCGGCGCAGTTCCTGCAGTGTCGCTTGCTCCATCAGGATATAGGTCGCCGCCCTTGCGATATCCCCGGGTTCATGGGCGTCGGACGCGCAGAGGATCGGGCGCTCCCCTCCGGGAGCATAGGTCGCCCGCGCGCGGGTTAGAGGCATTCGCCGCGATATTTCGATCGCGTCCAGGGGAAGCTCCGGGGGAATGAAGCCCAGCTGGCCGATGATTCCAAAACCTTCCCGGTCCACGTGGGAAGCCACTGCCAATCCATCTACCGAGTGGATCGCGGCCACAACCGCCTCGAGGCTCAACGTTGTCGCTCCGGCGAGCAGGCGCTCGTTGAAGCCGAGGACTTCGGCGAACTCGTTCGCCACGACCTGCATCCCGAATGTGTTTTCGTCGTTCCGCCCCGGCAGCGACCTGTAAACCTTCGACTGGAGAACCATTGCCGATTCAAGGTCCGGCAGCAGCCCCAGGATGTGGACCTCTTCCGCGCTGGTGATTTCCATCCCCGGAATGACGGCCAGTCCCGCCGCAAGCCCGGCGCGCTGGACGGCGCCGGCGTTCTCGGCCGAGTTATGGTCGCATACGGCGATGGAATCCAGCCCCGCGCGGACGGCAGCATCGATCAGCGCCGCCGGATGCATGTCCAGCTCCGCGCAAGGTGAGAGGCAGGTGTGAATGTGCGTGTCCACCATGAACACCCTCAGACGGGCCTCCTTCCGCGAATATCCAAAGCGTATAAAATGCCTGCGACATCAAAGGCCTGCAGCGGAGTGGATATGATCGGGACCGCCATTTCCTCGGCTCTTGACAGCGTGTCCGGCTCGGGCACGCGCCCGTTAACCAGCACAATTGCCGCCAGGCCGTTCAGCTGGGCGACGGCGACGATGTTTACGTGCTTCTGCAGCGTCACCCATATATCGCCCTCCCTGCTGTTCGCCATGACGTCCGAGAGCAGATCCGAAGCATACCCGCCCTGAATCTCACGCCCGGCAGCTCCTGTCCCGGCCACTATGGTTCCGTCGATCTTTTTTGCCGCATCCGCAACGTTCACGGTTGCCCTCCGATGCTTCGCTTTTGGGTCCTGACCAGGTCGGCAAGCTGCTCGATTCGATCCTCGAGATCCCTCTGCCAGAAGAAAACGCAGCACGTCCTGTCCGCTTCTCCCAGCACGACGTCTTCGGCGAATGCCCGGCACGAGGGCGCGCCGCAGGCGCCGCAATCGATTTTGGGGAGATCCGCATAGATGCGGTCGCGCTCCTTCATTTTATGAATGGCCGCCGATATATCTGCGTCCAGCGGCCGCAGCGGGCGGCCTGCGAGATATTCATCCATCAGAAATTCCTTCTTCCGATAGGAAGCTTCGACCTCGCGCCTGTCCGCGATGCACCCGGCAGGAAGGCTTTGCTGCAGCTTGATGGCCTTTCCGCGCGCCAGATAGGGGTTTTCGACGGTGAGGCATCCCCCAACGCATCCTTCGGGGCAGGCGTGGCATTCAATGTACCTGTATTTCCGCAGCCGCCCCTTTTCGATGTCGTCCAGTATCCGTATGACGTTCGGCAGTCCGGCAACCGACAGGGTGTTTTCCGCTGGCAAGGACCGGGGAAACTTTTCCAGGAATGACCAACTGAGGCCCGAAGCCGATTCTACCGTGTCCATGTTGGGCTCGGTCTCCTGAATCCTTGACACTGCAGCCGCCAGAGTCTGGAACAGATCACTGATGGATACGGCCGCATCGAGATAGGACTGCTGCATCCCCGGATGTTCCAGGATCGCCACTATTTTGGCTGGACACGGAGTGATATAAACCGCGCCAATCTGCTCCGGTGGCAGTCCCCTTTGCTTTGAAATGCGGGCCTTGGCATCCCGAGCGGAAATCTCCCTGGGCGCCAGCACGGGAAGAAGCTGATCGACCAGTTCGGGGTATTTGACCTGAAGGAGCCGGACCACCGTCGGACAGAACGATGAGATCAGCGGGTATTGCCCGCGGTACTCGTTCAGGAAAATCTCCGTAGCGATGGTAACGGCGTCACAGGCGGGGGATACACTCTCGACTTCATCGAACCCGCACTGCCTTAAAGCGGAAAATATCATGCTTGGAAAGACTTCCGAGTCGAACTGGGAATATAGAGCCGGAGAGGGGATGGCCACTTTGCATTTGAATTTTGAAAGGTCGGCCATCTGGTCTGTCAACGGCACGATGGCAGACCGCGGACAGACCCGGATGCATTCGCCGCAATCGATGCACCGGTCGGCAAGCTTCACCGCCCGTCCCCTGCGGATGCGCACGGCCGCCGTGGGGCAGATGCGCATGCAGGACATGCATCCTTCGCATCGTTCGGTGTCAAAACACAAGGAATGATGATACTGGGCCATTATTGCATCGCCTGTGCAGCCTGCCTTACACGAATGAAAAGGCTTGTGCCTCGACCGACTTCGGAGCGGATGTCAAATTCATCCGCGTTTTTTTTAATGTTCGGCAAACCCATGCCCGCGCCGAATCCCATTTCCCTCATTTCGGGAGTTGCCGTGGAATAGCCTTCCTGCATCGCCAGGTCTATGCGCGGGATCCCCGGCCCGTCGTCGTCAATATTGAGCGTTACCGCATCCGGGCTGACAGTGAGCGCGACTCTTCCCCGATGCGCGTACATGACCAGGTTCATCTCCGCCTCGTAGGACACGATCGCGACGCGGCGCACCACCGCAGGGTTGACGCCGAGGCGCTTGAGCGTATCCTTGATGGATGTGGAAACCTTGCCGGCATTGGCGTAATCCCTTCCCAGGATCTGGTACACGCTTTCGAATGCCTCATGCATCATCGGTTCCCTGAAATGGCCGTGTACAGACGCCCCGCGGCCTCGAACATCTTGAGCCGTGTGCCGAGAACCGGTATTTTCGATTCCCGCGCAAGCGCGAGAATCTCATCGCCGGGTTTCTTCCCTCGTACAAAAACCACCCCGCAGAGGTCCGCCACTATCGCGGTCCGTATCACCTGCGGGCTGATCAGTCCGGTTAAAAGCAGCGTTCCCGTCCTGCTTGTGTTGAGCACGTCGCTCAGCAAATCCGCGGCACCGACAACCTCCACTTTTATCGAGAGGTCGTTGCCGTTAAGCACCTCCGCTTCCAGCAGCCTTCTCACATCCTCGAGTGTGATCGATTTGGGGCTTGTCATTGTTACCTTCCGCTATCGGGCAGAGCTTTTGAGATATCCGTTCCCGCCTTTGCTGCTCCCTATGACCAGCTTGCCTTTGCGGATAACGCGGGTTGCGGGGATTTTCCTCGCCGGGCACGATTCCCAGCAAAGCCCGCAGCCGGTGCACTTGGTGTGATCGACGTAAGTTGCCTTGTGCCGGATTTTGATACGGAAGTTTCCGACAAAGCCTTCGACCTTCTCAACTTCGCTGGACGGCATCAGCTTGATGTTCGGATGCTTGCCGACCTGGACCATCTTCGGGGTCAGGATGCAGGCTGCACAATCAAGGGTCGGGAAAGTTTTATCAAACAAGGCCATATGCCCGCCGATGGAAGGCTGTTTCTCGACCAGGTATACGGTGCGGCCCGAGTCCGCGATGTCGAGGGCGGCCTGAATTCCCGCAATCCCCGCGCCCACCACCAGAGCCGCCGGATTCACAGGCACAGTTTTGTGAGGCAGCGACTGGAGAGTGCCTGCTTTGGCGACCGCTCCTGCAACCAGCGCCTTGGCCTTTTCTGTCGCCGCATTCGGATCCACGGTGACCCACGAGCAATGCTCCCGAATGTTCGCCATTTGGAAAAGGTAGCGGTTCACGTTGGCTCTCTCGCAAGCCCCGCGGAAGGTGGGTTCATGCATCAGGGGAGAACAGGAGGCGACGACGACACGGTCCAGACCGAGGTTTTTGATGTCGTCCTCGATGAGGATCTGGCCGGGATCCGAACACATGAATTTGTACTCCCGCGCCACCGCCACGCCCGGCAAGGTTTTGGCAAATTGCGTGACCTCGGTGACGTTCACTTTGCCGGAGATGTTCGTGCCGCAGTGGCACACATAGACGCCAATTTTGGTACTCATGCGAACTCCTTATGCGTATTTCGCGATGGCTTCCGTCGCCGATACGATGCAATTCTTCAGCCCCAGGTCCCTCGAATCCAGTCCAAATGCAACACCCATCAATTGAGTAAAATATATTATTGGAATATTGAAGCTTGTGCCGTAGGTCTTGTTAACAGCGGATTGAAACGCATCCAGGTTCATTTGGCATAGCGGGCATGTAACGGCTACGCATTGCGCGTCATACTGCTGGGCGCAGAGAAGCAAATTACGGCAGAGGCGAAGTGCAACCTCCTTGCGTATTCCCATCAAAGAGCCGCCGCAGCACATCGTCTTCATCGGATAGTTGGTCGGGGTTGCGCCGATTGCCTCAAGCAGCCTGTCCATCATGGTCGGATTATCCGAGTCGTCCTCTATGCCATAAGGTCTGGCTATTTGGCAGCCATAATAGGGCGCTACCCGAAGTCCTGAAAGTGGGGCTTTCACCAGGGATTTGACTCGATCCAGCCCGACGTCCTGTACAACCGTTTGAAGAAAGTGCTTTGTGACAACGCCCCCTTCATAGTTCAAGCCCGCCTCTCCGAGGGCCGCATCCACTTTGTCTTTAATTTCCGGGAATTCAGCGAGATAGGTTTCTGTCTTGCGTAAATTCGTATAGCAGGCACTGCAGGCTGTGACCAACGTGTCCCCTATCTTTTTTGCCTGGCAAAGGTTGCGGGCGCTTAAGCTGAAAGACAGAACTTCATTTACGCTCATATAGGCCGTGGCGCCACAACAGTTCCAGTCTTCAAGCTCCACCAGTTCAATCCCCAACGCCTTGGCAACCGCTTGCACCGATTCCTCATAGGGTCTCCCGGTCGCCTCCAGGGAACACCCGGGGTAATAAGCGTAACGCATCATTCACCTCCCAATTCTTGAGCTTTGGCCAGGATTCTTCGAAGTCCCTTAATGTCGCGCACGGCTTTCCCGAATAAGGGAAGGCGATTGTGGGTGTACAGGCCGATGCCGACAGGCGCAAGGGATATTGCCCCCAATGGATTTGTGCCCAGCAGGATTTTGGCCATCAGGGAGGTTTCGTGATTGCGGCCCTTCTTGTTGACAATGTCGACGAATGCCCTGGACATAATCCCCGCGCTCTTGCTCCGTTGACGGTTTTCCCGAATGGCCATCCTCTTGAGCATGTACATAATGTCCGTGATCTTTATCTTCTGGGGACAACGGTGCATGCACTGGTAGCAGGACGCACAAGTCCAGATAGTCAGGCTATCCAGCACCTTGTCCCTCATGCCCGCACGGACCATGGCGAATATCTGCCTGGGCGTTTCCTCCATCGCCCAGGCCACCGGACAGGATCCGCTGCAGGTTCCACATTGGATGCATTCTTTGATTTTCTCACCGCCCGGAATGCTATAGATCTCATTGAGAAACTGCAGATCCATGGCTTTTTCGTAAATTACGGTCTGTTGAACTCCATTCATGAAAGGCCTCCGGTTCCCCGGACCGAATCAATCTGAATCCTTCTTCGGATCGATCGATTGAGCCCCGGTCCTTGATCTTGGAATGCTCGAGTTAAACGGCCAAAACCCAGAGGATCCAACTCTCTGTGGCTGCATGATCGGATTGGAACAAACTACCAGTTTGAGCGTGTGTGTACAGCCTGATCGGAAAAATAGCTGTCGGTTTTTCTTTGCCGACTACTTTTTGTATGCACATGCCCTTCCAGTCAGCCCAAATTCTGAATAAAAAAATTATTCACAATATAAGTTGCTTATTCGTAATTATTTATATGAATATTTTGCGGGGGGGGTGACGCTTCGATACATTCATCTGAGGCCTCCAGCCTTTGCTGGATTTGGTTAAATGAGCCAAAACATCGGGTTAAATGCCCCAATTGAATGAAAAATATATGCGGCTTGTGACTTGATGCTTTTTGGATATATCGGGTGCTATTGCGCGGATGTGGGCGGCATAATTGGCCAAAAGGTCTATCCGCCGGGAACAGTCAGCGTCTCCATATGCCGATAAAAACGCTGAAAAACGACAGTCCCTAAGGTTGCGGCCGGCGGCAAAAATCGCTGCACTGCCGGAGGCGGGATTTATGGCAGCTCGGGTGCGTCATTCAACGGTAACGCTTTTGGCGAGATTCCGCGGCTGATCCACATCGCATCCCCGCAGAACCGCAATATGATACGCCAGGAGTTGAAGCGGCACGATGGACAGGACCGGCAGCAGGCAGTCGGTGATCTCCGGCACGCGAATGATGTTCTCCGATAGACCGGAGATCTGCGTATCCCCTTCGCTGGCCAGTGCAACAATGATTCCCTCCCGTGCGCGAACTTCTTCGATATTGCTGACCATCTTTTCATAGCGCAGCACCGACTTGGGATTCCGCGGGTCCCTAGCGGCGATGGCTACGACCGGCAGATTCCGGTCAATCAGCGCGTTCGGTCCGTGTTTCATCTCTCCGGCAGGATAGCCTTCCGCGTGTATGTAGGAAATCTCCTTAAGCTTTAACGCCCCCTCCAGTGCGATGGGGTATTGTATGCCGCGTCCGAGGTACAGCGCGTTGTTCTTGCTGCACATTACTCCGGCGATTTCCTCATAGGATTGGCTTTGAGCCAGGATCTGCTGAATGCATTGCGGTGCCCGGATCAATTCCGTCAACAGCGCGGCCGCATGTTTCGGCGCTATCTTCCTCCGGGCTTGCGCAAGATAGACCGCAACCAGAACAAGCACGGCCAGCTGACTCGTGAACGCCTTGGTTGAGGCAACCCCGATCTCAGGCCCGCTTCGTATATAAAGATTGCCGTCGCTCTCCCTGGACAACATGCTTCCGACCACATTGCAGATCGACAGGATTCGGGCTTGCTTTGCTCTTGCTTCCCGCACGGCTGCGAGGGTGTCTGCCGTCTCGCCGGATTGGCTGATGGCAATGACGAGGGTGTTTTTATCAACCAGTGGATTGCGGTAGCGGAACTCGGACCCGTAGTCAATCTCCACGGGAATGCGCGCAAAATCCTCTATCAGGAACTTTCCCACAAGAGCCGCGTGCCAGGATGTTCCGCAGGCGACGATGTGGATTTGTTTGATCTTCCTGAGCGCATCACCCGGAATGTTGGCTTCGTCCAGGACGACGCGCTTTAAATCGGGCGAAATCCTGCCTGCAAGTGTCTCGCGCAGGCTGCGAGGCTGCTCGTGGATTTCCTTGAGCATGAAATGGCGGTAGCCTCCCTTTTCGGCCATTTCGGGGCTCCATGCGACCTCCTGCGGCATCAGCTGCAAATCCCTGCCATGGAAATCCCGAAGCACCGCTTTGCCGCGGGAAAGAACCGCCATTTCTCCGTCTCTCATGAAATACATGCTGCGCGTGTGTTCCAGCAGTGCGGGGACGTCGGACGCCACAAGGGACTCCCCTTCTCCGAGGCCCAGGATGAGCGGCGGCCCGTTCCGGGCCGCGATGATGGTATCCGGATCATCGGCGGAGAGCAGGCAAACGGCAAAGCTTCCGCGCAGTTGTTGCAGCGCGGCGCCTGCAGCCTCGGGAAACGACCTTCCGGGCAGCATCGACTCCACAAGGTGCGCGATGACCTCCGTGTCGGTCTCCGTGACAAAGCGGTGGTTGCTGTCCCGCAGTTTCGTTTTCAGCTCGAGGTAGTTTTCGATGATGCCGTTGTGGACGACGGCAATTCTTCCCGTGCAGTCACGGTGCGGATGCGCATTTTCTTCCGTTGGCCGCCCGTGGGTCGCCCATCGGGTGTGACCGATTCCGTAGTCGCCTTCCAGGGGTTCCGCAGCAAGCGAACGGACCAGGTTGCTGAGCTTTCCCGGTGCCCTTCGAACCTGAATTTGCCTGTTTTGCGCAACCGCAATTCCTGCGGAGTCATATCCGCGATATTCCAGCTTTCGCAATCCATTGACAATAAGCGAAACAACCGGTTTTTTCCCGACATAACCCACAATGCCGCACATATTTCTTTCCTGCTCCTCGCCTGGCCTGAAAAAGCCTGAAGGATCCCGGGCCACGGTTGCTTTATCGGCCGGACACTTGCCCGGGCATAAGTAATGGATATCTGTGTTACAATCCCGCCGGCGACTCTGTACCGTGCGGAGATTATAGATGATGCCTTTGATCGGGGCAACAGAGGGCATGAACGGTTCGTGATGGGCCGCAATTTTCGCTCCGCTAACCGCCTGTCCTTGATTGGCGCCGGCGAAGGCCGCCTGCAACCGGTGAGGAGAAGCGATCTGCCGGGGGTATTGCGTCCCTGGGGGAGGCTAAATATGGAAATCCATAGTATCCGACTGACCGTGCCTGAGAACTGCAATATCATAGTTGGCCAGAGTCATTTCATAAAAACAGTTGAGGACCTTTATGAAATCCTGTCAACCGGTTGCGCGAACGCGAGGTTCGGAATCGCTTTTTGTGAAGCCTCAGGGCCTTGCCTGATTCGGGTTGAGGGGAATGACGAAGAGTTGAAGAAAACCGCCTCGGAAAACGCCATGAGCATGGGAGCCGGCCACACCTTTGTGATCATGCTCAGGGAGGCGTTTCCCATAAATGTGCTCAACGCTGTGAAGGCGTGCTCTGAGGTCTGCCGCATATTCTGCGCCACCGCCAATCCGCTCGAGGTCATCGTTGCGGAAACCGGCCAGGGAAGAGGCGTTCTGGGCGTTGTGGACGGTTTTTCTCCCAAGGGTGTGGAAAAAGAGGCCGATGTGAAGGCCAGACGGGAATTTCTGCGAAAGATCGGGTACAAGCGATAGCTGGAACAATTCTCTGTTCGGGAGAAAGCGATGACAGAAAAAAGCAGCGAACTGCCGGTAGAAATTCTGCGCTGGAACTGTGACCCTTCCGTGTTTTCATTTAAGACCACTGCCGAGTTGCCTCCGCTTAAAGGCATCATAGAGCAGGAGCGCCCGACCCGGGCTATTCGTTTCGGCCTCGACATTGCCTCTCCGGGCTATAACATCTACATCAGCGGCTTGACGGGAACCGGGAAGACGACCGTAATCAAGACATTCCTGGAAGAGATCGCGGCAAAAATGCCCTGCCCGGACGACTGGTGCTATGTCTATAACTTCCGGGATCCCCACTGCCCCATCATTCTGAACCTGCCGGCGGGTCAAGGCAAAGTCCTGAAGGCTGAAATGGAAGAGCTGGTTCGCCAGCTTAAAATCAATATCCCGAAGGCCTTTGAATCGAAAGAGTACGAGGAGAGCGTCGGTACTCTCATGCGTGAAAACCAGATGCTGCAACAGGAGCTCTTCAACCAACTGTCGGAAAAGGCCCGCGGCGAGGGCTTTGCGCTTGAGGTCACGAAAGTCGGGGTCTCCCTTGTACCGATGCTAGAGGGGAAGCCTATGGGCCCCGAACAATACGAAGCACTGGATCCGGAGGCAAAGAAGCAGATTGAGCAGCGCCGCTCCGGACTGGATCAGAATATTCAGGCCTTTTTGCGGCAGGTCCGCGACGCCAACAAGGAGAGCCGTGACCAGATCAGCGAGTTGCACCGCAGAGTGGGGCTCTATGTCGTCGGAATACGGATTGATGGGATCAGGGACCAGCATGCCGGATTTCCCAGTGTCATTGCTTATCTGAATGATGTTCAGGAGCACGTACTCTCGAACCTGGAGGATTTCACCGAAGATTCCCCGAAACCGGATGCAGCGGGGGCGGCTCAAATCCGACTCGAGGCTCCGACGGATCCCTTTGCAAAATATAGCGTCAACATTGTTGTGGATAATACGGATCTTAAAGGGGCCCCCGTAATCATAGAAACCAATCCCACATACAATAACCTATTCGGACGCGTCGAGCGCAGGGCTCAGTTCGGGACTCTTTCGGCTGACTTTACCCTGATCCGCGCAGGCTCCTATGCCAAGGCAAACGGCGGATTCCTCGTAATCAACGCACACGACGCTCTTTTGAATCCCGGAGTGTGGGAAACCTTAAAGCGCACTGTCAAAAACAAGGAAGTGAGAATCGAGGATCTCGGCGAGCAGTTCGGAATCCTGTCGGTGGCGGGCATGAGGCCATATCCGATTCCTGTGAATGTCAAAGTTATCATGATCGGGAATCAGTTCATTTACCACGAGCTGTTTGGATTGGATGAGGATTTCCGCAAGATCTTCAAAGTCAAGGCGGACTTCGATTCGGAGATGACACGGGACGAGCGGGCATTTAACGATTATGCTGCGTTTATCGGGTCCCGCTGCTGCGATGAGAGCTTGCTGCATTTCGATCCGACGGCCGTAGCCAGGGTTGTCGAATACGGAGCATGGCTGGTCGACGATCAGCAAAAACTCTCAGCGCGCTTCAGCGACATCGCCGACATCGTCCGCGAGGCAAGCCACTGGGCGAAGAGTGCAGGCTGCAAGGCCGTTTCCGCGCAGCACGTGCAGCAGGCAGTGCATGAAAAATACTACCGCTCGAGCCTCTTTGAGGAAAAGATCCGGAACCTCATTACTGACGGCACCCTGCTTGTGGATGTCTCGGGCAAAGCGGTCGGACAGGTCAACGGACTGGCTGTCATAGATTTAGGGGATATCAGGTTTGGAAGGCCTTCCCGGATCACCGCCAAGACATATCTCGGGAAGAGCGGGGTTATCGACATAGAACGGGAGTCCAAAATGAGCGGCAGGATCTACGATAAGGGTGTTCTTATCCTGAGCGGCTACCTGGGCGCCAGGTACGCCCAGGAGAGACCCCTTTCGGTGGCTGCCAGCCTTTGCTTTGAACAATCCTATGAGGGCATTGACGGCGACAGCGCCTCTTCGACCGAACTCTATGCGCTTCTTTCAAGCCTCTCGGGTATCCCCGTCAGTCAGGGTATTGCTGTAACGGGATCCGTCGACCAGAATGGCCGGGTTCAACCCATCGGCGGCGTGAATCAGAAGATCGAAGGTTTCTTCGATGTCTGCAAAGCCAGGGGCCTGACTGGAGACCAGGGCGTAATGATACCGGTGCAGAACGTCAAGAACCTGATGCTGCGAAGCGACCTGGTTGAAGCCGTGGCTGCCGGAAAATTCCACGTCCATGCTGTCAGCTCCATCGATGAGGGAATTGAAATACTCACAGGTGTTCCGGCCGGAAAGCGCGATGAAAATAATCTCTATCAAGAGGGAACCGTAAACTACCTCGTGGAAAAGCGTTTAAAAGAATTATCCGAGAACCTGAGAAAATTCAGCAAAGAGGAAGAGGCGACACAAAGCAAATCGGGGGGTTGCGGCACGGGCGCATGTGAGAGCAAGGGGATCTAGATCACCGGGAAATTGCCTCAAACCGGTCGGCAGGCTGACCGCCTGCAAACCGCAACTGCGTATCTGTTCGCTTTCCCCTTCATTCGCCAGGCGATATGGGAGATTTTATGATAAGCGTGGAAGAAGCTCTAAAAATCCTGTTTTCCAACCTGCCGGAACTCAAAATCGAGCAGGTCCGCTTCCAGGCGGCTCTGGGCCGCGTGCTTGCCGAAGACCTCGTCGCCACTTGCGATATCCCTCCTTTCCACAGATCTTCCATGGACGGCTATGCCGTCATGGCTTCCGATGTCGGGAATGTGCCCATCGAACTCGATATTGCAGGAGAAAGCCGCGCCGGAGGGGGAATGCCCGGTGCACTGAAAGCCGGCCAGGCCATGGCCATTATGACTGGGGCGCCCATTCCCGAGGGCGCCGATGCCGTCTTGCCTGTGGAACAGACCCAAATAACCCCTGACGGCCGTAAAGTCAAAGTGTTGACAGAGATCAGGGCCCATGAAAATATCGCCCCCCGCGGTTCCGAAGGCGTTGCGGGTCATATTGCGCTTCCACGCGGTCATCGTGTCGGGCCGGCTGAAATCGCGGTCATGGCTACTTTCGGATATCAGATTGTCAAAGTATATGCAAAGCCGAGTGTTGCATTTTTTGCAACGGGCGATGAACTGGTGGAATACGATCAGCCGCCGCGGACTGATCAGATCCGCAACTCGAACGCCCATTGCCTATCGAGCCAGTTGCGATACATGGACCTGGAAGCGGACTATCTGGGCATCGTGCGGGACGACCGCGAGGATCTGCGCAGCAGGATGCTCGAAGGCCTTGATCGTGACGTCCTGATCATCACAGGCGGCGTATCGATGGGCGAATACGACTTCGTTCGGGATGTCTTCGACGACCTCGGGCTCGAAATCCTGTTCAGCAAAGTCGCTATCAAGCCTGGCAAACCCACGGTTTTTGCCCGGAAGGGCGATAAACTGGTCTTCGGTCTGCCTGGGAATCCGATTTCTGCGCTGGTTACTTTCGAGTGCTTCGTTCGCCCGGTTCTGGGGAGGCTCTGCGGGATGATGAGCTCGGAATTGCCGAGAATGAAGGGAGAGTTGCTGGCCGACATGCGGCAGTCCCCTGGCAGGACGGCCTATATGCCGGCATGGGTATCCTGGGAAACAGGCGGGTGGAAGGTCGAGCCGCTCCAGTGGAAGAGCTCGGCCGACATCATCGGATTTACCCGCGCCAACGCAACTTTCATTTTCCCCAAAAATAAGGATTTCCTGCCCCGTGGAGAAGCGGTGGAAATAATGTTACTGCCCGACTTCTTTGTCCGGCAGCGCTGACAATTGACGAATGACGATTTACATTTGACGATTTGAACCCAAGGCATATATCAATCATCCATGATTTTGTTTATCCCATGACCCAAAAAAAATCTGACAAACTGACTCATCTGGATGCGCAGGGGCGAGCTCGGATGGTGGATGTCACGGAAAAGCCCGTGACGTCGCGGCGGGCGGTTGCGGAATCGTTTGTGCGGCTTTCGCGGAAGACGATGACGCTGCTCCGCAAAGGGAAGCTGCCCAAGGGGAATCCTCTGGAAACGGCGCGGCTGGCAGGGATACTGGCGGCCAAACGGACTCCGGATCTCATCCCTTTGTGCCATCCCCTTCTTCTGAGTCATGTGGACGTGGAAGCGGAATCCGGCAGTCAGGGAGTGCGCTTCCTTGCCACTGTTTCCTGTGCCGGACCCACCGGTGTCGAGATGGAGGCGCTGATGGCGGCTTCCGTGGCCGCCCTGACGCTCTACGATATGGTCAAGGCGGTTGAAAAGGGAGCCTCGATCGAGAAAATACAGCTCCTGGAAAAGAGCGGCGGGAAGAGCGGCCTGTATCGGCGATGCAGTTCCTGAGACGCGCAGTCTCTGGTAAAATATTTTTTTGAATGCTCAATTACGCGAGAAACGGCCATGCCCATTTATGAATATTCCTGCCGAAAGTGCAGACGGAAGATGAGTTTCCTGGTGATGTCCGTTGGTACTTTCCGGCCCGTCTGCAAGTACTGCAAAGGGGAGGATCTCGATCAGCTCTTCTCCCGTTTCGCATCTCCCAAATCCGAGGAAAGCCGCCTCGAATCCCTGGCTGATCCCTCGAATTTTTCCGGCCTGGATGAAAACGATCCTTCAAGCGTTGCCCGCTGGATGAAGAAGATGGGTAAGGAGCTTGGGGAGGATTTCGGCGGCGAAGACATCGACCAGATGGCCGAAGAAGCGGCGCAGGAAGCTGCCGGCGGCGAAATAGGAGGCCCGGGCGGTCCTGGCACGGAGGACCTGTAAAGCACATCTCCGAATGAATGTGTCCACAAGGGTTCCGGGTGCTGCCCCTCGGCTAAAAAATGCCTGAAATGCCGGAAGTTGAAACCTTGGCGCGAATACTGCGAACCGCAGTCGTGGGAAAGCGCATTTCTGAAGTTCAGCTTTCCGGGCTTTCGCTGCGAAAGCCGATTGACGGGCTGTTCGCGGCGAGCCTGGGCGGGCGTGCCATATGCGGAGTCGCGCGGCGCGGGAAATACCTGATCCTGGAGCTGGAACCGAAAGCCTTTTGGCTTATCCACCTGGGTATGAGCGGAAGGTTGCTTTATCGGGCCGCTCCCGGGGGCATGGCCCGACACGACCATGCTGTCGTCCGATTTGCCGACTCTACGTGCCTGGTATATCGCGATCCTCGCCGCTTTGGCCTTCTGGCTTTCTATGAAGTGCCCGGTTCCGGCTGTATCCCGGAACTCAGGTCCCTGGGGAAAGATCCGTTGAGCGGCAGTTTCCAAAGCAAATGGCTTGGGCCGCTGCTTCAGAAAAGCCGCCAGGATATCAAGTCGTTCCTGCTCGACCAGCGCAGGATAGCCGGTCTTGGCAACATTTACGTGTGCGAGGCGTTGTTCCTGGCGCGGATACATCCGGCCCGGCGCTGCAGAACTCTCACCGCCGAGGAAACGGTCCGGCTGGTCCGCTCCATACGGGCGGTGTTGAGACTTGCAATCCATAATCATGGGACAAGTTTCTCGGATTTTCTGGATTCCAACGGCAGACCGGGAGAAAACCAGAAATATCTCAGGGTCTTTCAAAAAGAGAAACAAAAATGTATCCGCTGCGGTTCGTTCATAAAGAGAATGCGTCAGGGTAATCGAAGTACGTATTATTGCCCGGAATGTCAGGTGTAGTTTTGCATGAGCAAGTCCGCTAAAGGAGGTTTTCATAATGCCCGAATCCCGTCGAAGATGCTCCCACTGCAAAGGCTCCGGTAAATGCCATGCCTGCCATGGAACCGGAAGGCTGGCATTGCAAAAGGGGAAGGTGTGTACTTCATGCTACCCCCACGGCAGCGGGAAGTGCCAGAATTGCCGCGGTACAGGCGGTTTTGATGCCGCAGGGAATCCCGCCCCTGCCGAATAAGGAATTGCGAAGGTCGAATTGACATCGATTAAGGGTCAAGCGATCCCTAGGGTCTTCGCCAAAGGCCGGGTGCTTGGGCTTCAATCCGCAGTTCGTAATTTGGAATGCAATCATGTTTTTGGCCGTTGATGTCGGGAATACAAATATCACTCTGGGTCTGTATCAGGGAGAGAAGCTGGGGCCGCGTTGGCGCCTGGCCACGGGCCAGGACAAAATGCCTGATGAATACGGCCTTTTAATTTCGGCCCTCATCCGGCACGCCGGCTATTCCTCCTCGGATGTCGACTCGGTTGCCATCGCCTCGGTCGTGCCGCCTCTTACCGGACTGATGGTGGAAGCGTGCAGGCGATATTTTCAGTGTGAACCGCTTGTGATCGAGGGAACCAGCCGCACCGGCGTGCGTGTCCTGTATGATGATCCGGCACAGGTTGGTGCCGATAGAGTAGTGGATGCCGCGGCAGCCTACAGGCTTTATGGCGGCCCGGCCTGCATCATCGATTTCGGGACGGCCACCACCTTCGACGCGATTTCTCCGGAGGGTGATTATCTCGGAGGTGCTATCGCTCCCGGCATTGGGATTGCGGCAGAGGCTCTATTTCAACGCGCCGCCAAGCTTCCCAAGGTGGATCTGCACCGGCCGCCGTCGCCGATAGGAAAAAACACGGTTCACTCGCTCCAATCGGGGATCCTGTTCGGCTACGTCGGGCTTGTCGAAGGCATGGTGGCGCGCTTTTGTGCGGAACTGGGTCCCGCGACCAGGATCATAGCCACGGGCGGCCTGGCGGAAATCATCGCGCAGGAGACGGACGTCATCTCGGTTATTGCACCCTGGCTGACTCTCGACGGCCTTCGGATCATCTGCACGATGAACGCAGACAATTCCCCGTGAAGTCAATCCGGAGAATTCCGGCCACGGGCAGCCTAAGCCGGGGATTGCTGCGGAGGTTTCTCCACAATAATTTGAATGTATTTTGTTTGAATCCGCTTTACGATTGCCCGCTCAAGACGATTCCATCCGCAACCGCTGCTCGATATCGGATTCCTGGATGGAGTACAGCGCATCCAGGAAATGCATTTGGAGGCTCCCCGGGCCCGCAGAGCGTTCAGCCGCCATTTCTCCCGCAATCCCCATGAGAGCCATCGCATGCGCCGCTGCCCTCAAGTACGACGAGTTCACGGCGGCAAACGCTGCGGTCAAAGCCGTTGCTGTGCATCCGAAGCCGGTTACCTTGGGCATCATGGGGTGTCCGTTCGAAATCCTGAAGACAGAAGTCCCGGCGACCACTATGTCGGTCGCGCCGCTCACCGATACGACACAGCGGCAATTCCTGGACAGAGATCTGGCTGCGTCAACCGTTTCATCCGATGAATGGATGCTTTCCACTCCCTTGGTGACCTGTTCAGAGAGGACGAGGGACCTGATTTCCGAGGCGTTGCCGCGGATGAACGTGGGCGCGATTTCACGGATCAAACGATGCGCGGTCGAGGTCCGCAACTGCGTCGCGCCACTGCCGACCGGATCCAGCACGATAGGGATGTTTCTGCGGCCGGCCTCCTGGCCGGCCTTGATCATGGCTTCCACCCACGGAGAACTCAGCGTGCCGATATTCAAAACCAGAGCGCTGGCAGCGCGGACTATGTCCTCGACCTCTTCAGCAGCGTGGGCCATGATGGGAGAGGCGCCGATGGCAAGGAGCGCATTTGCGGTGGTATTCATGACCACGTAGTTGGTGATGTTGTGAATCAGCGGCGCTTCCTCGCGTATTTTTTGAATATCCCGCCACAGCATCCGGGCATTTGCCATGATGGTCCTCCCTCTGCCCCGCGAATCCTGACGCGCAGCCGGCCGCAGACCCGCCCGCGTTGCGTCGCCTGGCGATGCGCAACCGGAATGGAGCCGAAAGGTCGCAACTGCATCCGTATCGTCAAACAGCCCTGTCGGAAAAATCCGGATTGCGATACATCCAGCATCCGGGTGCCGTTCCTATTGGATCGCACCGGCGAGGCTGCTCTTCCGCATTCATTCCACCTTTCCGCAGTCGCCGCCCGTCAGGGAAAGAACCCCAGCCGGGATGGTACAGGGTAGGGTGTCGCCTGTCCAGCCTGATGATACGCGGCCTCTTTTCAAAATGTTTAACCGGGAGCCGGGAAAATGACGATAGAAGCAGCATTATGGATGGCATGCTGGAATCAATCGGCGGATCGTCACAGTGGCTGGCAATCACTCTGTCATCCGAATATCGGATAGAGTCCATCTCTTCCCGCGCCGCGAATATTCTTGGCTATACTCCGGGAGAGCTGTTTCACCGGCCGGTTACTCAAATCCTTGCCGATGATTCTGCTTTTGAGCTGCCGCAAATATTGGACGCTGCAGGGAAATGGGGCTACTGGGAGGGGGGCCTCGTCTATCAATCGCGCACAGGAAAGGCTGTCGAGGTGCCTGGGGCCCTAGCCTCGCTGCTGAGCCAGGAAAATCGCGTTATCGGATACCTGCTGATTTCCGGCACCGGGAAAATGCTGTCGACGGAGCACGACAAATCGGGCCTTGCTGAGATATCGGCCTCTTTGAGGTCCATATGCCACGAACTGAATAATCCCCTCGCCGTGATGATGGGATTCACGCAATTGCTTGTTATGAATGCGACTTGCCCCGCAAAAATCCGGGCCGACATCGACCGGGTCTATGCGGAGCTGAAGCAGATTATCGATGTTGTCGAGAGATTGCATGATTATGCAATCTACCTCTGCCAAAAAGCTCAGCGGGACACATCAGGCCCGAGCATTGCAGGAGCTTTGCCTGCATTACAGCCCTCCGCGCCGTCTTCAGCCGCGGCAGCCTGCAGGAACCCTGATCCATCGGAAGATCCGCCGGCTCTTCCAGTGAGGCAGTCTCAGTTTGAGTACTGAAGATCGAGGACCTCGAAATTCAGTACTCGTTATTCGACATTCTGCGGTTCAAAAAGCCCAAAGATATTTATGGCGCACCGGACTTTTTTGCATTTTATCGCTTGCGACCTGGCCCCTTTGGGGGACCGGCAACCGCAAAGTCTGCGGCTCTGCCGGTGGATATTTGCCCTGCAGTGAAATTCAGTAATATCCAGTCGGTGACATTTCGAGGGCCTTGGGATTGATGCGAATCTTGCCGGCCTTTTCCAGTTCCTCCGTAACCTTGCGGACATAGTCCTGGAAATAAGGATCCTGTTTTGCCTGGAGGAGCTTTTTCCGCAGTTCCGGCTTTTCTTTCTGGAAAGCCTGCTCATCGAATGCCGTCCGTGATTTGACCTGGAGAACGGCGGAGTTCTCCAGCAGCGATATGGGCGGGCTCACTGCACCCGGGGCCAACTCGAATGCGGCCGAATTAAAGGCGGAATTCGTTCCGATGTCGGGATCGGGGGATTCGGAGAATTTAAACGGGCGGCTCGCTTTGATACTCAATCCCATGGCCTTGGCCGCTTTCTCCAGGCTCCCCTGCCGGACTGCGTCTTCGGAAATCTTTTTGGCGTCAGCCTGTACAAGCTCATTGGCCTTGAAATCCAGGTAGTCCTTTTCGACCTGACTCCTCGCATCTGCAAAATTGCCGGGCTTCGGCATCTGGACTTCAAGCAGCTTCGGCACTGCATATCCAGAGGAATTCTCCAAAGCTTTGCCGATGGAATTGATTTCCTTCATTTGGAAAACGTAATCCCGAAGGGCCTGCGAAACGCCGATTTGGAATGCACCCTGGTCGTTTGCAAACAGGCCCGTCTCTTTGATCTCCGTCTCGACTCCCAGGTCCTTGGTCGCAAGCCTGAGGTCCTTGCTCTTTTCGGCGAGGCGGGAGGCCTCCTCCGCCTTTTTTTGAGCCAATTCGCGGGCCTTTTTATACTGCACCGACATCACCAAGCCATCCCTTCTGGATTCCAGGGTCGGTCTCTCGTGACGCAAAACTTTGATTATGTGATAGCCATATTCGGTCTTAACAAGTCCGGATATTTCGCCTGCCTTGAGTGAAAAAGCGGCGTCCTCGAACTCCTTGATCATCTGCCCTTTCTGAAAGGGCCCAAGAAAGCCACCCTCAGCCGCGGAGCCTGTGTCCTCGGAATATTTCTTGGCAAGGCCGGCAAAATCCTGCCCTTCTTTGGCCTGCTTTAAGACCGCTTCGGCCTTGGCCTTAACTTCGCTTTCTTTGGCGGGATCCGCAATCCTGAACAATATGTGGGATGCATCCACGGTGTCCTCGTGCGGCGTTTGATTCCACTCCTGAAGTATTTCCTGCTCGGTCACCTTAATGGAGGGCATCAGCCGGGAGGCATCCACCATAAGGTATTGAATGCGGCGCTTTTCCTTGACCCGATAGGATTCCTTGTGCCCGTCAAAATAAGCCTTTAGATCGTCATCGGACGGCTTGAGGCGTTTCTTAAAATCTTCCTTCTTTAGGACCACGAAGTCTACCTGGGCCGATTGATTGCTGCGCGCGAACTCATCGCGCAGCTCCTTCTCGCTCACATCCAGCGAGTCCGTGATGATTTCGCCCACCTTCTTCGCCAGACTCATATATCGCACGTCTTCCTCGAACTCGGTCACCGAGAGATTGTTGGCTGCAAGAAGGGCTTTGTAACGCTCAACTCCGATGAATTTCCCCTGGTCCTGCAAAGACGGGTGGGTCTGTATGGACTGGCGGACTTCGTTGGGCGTAACCTCAATGCCGAGGCGTTTGGCTATCACCTCGACAATCTTGCCCGTAACAAGGTTATCCATTACCTGTCTGGCCACTCCCAGGGCTTTAAGTGTCTCGGGATCCGTTTTGTTTTTCCCCTTGTTGCTGTAATTTTCCACGACTTTCCGGTACGTGTTGACAAAATCCTTCATCGCGATGGGTTGGCCGTCGACCGTAGCCGCGGAAGTGTCGGTCACCACGCTTCCCACGTTGACCCCTGGAACAAAGAACAGCAGCATGCCCAGGGCCAAACTGAAGATTACGAGCCAAAGAATGATTTTCAGCCGCTTTTTGCGGCGCATCAGGTCCAGCATAGGAAGTAGTGGCCTCCATTCAGAGTGAAATAAAATGGCAAGTATAACACATGAATTCAATGGAAGATGCAGGATACCGGATTCCTGATTGCGGTCAGGTTGTGTTTGAGCCGGGAAGGGGAATACCGCCGGCCACGGGTCTCACCAAAACTTTCCCCGACTGTCGCGGTTTTTCAAGATGAGGTAGATTTCGGCGGGCTGCGCCGACGGGTGCGCCGGGACGGTTCCGGATGCAATTTGAACCATGGGGCCAAGCCCGTTTCGGTCGATATTATGTGTTCGGCAATCGGCCGGATTGACAATCGCCCATTCCGGGATTTGCAGACCGGCAAAAAGCTCTAATTTGTTTTATTTTGCTATTTACTGCTTAGATTATATAATATCTCCCCTTCGCTTTTCCGATGAGAAAGGTGAGAGCACTGTTGCCGGTGATCGGGCGAGCAGTGTGTCTGGTTCTCATCCAGCCCCGAGGGCTGTTGCTGCCGGGAAGATCATAGGCCAAAAGCTGGCCGGTTGCCGGGACATGTGGAAAAGCCGAAGCGATTCTTCGCATCCTTTTGTTTCAGAAGGCCGTAAGTGGATGATGTGGGCGGTTCCCGGAATTTTGCTCCTCTCCGGAATCGCCTGTGTTTGGTGGATGCCTTATTTCAGCTCGCGGCATTCGAAAGTGAAAACTGTTGAGCAGTCTGTGAAGGCTTCCTCAGCCGAGCTTGTCTCCGCGGTCGGCAGGGTATGGGTGCGCCGGCAGCACCGCGCAGATTGGCGGGAACTCCGGGCGGGAGATCCTCTCGTTGAAGGGGATCTCATACAGACCGTGCGCGGGGGAAGCGCGTACATCAAATACGCCGATGAAAGCACCGTATCCATTCCGGCACAAACGGTTTTCTCCGTTCGGAGTTCGGGAGACAGCCAAATGGATATCAGCGCTCCTCCCGATTTTGGGAATGCCGAATCTGCCTCCTCAACATTTGGAGCGAAGCATTCGGGAGAAAGGGCGCCTAAGGCCAATCTCGCCGCTATAAACGCCGGACGGGAGGAGCCCCATCTGGAGCTGCAGCGCATAATTCCTTTCGGCAGAAGTCTGGAGCTGGTTGGCAAAGTGGACGCCGGAACCAGCCTGGCAATAAACGATGTGACCGTTGATGTGGAAGCAGACGGATCCTTCAAGCATTTTACGAGCCCGTTTCCCGCTTCCCGGAGAAAAGTCCTCATAGTCTTGAGAGCCACCAATCTTGCGGGCAGGAGACGCACTCTGACGGCCACTCATGACTTTGACCCGCACGATGGGGATAATTAGAATGCTTGAGCCATCCAGGATCGGGATTATCCACAGGGACCGCATGCCAGCGCTCATTCTGGATGCCCCTCACGAGGGGGTGCCTTGGGAATTTGATTTTTTCACCGAGAACGAGATCCTCGGCAGTCCTATCTTGCCTTTAGCCGGATATCTGGCGGTCCTGTTTTCCCTGGATAATGAGGCTCCGGATATTCAGCGTTATCTCTCCAATATGTTTCCCGGAGCTGAGCTCGTCGGTTACCGGAACTCCGACAAAGCGCCGGCCGGGAACCTGGCAAGAGATGAGAATGGGTTTGTCGTGGTACGGTTGCCCATGCCCCTTCATCTTGCGCACAGCCTTTTTGAGGGCTTGGATCTTGCCAGATCTCATCGCATGGAGATGTCGCTCGTGCAGCGGCGCGCGGAGAGGATAAAGGAGTTTTTCGACGCTTTTGTGAATACGGTTGAATCTTCTTCGGACGTCCTGGACCGCAAGCTGGGCATGAGCCTGCTTATCAACAAGATACTTTCGCACGTTCAAGCCGAGGAGTGCGTGCTCTACCTCTATGGGGAAGGGTGTACAACCCTGCAAAGAGCTTACAGCACGGGCAATATCAAGGATATCGATCTGTTCGAGCAGCAGGCCAACGTTTCCATCATCGAAAAAGTAATGAACGGCGGGACGCCCTATCTTAACAATAATTACGAGTTCGAGTTGAAGGTCCCTTTCAGCAAGGACAGCATCTTTATACGGTCGATTCTCTGCTATCCCCTGCATCGCAGGGGGCAGAAGATCGGAGTGGTCGAGCTCATCAACAAGATCGGCGGATCGTTCACTCAGGAAGACCAGGCGCTCATCGAAATGATGGCAAATCCGCTCTCGATAGCGATCCGGACTGTTGACATGTTTGAAGACGCGGAACGCCTTACCATAACCGACGATTTAACAAAGCTTTACAATTACCGATATCTGATGCAATATCTTGAATCTGAGGTAAAGCGTTGTCTCCGCTACAAGAAAAAAGTATCCTTGCTGTTCATAGACGTAGATGGGTTTAAGAGGATCAATGATACTTTCGGGCACCTGGTCGGTAGCCAGGCCCTCGCGGAGATGGGACAGGTTTTCCGAAGGATCGTACGCGAATCCGATGTGGTCGGAAGATATGGAGGAGACGAATTTGTGATTGTTCTGCCGGAAACCCCTTTGAATGGGGCGATGGTTATAGCCGAACGGATCCGGAAGAAAGTGGAAGAGTGCGAGTTCATTGCCCACAATTTGAGCATACGCCTAACCGTGAGTCTGGGGGTGGCAAATTGTCCGAAACACACACTCACAGCTGAAGGATTGATCAAGAAAGCGGACGCAGCCATGTACCGGGCGAAAGAGCTTTCCAGGAACAGCATCAAAGTCGCCGTATAGGAATTATGAATTTAAGATCTTTATTCGGTTTCTTTTCCAGTGATTTGGCTATCGATCTCGGCACCGCCAATACCCTGGTCTATGCAAAAGGGCGGGGAATAGTAGTGAACGAGCCTTCGATTGTCGCTCTTGACAAAAACAACAAAAAGGTCGTGGCTGTGGGGCGCGAAGCGAAGGAGATGCTTGGCCGGACCCCGGCCGACATCATCGCCGTCAAACCGATGAAAGACGGGGTGATCGCGGACTTCGACGTAACGGAAGTCATGTTGAAGTATTTCATCAAAGAAGCCCATAGCCGCAACCATCTTTTGAGTCCGCGGATCGTAATCGGCATCCCCTCGGAAATCACACAGGTTGAAAAGCGGGCGGTGCAGGAGTCGGCGCTGCGCGCCAAGGCCAGCGAAGTGTATCTTGTCGAACAGGCGATTGTGGCAGCCATAGGGGCGGGGATGCCCATCACCGAAGCCTGCGGCAACATGATCGTGGATATCGGCGGAGGGACCTCCGACATCGCGGTAATTTCTTTGTCCGGAATCGTATACAGCCGCTCCGTGAGAGTTGCCGGAAACGAGATGGATGATGCGATTATCCAGTACATCAAGCGCAAGCATAACCTCCTCATCGGCGAACGCACTGCGGAGACGATCAAAATGCAATTGGGTTCCGCCGCACCTCTCGATCGGCCCATGACGATGGAGATTAAGGGACGCAACCTGATTGAGGGCGTTCCCAAAACGATTACGGTCACCGATGAAGAAATTCGCGAAGCGCTGAGCGACAGCATCGCGATCATAATAAACGCCATCAAGGTCGCCCTGGAGCGTACCCCGCCCGAATTATCGGCCGACATCATGGACCGAGGCATTGTTTTAACCGGCGGGGGCGCCCTTCTGAAGCGTTTTGACAAACGGCTGGCTTCCGAAACGGGACTTCCGGTGTTCGTTGCGGAAGATCCCCTCTCATCCGTGGTTCTGGGAACGAGCAAAATGCTGACCGACTTAAAGTTGTTCCGGAGAATCTGTGTCCAGTGATCTGTCCGCGAAATCGAGCAAGGAGCGGGCGGTGCTTGTAACCATACCGCTGCTCTTTCTCCAGCTGATTATTCTCTCTCTGCAAATCGAGGGGGCGTCGGGCACCCTTTTGTTCAAAACCTGGACACTCACCGCTCAGGCGCCCATTCTGGCAGTCTCATCGGCCCTCTCCGGCGGAATCCGCCATGTTTGGGCCGGCTATATCTGGACGGTGGGCGCGCGTGCGGAGAATGAAAGGCTGCGGGAATCGGTTCGCAGGCTTTCCCTCCTGAACAGCTCCAACGAACAGGTCCGTCAGGAAAATATCAGGCTGCGGCAACTCGTTTCATTGAACCCAGGACGTCCTTACAGGACTTTGGGAGCAAGGGTTATCGCCCGGACCCCAAGCTTTCTGGCCAACGTGATCTACATAGACCGGGGAGCCAAAGACGGCGTGAAAATCGATGCGCCCGTGCTTTCGGGAGACGGCATTGTCGGAAGAATCGTTCTTGCTTCAGGCTACCAGTCCCAGGTTCAGCTGATCACCAATCCGGATGCTTCCGTTGGAGTGATGCTGGAGCAGGCGCGCACCCCCGGAGTTTTGAGGGGAACGGGAGATATCCCCATGGACCTGAGTTATATCAATAACACCGAGCAGGTTGCTGTGGGCGATATCGTTATGAGCTCAGGACTGGATGGTATTTTTCCCAAAGGGCTTATGGTGGGGAAGGTAGTCGATTCCCGAAAGGGAAAGGGAGTTTTTCGATCCGTCAAGGTTGAACCGAGCGTCAACCTGATTCGACTTGAAGAAGTATCCGTGCTGCTCCTGGAACCATCGAGTCCGTAGGCGCGGCGCATTTTTGAAAGCCTCCGGGACACTCAGGGACCGGGTTCCGGAAGCACCTTAGATGCCATGAAGTACTTGTTTCTTGCATTGTCGTCGTTCCTGGCTATCGTCGCCCAGATGATTGTGGGGAACAACTTCTTCCTTTTCAATTTTCTGGACTTGTCCCTGATCCTAATTGCCTATTGGGCCATCTATCGCAGCCGGATTCAGGCAATCTTCGTCGGCTCGCTGACCGGACTGCTGCTGGACGCCGCCATGGGCTGGCCCCTCGGCTACAACGGATTCGGCAAAACCCTGGCAGCATTTTTCATCGGCCAATGCTGGAAAAGGTTCAACACCCTGGAACAACCCTGGGTACGTTTTTCGATCCTCGCGGTCTCTTCCTGCCTGAATTCGCTGAGCATGTTCCTCCTTTTCTGGCTGATGCAGCGCACCACGGGCCGGATTTTCCTCGGTGCGTCCATCGTGCAAGCGTTTATCACCGCGGGCGTCGGAATTATCTTTTTTGCGGGCTTCGAAACCTATAAGAGAACTCAGGCGAACAAAGCGCACTAGGTGCCGGTTCAAGCATGAAAAGGCGTCGTTCCGGCTGCTCTCTGCCTCCAAACCCCGATGCCTGCAACCTTTGCCCATGCCCGGACTGATCTCCGGGCAGGTCATGATGAGCTGAAAAGTGGTACTGCAGCAGGAATCCAACAGACAACTGATCCAGCAACGGCTGGGCTACTTCCGCATCCCGGTTCTGCTTATTTTTCTGATCCTCGCGGCAAGGCTCTGGCAACTCCAGATCATTCAGGGGGCCGAATATGCGCGCAAAGCAGAGCACAACCGCATCCGGACAATTGAACTTGTAGCCCCTCGAGGAACGATAGCAGATCGAAATGGAACACCTCTGGCGGAAAACCGCTCCTCTTTCGATGTCCTTCTCTACCGGGAGGCAATAGAGGACCTGGATGCGACGACGCGGTTCCTGACCGAAAAACTGGGCATCAATCCTCAGGATCTGGCCAATATGCTCAGCCGCAGCAGAAGCAGCGGCCTTTATCGTCCGATCGTTATCAGGGAAGATGCTGGCATGGAGGATATCTCCATCATAGAGGCACACCGCAGGGATCATCCGGAGATTCAGCTGGGCCCTGAGCCCCGACGCCTGTATCACTACGGAAAGGTTGCAGCCCATCTGCTGGGGTATGTCGGCGAAATCTCCGAGCAGGAGCTCAAGAGCAATGCCATGCCTGGCGCAAAATCCGGATCGATTGTCGGGCAAAGCGGAGTTGAGCGGACCTACAACCAGATACTGACCGGAAAGGATGGAGAACGCCAGGTCCTGGTCGACAGCATGGGCCGGGAAGTCGGTTTTGTAAGCGAGACAGACTCCGTTATGGGGGGGGAGCTGCTGCTGACGATCGATCTGGATCTGCAGCTGGTTGCCGAGGCAGCGTTGCAGGACAAGGTCGGCGCCATCGTCGCAATGGATCCTCGCAACGGCGAGATCCTCGTAATGGCAAGCTCGCCGTCTTTCGACCCGAATGCTTTTTCAACGCATATTTCGGAAAAGGACTGGAGCGCGCTGGTCAACCACCCCGACCGCCCCATGCAAAACCGGGCTATCCAGAACAGCTACTCCCCGGGTTCCATCTTCAAGCTCATAATGGCGGATGCGGGGCTCGAAGAAGGGCTGCTGGATAACGATCCGGCGGTGCTTTGCAAGGGAGCTGTTTCCTATTATGGACGGGTTTTTCACTGCCATGGCGGCCGGGGCCACGGTTCGTTGCGCCTGGAAGAAGCTATCTCAAAATCGTGCAATATTTTTTTCTATGAACTGGGCAAACGACTGGGGATCTCCAAGATAGCTGAACATGCGCAGGCCCTGGGATTGGGCGAACGGACCGGCGTGGATCTGCCGGGGGAGCGCAGCGGCGTGATGCCCAGTCCCGAGTGGAAGATGCAGAATCGCCGGGCGAAATGGTATCCGGGGGAAACCATCTCAGTCTCCATCGGGCAGGGAGCGGTCAGCACAACGCCGCTGCAGATCCTTCGCGCCGTAAGCGCCATCGCGACAGGGGGCCTGCTGACTACGCCCCATATATTTTTGCGCGCTGAAACCAGTCCCGGAAATGTAACGAAATGGCCGGTGCGCAATATTCCGATCGGTGAGGACAACGCGCGCAGAATCCGTGATGGGATGTGGGCAAGCGTCAACAATTGGGGTACGGGGCACAACGCAGCAATCCCCGGCATGGACATTTGCGGCAAGACCGGGACCGTCCAGGTCGTGGGTAGATCCAAGAAGCAGCAGATGGGCGAGGAAATCGAGGACCATTCGTGGTTTGTAGGCTTTGCCAGCAAAGACAATCCAGAGATTGCCGTGGTCGCATTTGTGGAGCACGGGGGATTCGGAGGAGTTACTGCTGCGCCCCTGGCGAAACAGGTCTTCGCCACCTATTTTGAAAAACGCAAGAGAAGCGCGGTGCCGGGTGTCCATATTGCAGATTCCGGACTTCCGACGACTGGCTCATCGGGAATGTTTACCAACACCGTGGATTAAGTCATGATTAAGGCGGATCAGCGGCTATTGCTGAGCTTCGACTGGCTCTGGTTTCTGGCGCTTCTTGCGCTGTCCGGCGCCGGAATTGTCGCCATCTGGAGCACGACAGACGGGACCAACCTGAATTCATATTTCGGCAAGCAGCTGGTTTATCTGTGCATCGGCCTCATAGCTTTTATTGCGCTGCTATATTTCGACTATCACATTTTTTCCGACTTCATAGGTTTCATCTATGGAGCCGGATTGGCGGTTCTTGGCCTGGTCCTGATCATCGGCCGCAGCATTCACAGCAACAAGAGTTGGATTGACGTGGGCATCTTCACTTTTCAGCCCTCCGAAATCATGAAATTGCTGGTAATTCTCGCGGTGGCCAGGTATTACTCGGAACTGGAACAGGATTATCTCGGAATCCGCGAACTGCTGTTGGGCGGATTGATCGTGTTCATTCCCGCGTTTCTTGTGGTGCTTCAGGGAGATCTGGGAACCGCGGTAACTTTTCTCCCGATTTATGCGGTGCTTTCCTGCCTGGCCGGGATCCGCCGGAAGCATGTTGTGGCGATGCTCATAATGGTCGCCGTTGCGGCTCCGCCTGCCTGGTATCTGCTCCGCGGATATCAGAAGGGGCGGATTGAGACCGTACTCAATCCCGCCAGCGACCCCCATCGTCTGGGATATCAGACGATACAATCGGAGATTGCAGTCGGCTCGGGACGGTTCCTCGGGAAGGGTTTCAAGCAGGGATCTCAGGGCAACCTCGGATTTTTGCCTGCCAGGCATACCGATTTTGTCTTTGCTGTCCTGTCGGAAGAGAAGGGCTTCATAGGCAGCATTGCCATCCTTGGCCTCTTTCTTTTCGTTTCCTTCAGGCTTTTCCGCGCCGCCCGCGAAGCCAAGGATAAGGTCGGCGCCCTGATCGTGGTCGGAGTTCTTGCCCTGCTGCTTTTTCATGTGGTGATCAATATCGGGATGGTGGTGGGACTGCTCCCGATCGCCGGAATCCCTTTGCCGCTGGTCAGCGCCGGCGGTTCCTCCCTCATATCGTACTTTGCCGCAATGAGCCTGTGCATGAGCGTGAGGATGCGGCGTTACGTGAATTGATCCGAAGCGGCTGAAACCGGCTGGCGAAGGCCGAGTTTTGCGAACGTTGCTCGATCGGAACGGAAGAAGCCTTGAGCGGGAGCTTTTGCGCTCCCGGTTTCCGGCTCCGCTGATGCGGGAAAGATCCCGGAGGCGTTCGCCGAGATTGATCAGAGAGCGAAACCGCGCAGCAAAGATCGCCTGAACGGTAAATGTCTGGGAGATGTCCTTGAATTAGGGCTGCAACCCATTTACCATTATATGTTCGAGCCGGGAGCGCACGAATCCGGCCAACCGTCATTATGAGGCTATTTTTGTAAGAGTTTAGATATTAATCAGGCATGACCGGTCGCGACTCGATGGTTGCGGGTGCCGGTCATTGATGAAACGGGATTTGATGCGGGAATTTTTGCTTTGCCGGGGCGCATGGCGTCTATAGGAATGCGGTTTCTTTTGCATTTGAACTGCAGAGTGGACGATTTGTGTTTATCGGTTTTCGCCCCGGCGCAATGTGTTTTCCACGAAAAAAGCGGATCCTACAGGTTTGCTGCCTGCGTCCACTCAATGGACTGAAGATGGCCGGCAATCCGGGCTATCGCCTAGTGATCGGTTTTCTCCCTCACATCCCATCCTGTTCGCGCCCTTCATTCGGAAAATCGGAGTTTTAAATGATAAAAGAAATGATTGTTTCCAGCACGGCGCTGGAAACCAAAGTCGCCATATTGGAAGACGACCAGCTGGCCGAACTCTATATTGAGCGCAATCGCAATCGAAGCATTCTGGCGAACATCTATAAAGGGAAGGTCACCAAAGTTCTGCCAGGGATGCAGTCCGCCTTCGTCAACATCGGCCTCGATAAGGATGCCTTCCTTTATGTTTCGGATTTCCTGGAGGACACCGAGGAGTGCGATCAGGTTTATACCGCAGCCGAGGAACAGGTGGCCAATGCGGTTACCGAAGCGGAGCCCCCGGAGCGCCCGCAGCGCCGAGACCGGAAAACGGATCGCAGCCGCTGGCGGGAGCGCCGGGAGCGTGTTGAAGCTTCGCGAAGCTCCAATGCACAGATGGCTCAGCCTGAAGGAATTCCTGGCGCGCCATTGGAGCGCTGGAATATCAGTGCGGATACGGAGGTTGAAGTCGAATCGCACCTGGAGTCGGATGGACTATATGCGCCTTCGATAATTCCTGAATCCCCGGCTTTTGGTTCGGAAGCCCAGGCGGGCGAATATCCTGATTTATCCGCGTCCTCCGGTACAACCGAACAACCGGAATCACCCGATCCTGTTGCTTTCGAGCCTAACCCCCCGGAATCTGAGGCCGCTCCGCTGGATTCCGCGTCAATACGGGATGACGCCGACAGGCTGCCGTTTGCCGCCGACCAGGAGGATTCCAAGGCATCCTTTGCGCGCCGGCGCGGCGCCGCCACGCGGCGTAAACGCTATACGGTGGCCCGGCACACACCACGAACTGAGCATCAGTCCATCGACGACATGCTGCGCGAGGGGCAGGAGGTCCTGGTCCAGGTGGCAAAGGAGCCCATCGGCAAGAAGGGTGCACGCGTCACTAGCCACATCGCCCTGCCCGGACGCTATCTGGTCTATATGCCCACAGTGGAGCATATAGGCGTCTCGCGCAAGATCGGTTCAGACGCCGAAAGAATCAGGCTGAAGGACATAATTCTGAAGCACCGCGACATTTTCCCCGGAGGCATCATCGTGCGGACCGCCGCAGAGGAACACAGCGAGGAGGACCTGGTGAACGACCTTCACTTCCTCGTCAGAATTTGGGAGGACATACATGCGCGGGCCGAGGAAGTCTCGGCTCCGGCGCTGATTCATGCCGAAATGAACCTCATCCAGAGACTGCTTCGCGACCAGTTCTCATTCGAATTCGCTGCCATACGGGTTGATGATGAGATGGAATTTCAGCGTGTGGTGGAATTCGTCGATAAGATCTATCCCAATCTGGTCCACCGGGTCAAACTTTATACCAAGGGGAACCCGATTTTTGACGAATACGGCATCTCTCCGGAGATTGACAAACTTCTCCAGTCGAAGATCTGGTTAAATTCGGGCGGCTATATCGTTATCAACCAGACCGAAGCCCTTGTCAGCATCGATATCAATACAGGCAAGTTTGTCGGCCGCGGGAACAGCCTCGAGGAAACGATCACCCGGACGAATATTGAGGCGGTCAAGGAAATCGTCCGCCAGGTAAGGCTGCGCGACCTCGGGGGAATCATCGTGATTGACTTCATCGACATGGACGAACGGAAAAATCGCAAGCGGGTGATGGAGGCGTTGTCGGAGGAAATCACGCGAGACAAATCCCCAAGCAAGATCCTGGAGTTCAACGAATTCGGACTGGTTGCCATCACGCGAAAAAGGGTCAAACAGTCCCTGGAACGCACGCTTTGCCAGCCCTGCCCGTATTGCACCGGTTCCGGAATGGTCAAGTCGGTTGCCACGACCTGCTGCAGCATTTACCACGAAATCGAAAAGATGCGGAACTATATGGACGACCAATCGGAACTGATGGTCCGGGTTCACCCGGATGTGGCAAGGGCGCTGCGCGAATCCGAGTCGATGGTCATGGAGGAAATCCGCCACCTATTGAACGGGGATGTCATCATCAAGGCGGATCCAACGCTCCATATCGAGCACTTCAACATTGTTACCTAATGCACTTCATTCCTGCCCGGACATTCGCGATTGAAGGTTGCAGGTTGCGGATTGGACGTCTGAACCTGCAGCCTTCAACCTGAAACCGGAAAAGAAACGCTCAGATCGAACGCCTCGGCAAAATCCTATGGAAGATTCGGGTTAGCGGCCGGCCTCGGCATTTTTGGCTTCGTCCCAGAGTGCATCCATCTCGGAGAGCGAGACGCCTTTCATCTCCCGCCCCTGACGCTTGATGGCGGTTTCAACAAACCGGAAGCGGCGGGAAAACTTATCGTTGCTGTGCCTGAGTGCCGTCTCCGGATCCACACCCAGAAAACGGGCAACGTTGACCGCTACAAAAAGAAGATCGCCGACTTCATCCGCTATTTTTTGCGCATCCTGCCCGGATTGAGCTTCCAAAAGCTCCGAGGTCTCCTCCCTCAATTTCGACAGTATGTCCTCGAGGTGAGCCCAGTCGAAGCCCACCCTGGAAGCTTTAGCCGTCATCTGGTAAGCCCGGTGCAAGGCCGGCAGCTTTGAGGGTATCCCATCCAGAAGAGATCGTTCGGATTCCGGATGCGCGGCAGACAAAACACCTTTTTCCGCCGCTTTGATATCCTCCCAATTCTTAAGCACATCCACGGTTGTCGGCAGATCGGCGTCCCCGAAAATGTGCGGGTGCCGCCGAACCATTTTTTCATGGGATCGATCGATAACGCCGGCCAGATCAAACTCTTTGCGTTCTCTGGCAATCTGCGCATGAAAAACAACCTGGAAAAGCAGGTCTCCCAGTTCCTCTTTAAGTTCCGCCGGGTCCTCGGAGTCGAGCGCATCGAGCACTTCGTAGGCTTCTTCAATCAGCATCGGTTTCAGGGTTTCCCGCGTCTGTTCTTTGTCCCACGGGCATCCGCCGTCCCCTCTCAATCGTTCCACCAGGTTTTCGAGCTTCGCTATGTCTGCAATCTTTCTTTCCATATTTCCAGTATCTCTATGTTTGCGCCATGCCGCTATGAGTGCGTCCTTGGTTCAAAATGGACAGATTCCACGGGACCTCATCCCGGATGCATCCTTGGAATCGTCAATGGCAAATCGTCAGTCTCCTGTGGATTACCCGACGGCTTCCTTCAGTGCCCGGAGCACCTGAAAAGCTTCGGATTCCTTCATCCCGGAGAAGATGGGCAGGCAAATGTGCCTGGAACAAAGATCCTCTGCGACAGGCAGGGGCCCGGGAGCGTATTTTTCAAACACCGGTTGCCTGTGAAGCGGTTCTTCGTAGACTTCTCCTGCCAGGGAAACACCATGCCGTTCCCGAAGATTGGCCTTCAATTGCCTGCGATCAAGCTTCCGGCGAAGAACGGCTATATATTTGTAATAATTGCAAATCGCATCCGGAGGGATCCGGAGCGGGAAAAGATTTTCAAAATCCGCCAGCGCTTTGTCATAAACGGCAGCGATAGCCTGCCTGTCGGCGATCATGGCTCGCAGGCGCTGCAGATGTTTGAGGCCAATGATTGCATGAGGCTCGGACATGCGCCAGTTGTAGCCCATGCGCACATGGGCGTTCACGGTGAAGCTTGCCTTGCCCTGATCGCGGTATATCCGGGATTCTTTTGCGATGCCGTCCTCGTTGGTCACGATCATGCCGCCTTCGGCAGATGTCATGAGTTTGGTGGGATAAAAGCTGAAAGAGCCGGCCGTCCCAAAAGCGCCTGCGTTTACGGAACCGAGTGAAGATCCATGCGCATGAGCCGCGTCCTCGACCAGCCAGAGATTTTTTCTTGCGGCCAGGTCTTTCAGCGCCGTCATTTGATCGGAGATTATTCCGCCGATATGCACGACGATGATCCCTGCGGTTTTGGGAGTCAGGCATCGCTCCACCGTTTCAGGGTGCAGGGAAAAAGTTGCCGGATCCATGTCGGTCAGGAGGGGAAAGCCGCCGGCATGCACAACCGCCGCCGCTGTGGCAAAAAAGGTGTTGGTGGGGACAATCACATCCCGGCCTTCAATTCCGAGCGATCGGAGGATTATTTCCAGTGCGCTGGTTCCGCTGTTCACCGCTATGGCATGGCGGACTCCGCAAAGACGCGCGAACTCTTCTTCAAATTGGGCGCCGTACCTGCCGAGAGTCAGCTGGCCGCTCGCCAGGACTTCCTGAATCCGATCCGCAATCCACATCCTGTCTTCAGGCAAAAACTGTATTTTTGCTGCAGGAACCTGAATCATGACTATTCCTTTCGGTGCCACACAAACAACCTGCCTGCCCGGCGAGCTTGCCCCCAGCCCTCCGCTGACGGTGAAGCGAGATGGACGCAAGCCACCTGAAACCGGCTAAGTATCCCCGCCGCCGCGAGCAATGAGTATAACTCCAACCATGACCAGCGCAATCCCGATCCAGCGGACCGGGGGCACGCTCTCTTTGAGAATCGTCACCGCCATGAGCGCTGCGAATCCGTATTCAATGGCGGTCATGGGCAGGGCCACCGTGACTCCGGTCCATGACAGGGCCGCCAGGAAAAGAAAATAAAACAACGCGTTCAGGACGGTTCCCCCTATGACGTAGGGATTGCACAAGGCATGCCAGAAATAGGTCAGCAGCGGCCAGGGCGCGTAGTTCTCCAGGCTGCCGACCTGCAGCATCCCGCGCCTGACAAGAATTTGACCGAAAGCCGCGGATGCCGCGGCTACCGTCATGGCAATAACGACTCTCAGCATTGTATCCCCCAGTCCCCGTCAAATGTCGCTGAATGCGATCTCTCGGATTCCGGCCGCGCGCAGCGCTTCAAGCAAAAGCCCGCTGGTCAGGGCCCGAAATTCGTCCTCGTGCCGGTAGTCCGGCATTGTGGAATCGATTTCTATGCAACGCCGCGTGGCCGGATGGAAATATATTTCCGTGACCCCATCGGGAAGGTTTCGAAGAAATCCGAGCGCCAGGTCCAGCGTGACGGATCCGCTGTCGGCCATCCCCAAAATAAAGTCGTTGTGACTCACGCCGGCCCGCCGGAGCATATGTTTCATGAGATGCATCCAGGGGTAAAGAAATATCCAGGAAGCTAGCCTGGATTGCAGGGATTTCCCCGAAGCTTTCCAGGATCTTATGGGCGGCTCGTTGGGCAGCCGGACCGCCTTGAGCCCGAAGTCCCGTCCCACCTCCAATATCAGCCGCAGCACCGTCGGGTGCAGGTGCATATGGTTATGAGCATTCACATGGTCAAGGAGCAGGCCTGTTTTGCGAAAAGCCTCGAACTGGGCGCGTATCTCCGCCTCCAGCTGTCTTCGAATGCCCGGAGTGAAGAAGAATTTGAACCCCGAACGCGAAAGGTGCGCCGGAAACATACCGCCGGAATCGACCAGGTCCGGAATCTGTCGCGGATCGAGTACGGGTTGCCCCTCCACCAGAACGAGGTGCAGACCCACCTTGAGAGAGCGGTGCTGTCTGGCGCGTTCGATCGCATCCTGCGCGTGCGGCGCTCCCACCATCAGGCTTGCGGCCGTAAGGACGCCGCTGCGATGCGCTTCCACAATTGCCTCGTTGACCGGCGGCGCCAGGCCGAAATCATCTCCCGTGATAATGATTCTTCTCAATGCGGCCTTTCACGTTGAGCAACAAAATGGATACCTGTTTTCCACCTCGTCAGGCGCTATTTGTCGGTGGGAATGGGTTCCTGCGCTATGAGGCGCCCGTCCCGCGTGAGGATAAAACTGGTCCCGCGCCACACGGTCGTCCGCTTTAGAAATGCCAGCAGCCAGGTGGCCAAAGAAGCGACATCCCGGAATGGAAGCAGCCAGAGGCTGCGCAGTCCTTCGCGGTCGCGCAATCCCCAACCCAGGATTGCGGCTGCGCTTGCCATCCTCAACAAACAAGCTCCAGCCAGCGTTGTCAATCCGAGGACATCCCCCAGCCGGATGGCGGCGTAAAGGAGCGCAAATGGCATGGCGCGTATCAGGGCTGTCGCAAAGAACGCAATTGGGCGGGCTGCGCGGGTATTCTGATCCCAGTAAACCTGGTGGTTCCACCACTGGGAAGGCGTTTTGAGATCCACAATGGTATCCACAAAATAGGGAATAATTGCGATTTTCCGGCCCAGCGTCCAGATCCGCCTTCCCATTTCGTAATCCTCAACCAGATAATCGGACAGAGCCTCGAGGCCTCCGATGCAGTCGAGCGTTGAACGGTGCAGCGCGGCGGAAGCGCCCAGGCAGAATTTTGATGCGCCGGTTACATAAGCGAAAAGCACATTTGCCATAAAGTCGGCGTTGAGGCTCAACAACTCCATTTTCTCAAACCATGTTTTCGCACCCGCAGCCTTATATAAAGTGCAGGCACAACCCACATTGGGATCCTTCAAAGGCCGAACAATGGTTTTCAGATAGTCATTTTTCAAAAGCACGTCGCTGTCGCTGATGACGAGAAGTTCATGCCGTGCATGCCGCATTCCTCCGATCATATTGTTAATCTTGCCGTTGGTGCCTTTCCGGCAATCCTCGATCGCAACCGTAATGCGGGTGGATCCGAATTCCTTTTGGATCTCCTTCAGCAGAGGAATCGCGGCATCATCCGGGCTCTGGACGGAAAACACAACCTGATATTCGGGGTAGTCCTGAAGGCATGCGCTTCGGAGATTTTCACGCTGATTTTTTTCGAGTCCGTGGACGGGTTTCAGGACTGTCACAGGGGGCCAGGGGCCTGCAGCGGATTCGGCCGGGCCCGCCGGGCGCACACGAATCCAGGCGACGGCGGCGACGCACAGGATTGCATAAACCGAGCCGCATAAGACCGGTATCAGGAAGATCCACCCTATTGCATGTACTGCCTGATCTGCCATCTGCTGGACCGGCATTCCGGTTTTCTCCTCCAGTGCAACCGTTCTTCTGAGTTTCGAGACGCCCGTGCCAAATCCGAAATCAGCACAGCAGCCTGTCGGCAAAGTCTGTCGGACGGTACGGCATTTTCTTGCGGCCGGTCATGGCCTGTCTGCATCCGCCCTGAATCCCATGGTAGTGAATTTTCCTGCCAGATCCGCATTTCCGCCGGACAGGTCCACGAAAATATGCCGAAATTCCGAACGCGGTGAAACTCCGCTGCGCATTCGATCAAATCGGGCGGCGGCCTGTTCGGCGGGGACAGACTTCAGCTCCCGAAGCCCGGCATCGTAACCCATTATATTGGAAGCCTGGAGGAGAACGGACAAAATCGCATCCATGCCTTTCGTCTTTTCTGCCGGACGGACAATCCTTGCTGCAGGATGCAGCGGGGCTGTGTCCCAGGCGGATTGAATGCCGAAAAACGCGCAAAACTCACTGCGGACCATTTCGGTAGCCCGAATCTTTCCGTCCAAGCCCGTGCCGGCTATATGGGGGGTGCCGATATCGACAAGGTCCATTAGCGAAAAATCTACGTGGGGCTCCGTTTCCCAGACATCCAATACCGCTCCTCCGGTCCTTCCTTTTTGAAGCGCCGATTTCAGATCCTGATTGCTGAACACCGGACCTCGGGCGGTATTGACCAGAAGCTGCTCCGGCGACAGGAGCTTAAGCCGGCTTTCATCCATCATGTGCCGGGTCGGATAGGGGCCTTCCAGGACAAGCGGAACATGGAACGTCAATATATCCGCACCGAGGATATCCTCGAAGGGCAAATACCGCGCATCCCCGGTCAGGTCCCGCAGAGGCGGATCACACAAGAATACCTTCATCCCAAGAGAGCCGGCCTTTTTTGCCACCCGTGACCCCACATTGCCTACCCCTATCACGGCCAGGGATTTTGCGGCCAGGTCCCATCGGCGCCGGGATGCGGCAACATGAAGTGCCGTAATCACATATTCGGCCACAGCATCCGCATTGCATCCGGCGGCATAGCTGAAGTGGATCCCGCGGCCGTCCAGGTATTTCCGGTCGATGTTGTCGGTCCCGGCGCTGGCGCCCGCAACAAAGCGTACTGAGCTCCGCTCCAGCAGGGAAGCGTCCACCCGCGTTATCGAGCGCACAATCAATGCGTCGGCATGCCGGATCGCATCAGGTCGGGGATCTCTTCCCGGGAAAAGCCGAATTTCCCCCAGCTCTCCAAAAGCCTGCTCCCGGTACGGCAGATCTTGATCTAATGCGATAATCATTGAAATCCCCCAAGGCTATATTGAGGACATTTTTTCCCAAATGCAAACTGGTTTTGGACTTCGGGCCATGCAGATCTTTTGCGGCCGCCTTGATCCGTATGCCTGAAAGGGCCGGTCCATTAGCGGACCGGATCAGAGAGAGTAACCGCGCGGAGTTCAGGTCTCCAAGCAGCAAAATCGCGTGCCGGACTCCATAAAGAGAAACTTGGCGCACGGCAGGTTCAATGTGCGCTATGATAGAAGGCTATGAGCTGGTTTAAAAAAGAGAGGAATCCGATCGCCAATACCAGGGACGAAGAAAGGACGGTCCGAACGGAAGGATTGTTCACCAAATGTGACGGATGCCGTGCTTTCATCTGGAAAAAAGACCTGGATGCCAACGAGAAAGTGTGTCCGAAGTGCGGATATCATTTTAGGATCAACGCGTCCGAGCGGCTGCAGATGCTGTTTGACGGCGGCAATTATGAGGCCCTGGATAACGGCCTATTTTCAACGGATCCCCTGAAGTTTGTTGACCGGGAATCCTACTCGAAAAAGCTTGCCGCAGCACGGAGCGCCACCGGCCTTAACGACGCTTTGATAAATGCCAGAGGCGCCCTGGGCGGCCGGGATATCCAGATCTCGGCGATGGAATACAATTTCATAGGCGGTTCCATGGGCTCGGTGGTCGGTGAGATGATCACCCTGGCTGTCGAAAGGTCCACGAGGGATAGGCTTCCTCTGATTATCGTGTCTGCCTCGGGCGGGGCGCGCATGCATGAAGGGGTTCTGTCTCTCATGCAGATGGGAAAAATCAGCGCCGCGCTCTCCCGTCTGGATGAAGCAGGCGTGCCCTTCATCTCGATTTTGACGGACCCCACGACTGGGGGCGTTACCGCAAGCTACGCGATGCTGGGGGACTTGATAATCGCCGAGCCCGGCGCCCTGATCGGATTCGCCGGCCCCAGGGTGATCGAGCAGACCATACGTCAAAAACTTCCCAAAGATTTCCAGCGTTCCGAATTTCTCCTGCACCACGGGATGTTGGACGCCATCGTCGATCGGCGCGAGATGCGCGACTATCTTATAAATGCCCTGAATTTCCTCATGCACTGAATAGCGCATAGGTCCGGTCGAGAGTCTTGGAGAGCCAGTTTGTCCACCAGGCTCGACGCTGTTCTGCGGCGGCCTGCGGTGTGGGAAGGAAGTCACCTGCCCACTCTACGGCGTCGGCCAGACCGCCCGGGCTAAAATCCTCCACAGGCAGGCCGCAGGCCAGCGCAGTCTCACCGATCAGGTCCCGCGTTAGCCGCTCCCGAACTCGCAGCAGCAACGGTTCCTGGCCGTCGAGTTGGGCTGTAACCCAATCGATGAGTGCAAAGGGAACTCGTCCGTCGGGCGCCGACGCCAACGCACGCAAGGCCACGTTGGCAGCACAACGCATCAGTGCATACATTGGGATTCTCCCGTCGCGAAGGCTGTCCTCGGAGGCTCCGCTTCGGATACGCCAAGCCTATAGGTCGTTGAAGCGCGTTTTTTGCCTTTTGTCGTCCGGCCTCTAATAAAAAGTGATATATAAACTGAAAAAACTCCAGAAATTCAATTTGAAATAAGGCAAGGGTATACCCAAATTCATGGTGCTGCGCCTCGATTCCGCAGCAAAATCGGTTTGCAGCCGGTTCCCTTGTGTCGAAGGTGACATATAATCCGTTATCCGCAACATAAATGATGCCCGAAACCGGGCATACCCAAAGCCGGATACGCGATCCTCAAGCCAAAACGGCAGTCAATGCGTCTTAGCGAGACCCGGGGCCGCAACCAAAATATCCGACATTGGCGATGGCCGCGCGCTTTCAGCTTTCAGCGCTCAGCTTCATTCTAATAGGGAAGAAAAACTTCTTTGCAAAACCCCAAGAAGTCACAGACATAGACTCTATCCATCCAGTTAAGAGATGTGCAAGTTAGGACAAAAACGGGCTAATCCCATAGCTTCCCTCGCGCTGCTTTTGAAAT
>CAYYTC010000020.1:0-72606 GCA_964474425.1 uncultured Acidobacteriota bacterium
GAAAGTCGGAGATTGAGTGGGCAAGACACCCCTTGGCAACATCTTCCGTCGGCGGTAACTGCCGCCAGTAGGGCTCGCCGATGAGGATGATCCCTCCGGTGCGCAGGCTCCGCGCCAGAAGCTCGATAGTGCCGGCGACTCCCCCGGCGATCCAAGTGGCACCGACACAGGCTGCCACACTGACCTTCTCGTCAGAGACATAGCCGGCAGCATCGCCATGGATGAACTTGACTTGATCGGCGACGCCGAGTTCTTCAGCGCGGAGTTTCGCTTGCTCGGTGAACAACTGGCTCATGTCGATGCCGGTGCCGATGATGCCGTGATCGCGTGCCCAGGTGCACAGCATCTCCCCCGAACCGCTGCCGAGGTCGAGCACTCGGGCCCCCGATTCCAGACGCAGCGCCGCGCCGAGAGTGGCGAGCTTTTCGGGTGTGATCGGGTTGTGGATGCGGTGAGCACTTTCGGTGATGTTGAATATCCGCGGGATGTCCATTGTGCTAAAACTCCTTACGGGTGTGAATGGATTCGGTCAGGCTTTAACTAGTTTCTGTTGCGAAACGCGATATCCAGGCCCGGAGGGCCGGCAGAAAATAGCCCCGGGCGTGAGCCCGGGGTAAGGATTAGGAAATTAGAAAGCCCCGAAGGGGCGACACTAAAACCAATGACCCGAACAATTTGTGCCGCGCCTTTGGCGCTCATTTCCTATTCACCCATAAGCCCGGCCTGACGGCCGGGCCTATTGCCTGCCGGCCCTCCGGGCCTAAATTCTGAGTTTCGCGACAGAAACTAGCTAAGATTATACAGAACTTGCGAAATAATTCGCCGGGTGAATAGCGTTGGTGTACCAGGAATCCCAATTGCTTGGATAGCCCTTAATATTTGAAGCACGCTCAACCATTTCAGCCAAATACCCCCCTGGCTCATTTTGGCAACGCGCGCAAGCCCGCGCGCCCGTTCCCGGGCAAAAGGATCCAGAGATTTGGCCCACCTCCCCTTTTGCCTGCACAGGAAAGGGGCATTCCCCAGTTAGATCAGCATGGCGAGGTATCTGGAGTCACTTCCATTTTGGCAATGCCAATGGTAACTTTGTTTTATGCCACAGATCATCAGCTTTCTCACTTTTAACGATCATGCTGAAGAAGCCGCAAAATTTTATACTTCGATTTTTCCCAACTCGCGCATCACCAAAATCACGCGATATCCAAAAGACACGCCCTTGCCGGAAAGCAGTGTGATGACAGTATCATTCGAATTGGATGGCCGTGAATTCGTTGCGCTTAATGGAGGCCCATCCTTCTCCTTCTCACAAGGATTCTCCATTTCTGTGCTGTGCGAAACTCAGGAAGAAATCGACACCTACTGGAACAAACTCACCGAAGGCGGCCAGGAAGCCGCTTGCGGCTGGCTCACTGACAAGTTCGGCCTGTCATGGCAAATCACCCCCAAGCTGCTCATGCAGATGATAAGCGACTCCGATCCGATCAAGGTACAGAAAGCTATGGCCGCAATGATGACCATGATCAAGATCGACATCGCGGAGATCAAGCGCGCCTGGGATTAATCGCAACATATTTATCCCCACCTGCAATCACTTGTGGCAGTCTTGCGTTCGACACCAGCGACATAAGAAGTCCCGAGCCTCTAATCTGACGGGTTGCATCGAGGATTGCCTCCATCCAGGTTGAGGATGAAGATGCCAGAATTCCTCGGATCTTAAATAGAAAAACGGATTAAACGGTGTGCACTGGTCACTTCCGGCTCGAACAACCTCAAAGAACCGTGAAAATACTTCCAGTACCCGCATTCGGAAACTGTGTTGATGCAACCTTACTTGAGTGGCGACGGTGATATAGGCTCGTGCCGCAGACTCTGGCTGGGCAATTGATTCGGACAGCACCGCTTGTTCGCCCACAATGAGGTTCCGCTTGTCTTCAACTTCCACCGAAAAGCTGAGGCTGCTTTGATTCTCCCCGATAATATGAACGGGCCAGATTGCCGCATATCGCCCGGGGACCAGGCCATAAAAGTAGATTAGCGGAGTTTGCCGCTGCATTGCCAATCGGAGTCCCATATTGTCCCGATGCATGGGATCTGTGCCGCGATATTTATAGCGCATTCGGCCATCAGGACCTATTTCATCCTCGTACGGCCGGCTTTTTCCTTCCACCACGGGGACGGTTGTGATGCTGAGCGGGATTTCCGGAAGAACCGCGGGCTTGAAAATTCCCTGCGGACTTAGCAAAGGCACACGCCTCCCCTCAAAATCAAAACCGGACAGCAGTTCTTCCCGTGGGAGGGCCAACCCATATCGCGAACACAGATCCTCGAGAAATGAGAATGCCTTCAGCCGGATTCCTGTATCCAGGTCCTTCATTGGCAAATCACTTCATTGGATGACAGATTTTATCTCCGGCTACTGATTGTTAGGTATGAAATTAATCCTTACAGAATGGTGTCGAACTGCAGCTACCTGGGAACATCTTAAGCTTAGGGCATACTGCTGTGGCCGAGAGGCGAGATGAAGGCAAGTGTTGGTTAGCACCCGAACTCAAGACTTAAGCGCTTCGGAATCTCTTGTTTAGAATTTCACATAGCCGGGCCAGCGTCAGATTCCGAAACCGGCGTGCGATATCTTCGATTGTGACCTTCTGGCCAGAAAGAACCCGATGGACAATGAACTCGAGCTCTCGGCTTGACAGAATGGACCGCAGCATCTTGAAATAATCGCCTCGTTGTGGACCAGCAGGGGGCAAGGGACCGAATTTGCTTACCAGTTGATGCATATCCGGTATTGAGCGCAGTGCGACTAGGGCCGCACGTGCCTTTTGATCGTTTACGGATATTGCCACGTCTTCAGATTCGTCCGATGCTTCCAGGATCTTTAGCAGGAGTGGCAGAGGCCAGTCCAAAGGGTCATCCATGCCCGTCAGCCATTGATAGGCCGGATCATGTTCGCCCAGCCTCTCCAATAAGCGTTTATCGGCCACTGAGATTGAGCGGATTCCCGTAGATTCCCACTGCTCAGGCGATTTCCGCTGATAGATATGGATCAATCCATATAAATATGGTAATTGTATCATGTGGAATTTGAGTGGGATTTGTCCAAAGAGATCGAGAATCTCCAGAAACACGGGATTGCTTTCGCTGAAGCGATAGAGATGTTTTCTGATCCTGGCGGTTTTCAGCTAACCGACATGAAACATTCGGCAATCGAGGCGAGGTTCTTCTGGGTAGGCAAATCAGCATCAGGCAAAATACTCACGACGCGCTTCACCAGGCGCGGGGAAAATATCCGGATCTTCGGATCGGCATCGTGGCGAAAATTTGCGAGGTTTTACAATGAAAGAGCCAAGACTCAGTGATCTTGTGATCGATGATAAAGGGACGCAGCAGATTCGTCGTAAGACGACTGCGGCCCGGTCGGTCAAAATCACGATAAACATCGATAAAGGCAGTCTGGACATTCTGCGGGCAAAAGCTGCAAAAACAGGCATGCCATACCAGAGGCTCCTAAACCAATTCTTGAATAGGGCGCTGCAAAATGATGTGCAAACCGAATCGCGTCTGGACCGTCTGGAGAAGGAGATTAATAGATTGAAAAAGATCGTCGCATAACCGTTCTCTGATGCATTCATTTTGATGGTTCGATGCCGATCCTGTCGTTCACTGCCCCCTTCAAGCCAATTGCCTAAACACACTCCCAGCCTCTTTGCTCCTTTCACGCAACGTATGCCTGGCGCAAGTTGACGCGATTCAAGATGTATTCTGTAACGGGTAAAAACAGTTTTGTTAAAGGATAGGCGGGGCTCAGAACAATACCCTATGATAAATTCATTGATGGAATGCTCCTGTATTCTTCCCTGCATTTCGGGCACCACATAATCCATTTATGCTTCGTCATTGCGGGCAAGCCCGCAGCAGCACCTCTACCGCATGGCGCAGGTTCCACAGCCGAGCATTGTCCTGTAAATGTTTATATTATACGGCGGCCTCATCAGGGGCATGGCCATGAAAAATACTTTCCTGACACCGGAAAATATCAGCCCGCACGCTATAAATATAAACTCGATTTCGTCAGGACGTCCCCCAGTCTGCCAAATACCAGCGCGATGAGAATAAGAAGCATTCCCCAATATGACCGAGGCAACAAGAATAAAGCGGATCGGGCAAAAGTACTTTCGGGGCGTTCTACTTCTGTGGCCGGCATTCGTCTGTTTGAGCTATTGCCGGCTCATCCAATTATCACCGTAGCCGAAGCAGTAAAGCTGCTCAAAACAACAAAGCCCAACGCTGACACGTCCTCATCGATTCCCAAAAAGCGGAATGACCTTGACCATGCTAACTCTGAGGAGCCCGGGGTTTCGCCTGTTCCATTGCAATTTTGTTGATTTGGCTCAATGCCTGGGCACCGGAAGCTCCCTCGATGGCTTTCACGGCGATGTCCTGCACTTGTTTCTTCGCCTCCTCAACCTGGACATGGAGCTTTGCTATCTCGGCGGCCTGGCGATCCACTGTCTCCTTTAACGACTGAATCTGAAGCTCGGCGACCCTTTTTTCGGCGTCGCTGTCCTTCTTCAGCAAAAGTGTCTGCTGTTCGTATCTCTGTTCCGCGCTTTTCAAAGCGGCATTTACGGCGGCATCGACATCTCCATTGTATTCATGGTTCGGATTCCAAATTCCATTATATTAGCGCCAAACTCATTCGGGGGTTAGGATTGTTCGGGCTTACGCAATTGTACGCAATCGGAAAATGTTGAGTTATCAACCATTTACGCACCCATCCCTTCCACAACTCTTTTAATAATAAGATTTTCGAAGAGCTCTTGACTCTTATTCAATAATTCATTAATTTATGAACTATTGGAGTTATAATGACAAACAGAGATCGTCGCTTTAAAACCGCAATCTTTGAACAATTTGCCCGGATCGGCAAGGCGATTGCCAATCCCGGCCGGCTGGAGCTGCTCGATCTGCTGTGCCAGGGGCCGCGCACGGTGGAAACCCTGGCTAAAGAGGCCGGGCTCGGTCTTACCAATACATCTCAGCAATTGAAAGCTCTGCGTGAGGCGCGGCTGGTGGAATCCGAAAAGTCCGGGCTTTTTGTCACCTATCGTCTGGCGGATGAGCAGGTATGCGAATTCTTTAGGACTCTCCGTTCATTAGCCGAAAGCCGCCTGGTGGAAATCGGGGACATAACCCGGCGGTTTATGGAGACGCGCAAGGATTTGGAGCCGGTGGACAGGGAACAGCTCCTGGCCAAAGTGAGAGATGGGGCGGTTACTGTTTTGGATGTGCGGCCACCTGAGGAGTATCGGGCCGGGCACTTGCCGGGTGCTCTCTCGGTTCCGCTCAAGGATCTTGAGCGGCGACTTTCCGAATTGGCGCATGATCGAGAGATTGTGGCCTATTGCCGCGGGCCTTACTGTGTGCTTGCCCTCGAAGCAGTCGCGATCCTGAGATCCCGAGGATTTTCCGCATTCCGTTTGGAGGATGGTGTCGCAGACTGGCATGCACGGGGATTCGCGGTCGATGTAAACGGCAAAACATAGAGCTGCCGGGCCAACTGACACTCACCGCGACGTGATTCTTGCCCGGGCGGAATATTGCTGCCTATGACTCTCGCTGTTATCGATGGTGCAAACAAATTGGGGGAGCACTTAGTTGGCGGATATCAGTTGCCCGATCTATTTGGATTACAGCGCCACGACTTCCCAAGCCCCGGAGGCTATCGACGCCATCCGTACCTACCTGGAAAATCATTTCGGCAATCCGTCAAGCTCTCACGCTTACGGAAGGAAGTCTCACAAGGCAATTGAAACGGCCCGTGAACAGGTAGCTTATTTACTGAATGCCCGCGATGCCAGGTCGGGATGATTTTGCAAATTCAGACCTGATCATAGGAGAAACCCATGAATTATCTGTTTATATTGAATGATCCTCCGTACGGAACCGAGCGAAGCTACAACGGCCTTCGCCTGGCGAGTTCCCTGGCCAAAAACGAACAAACTGGGATATCGGTGTTTCTCATTGGCGACTCGGCATCCTGTGCCCTATCCGGCCAAACGACGCCCAATGGATACTACAATATCGAGCGCATGCTGAAATTCCTCGCGTCCAAAGGTCACAAGATCGGCGTTTGCGGCACTTGCATGGATGCCCGCGGGATAAAGCCCGAGATGCTCGTCCAAGGAGCGCACAGCAGTTCAATGGATGAGCTTGCTCAGTGGACGCAGGACTCCGACAAGGTTGTTGTATTCTAAAGATAGGCGGCGCGATGCGCAAACCGTTGTGATGCTTTGAGCCATTGTACTTAGCCAGAGAGGGCCACTCGATGTTGACCGACGAAACTCTCCTGGTGTTCTTGGGATTTTCCATTTCCGATACAAAAGACTTTACCGATTCCACCGATATCGTCTCCGTTCGGCCGTCAAGATACTGAACGGAAGCGTTCTCCCTTGGTCCGTAAAGCAGACGGGTGACAACTGCGGTTACCGGAGTCACGCCGACAGGCAAAACGGTTCTATCGGCGAGCAGATTCAGAAGCGAGCTTTTGCCTGCTTTGAAGCGGCCGAAGATCCCGATGTCGATAAATCCCCGGTCCTCCAACAGGGGAGCGCAAGCATCGAGATGCTGCCGGATTGCCGAAATGGCATACCTGCTGTGAATAGCCCTCAGGCATGAGATTGTTTCGCTGGGAGAGTGTTTGGACTTGATGCTGTTGGCTTCGGTCATCGACTGGTCACCTGAAACAAAAAATCCCACCTCAGAATTCCCTGGGCGGGATTTTTCAGTTCGTCTCAGTCCCTACCCCGGTCTTCTCAAAAGTCTGGGTAGGAGTCATCAGGCCAGCGGCCGGTTATGGCGAACTCCATCGCCGAAAATTATGGAACCAAACCGTTATTATAATGCCAATCTACGGTTCATCTAAATTTGGCCTCCCGACAGCCTTCGAGGAAACGATCTGGCAAATCAGATAAAAATGTGCAGGCGTAATGAGGGGATTTATGCAAACAGAAAACTGCGAATGACATCTCCATCAGAGACCTGCGGGACGAACTCTTGGGAATCTGCCGGAAGCAGTCTCTCTGTCTGGTTTTGGATCATGTCCCGGTCAAGCTTCATCACCGGATGCAACGTCTTTTTGAAATGCTGGAAGAACACTGCACTTTAATTTTCGGCGTGACTGCTGGACACAACTCCCTCGATCTTTATTATTGGAAGTTTGATGCAGTCGAAGTTGGAAAACTCTCAAGAATATCCGCATTAAACCGGATTGACACAGTTCTTCGAAAGCTGGGCTATGAGAATCCCCTGAAGAAGGTGATCGCCGAAGAGATCTTCCGGCTTACGGCGGCAATCCAGGGGCCATTTCGAGAACTCTTGCTGCTGTCAGCAATCAGCCGTGCCTGCTCGATGATGCAATCCGAATCCGGCGCATATTCGTGGATGGTAGAATTAGCATGGATTGCGGGGTGTAAAGCCGAATTTATCCGAGGGCGCTCATGAAAATCAAGGCTCTGGAACAGGCCTATCGGTTTGTGATGCACGAGCAGATATGTACTCTCTTCCCGGGAACATCGAAGACCCTGAAGTCTTTATGGGACGCCGTGGATCTTCCCGAAAAACAGCCCGGGGAGAAAGGGTGGGGGCCGAAAATCAGCGCTGTCTGGAGCTGGAAAAACCAGCTTCCCGCCCATTATCCTCAGGAAATTTTCTATGGCAAAATGAAAGGGGGAGTGGCGGTCCTCATGACTCTGGATTATCTCCGCAACCGCTATTATCCCCAATTCCACCGCGATATCGCCGGCTGTCGCCGGCTGGCCCAACAGATTTACGAACTGATTCGCTTCGACGCCTGCGAAACGACGGAATTGCGGCGGGCCAGCATGGCCCAATTTGGCTGTACCGGAAGTCAGTTTGATGCGGCATTGAAAGAACTGCAGACGACCCTAAACATCGTCCGCTCCAATGAACAGGACGTAGAGCGGGATACGTGGCTGCCTTTCCAGGAGGTCTATTACGAAATCTACAAAAGATACAACTCCAAATCCTAGGGCGGACTCAGAGCTCCTGGCTTAAATACTGTCGTTGATCGGCAGCTGAATAATGACCCATGGGGAGCGGCGAAGGAGGCGGGATTCGAAGCCATAAAGCCGACGTGGCGGTTTGAGCCTTGTATCCTTCAGCCTTTGGATAAAGGAATAGGGCAGTGAAAAAACAAAGCGCGGCGTGTCTCAAGTGGTCGATAACGCCTCGTTTCGCGGATGCCAATCACGGGCCGAAGGTCACGATCGAAGGGCCCCTGAACGTTTCCGCGCATCCCGATGAGACGATTCGTCTTGAAGCAAAGGTATCCGATCCGGACGGCGACGCTGTGAGGGTGAAGTGGTGGCGATATCGCGTGGGCAGATATCCCGGCGAAGTCGCTATCGCTACCCCCGCAGCAAGCGCCACGAAGCTTCACATCCCTGTCGACGCGGCGCCTGGCCAGACCATCCACATGATCCTCGAAGCGACCGATAGCGGGACACCGGCGCTGACCCGGTATCAGCGCATCATCATTACGGTGGCGCGTTAAGGCCGCCGAATCTTACAGGGTTTCGCAGCGAGGCGGCGCATGCATGCCCGGATCCGTGAGACAGGGTGGGATCCGGTGGATCCAGTCAAGCGGATCGGATGCCTACATACAATCGATTTCAGATCCCGGATTGATTGCTTTCTGCAATCCGGGATCTGAAATCGCATTTTCCGTGGCGGAACTATTTTATCGGAGGAGGCATTTTGCTTTGGATCCTTGGCTTCCCTTTCTCAGAGGATCCGTCCGATTCGATAAAGATATATTTGTCCCGCATATTTTCAGGCACCAGATTCCTGAAAGGCGTTTCAACAGACTTCGGTGAGTACTGGGTGTCGATGAATAGGAACGGCCGGGTCACTTTCGTCACCCGGAACGGGCAGTGGATGAAATTGCCGGGAAAGTATATCAGCGCGGGTTTGTTCACCACGTGCTTTTCCATCTCCGGACCCATATAAACCTCGAACTCCGCACCCAATTCATGCGGATGATCCGGGTCCGTGCCCAGCGCGACAACCACTTCCGGATCTCGATGTTTATGCGGACCATGGCCGGCAATTTTCGTGGCCGATTCTCCCATTAACATCGCGGAGAAGAAATGGCATCCTTCGATAATGTCGTCATCGCAAAAAACCAGAAACCGGTTTTTGAGTGCGCCGTATCCGATCTCCAGTTCTTCCGGTTTCAACTCCGACGTGAAATATTTACGGTACTTCAATTCTCCCGGCGCCGAGGCCTGAATCCGCGGATTGGGCGCGGCCATCAGCCCGCAGCCAAGCTGTGTCATCGCCGAGTGGATCGCGCCGGCAGCGATAGCTCCTGCGGCGATTTCCTTTACGAATCCTCTACGCGTGGTATTTTTTGGATCGATCCTGATCAGACTCATGTCGGTTTCTCCCTCAAAGCTTCCCGAATAAGCGGTCCGGAAGGCTAGGAAGTTCAGGCTGCCATTTTGGCCAAAACTTCCCGGCCTTTTGTGAAATCAGCCGGATCCGCGGTTGCTTCTAATAGACCCCGTATTCCATTACGGCTTCGGTCATGGCGCGCAGATTGTCCGGCTTGCCCTTATCGATGCTGGCGCCTCCCGCCAGAATGAAACCGCCCCCTTCCCCGCATACTTCGATCAGCCTGCGGCAATATTCTTTCACTTCCTTTGGGGTACCCGTAATCATCAGAGAGGCGGGAACGTTTCCGGAAAGGCATGCGGTATCGCCCAGAATCTTTTTCGCCCGGAACATATCCGTGCGGTCGAAATACCATATGACTTTGCCCCGCGGAAGGTCTTTGATGATTTCGAGGCGGTTGTTGTAGGCGCCTTCTGCAAACAGCAGCGGCACGGCGCCTTCTTCAATCAATCCCAGGATCACCTTTCTGAATGTGGGCCAGTAGAACTTCTCATATTGCTTGCTGGACATGAACGTGTCGTCCCCTTTGTGAAGCGCAAAGAAGACGATCGGCACGCCCGACATTTTGATCCCGTCGAGGCCGACGTCGATGTTCATTTTGACTATTTTCTCCATTGCCTGCAGCACCTTGTCCGGCTGGCGGTAAATATCCAGCAGGATGCCCTTCGTCCCGCGGAGAGTGTCCGCCAATATGTCAAAGGGGGCATGAGATTGGCCTCCGAAAAAGCTCGGATACCCCGCGGCCCTCACCTCCTGGCTGAACTTCATGGCCGGTCCCATAGACTTTTCCGTCTCGAGCCCGTAATCAATGATGGCCTGATACGCCGCCCGGACGTGGGGCATAACAGCCGGTCCCACGAACCGGTTCGCCATCCCGAGCATGTAAGGAATCGGTTGGAATTCCGCGAAAGGCGCCAGGGCCCCGATGCTTCGCGGCAGGTAGCGCCGGAAGCACCAGTCGCTGAGATCGTCCAGAAACATATTGTACTCATCCTCTTTCATGTATTCGCCTTCCACGAACTGGTGCATCGAGGCGTCGTCAGGCAGTCCGTGGCCCGGCCACTTCATGTTCAGCGGATTGAGTATCTCGGAAGCTTTTGCCGAACCGGCCATTCCGCCGCTGAACACATCGGATTCAAACTCGTTGAAAAACTTCCGGTAAGCCTGGACGGCACGTTCAGGGTCGTGCATGGCTTCTTTTAATGTCATCCCGGAATAGTGCAGCGGAAAAGTTCCTGCCGGCAGAATGTAGGGCACGCGGTCGGGCTTTTCGAGTTTAATGACCTTGATAAATCTTCCGACTCTTGTCTGATAATCCTGTTTTGCCTTGTCGTCTTTGAACGTCACATTTTGCGGATTCAGCCATTGCTCGAATCTTTTTCCCCGTTTTTGCTCCGGAGTCATTTTCTGTTCCATTTTCGCGCTCCCGTATGGTCGGTTCGTAATAGGATAGACTTACCGATTGATGTCCGCGATTATACAGACAATTCCCGCAATGAAGTAGAACTGTTCGAGAAGCCTCAAATGGAATTTGCGATTATGGTAAACGCAGTGGAAACAGTGCCAGGCGCCGTGCCGCATTCTGCGTCAATACATCGTTGGATAAAAATCCGCATTTGTCTGGAGCCTGCCATAATCCCCGCGTCTTGGCTGAAATTCCGCATGGTTGATTTTCCTTGCAGATTCGCATGCTTCCGGACTTATAATCGACACCAAACAGAGCGCATACCCGGGTGATGCGATAAGACTCGGGAATGGGATTGTCGCTCTTTTTGCTGGAAATAGTAATCAAGTAAAACCAATTTGGGATGCGAAACGATCCGATGCCCTCCATGACGGCTCTGATTTTACTGGTGCTTGTTTCTTTGCCCGCAGCGGCATTCCCGCAGGATGCTTCTGCGCCGCCGATTCTCGCCCTTGATGAGGCAATCTCGCTGGCGGTTCAACAGAACCGGATGATTCACAGTTCGGCGCTCGAAGTCTTCAAGCTGGAAAGCAAAATGGCCGCGACCCGCACCTTGCGCCTGCCTTACTTCAGCGTGTCCGCCTTCGGATCTCAGCGTCTTACCGCGCTGGACTTCAATTTTCCCAAGGGCGCTTTCGGCGACGATTATGCGATCGGTCCCATCCCGTCCAAGGATATATCCATCCACGAACCCCCGAAGCTGTCGGCCTTTGTCATCGGGCGGATTGACCAGCCGCTGTCCCAGCAATACCGTATCGGACTCAACCTGAGCTCTCTCGAGATGGAGCGGCAAATCGCGGTGCAACAGCAGCGGCTCGAGAAGCAGACGGTTGTCGACCAGGTGAAGCGCTCCTATTACGGCATCCTGCAGATGCAGAGTTCTCTGGAGTCCGTCGAGGAAAGCATCCGGCTCTACAGGGAGATGGACCGTGTGACCGACCAGTATCTGGCGCAGCAAACCGTGTTGAAGGCGCAGAGCCTGGAGGTCAAAACCCGTCTGGCAAAAGCCGAGTACGACGCGCTCGCTCTTCGCAATCCGCTGCAAACCCAGAAGGAACAGCTGAACAGCCTGATGGGGCGCGACCTGCTGACCGAGTTCCATGTCAGCCCGGTGCCCGAAGCATCCGGCATCGAAAAAGACCTCGCGGCCGCGCGCAAACTGGCTCTGGATCAAAGGCCCGAGCTAAGCCAGGCACGCCTGCGGATCCGGCAGGCCGAGTTCGACCGGCGGGCTAAAAAGTCCGAATATATTCCGGATGTCAGCCTGAGCTTCAGTTATATATCCCCGTTCAACTATGGCTCGATAGTTCCGAGCAATATTGCCGGAGTAGGCCTGATGTTCACGTGGCAGCCGTTCGACTGGGGCAAGAAAAAGCATGAGCTCGCGGGAAAGGACAACGTAATCGAGCAGGCGCAGCTTGCACTGCGCGAAACGGAAGATCAGATCTCCCTCGAAGTAGCCGCCAAATTCCGCAAGCTGCAGGAGATGCAGCAGCTTATCGTGGTCAGCAGGCTGGCTCAGGAAACCGCGAGAGAGAACCTGCGCGTCGTCAACAAGCGGTACGGCCAGGAAGCCGCGCTTTTCAAGGATGTGCTTGAAGCGCAGGCATCGATGGCGGATGCGGACAGCCAGTATCAGCAGGCGCTGCTCAATTACTGGACCGCACGCGCCGATCTGGAGCAGGCGTTGGGAAAAGATTAACAGGAAATTTGAGATTGGCGAAACGAGTGAGCCCGGACTGTTCATCAAAGGAACAGTATCGGGTTGGCTTGCAGGGCAGGAAGCGCAGAGCTGGGGGAGAGAACGTGACCAAGAGGCATACAGTACCCATGATCCTTCTGGCGTTGGCGGGTTTTGCGGCGGGTTGCAGCCGCGAAGAGCCTTACGAGAATCCTCCGACGGCGGTGGGAGTGACGACCGTACAGACATACGAGTCTGCTAATGAAATCCGCTATTCGGCCAGTATCGTCCCCGATACTCAGGTCGATCTCGCCTTCAAGTCGGGAGGCTACGTCGACAGTATCCGTCAGGTGAAGGGGGCTGATGGCCGGATGAGAAATTTGCAGCAGGGCGATCCGGTCGCGCCGGGAATGGTTCTGGCAACGGTGCGCCAGGATGATTACACCGTCAAGGTGGAACAGGCCAAAAAGCAGCTGGAGCAGGTAAAGTGGTCTCTGGAATCCGCCCGGTCTCAGCTGGCCAGGGCTGAAGCGGCGTCCACCCAGTCGCAGCTTGATTTTACGCGGGCTCAGAATCTCTTTGAGAGCCAAAGCCTGACCAAGCCCGACTATGACGCGGCCAAAGCCCGCCGCGATGCCGACCAGGCAAGCGTCGCCTCAGCTAAAAGTCAGATCGCCGCGGTGCAAGCCCAGGTTGGCGTGGCCGAAGAAACTCTGAAGACCGCCGAGATATCCCGTGCCGATGCCACACTGAAGTCCCCGATAGATGGGGTGCTTCTGAAGCGCGCCGTGGAAATCGGCTCTTTAGCCGGTCTTGGCACGGTAGGTTTCGTGCTCGCAAACACAGCCTCGGTAAAAGCGGTTTTCGGGGTTCCGGACACCATGATACAACGCGTGAAACTGGGGACGGCCCAGGACATCTCGGCGGAAGGCGTGCCGAGGCTGAATGGCCGCATTACGGCCATCTCACCCTCCGCGGATCCTAAAAGCCGGACATTTTCCGTTGAAGTGACGATCCCGAATTCCCGCGGGCTTCTCAAACCGGGAATGATCGCGACTCTCATCCTGGAGCAAGGCAGGCAGGTCGCTCCCGTACCCGTAATTCCGCTGGGCGCCGTAATCCGGCCGCCGGAGAACCGGGAGGGCTACGCGGTTTTTGTCGTGGAAGAAAAGGCCGGGAAGTCCCTCGCCCGGATGCGGAATGTTGAGCTGGGAGAGGCTTACGGGAACCTGATCGCCGTGAAGGCGGGTTTGAACCCGGCGGACCGCATCATTACCACGGGAGCCACGCTGGTGAAGGATGGATGGGAGGTAAAGGTTATCCGGTAATTGGCGATAAACGGATTTCGAATTGGCAATTCATGCTTTTCTGTCATTGACAAATCCGAGACCAGGTCGGCGAGGCAAGAAGTGAATCCAACCGAGGATTGCAGACGGGCGGTATAAACCAGCTCCGCGGGTTTGGTTCGTCCTGTGCAATCCATAACTCGTAATCCAAATATATGTCATTCAAGACAGACGCCGAATTCATCGAAAATACGCACAACACCGCGCGGTTTTTTTCCGAGCACCGGCAGGTCGCCTGGATTGTCCTTTTGGCAACGGTTCTCTGGGGCGTTTACGGCTATCTTTCGATGCCGCAGCGTAAAGACCCGGACATCCCGGTTCTCGTTGCAGTGGCAACATGCCAGTGGCCCGGGGTCGGGGCCATAGAGGTCGAACAGCAGGTTACCCGGAAAATCGAGGAGAGAATAGCCCAGAACAGCAAGATCCGGCCCGCCAGCCCCACGGAGTTCGGGGTCAAGTCGCTCACATTGCCCGGCCTTGCGATCGTATACGTCCAGCTGGAGGAGACCGTTTCAAATCCGAAGGAGCAGTTCAGCGACATCAATCTAAAACTGATGGACCTGAATAGTCAGCTCCCGGACGGCGCCGGACCGATCCAGTTTCAGAGCGATTTTGCCGACACCGCCGCCCTGATGCTGACCGTGGCCAGTCCGCCTGTGGATGACACGGAGATCGCGCTCAGGGCGCGCACGGTGGAGCGGGCGGTGAAGGAAGCCCGTGCTTCGAGACCGGCGTCCTCCGCAAGCTCAAACGTCAGCGTCATCTACTGCTTCCCTCAAACCGTCAGCCAGGACGCGGTGCGCCGCCCTTTCAACCTGCTCGGCCAGACCGCGGAAAAAGAGGGCCGGCTGCGGGATATCCGCCTGTTCGACGGCCCCGGCTTCGTGGGACTCGATGCGATCACGACTCTGGATGACGCACAGATCCTCCAACTCGGCACGAAATTGCGGCGTGAAAGGCTGCACCAATCGGAAATTCACCCGGATGCCTGGGGTCCGGTGTTCGTTCGCGACACGTCGGAAATTCAGTCCAAGCTGGCCCGGGCAGCCGGAGACAAATACAGCTACCGGGAACTGGACGAATTTACGGACATCATCGCGAGGACAGTCCTTGGGGCTCCTCAAGCCTCGAAGGCCGAGCGTTCGGGCGTGCTCCCGCAAGTGATTTACCTGAGCTACTCCCAGGAACGACTGGCTTCCTATAACCTTCAAGGGGCCCAGCTGAAGGACATATTGGGAGCGCGCAACATCACGCTTCCGGGAGGCACGCTCGAGGTCGGGGATAAAAACCTGACTATCGACCCTTCCGGCCAATTCCCAAACGAAGGGGCGATCGGCGACGTGATCGTGGGGGCATCCTCTTCCGGAAGTCCCCTATACCTGCGAGATATGGTGGATATATCGCGAGGTTATCAGAGCCCCGCCCAATTCCTGAACTACTATACCTGGCGCGATAGTGCGGGGAAATGGCGTCGCAGCCGTGCCGTAACCCTGGCCGTCTACATGCGATCAGGAGAGCAGATCGCAAAATTCGGCGAGGATGTGGACAAGAAACTCGAGGCAGTCAAGCAATTGCTGCCGGGCGATCTCATCATCGCCCGGACCTCGGACCAGCCGCGTCAGGTCGAGGAGAATATCGATCTTTTCATGGACGCGCTGTATGAGGCCATCGTCCTGGTTGTCCTTGTCTCCCTGATCGGTTTCTGGGAATGGCGTTCCGCCTTGTTGATGGCGCTCTCGATCCCGATCACGCTGGCCATGACGTTCGGCATGGCTCACATGGTTGGGATCGATCTTCAGCAGGTCTCCATCGCGACCCTCATCATCGCGCTGGGCCTGCTTGTAGACGATCCCGTCGTGGCAGGCGACGGGATCAAACGCGGCCTGGCGGCCGGCCACCCGAGTGTGATTGCCGCGTGGCTGGAGCCGACCCGGCTGGCCAAGGCCATCATGTATGCGACCATCACAAATATCGTCGCCTATCTGCCCTTCCTTCTGTTGAGCGGTACCACCGGCGATTTCCTTTACAGCCTGCCCATCGTCATGACCTGTTCGCTCGTCTCCTCGCGCATCGTGTCCATGACATTCATCCCGCTGCTGGGATATTACCTGCTTCGTCCCGGACGGAAAGGGGAACCCACCATCGAGGAACGCCGCCAGCGTGGATTCACCGGCTTCTACAACGGGATTGCGGGCCGGGCCATTGAGCATCGGTGGCTGGTCTTGGGCATTTCAATGCTTTTCCTCGCGCTGGGCGTTGTCCTGATGCGGCAGATGAAGCAGCAATTCTTCCCTGACGACATCCAGTACTGGTCTTACATCAACGTGCGGCTTCCGAACGACGCGCCGCTTTCGGCCACCAATGAGGCGGCTCGACGGGTCGAAGAGGTGACCCGGGAGATCATCAGCCGATATGGCCGGAGCCTGCCTCAAAGCGAAGGAGGGCCCCGCGAGCCGCTCCGGTCGCTCACAACTTTTGTCGGCGGAGGAGGTCCGCGTTTCTGGTTTTCAGTGTCGCCGGAACTCCGGCAGCTCAACTACTCTCAAATCATTGTCCAGGTGGAGAACAAGGAGGACACGCCAAACCTGACGAGACTGCTGCAGTCGGGACTGGAAGCGTCTGTGCCCGGAGCCCAGGTGGACGCGCACCAGCTGCAAACGAATCCCCTGGATTTTCCGATCCAGATCTTCCTGCAAAGCCAGGCTGATGTCTCATCGATCGCGGGAGCCGAAGAAATTCGGACGCTGAGGCGTCTGGCCGGAGATGTGGAAAATATCCTCCTTTCGAGCCCGAAGACGGCCAGCGCCCGGAACGACTGGGGCGAAGAGAGCGCCGAGGTCCGGCTCCAGATCGACCCGGACCGGGCGAACCTGGCAGGCGTGACCAACCTGGATGTCGCCCGTTCCTCTACCGCTGCCATGACGGGGATGCCGGTGACCACGTTGCGCGAAGGAGACAAACAGATCCCTGTGGTGGCCCGCCTGCGCATGGAGGAACGGTCTCAACTGTCCGACATTCAGAATCTGTATGTGTATTCCAGCGGGGGAGCGCAGAAGGTCCCGCTTCTGCAGATCTCATCCATTCAGAACACAATGGTGACACAAAGAATCCGCCGGCAGGACCATTTCCGCACCATATCGGTGCAGTGCTTTCCTGTACCCGGCACCCTGGCCTCCGAGGTCCTGACACCGATGCTTCCCAAATTGCGGGAATTTGAGCAGAATCTACCCCCCGGTTACAAAATGATCATCGGAGGTGAGAAAGCCAAACAAGAGGAAGGATTCGCCTCCCTGAGCGTGGTTATGGTGATTTCGGTTGTCCTCATCTTTCTTGCCCTGGTCATGCAGTTCAATCACGCCGTCAAACCATTCCTTGTCTTTGCCGCCGTTCCTTACGGTGTCGTGGGAGCGTTGATTGCACTAGCGATCATGAACGTGCCGTTCGGCTTCATGGCCTTCCTGGGCATCGCCAGCCTGGTTGGCGTCATCGTGAGCCACGTGATTGTCCTCTTTGATTTTATCGAGGAAATGCACGAGAAAGGGGAGCCCTTCAAACAGGCGCTGATCGACGCCGGAATCATGCGGCTTCGCCCTGTTCTGATAACGGTCGGTGCGACTGTTCTGGCCCTGTTCCCGTTGGCCATGCATGGCGGGCCCCTTTGGGAGCCTCTTTGCTACGCCCAGATCGGCGGGCTGACGATCGCGACATTCACAACCCTGCTTCTGGTTCCCGTGCTGTATTCCATCTTTGTTTTGGATCTCAAAATTGTGAGATGGGAACAGCCGCGGCACAGTGCAGATTGATAGCAGAAACCGGAATTGGAGATGCTTTTATGTAATCGGCCAGCTGGAAGCCGTGGTCTCCTTCTATGACATTGATCGAACCGCCATCCGCCAATACTCGCCTCAGCACGGACAATGCCTTTTCCGGTTCGCGCAAATGCTCCAGCAGAAAGCACACGAACACGTGGTCGTAGGCCCCGGCTTCATGGGGGAGGTTGTAGACATCGGGAGTTTTTGCGGCAACCCCTTCGGGTCTGCCCAGGTCCGCTGCCGTCTTCAAGATCCGCCCGTGAAGAAAGCGAGGCGGGTTTATTGCTTCTTCTTCCCTTTGGGCGGTTCGCTATACGGACGGTAGCTCGCGTCCGCCCGATCGATGTCTTCTTCCGACAGTCCATGCGCCGAATCAAGAAAATCACTCAGCCGCGCCGCCCAGCCATCAAAGGCTTCCTTCGCCGCAGCAGATTTTTCTTCGCGGGAGAAGTTCTCCGATCCGACCACGGCGCCCGCGCCCAGGTTCTGCCGGTCGACCGCCGCGGCAATTTGTTCGCCTGTGACCGAATCGACCATCTCCATCTCAACACCGACCTTGCCGATGTCGACCAGGCGCTCAAGAGCCTCGCCTCCGGCGTTGCCGCCGGCTGTTTCGCCGGCCACATCGACACCGATGAGGGCCGCGCGCAGCCGCAGAACCAGAGGTCCCGGTTCCTGCACCACGGGGAAACGATCGCTAATGACCCGGGTCATGGCGTGCTGGAAGTATGCGGCGATTGCCTTGCGTCCACGGTCCGGCATCTTGGAGGGATCGGCGTCCGAGGCGAGGTAAAGCTCCACAGGCTCGATTATCACCGCGAAGTACTGGCGGATATTCTGCACATCATCCTGTTTCACGTATATCAGGGTATTTTCAAAAGCCGGATTCGGCTTGAGATTATCGTAAGTGCTCAGAAATCCTGCGAACTGCGCGCCCGGCTCGAGCTTCTTCACCGCCGGCTGTTCCGGTTTCCGGGAACACCCGGCGATCATTCCCAAAAGCAGGATCAGGCTTCCCAGCACGAGGCTTACGATCTTGGTTCGCTTGTTTATCATGATACCTCCCAATGAAATACCTTGACGCCAATAGGCCTATGTCTTGGCGGATTCTGCTTATTTCCTGGTTGAGCCGTCCACACGCAAAAGATTGATGACCTTGAATGCGCCCCGAACGGAATTGGCTTGTATATAGGCCATGTCGGAATCGGCCTTGGTCAGCACAGTGCCCAGCAAAACCACCTGTCCGTTCTTCACAATAATCCTGATATCTGAGCCGCTTTTCCAAAAATATTTGGAAAGCTGTCGCTGCAAGGCGGCCCTGGTTGCGGAGCGGATTTGCATGTCATTTCGGCCCAACGGCAGAATTTCGATGTTGTTGACAACCGTTTCCACACCGGGGACACCTTTCACCATATTGTAGGCATCGTCGCGGTTCGTCTGCCTCACCGTCCAGCCGGTCAGAATCACATCAACCCCCGAAAGGTTGAAAGAGATGAAATCGAATGTTGTGACGTAAGGGAGCATCGCCAGTTCGTGGCGGACCTTCTCCCAGGTCTGGGGATCCGTCTTGATCTGGCTGACCTCATCCAGCAGCCTGCGGTCCGGATCCCCGGCCGGAATGGAGGCGGCCTCAATCGCTTTTACGTTTTCGAGCTTCATGCTTCCAGCCTTGGCCGTGATCTCCCCCGAAGCCTCAGCAAGTTGACCCACGAGCGGTTGAAGCATTTTCTGTTTGTTTACGGCAAAGATCATATTATTGTTCAGCCGGACCAGGACCGGATCGGCCTGTTCCTTGCCTGTGCTCTGACTGCATTCGATGCGGGAGGGCGTGATAGGACCGATCATGAGGCGGGCGCATGGATCCGTATCCACATATGCCCGGAATGTCGCTATCTCCCCCGCCCAGACCACACATTGACACCAAAAGACAACTGTCGTTATCAGCGCAATTTTCATTGTCAGCTCTCCTTTTGCGGTTCGCCTCGTGCCGGAGCTTCCCGGCGACATCCAATGCGGCCGGCCACTCAAGGCGCGGGAAGAAAAAAGACGATCCGCATGCTCTCTTCAGCGTTCAGTGTCGCACTTCAGCGGTTAAAACGCCTATTCTCATACGCTACATCAACTTTGAAACAGAAAAGAAGCTGTAAGAATTGACTGGTTCTTCGAATAAGGCCACAGGCCAGGGACCTCCCCAATTTTATATGCCCGGGACAAAGCCAATCGAGAAACCGCGAATGAAGCACTTTGTCCTCATCTATCCCAGCTGACCGATTTCCAATATCAATCAGGAGTGGTTCTGCCCAGGCAACGCGCATGGGCTTTGAGTCCCGCAATCTGAATTTTCGGAACCATTCGGGAGCTGTGTTATGGGCGGATATTATAATGCAGAAAAAGCGGACAGGCTATAGAATTTCCTAATTCCACCTGCCTGAATGCTCAAGAGAAACCGGGGAACGGGTAGCCTGCCCCTCTGTTGCCGTCGCCTTACGGATCAGGCAACAGATCGTCCTCGGATTCGAGTCTTTCCATTGCCGCTCTCCAATCCTCGGCGCATACCTTCAGTTGCACGCTTGGAGGGAATCCTTCAGCCGGCGGAGTGTCCTCCTCGAAGATCCAGCCCTTCAGGCCCTCTCCTTCTAGAATCAGACGATCGGCTTCGGCGTCGAGATGGCTGACATATTCGGCCACCGTGATCAGGTTCAGGCCGGCGGTTTCACTGAACGCGCTTTCCGGGCCTACGGTATATTTCAGGTCCTGGCCCGAGGAAATGCCCCGTTCACTGAGAATGGTCCCCACAACCTCAAAAACTTCCGGCTGCCACTGATTTTCATCGTGTTCCAAAAGGATGGAGATCAATTCCTGATTGCTAAGCCGTTCCATATGCTGCCGTATCTCATTCACTTTGGTCATCATGCCCCCCCTTCCCGTGCAGCCGTCTTGTGCCGGCCTTTCGTATAGTGTACAACATTGTGCAATAATGCTGCGATGCACCCGGAATCCATATCTGGCAACAGCCTCCCTGCGGGAATGAGGGGATTGGGAAGGACCTATGAAGATTTTCTGGTAGATGTATTGGATTACATTGCCTGGATTTCTGACAATAACCCGCCCTATATTGGGCGCCGGCAAGGACACCGGTGGGTTGGTTATGCTGCCGGAGTCCGGTTGCGCCAACCTGAAGGATTTTCCCATCCCGGCCTCGGCAATCGGCCTCCCAAGCTCGGGCGCCGTTGTCGACCGCTTCATCCGCTTCTACCTGATCCCCGGATTCGGCCATGGTTTCGGTCCTTTCAGCGCCCAGTTTGAGTCTCTTCAGGCGTTGCAGGATTGGGTGGAGAAGGCGAAAGCTCCCGGTCCGCTGACGGCGATCGATGGAAATCCGAATGCAAACCGGTCGTGTCCGGTCTGCCGATACCCGGCCTGGCCCAAATTCATCGGCGCTCCGGGAACAGAAAATAGGGCGGGAAGCTTCACCTGCACCTCAAGCACCCAATGAAGATCTGCAGGCGCTGGCAGGCATGGCCAATCCTGGCCGGTCTGAATCGCTCACAGGATTTTGGGCAAGGCGCGCATATGTCTCTTCGGATTGCAGGTGGAAGGTTTCAAAACCTGAAACCTTCCACCTGTAACCTTCAACCTTAGCAGACTTGCTCAGATACCCGCGTTACCAGGAAATCAGGCGAGAAACTTAAGTTCAGTAGAGCTTGAAGAACAGTGTTCTCCCGCGTCCGGTGGCGCCTCCTGTGTCCGGATCAAATACCATCATCGGCCTGCTGTCTTTGCGATCTACCGCAAATGCAACCCAGCCTTCCACCGAAGAGCCCGGTTTAATCTTGCCGACCAAAGCCGGCTGGGGCACTGTTGCCGAAACCCTCGGGTATTCGGTCAAATCCGACGCCAGGGCGACCCACTGAAGCGGAGCATCGCCGAGATCAAAGAGGAGATTGTCGGTGACGGATCTCCCTTTAAAATCGAATTTGATGCGGGCCAGAATATATTCAAAGCCTTCGACGGGCGCAGCGTTGCTTCCGCTGGCCGCTTTCAGCCGGTTCATTGCTTCCGCGCCGCGAACCGCCTCAAGAACGGTGATGGTGATGTCGTAAATGTTCGCATAGACGGACCCGAGTTCCACCATGGAACGTACGGGCGCGCCGATCGCGGCCGGGTTGGTCGATGAATTATCCTGCGCTATTGCGGGATGGAGAGATGCTGCGGCCATCGACAGCAATAGGGCGGTAATAAGCACAGCAGATTTGTTTTTCATGCGATCTCTCCTCCTATCTCCATTGATCCACGGAAGCGCTGCCCGCGTAACCGAAATCCCCGCCGGACCAGAAGGTGTTCGTTCCTCCTCCGGTGACCACAATTTCGATTGAAGTGGTGGGCTCGTTGGTATCCTTCGGCGCTATGAATGCGGCATTCCTTGTTGCACGGCCGCTCCTGGTGTAACGGGACACGGGGACTACCGCTCCCTGGCCCTGCTTCAGCCAACCGGCGTAGGGTTCCGCCCCCGACTCGGCCTGTTTCAGCTCATTCGGATGCTGGGACCAGTACAACCACCCCGGTGTGCCCGTTTTTTCGGCAAGCCATTTGGCGAAGGCTTCCTTGGTGGGATGGCCGTTGGAAGCCACATCCGCCGCGACAATCGGGTCGAGAACGAGCGTGGCCTGAGAGGTGCCGAAGGAAAAGAAATGCTCCAGCCATCCGCGGATGACCTCGTGCTGCGGCAGCGGTGAGTACCAGGCGATGTCGCTCATGCTCCATCCGCTGAAGAGGCTGACCGCACTATCCGATTTCTTGAATCCTTTCTGCACATGCAGCGGATTCCAGCCGGCAGGCAATCCATCTTCGGTTTCCGGGAAGCAGAGGTTGCCGTAGTTCAGCGGATTCCCCTGGCTGCCCAGGTAGGTCTCCCCGGGTTTCCCCGAGCCCCCGAGGTTTTTGGAGATCAGTGTCCAGCACCGGCCGATGGAGGAATTGGCGCGGCTCATCGGTCCAAGAGCGCCGATACTCGTGTTCATATCGATCTCCTTGACCACGGGGCCATTCACCACGACCATTCTTGCGAAAGAGGAGGTGGAGCTGAACAACGAAGTGAGCCCTTTGGATGCGATAGCCAGGATGGTCGGGAAATATTCCGGCTTCGCGCCCGCCATCACCGCGTTCACGGCAACCATTTCAACCGTGTAATACCAGGCTTCGTGTGGAGGAGAGGGCCGCATCTGGCCGACCCATTCATCCGGCTTGCGGCTCGTGGCCTTCAGCATTTCTGCAACCTTCTTCTCGGTCGGAAGGATGACGGGGTTCCCGTCCGTAAAGCCCTGTGCATGGAAAAGGGCCATGAGCTTGTCGGCAGTATTAGGTTCCAGCAGCCTGGGCCGCGGATCTCTCTTGAGAAATCCCCCTTTGCTATCTTCCGCCGAAAGCTTCTTTGTCAGTCCCTCATAAATTTCATCCAGCATGGGCTTGCCGGTGTCCGGATCATTGCCCGCGATATACTTCCGGCACAGGTCGGCCGGCCGGTCCGTGATCGGGTGAGGCGTGTAGGTTATCCGCATATTGGGGATTCCCTTTTTATACGAGCTCGTGGTTACGAGCTCCTTGAACCTCTGCGTGATCATCGGTACGGCGGGCACACCCATTCTTTCCAATGTCACTGCATGGCCGACGACCGCCGGCGAGCAACTGCTTCAATGTCCCAGCAAAACGATGGCGGCCGCATTTTTTTCTTTGATTTCCTTCCACAGGTTCGGGTCGTCATCCATGTAACCCCCGAGCTTATCCCGCAGCACCCATGTGGCCTTGGGATATTTGGCCTTCAGCGCTGCGAACAGTTCATTAACAAAAGGTTTTGTATTCGGATACTTGGTATCCACGATGTACACGGTCCTGCCGTCCAGCGATGCCGGACGCGTCGCCATGGGAATCTTGCGTATTTCAGGCTGAATGCCCCGCGGATTCATAACGACAATTTTGTCTTCATCCGCCGCCCACCCGAACGATGAAGCGAACGTCGCAATCAGCACAGCAATCAGAATGCCAGCCGCTTTAATTTTCATGAAAACCCCCTCCCGCACAAAACAGATGGAATCTACAGATTTCATACCGGCACCGGATCAAATTCCGCTCTTAGCAACAGCTTTCCGGTTCCATCAACATATCCTTTTTCCCCATACAGACTCAATACTCTTGTTGAATCACGGGAATCATTCCCCCCGTAGCCTTGTTAGCAAACGGCTGCCAATTCGTTCTGACAAAGCTTCCCTCCCGGGAGACCAACAATACCCTCGATTCGAATCTCGACTAATATTCAGCAGGCGGGCTACAATGCGTTACAATATACCTTAGGGAGCTAACCGTAAAACCTTGAAATCACGCTCGATTCGCATTCCGCTTTCCCTTGCAGGTCTGGCGGCGCTGACGTTTGCGGCACACAACATCTTCCAGGTTAACGCAACAACGGCGGGTCTGGGATACCTGTTGGTTGTGCTCGTGGTCGCAAGCAGCTGGGGGTTCATCGAGGCATTCATTGCCTCCATCGCCTCGACCCTCGCATTTAACTTTTTCTTCTTCCCTCCCGTTGGCACCTTCAACATTGCAGATGCCCACAATTGGGTGGCGTTGTTCAGCTTTCTTGTCACCTCGCTGATTGCCAGCCGCCTGTCGACCAAGGCGAAAATGAAAGCTTTGGACGCGATCGAGCGACAGAAGGATATCGAAAGGCTTTATGCATTCAGCCGCGCCCTTCTTTTGATAAATGATTCAGAATCCTTTGGAGCCCAACTTATCCGAAAACTGGCGGATATTTTCCAGCTGAATGCAGCGGCCCTCTACGACCGTCGATCCGGAAATTTATTCCGTGCAGGATCTTCGAGTCTTGAAGCCATGGATGCCCAGCTTCGTGAAACGGCATTGGACAACATCCCCGATACAAACATCCAGCCGAACTGCCGGCTGACGCCTGTCAGGTTGGGCAGCAATCCGATCGCCAGTCTCGCCGTTCAAGGTCCAAAGATGTCGGACTCCATCCTGCAAGGCATCGCGAATCTTGTAGCCATAGGCTTAGAACGGGAAAGATCCCAGTATCTTGCCCAGCAGATAGAAGCAGCGCGACAAAGCGAACAATTGAGGACCACGCTCATCGACGCCATGGCTCACGAGTTCAAGACTCCTCTCACATCCATAAAGGCCGCGACGACGGGACTGCTCGCAAATTGCGGACAGCTGACGGAGGGCCAGGTAGAGCTGCTCGATATTGCCGACGAGGAAGCAGACCATTTGAAGGAACTCATCGATGACACGGTAGACATGGCTCGGCTGGACACGGCTCAAATAGAAATCCATCCCGAAATCTCGGATATTGTGGAAATTGTTCACGAGGTGGTTCATTCCCTGAGAAGCGAACTCGTAGGGCGTCTGGTGGAAATATCGCCTGATGAGGGAATCCGGAAAAGCGCATTCGACCGGCGGCTCGTGAGGCTGGCGATCAAACAGTTGATTGACAATGCCGCGAAATATTCTGCAGCAGGCTTGCCCCTGGAAATTCAAGTGCACCAGGATGAGAACGCAATCCGATTGGATGTCACCGATCACGGGAAAGGAATTCCTGAGCGGGAACAGAAACGCATTTTCGAGCGATTTTTCAGAAGCCCCTCCATCCGGCAGCAAATACCGGGCTCCGGCCTCGGACTGAGTATTGCCCACAGCATATTGCAGGCCCATCATGGAGATTTGACCGTAACGAGCCAACCCGGCAGGACAACATTTCATTTGATCCTGCCTGCAGTAATTAAAGGAGAACCCGGTGAGCGCAGGTCGCATTCTGGTAATTGACGACGAACCTCAGATCCGGCGTCTTATGCGGACAACCCTGATCGGTGCAGGGTATGAAGTGGAGGATGCCAGGACGGGAGAAGAAGGTCTCGAGAAGGTGAACACCTACCATCCGGATCTCGTGCTGCTGGATATCAATATGCCGGGGATAGGCGGCCTATTAACCTGTGAAGCCCTGCGGGAAGACAAAAATATCGCCATTATTATGCTCACTGTGCGGGATTCCGAGGCGGACAAAGTTGCGGCGCTGGATGCCGGCGCCGATGATTTTGTCACAAAGCCTTTCAGCACTCCGGAGCTGCTGGCCCGGATACGTGCGGCCCTCCGGAGGGTGCCGTCGACTCAGGTATCTCCCGAAAAAATCCAGATAGGCCGTCTGGTCATTGATTTCACAGCCAGAACCGTTTCCAAAGGAGACAGGCCCGTTCATCTGACTCCCAAAGAACTGGATTTGCTCCGATACTTAACGTTGCATGCAAATCACGTGATTTCCCATCGGGAGCTTCTGCAGGCAGTTTGGGGCCCCGATTACGGCAATCAGGTTGATTATCTCCGGGTGTTCATCAAGAATCTGCGAAAGAAGATTGAACTTAATCCCGATAGCCCCGAATACATCCTGACCGAACCTTGGGTGGGCTACCGGTTCAACAGCCCCCCCCAGTCTTCATAAAATCTTCACGGATTATCCATAGCTTTTTCCGGGCATCTCTACGGGATCTTCATGCTGTCTGGCGTATGCTTTTTGCGGGGTGAACATCAATGCTTGATCTTTTCTATCTTGCGGTCGGCTGCATGGTCTTAGCGATTTTCTGGGCTTTGGCGAAAGCTTGCGACAAGCTCTAGGGAGAAATGCCATGGATTGCCTCATTACCGGTCTTGCCTCCGCTGGCCTCTTTATCTACCTGCTGTATGCGCTGCTGAAACCTGAGCGCTTTTAAGGAGGATGCCATGACAGGACAGGGTGTACTCCAGATAATGGCCTATTGTGCGGCTCTTCTTGCCTTGACGAAGCCTCTCGGCGCTTACATGGCGCGGGTATACGGAGGAGAGAGAACATTTCTGCATCCGGTCCTCCATCGTCTGGAACGATTGGTATACACTCTGGCCGGAGTTAAGGATAAGTCGGAGCAGCGCTGGACCCAGTATGCAGCCTCACTCCTGGCATTCAGCCTGGTTTGCTTCGTCCTGACCTATTTGATCCAGCGTTTCCAGGGACTATTGCCGCTGAACCCCGCGGGATTCGGATCGAGGCAGGCTGCGCCGGACTTGTCTTTCAACGCAGCAGTCAGCTTCATGACGAACACAAACTGGCAATCCCTCGGGGGCGAGAGGACCTTGAGTTATTTTGTCCAGATGGCCGCATTGACAGTACAGAATTTTGCATCGGCCGCCGCTGGAATGTGCGTCGCAATAGCCCTGATCAGGGGTTTTGTTCGGCGGCAGCAGAACACCATCGGGAACTTCTGGGTCGATCTTGTGCGAGGAATTGTTTATATCCTTTTGCCACTCGCTTTGATCGGAGCTCTTTTTCTCTGCTCCCAGGGTGTGGTTCAAAACTTCAATGCTTTCACAACCGCGAGGACACTCGAAGGCAGCGTCCAAACAATTGCGCAGGGGCCCGCGGCTTCCCAGGTTTCCATCAAGCAGTTGGGTACAAATGGAGGCGGCTTTTTCAACGCCAACTCCGCTCATCCTTATGAGAACCCGACTCCCCTCGCCAATTTCGTGGAAACTCTATTCATTCTATTGATACCCGCGGGACTGGTTTATACCTTCGGAATCATGGTAGGAGACACCCGCCAGGGATGGGCTCTTTATGCTGCAATGAGTCTTTTGTTTCTTGCCGGTGTTTTCATCTGTTACCCTGCCGAACAATCGGGCAATGCCAATCTCCCCGCATTGGGGGTTCAAAACGATCCCGCCTACCTGCAGCCCGGCGGCAATATGGAGGGCAAGGAGGTGCGCTTCGGCATCGCCCCCTCGGCGCTTTGGGCGGTGGCAACCACGGCGGCAAGCAATGGCAGCGTCAACAGCATGCTGGACAGCTTCACGCCACTTGGCGGATTGATCCCGTTGTTCAACATTCAAACGGGCGAAGTCATCTTTGGCGGCGCCGGAGCAGGCCTCTATGGAATGCTCCTGTTCGCCATCCTTGCCGTCTTCATTGCGGGCCTCATGGTCGGACGCACGCCGGAATATCTTGGCAAAAAAATTGAAGGCAAGGAGGTCCAAATGGCAATGCTCGCTCTGATTGCTTGCGCCTTTGGAATTCTTGTATTTACCGCGATCAGCGCACAAATCGACTTTGCCAAAAACAGTTACTGGAACGGCCCGGGAGCTGCCGCGAAGAATTTGTCGAATAGCGGCCCGCACGGGCTTTCCGAAATGCTCTATGCCTATGCGAGCGCTACCGGAAACAATGGCAGCGCTTTCGCCGGCCTGAATTCAAACACTCCCTGGTACAACCTGACTACGGGTCTGGCAATGCTCATCGGGCGCTTTCTCGTAATTATCCCGATGCTGGCAATAGCCGGAAACCTGGCAATAAAAAAGGCCGTGCCCGCAACCAGCGGGACAATTCCAACCCATGGCCCACTCTTCGTCGGTCTCCTGGTGGGCACCGTGGTCATTGTAGGAGCGCTGACTTTCTTCCCGGCTCTCTCTCTGACACCCATTGTTGAGCATTTGCTGATGAATAGCGGTCATCTTTTCTAATCGATCTCCAAATGGGGATGAAATAATGGCTACCAGGACTGCCACTCCAAAACCCAAACATCTGGTTCCTCAGAATAAACCTGCTTCACTGATTCCCGAAAAGCTTGTCAGATCACGGCCGCTCTTTGATACCGCGATCGTGATGCGCGCCATCCGTGCATCCTTTCTGAAACTGAACCCGGTCACCCTGGTGAGGAATCCAGTGATCTTCGTGGCTGAAGTCGGCGCTGCCCTGATCACAATGCTCCTGATTCGTGATTTCATCACAGGCGTTTCGGGAATCGGGTTCTCATTCCAGATCTCCCTATGGCTCTGGTTCACGGTGCTGTTTGCCAACTTTGCTGAGGCAATGGCGGAAGCACGCGGAAAGGCTCAGGCTGAGACGCTCCGGAAAACAAAAACGGATGCGCCGGCAAAGAAGTTGGGGCCCGGTGGGAAGGTATTTCAGGTCCCAAGTTCCGCATTGCGAGCCGGGGACGTGGTGCTCTGCGAAGCGGGCGACCTGATTCCGGGAGACGGAGAAGTGATCGAAGGCATCGCAACGGTTGATGAATCCGTGATCACGGGCGAAAGCGCTCCCGTCATTCGCGAATCCGGAGGTGACCGCAGCGCCGTGACCGGCGGCACCAAGGTGCTATCGGACAAGATCAAAGTTCGTATTACCTCAAATCCCGGAGAAACGTTTCTGGACCGCATGATTGCGCTCGTGGAAGGCGCGGAGCGGCAGAAAACTCCCAATGAAATAGCCCTGAATATGCTGATCGCGGGCCTGACCCTGATATTCCTGCTTGTGGTGGTTACGCTCCAGCCCTATGTGGTTTTCAGCGTTGCGCAATCAGGCAGGGGGACGGTTCCAAGCGTAACCGTTCTGGTTTCTTTGCTTATCTGTCTGATACCTACCACTATCGGGGGACTTTTGTCCGCCATCGGCATTGCCGGCATCGACCGGATCATGCAGCACAACGTGCTGGCGTTAAGCGGCAAAGCGGTTGAAGCATCGGGAGATGTCAACTCTCTCCTGCTCGACAAAACCGGCACCGTTACCCTCGGTAATCGGCAGGCTGTTGAGTTTTTGCCCGTCAACGGCATAAGCGCGGAAGAACTGGCGGATGCAGCTCAGCTTTCCAGCCTGGCTGATGAAACACCCGAAGGCCGTTCCATCGTGGTGCTTGCGAAGGAAAAATATGGCCTTCGAGGCCGGCACATCCCGGAAGATAACGCGGTTTTTATAGCCTTCTCAGCATTTACGCGCATGAGCGGAGTTGATTTTGCGGGTCGCCGGCTTCGCAAAGGAGCAACGGATGCAATCTGCAAATACGTGCGCGAGAACGGAGGACAGGTTGCACCTGAAGTCCGGGAAATGAGCGATCGCGTTGCTCGCATTGGAGGAACCCCGCTTGCCGTGGCCGATGGCAAACGGTTGCTTGGCATCATTCATTTGAAAGACATCGTGAAGGGCGGAATCAAGGAACGGATCAGCCAGCTGCGTTGCATGGGCATTCACACGGTCATGATCACGGGCGATAACCCGCTCACTGCGGCCGCAATCGCGGCGGAGGCCGGTGTTGATGACTTTATTGCCCAGGCGACGCCAAAAGCCAAGCTGGATTACATTAAAAAGGAACAGGCAGCCGGCCGGCTTGTTGCTATGACAGGCGATGGCACCAATGATGCCCCGGCCCTGGCGCAAGCCGATGTCGGCCTCGCCATGAATACGGGCACAATGGCTGCGAAGGAAGCAGGCAATATGGTCGACCTGGACAGCAACCCGACCAAGCTTATCGAGGTGGTTGCCATCGGGAAGCAGTTGCTGATTACGCGTGGAGCTCTGACTACCTTCTCCGTCGCCAATGATATTGCCAAGTATTTTGCAATCATTCCCGCAATGTTCATGACGGCCTATCCAGCCCTCAGCGCACTGAACATAATGAGGTTGCACACTCCTCAAAGCGCGATGCTATCAGCCGTGATTTTTAACGCGCTGATCCTCATCGCGCTGGTGCCGCTGGCGCTGCGCGGGGTGAGGTACCGTCCCATGGACGCGGCAGGACTGTTGCGGAGAAACCTTCTCATCTATGGACTGGGCGGTGTCATCGCCCCTTTCCCCGGAATCTTTGTCCTTGATCAAATCATTCATGCCCTGGGCTGTGCCTGATTGGAGGAGACATGCTAAGGCAGTTGGTCCCCGGATTACGAATCGCCCTGATTTTGACAATCCTCACGGGCTTTCTCTACCCCTGCACCGTAACTGCGCTCTGCAGGATCCTGTTTCCGCAGCAGGCGCATGGGAGTCTGATCCTGAAGGATGGACGTGTGGCTGGTTCCAGCCTCATCGGTCAGAGCTTCACCCGGCCGGAATATTTCCATCCGCGTCCTTCCGCGGCAGGCAGGGATGGATATGATGCGTCATCCTCCGGAGGATCAAACCTGGGCCCCACCAGCCGGAAACTGATCCACCGTATCCAGCGCGATATTGAGGTGTTCCGCAAAGAGAATCCCGGCTACCAGGGCCCGATTCCGGTTGATATCGTGACCGCGTCGGGGAGTGGCCTGGACCCTCACATCAGTCCGGCATCCGCTCAGGCACAGGCGCTTCGGGTCGCCAAGGCTCGCGGAGTGTCGGCAGAGCAGGTGAACCGATTGATCGAGCAAAACATCGAAGCCCCAACGCTGGGATTCCTGGGGGATGCGCGGATCAACGTATTGAAGCTTAACCTTGCGCTGGACCGGTATTTCCCATCGTCCGGCGCTTCCGTTGCAGGGCTATAATCCTATTTATGAGCCGAATAATCCGACGCAAGACACCCGAGGAATTGCTGCATGAATTACAGCCCGAAAGCTCAGGCGCGAAGGGCCACCTGAAGATATTTCTCGGATATGCTTCGGGCGTCGGTAAATCATTCCGGATGCTCGATGAAGCGCGCCGGCGCAAAGAGAGGGGGCAGGACGTTTTGGTAGGGGCAGTTCAGCCGGAATTCTCGCCCGAGGTTCGGAAGTTATTGGACAGGCTTGAGATCGTGCCCCTGATCAAAAGCCCCGCGGGCGTATCCATGGATATCGACGGCATCCTACGGCGACATCCTGCCGTCTGTGTCATCGATGGCGTCGCCTTTAACAATCCTCCGGGATTCCGCAATCCAACCCGCTGGCAGGACGCACTGGATCTGGTGAATGCCGGAATAAAGGTCCTCGGGTCCATCAACATTCAATACGTGGAAGAACTGTGCCAGACCGTGGAAAGCATAACCGGCAAACATGTGACTGAAACCGTGCCTGTATCCTTCCTAAAGAGCGCTCACGAAATTGAACTCGTGGATGCTCCGCCGGAGGAGCCGATCGAGAGATCTCCGGAACAACAGACGAAGATAGAGGTTCGCCAGCAGCAGCTTTCCGTTTTGCGGGAATTGGCCCTCGTTCTGGCGGCAGATGTTGTCGATTGCCAGCTGAGTGACTATCTGGAAAGGCACGGAATAAGGCAAATCTTCGGAGCGCAGGAAAGAATTCTTGTCTGCATTACCCCGCGCGCGAATGCCAGGGTGATGATCGAGACTGCCCGAAGGATCGCGGTAAAATTCCATGCGGAAATGACCGTGGCCTACGTGAAACAGGCGGGGCTTTCAGAAAAGGACCAAATGGCGATTGAAGAAAAGCTTGCACTTGCAAGGTCGGCAAAAGCACGGATAGAGATTCTGGAAGGAGAGGATGCGGTAGAGGCGATACTCCATTATGCAAATTCCCATGCCATCACGCAGCTCTTCGTCGGGCACACTCAGAGCGCAAGAAAATGGCCCTGGCGCGATCCCGTTGAAAAACTGATCCGTCGGTCCCATGGCATGGATCTGCGCATTTTTCCACAGTGAGTCAACCGCGCCCATGACGAATACAGATCGCGGCAAGCTGAAGCTTTATATGGGATATGCGGCGGGCGTCGGGAAGACCTACAGGATGCTCGAAGATGCCCAGGCGCTTAAGGCTCAAGGTGTAGATGTCGTCATCGGCTATTTTGAACCTCACGGCCGGCAGGCCACGATTGAGAAAACCGAGGGACTGGAGACCGTTCCAAGGGCAAAGATGCAATATCGAGGGTCGGCGTTTGAGGAAATGGATACGGACGCCATCCTGGAACGGCGTCCCCTCTTATGCCTGGTCGACGAGTTCGCTCATACGAATGTACCGGGATCTTCCCGCACTAAACGCTGGGAGGATATTGAAATATTGCGTGACGCCGGGATCGATATCTGGACGACCATGAACATCCAGCACCTGGAAAGCCTGAATGATCAGGTCCGGCAAATCGCGGGAATCCGGGTACGGGAAACTGTTCCGGATTGGGTTGTGCAACAGGCCGACGAGGTCGTCATTATCGATCTTTCACCCCGGGCGCTCCTGCATCGCCTGGAAAGGGGAGTGATTTACGGTCGGGAAAATGTGGAACGCGCCCTGCAGAACTTCTTCCGTGAATCCACGCTGGTAGCCCTCCGGGAATTGGCGCTGCGCGAGACCGCCCTCGAGATAAAGCAACGCGTGATCAAGGATGAAGCCGCAACGACCCCGAAGCCATCCGATCCGAATCAGGCTGGAAATCACAAAATTCTGCTGCTGTTGACTGCAGATCCGAGTACCGCAATGCTGATCCGCCGTGCCAGGCGTGTCGGAGATTTCCTGGGGGCCGAATGCTTCGCCGTGGCAGTAAACACTACCGCTGATTTGAACCGGATGACAAATTCGAACCGGGAAGCTATCGAGCGGCATGTGAATTTTGCGCGCAATATGCGGATTGAAACCCGAATACTCGAGGGCAATGATCCGGCCCAAACGCTGATTGATTTTGCGCATGAGAATCATATAACGCAGATCTTTATCTCACGCTCCCGAAAGGCACCCCAGGCTATTTTTTCACAGCGGGGATTGCTGCAGAAGATCGTTCGCCTGGCCAGGGATACGCAGATTGTCATCGTCTCCGAGCGGGAATCCGCAACAGAGTAACCCGCCGAAAGCATATTTCCTTGGACCTTTGCATCCGCAGTCAGCGTTCGCCGGCGCATTTTCAGCCTGTTTCGGCATTTGAGTCGTGGAGCGGTCCAACCCCATAAGCAGCCGGCTGGGTTCAATCGCCTCTGTACTCGAGCAGATCGCCCGGCTGGCATTCAAGCTCGCGGCAAAGCGCCGCCAGTGTAGAGAAACGGATAGCTCGCGCTTTATTGGTTTTGAGAATAGAAAATCTGGCTGCGTTGCATAATTACATTGGTAAAATCCCCGGCTCCGCCGGGGGACTCAAAGAGTTTGACAGCTCCGTATTTTGAAACGCTGAGAAACGCTGACAAAAGCGCTGACAAACGATTTGTTCGGCGAGGGTCGGCGAGCAGAAGCCGATGAGGCGCTTCCGATGGAGTTTTCTGCGGCGGCACTGTGGCAAACGCCCGGTTTCTCATGCCCTTCATCTCCTTGCCGCACGGCGCTTGCCACAGTGCCGCCGCAGAAAACTGTCCAGCGCGGAGCGCTGGCCCCTGCGGGGATCGGAAGCGCCTCATCGGCTTTTGCCCGCGTAAGTCAGCGTTCATGACCGGCGTAACTAGTTTCTGTCGCGAAATGCGACATCCAGGCCCGGAGGGCCGGCAGAAAATAGCCCCGGGCGTGAGCCCGGGGGTAGGATTAGGAAATTAGAAAGCCCCGAAGGGGCGACACTAAAACCAATGACCCGAACAATTTGTGCCGCGCCTTTGGTGATCATTTCCTATTCACCCATAAGCCCGGCCTGGCGGCCGGATCGAGTGCCTGCCGACCCTCCGGGCCTAAATTCTGAGTTTCGCGACAGAAACTAACTAGTCCAACCGCTGTGAGCGGTTCAAATCTTTCAAGCCTCCGGCTTTGCCGGACTAACCTGACTTCGGAAATTGATAGACGGGCGGATGGCAGTTCTGCGTTATCTTCCTGATAGCCGTATCGAATAAGCACAATCGGCAATTTCCGGCAGCGCCGGCGGATTGCCGATTCATCTACTCAAGGAGCGGCCTTTGCCCAACGGGATCGGCACATTGAATGAGAAGCCGCTGCACGCAGCCTTGAAGCAGTGGTATGCGCATCCTGGAGATCTGGTCGAGGTTCCGGTGGACGGATTTACGGTGGATATCGTCCGGGGCGATCTGCTGATTGAAATACAGACGCGCAACCTGTCGACCATCCGGCGCAAGCTGACAAAGCTCGCGGCGCAGCACCGTGTGCGGCTGGTTTACCCTGTGGTTCAAGACCGGTGGATTGTCCGTCAGTCCGGGAGTGGCCGGCGGACGCTCGGACGGCGCAGGTCGCCCAGGCGCGGCGCTTTTGAACTTGTTTTTGAAGAGCTGGTGAGCATCGCGGGACTGCTTGCCCATCCCAACTTTTCGCTGCATCTTGTGCTTATTCAGGAGGAGCAAATCCGGCGCCGGGACGCCTCCGGCAGCTGGCGGCGAAAGGGATGGGCCATGCACGAGCGCCGGCTGATCGAGGTTGTAGATCAACGGCTGTTCGAAACGCCCCAGGACATGCTGGCGTTCATTCCAGGCGCACTGGCAGAGCCCTTCACCACGGCAGACCTCGCCCAAGCCATCGGCCATCCCGTCTGGTTCGCGCAAAAGATGGCTTATTGCCTGCGCACAATGGGAGCCATCGCCTTTGTTGGCAAACGCGGCCGAAGTATGCTTTACATTCGGGCAGCCGCGTGACATTTTTCTTCAATGGCTGCAGGATAATTATTGTCTGCCGAAAAGGATCCTAAAAGCGCGAGCGCTTATTGCCTTGGAGCGGACATGTCAATATAGGGAACGATAATGCTCGGCGATGATGAGATTATGGCGATCGGTTTAACATTTTTGCTTTGGCTTTCGGCGCTCGTGCTCTTCGTGTTTCGAAGGCGCCGGTCATCAGGAATGATCGCCGCGATCGCCATCGCGGCGACGATGGCCACGCTGCTCCTTTTGCGCGCTGGAACGGGCCACAGGGGCTGACATGCCTGGCGCGGTCTGAAGCGCACCGACAGCGAGGGATGGAAGCTTTCTGCCGGGTCGCCGCATGATCGAGCGCCCCAAACACGCGGTTCGAGTCAAGTCACGAAGGATTCTGAAGTATGAAAAATCTTGATCAGTCATTGGGCCGGTCATTATGGCGGTTTTTTGCTGTACTCGCGTTTCTGGCGTTCGCGGCGTGTGCGGTATTCGGCGCAATTGTTTTGCGCGCCGGGCATTTTCCGGGAATCCTGTTATGGCTTCTGGGTGCGCTGTTTCTCTGGCTCGGTCGCCGGGCCTGGCGCGAAAAGGCGGATCTTGGTGAATCGCTGAACCGGGACTTCGCGCCCATGGCCAGGAACAGCCGGAAGTCTCCCGGCGACGATGAGAAGCCGCCCGCGCGAATGAGTCGGTAGTCCGCCGGAATCCGGGAACTGCAGAAACATGTAACGCCGGCATTCGCGGGCACAGACGCTGACAAACTGATCCCGGGGGTGAAGGTCAGCGTGATAAATCGACAGGGCACTAACGACAGAGCGCTCTGCCACCCCTCGAACCTGATCAGCGGATTTCTTCGATTTCTACCGGGCTTAGCCTGAAATCCGCGGCGCCGATGACGCCATCCACCTGAGAAGGGCGGCGCACTCCGACGATCGCTGCGGTGACAGCCGGATGCCGCAACGTCCACGCGACCGCAACTTCACCCGGCGAGCGCCCATGCCGCAGGCCGATCCTGCGGAGCTTTTCGACCAGCAGCAGGTTCTGAGTCAGCTTCGGTTCCCGGAAATCGGGATTTTGCCGGCGCCAGTCATCCCGAGGCATCGATTCAATGCGCTCGCGCGTCATCGCGCCCGTAAGCAATCCCGATTGCATCGGAGAATAAACGATGATTCCGATATTGTGCGACGCGCAATAGGGCAGGATTTCCTTCTCGATCCCGCGCGATACTATTGAATAGGGGGGTTGCAGAGAACTGATCGGCGCGATCGGGCGTATGCGCTCCATTTGGGCAACACTGAAGTTGGACACGCCGACGTGCCGGACCTTCCCTGCTCTTTTCATGTCCGCCAGAGTGCTCCACGCCTCTTCAATGCCGGGGGCGGAGCCGCCTTCCGGGGCGAATGAAAAATTGGGCCAGTGAATCTGGTAGAGATCGATGGCTTCCGCGCGCAGCCGTTTGAGGCTTGCCTCGAGTTCCTTCCGCAGCGAGCCGGGATTGAGGTTGTGGGAAATGTTGCCTTTCTCGTCCCATACGAGGCTGCATTTTGTGAAAACGAGGGGTTTTCGGGATGGCGGTATTTCGGCCAGGGCTCTCGCGACAATCTCTTCCGAATGTCCCAATCCGTAAGCGGCTGCCGTGTCAATCCAGTTAATTCCAAGGTCCAGGGCACGGTGGATCGCGGCTATGGACTCCCTGTCATCCTGCGGCCCCCATGCGAAGGCCCACCCGCCGCCCCCCATCGCCCATGCTCCAAGGCCAATTGAAGTGATTTGGTATCCGGTATTACCCAACAATCGATTTTCCATTTTTCCTCCGCTGATGAAACAAAGGAAGGATCGTCCTCAATTTCCTCTCACGGGAAACAGTATAAATGGGCAGACAATGAAAATGAATGATATCCCTCTGACGGCAATTCTGAGCGATTTGGATGCGTTAACAAAATAAATCGAGCGAGGAATAATTTATCGGCGGCGCGGCAGACTACCAATCCACACATCAAAGCTGAAACCGATTGTCCCATCTGGTATGATTTTGGCATCGCTCCTGTAGTGACCGACCTTAATCCATGCCGTGCGAGCCACGGAATCTGATTTCAAGCAGGGGAAAGAAACCATGAAAAGAAAATTCAGCGACATTGATCGCCGCGCCTTCATAAACAGTGCGGCACTGTGCCTGGCAGGCTCCACTGCCCCTCCTGTCCGGGAGCTTTTTGCCGGCCAGCTGCAGCCGACGCCACGCCAGACCGAAGGGCCCTTCTACCCGGACAGGATGCCGCCGGATACCGACAACGACCTTCTGACCATCAACGATAGAGCTGTTATCGCGGCCGGCGCGATCACGTATCTGTCCGGGCGCGTCCTCGACATACGCGGCGAGCCGGTGCGCAACGCCGTCGTCGAAATCTGGCAGTGCGACAACAACGGCAGGTATATGCACACCGGTGACAGTCATCCGGGTACCAAGGACGTGAATTTTCAGGGATTTGGCCGTTTCACAACCGGCCCGACCGGAGAATATTTCTTTCGCACCATCAAGCCGGTTCCCTATCCGGGACGCACGCCCCATATACACCTCCTCGTCAGGGTGGGCGAAAGGCGCATGCTGACCACGCAGGTTTACATGAAGGGTTTTGCCCAAAACGATCGCGATTCCCTTTACCGCAGTCTCAGCGTGCCGCAGCTGGCTGCGGCGGATTTCAAGCCCCTCGCAGGCTCGACACAGGGCGAACTGACCGCGCATTTTGACATCGTGCTCGGCCCGGCCCCGGAAGACCCGAAAGAGGACCGGATGCGGGATATGGATCGTCCGCAAAGCCCGGCACGCCGTTGATAAGGGAACCGGGAACGGAAACTCCGGTTTTTAGGACGGGACATCCCCTAATGCCAACACAATCCGCCAAACTAACGTTTCATTCCGTTACGCCAGATTACTGGCAGGACTGTGAGAAACTGTTCGGCCCGAATGGCGCCTGCGCAGGATGCTGGTGCATGTGGTGGCGACTAAGCCGCGCGGAGTTCAGCAAAATGCACTACGCAGGAAACAAGCGCGCCATGAAGAACATAATCACAACAGGTCAGCAACCGGGCATCCTCGCTTACGCCGAGGGCGAACCGGTCGGCTGGTGTGCCGTCGCGCCGCGCGAGGCCTATGCCTCGCTGGAACGCTCCGCCGTCCTGCAACGGGTGGACAATCAGCCTGTGTGGTCCATCACGTGCTTTTACGTGGCTCGCGGTTATCGCAAGCGAGGTGTGGCGCGGCAGCTGCTTGAGGCAGCCGTCAAGTTTGCAGCCAAGCGCGGAGCGAAAATTGTCGAAGGGTATCCCATTGATGCGGGCGATCAAAAGAAAAACCCCCTATCCATCTTCACCGGTCTGGTCACAACCTTCGCGCAGAGCGGCTTTGTGGAGGTCGCGCGGCGATCGCACGCTCGCCCCATCATGCGCCGCTTCATCAAGTGACCGGTCTTAGGTTCCGGATTGCCGTCAGGACTCGGGGGAATGGCATGCTCCGGTATTTGTCAAACGGATGCCGCTCGGCCGGCAGGACCGGTGGATTTCCCGTTGGATTGGGCAATGTTTTTTTCCTCGGCCTCGATCAGGGCCACGAAGATATCCTCGAGCGAAGGCTGGATTTTTTCGATCCGCCGGATTTCTATGCCTTCGGCCGCCAGGCGGGTGCGGATGGTTGTCAGGCCGGCCTCGAGCTCATCCGCCGTCACGTGCAATCCCCCGCCGAACACCGCCACATCTCCGACACCGGGGACCTTTTCCAGCGCCCGCATCGTCTCCAGCGGGGCCGAAGTGTCAAGCCGGATCAACGCGCGGCTGCTCAGGCTCGCGCGCAACTCCGAGGGGGCGCCCAGCGCAATGACGCGCCCGCGGTACATCAGGGCCAGGCGGTGGCAGTACTCGGCTTCATCCATATAATGGGTGCTGACGAAAATGGTGTGGCCCGTGATTGCCATTTCGCGGATGAGGTCCCAGAAAGCCAGGCGCGCGATGGGATCCACTCCCGAAGTAGGTTCATCCAGGAAGAGGACGGGCGGATCGTGCAAAATGGCGCAACCCAGCGCCAGGCGCTGTTTCCAGCCGCCCGATAGATTGCGGGTCAAGGAATCGCGGCGTTCCGTCAGACCGGCCATTTCCAGCACATATTTCTTGCGTTCCCCGCGGCGCTCCCGGGCAACTCCGTACATCCCGCTGAAGAAGTCGATGTTCTGCTCCACCGTGAGGTCGTCATACAGAGAGAACTTCTGCGACATGTAGCCGATGTTGCGGCGGACTTCCTCGGGGTTCTGTGCCACATCCACGTTTCCCACCAGGGCCCGGCCGGACGTGGGCGTCAGCAGACCGCAAAGCATCCGGATGGTCGTGGATTTTCCCGCCCCGTTCGGCCCCAGGAAACCGAAGATTTCCCCTCTTCCGATCCGCAGGGAAACCCGGTCCACAGCCACGAAGCTGCCGAAGGTTTTGACCAGTTCGTCGGTTTCCACAGCCCAGCTGTTCATGGCGCCTCCAGGGCTCTGGCCGCGCGCACCGTCTCGACGAATACGGCCTCCAGGCTGAGGCCGCCCGAGTCTCGTTTCAGAGCTTCGGGGGCATCGCAACGGATCAGTTTGCCCCGGTACATCAGTCCCACGCGATTGCAGCGTTCCGCTTCGTCCAGATACGCCGTGGTCATCAGAATCGTGATTCCTTCCTTCAGCAGCTGGTAAAGGATGGTCCAGAAATCGCGGCGGGAGACGGGATCCACTCCATTGGTGGGCTCGTCCAGAAACAGGATCTCGGGACGATGGAGCAAGGTGCACATAAGCGCCAGTTTCTGCTTCATGCCCCCGGAAAGCCGTCCCGCCAGGCGGTCCCGAAACGGCTCCATGCGGGTCATGCGCAAAAGCTGTGAGGTAAGCTCCGCGCGTTCGGGTCCTGTAATGCCGAACAGATCGGCGTAGAAATTCATGTTTTCCTGGACCGAGAGATCCTGATACAGGCCGAAGCGCTGGGCCATATACCCGATACGGTCCTTAACTTCCTGCTGCTCACGGACGACATCATGACCGGCCACGCGCGCGCTTCCTTCGCTGGGCTCGACCAGGCTGCAGAGCATGCGCAGGGTCGTGGTTTTGCCGGCGCCGTCGGGCCCCACCAGGCCGAAGATCTCCCCGCGCGCAACGGAAAGGTCCAGGTGATCGACGGCCGTAAGCTCTCCAAAACGGCGGGTCAGACCGCGCGCCTCGATGATAGGTTCCATTTCCTTACTCCAGGGGGATTTCGGCGTCCGCAGGCATGTTGGACTTCAGTTCATGCCGGGTATTTTCCAGATTGATCTTGATCCGGTAGACCAGTTTCACGCGTTCTTCCTGAGTCTGAATCTGTTTGGGCGTGAATTCGGCCTCCGAGGCGATAAAGCTGACACGCCCGTCGTAGACCTTGCCGGGATAGGAGTCGGTCATGACCTTTGCCCTCATCCCCAACTTCACGCGGCCCAGGTCGGTCTCGTTGATATAAGCCCGCAGCCACGGGTGGTCGATATCGCCCACCGTCATCACCGAGGTACCGGCTGCCAGCACCTCGCCGACATCGGCCGCTTTCACCAGGACCACCCCGTCCACCGGGGACGCCGCTACGGTGTCGGCAATTTGCGTTTCTATGAGTGCCCGATTGGCCCCGGCACGCTCGATCTCCGCCCGCCGCACCGGCAGCTCCTGCTCCCTCCGCTTTATTTCCAGGGCATTCGCCTCGACCATCTTGAGCGCGGCGCGAGCCCTTTCCACCTGAGCGGCGGCTGCCTCGATTTGTTCCCGGCGGGGGCCGGCAAGGACCAGATCCTGGCGCTCTTTTGCCTGTTTGAGGGCCGCATCTGCGCTCTCCCAGCGGTTGCGATAGGCGTCATATTGGGCGGTGGAGATGTCGTCATTTTTATACAGGGTCTGGGCGCGGTCCCAGTCCCTTTTCGCGCGATCGTGCTCGGACTGGGCGGACTCCACGGCGGCCTTTGCCTCCTGGATTTCCTGAGGCCGGGAGCCGTTTTTCAGCTCCTGGAGCCGGGCCTGATACGAGCCCAGGTCCGCCTTGCGCTGTTCCAGATCCGCGGCATGGTTCTCCTTCTGCCAGGCCAGGGCCGTCTCGGCTTGCGCCAGCTGGGATATGGCCGATTGAAGTCCGGCAGCTTCACGGTCCCGCTGGGCCATCAGCTGGTCGCGGTCCAGGCGGGCAATCACCTGTCCCTTTTTCACCCTGTCTCCTTCATCCACGCTGCGCTCGATCAGGCGCCCGGACGTCTTGAAGGCGATATGGACCTCGGTCAGCTCGATATTGCCGGACACCACAATCGCCGTGCCGGCTTTTTGATTGGATCGCCGGAAATAATACACAGAGGCTGCGGCGGCAGCCAGCACCAGGACACCCAACACAAGGATTCGTTTTCGCATCCGATTTGCTCTCCACTCTAGTGGTGAGTATTAACCTATGACCTTTTCCGGCACGCCTCCCAATCGATCCCCGGAGGCGGCTCAGGGATTTCACCGGCTGCTCACCGCGCGCCTCACACGGCCCATCGCCCGTTCCAGGTCAATGTGCGCCACATTATAATTATAAAGCGCTTCAATCTTGTTGTCCCGGGCCCGCTCCAGTCGAGTTTGCGCATCAGTTACCTCGAGACCGAAAGCCACGCCCGACTGATAGCGCCGCTGGGCCTGCGCAAGCTCATTTTCGGACAACTGCAGTCCATTCTGTGCCACTTGAACCTGCTGCTCCGCAGAGCGCAACGCATCCAGGGCAAGACGCACATCGAGCTCGATCTGTTCTTTAAGGTCGTGGGTGCGCACCATCTCCGCGCGGTACTGGGAGGCGGATTCGGCGCGCCGAGCATCCCGGCGCCCGCCATCGAAGATGGGGAGCTTCAACAAAATTCCATAGGTCCGGGTAGGCAGGGAATTATCGAAGCCCTGGCCGATGGCCCCATACTCCCCAAATGCGGATAAAGAGGGCAGACGTTCCATTTTGGCGGCGCCGGCCGAAAGACGGGCGCTGAGCTCACGTTCTTTTTGAGCTTTGAAGTCGGGCCTTTGCTCAAACGCCTGGGCCCTAGCCTCTTCAAGCGTTACAGGATCCAGCGGCTTATATCCGAGCTTGTCGGTAAGATCGAGGTCCACGTCCAGCTGCAGATTCATCACGCGCAGCAATTGCAGGTGCGAGCTGCGGCGCGCGTTTTCCGCAACCAGCAGCCGCTGCTCGTCATTGGCCAGCTGCACCTGCGCGCGCGTGATTTCGATTCCCGTCCCGGTGCCCGCGCTCTTCTGGTTCTCTGCCTGGGAGAGCAGCGCGCGGGAGAGCGTAACGTTTGCCCGCGCGGTCTCGACGTCCGCATCCGCGCGAATGGCGGCAAGGTAGCCCCGGGCTACCGCGGCCGCAACCTGCTCTTCCGCGCTGTCCAGTTCCGATTTGGCGGCCGAAACGCCCGCGCGCGAGGCCTGAAACCTGCGTATCGAGCTGAAATCAAATATGCTTTGCGTCCCGGAGAGACGCGCATCCATGACGTTGTAGGGGCCCACCAGCGCCGGGAAAGAAAAGGAGAATCCCGGCACGGTCGGTATCTGGAACTGCAACCCGAAGGCCTTCAGGTTCACGGTCTGGTCGCGGTAGTTGAGGTAGGAAGAGACGTCCGGGAGCAATGCCGCCCGCGCCTGCGCGGACTGCGATTTCGCCTGCTTCAACGCTTCGCCCGACAGCTGAATCCGGGCGTTCCCTTCAGTCGAGAGCGCGATTTCCACGGCACGCTCGAGACTCAGCGTGAGTGGGCTGTTTTCCGAAGCCGGTTCGGCAGCCAGTCCCAGGGACGACAGGAACAAAACAATCCACAGATGCTTCATGGGTTCACCTCGATCTCTTTCTTCGGCGCAACAGAGGCGCGGAATCCGTTTCCGGCGAATGCCACAAGCTGGCGGGCCACATCTATAGACACCTTGGGATGAGATTCCGCAAGGATTTCCGACCGCACGGACAGCATATGGGCCATGGCGCCAAGGGTAAAATGGACATTCCAGGCCAACTCCTCCTTGGGCATCCCCGGCAGCGCCCGGCTCATGGCGGTCAGGAACAGGTCCAGCATCGGCTGAAACTGCCGCCGCGCGATTTCGGGCATGAGTCCCTCCGCATGCACTCTTCCCAGCAGTTTGGTAAATTCCGGGCTCTTTCCGGCCAGCATTATGGGTAGAATAAAAGCCTCGAGGACCTTTTCGATGCCTGCCGGCTGGGGAGCCGCTTCCGCTTCAAACTGCTCCAGCAACTCCAGGCGGCGCCTGTTGATGGATTCCGCCTTTCTCGCAAACACTTGATCCAGCAAGTTCTGTTTGGACCCAAAATGGTAATGGACGGCGGCAAGGTTGACGCCCGCCTCGGAAATGATGTGCCTCAGGGAGGTAGCGGAATAGCCGTATTCCCCAAAAAGAAACTCCGCCGCATCCAAAATCCTCTCCTTGGTATGAATCATACGAATGACTAAATCATACGTTTGATTGAAAGTCAATATGTATTTTCCCAAGGGGGACAGTGGTGGCTGTCCCCCTTTGTGTGTGCTCCGCTATGAATTTGTGATTCGATACTCCAGAGAGAACAACCTTCCGAAGGCAGCCGAATATGCACAACTCACGCTGCGGTCCGCCGGATTGGCGCAGAAACAGGACGAAAAGTCACAGGAGCAGATTCGAAAAGTGCGCCAGGCGTGTCAGCACGTGATCGGCAGCAATCTGATGGGAAAGGGGAATTATACCGAGGCGATTGCGGCCTTCAAAGAGGCTATCAAGGCCGAGAGGTATGCGGAAGGCTATTACAGAATCGGCGCATGCCTGGATCAACAGAAGCAGGTCGAGGATGCAATGCTTTACTACGCCATGGCCGAGCTGGTTGACGGAGAGTCCGGGTCCAAGGCAAAAGCCAGACTTGAAACTCTCTATAAGGTTCTCCACAACAATACACTGATCGGGATCGACAAGGTCTACCAAAAGGCAAAAGACGCTTTGGCGCAACCTTCCCTGTAGCATCGCATTCGAGGGGCGCAGCCTCAAACGGATCTGCCGTCAGCCTCCGGTTTATGTCTGTTTATCCAGAAGCACGGATACCGGGGCCGATTTTGCAATCGTGTTGAATACCGGCGAATATTTTATCCCGGTCCGGATCATCTCCTCTTTTTGCTCGTCGGGAACATCGGCGTCAATTTTGAAATAAACCCGAATGTCCTTGTACCCCTTGGGGACCTCTTCCGATATTCCAAGAAAGCCGCGGAGGTCTATATCTCCTTCATATCTGGATTGTATTCCCCGGATTTTGATCCCTTTTGCCGAGGCGTGTGCGACCAGGCTTGTGGTAATGCATCCGGACAAGGCAACGAGAAGATACTCGACAGGATTGCTTCCCGCGTTATTTCCAAGGAGTACCGGGGGTTCATCCATGTCGTAATCCACAGTCGCCCGCGAGTCGTCTTCCTTCAAGGCTCCGGAAAAATCCCTAACCGTCGCCCGGCAATGTGTTCCGCCGATCCATCGGTTGGCTGCCCGGAACTGGAATTTGGCGACTTCGGGATTGAGTTTCACGGCTTCAATCACGTTGAATAATTCGGTCACGTTCACCCCGTTGACAATTTTGTTTTCGGCCATAGCAATCATCTCCTTACCAGGATAATTTCCCACAGGAAGTTAATCTCAAGGCTGCCTGCGGTGAAAATCCGAAGAAACACGCAATTCAAGGCAGGTATTTATACGTATTTTGATCCACGCAGGCTGCCGCTGCGGCCCCCCCGGCATGAGTGTGTATATCCATATTTGCATTTTAGGGCGGGCCATAATCCGAAAAGGGAGCAAAAAGTATTTGCATTTCCCTCGTCCTTATTTTTATATAGGCATTCCTGGCGTTCGCACGGATTAGCCAACCTGCTGATTCAGGCGTGAAGGATTCTGAAGGCCGAATTCATCTTCGATTCAACGCTATTTTCGGTTATGATTTAAGCTGCTTTCCGCAACCGGCGGGAGCTTGGACGAACTTGACGAGGGTAGGCAAATGAACTCTTTAAATATTGACAAGTTAAAAGAAATTGTCGGCGCTGATAATATCCGGGACAACAAAGCCGATCTCTACGTTTATGGCTCCGATGCATCCGTTCACGAAGCCATGCCGCAGGTAATTGTCCGTCCGCAAAACATCGAGCATGTCCAGGGGATCCTTCGATACGCCAACAGCGAAAGGATTCCTGTGATCCCCCGCGGCTCCGGATCCGGCATGTGCGGACAGGTCGTCCCCGTCATGGGCGGCATCATCCTGGACATGAAGGGCATGAACCGCATCCTCGAAATCAATCCCCAGGACGGTTATTGCCGGGTGGAGCCGGGCGTGGTGGATGACGATCTCAACCGTGCTCTTAAGCCTTACGGGGTATTTTATCCGCCGACGCCGGCCTCCAGCGTGATCGCCACCATCGGCGGCGAGATTGCCAACAACGCCTCCGGCGGACGCTCCGTCAAATACGGGGCCGCCCGCGATGCGATCCTTGCCGTCAAAGTGGTTTTGGCCAATGGAGAATGCCTCTCCTTCGGTTCCACCACCCGCGTCTCCGCCTCCGGCTACCCCATTGAGCGCCTGATGGTCGGCTCCGAAGGGACCCTGGCAGTGATCGTCGAGGCTGCCATGCGTTTTGTTCCCATCCCCAAATTGCGCTGCCTGGGCACCTCCAAGTTCAATGTGTTGTCCGATGCCGGCAATGCCATTTCGGATATCATGGGCAGCGGCTGCCAGCCCTCGATGCTCGAACTCATCGACAAGATCGCCATCATTGCCGCCAACAAGGCCGCCAAGCTCGGCCTGCCGGAGGTCGAAGCGATCCTTCTTTATGAAGCCGACGGCATGGCGAAGGATGTGATTGACGCGGAAATGTCAAAGATTCAGGCAATCTGCGAGAAACACAACGGCTTTGGAACGGAAAGCAGCTACGAAGAAAAGGAAAGGACCCGGATCTGGGCAGGACGCGCCAAACTCTTCCCTTCCCTCTCCAAATACGACGAACGTCTTTCTTCCACCTCGCTGGCCGACGATATGGCCGTCCCGTTCTCCAAGATGGCGGCGACCGCCGACAAGATTCACGAAGTGGCCGAAAAGCACGGCCTCGTCATGACAGCCTACGGCCATTGCGGCGCGGGCTGCATGCATACCAAAATTTTGATGGACACGGACAAGGAATTCCAATGGGAAGCGGCGCGCGAAGCCGTGGCCGAAATCTATGATTTTGTCCGCTCTGTCGGCGGCACCACTTCCGCCGAACACGGCATCGGGTTGTCCAAAGCCGCGGCTTTCAAAAAGGAGAAAGCAGCCAGCCTGGACCTGATGCGCGCGATCAAGAAAGCGTTTGACCCGAACAATATCATGAATCCGGGCAAACTCATGGACGGCCCCGACGACTGGGTCGAAGCCACCAATCTACGATACCAAATTACAAAAGCGGGAATACAATGACTGAACTTACCAAATTAGAAAAATGGCGAGGCGCCCTCAACAAGTGCATCCGGTGCGGTTACTGTTACGAACACTGTCCCATTTATAAATCGACGGGCTGGGAAATCGACAGTCCTCGAGGCAAGCTGGTGCTGCTGTATGGGATGCTCAGCGGAGAGCTCGAGCCTTCCGATTATATCGCCAACAAGATTTTCGAATGCTTCCACTGCAACCGCTGCCAGAAGGCCTGTTCCTCGGGAGTGCCCATCCAGGACGTGTACAACGATGCCCGCGCTTTCCTCCTGGAATCCGGCTTTGATGTCGTGGGGACCACCTCGCTGACGGACCACGACGTGTGCGCCCGCTGTCTGAACTGCATACGCATGTGCAAACACGAGGCGAGGAGCTTTGTCGACGGCAAGGTGGTCACGGACCGGCTCAAGTGCCAGAGCTGCGGCAGCTGCCTGGACATCTGCCCGGAAAAAGGCGTTTCCATCCGCACCGGATACGGTACCAATCCGAACGAACTCATCGAACAGGTGCAGTCCTATTTCAGCGATCCGGACAACCCGGATGCAAAGGCCGTCGTGTTCGCCTGCGGCTATTCGAGCTATCCCGGTCTTCAGGCCTCCCGGTACGACAAATTCGAGATCAGCAAGGAATACAAGATCCTGGTCACGGCCTGCAGCGGACGCCTGAAATCGACCACCGTGCTGGAATCCCTGGAGCGCGGAGCCTGGGGCGTGCTGATCTGCTGCTGTCCCGAAGATGAATGCGAACACGGCGGAAGCCCCCGGGTCAAGGCGCGCATGAAATCGCTGACCAGCACCCTGGAACGGATAGACATCAGCCCGAAACGCCTTCAGGTTGTCGAAGTCCCTCAGGGGAATCCCAAAAAGTTCACCGATTCCGCACAGGTCTTTATGGATGAAATCCGGGGCCTCGGTCCTATCGTGTAAGGGGGAATGTCATGATCGTGCGTGTTCCGTACGGAAAAGACGGCAAGCTCGAGGCCGAAATCGACGAAAGACGCCTCGCCGGCATCATCGAGCCCAACGAGGTTAAAATCGGCGACGAAACCGAGGTGATCCGCCGGGCACTGTCCAATCCGATCGGCTCCAAGAGCCTGAGCGATTTTTTGAAGGGCGCGCGGGATGTCCTTTTCATCGTCAACGATCCGACCCGGCCTACTCCGACCGCGCGCGTGCTGGATATCATCGAGAAAGACATTTCGGGATATCCAGTCAGTTTCATAATCGCCAGCGGCGTTCATCGGGCTCCGACCCCGGAAGAATACCTGCAGATCTTTTCCGAAAAATATTACGGCAAGTATAAAGACCGCATCTTCGTCCACGACGGCCGGAAAAGCGAAGTGGTGTACCTGGGCACTTCGAAAAACGGCACGGAGATGGAAATCAACAAGCTGGGCATCGATGCGCACAAGATCGTGATCATCAGCTCGGTCGAGCCGCACTATTTCGCCGGCTACACCGGCGGGCGAAAGTCTTTCCTGCCCGGGATCGCCTCCTACAAGACCATCGAGCAGAACCACAAGCTGGCGTTAAAGCGTGAAGCGTGTGCGCTCAAGCTGGAGGGCAATCCGGTTCACGAGGATATGATCGACGCCCTCGGAACGGTAAAAAAGGAGATCTTCACCATCAACACCGTCCTGGACAAAAACCACCGCATCTACGCGGCCGCGGCCGGCGACATTTACAAATCGATGGATGAGGCGGTTGCCAAAGCCAACGAGGTGTTTGCAGCCAGGATCCCGCAGAAGGCGGAGATCGTGGTGTCGGTCGCGAAATTTCCCTCGGACATCGATCTCTACCAGGCCCAGAAGGCCATCGACAATGCGAAGTACGCTCTCGCGGATGGCGGCATCCTGATACTGGTCGCCAAGTGCCGCAGCGGCATCGGGGATGAGTCCTTCGTGAACCTGCTGAGTTCGGCAAGCTCGCCCAAGGATGCTCTGGACCGCATCGAACGGAAATTCGTGCTCGGCTATCACAAGGCGGCCAAAATGGCGGAAATCGGCCTCTGGGCTCAGACCTGGGCCGTCACCGATCTCGAGCCGCAGTTGTTGAAAAAGATTTTTATCCGTCCCTTCTCGTCGTTCCAGGAAGCGCTGGACGAGGCCCTGAAAGAAAAGGGCAAGGATGCTAAAGTGCTCGTGCTGCTGGACGGCAGCCTCACCATCCCGTATGTCGCAGACTGAACGTTGGCGCGTTTGAGCGTTGCACGCTGGAAAATCCGACGCGTGTTGCCTGGAAATGTGCAAAAAAGGTTGGAGGAATTGAAATGATTGTAGGGGAACAAAAACCGATATTAAGCATCCTGTCGTACCTCGAAGGCTACGAGCGCATCCTGCTGGCCGGCTGTCACGGCTGCGTCACCGTATGCTGCACCGGGGGCCAGAAGGAAGTCGAGGTGCTGGCCGGCATGATTGAACTGGCGCGGAAAAAGCGGCGTCAGCCGTGCAAAATCACTCAAATAACCGTGGAGCGCCAGTGCGATCCGGAATTCCTCGTGGAGCTGCTGGAAAAGGCCAAAGAGAACGAGGTGATCCTGTCGATGGCCTGCGGAGCGGGGGTGCAGCTGGTTGCCGAAAAAGCCGGGGCTTTGAAGGTTTTTCCCGCCATCAACACCAATTTCATCGGCGCCGTCCATGAGAAGGGCCTTTGGACCGAGCGCTGCCAGGCGTGCGGCGACTGCAAACTGTATCTGACCGGCGGGATCTGCCCCGTCACGCGCTGCTCCAAGAGCCTTATGAATGGACCGTGCGGCGGGTCGCGCAACGGTTTCTGCGAGATCGATCCCGCGACACCCTGCGGCTGGCAGTTGATCATTGACAGGCTCGAAGCAACCGGCTGTCTGGACCAATACGAAACAATTCTTGAACCGGCGGATTGGTCGAAATCGCGCGACGGCGGCCCGCGCAAGTATGTTCGCGAAGATCTCAAGTAAAAATGTCAAACGGGGAATGAGAATGAGTCCAAAAAAGTCAAACCTGCAAGAAACACTCGAATCCGGTAAATTTGCGGTCACCGCCGAAGCCGGCCCGCCGCGCGGCGCCAAGCCCGAGGTCATGCGGGAAAAAGCCAAAATTCTCAAAGGCTGCGTTGACGCCTGCAACGTCACCGATAACCAGACCAGCGTCGTGCGCATGTGCAGCCTGGCGGCCTGCAAGATTTTGCGCGACGAAGGCCTCGATGCGGTCATGCAGATGGTCTGCCGCGACCGCAACCGAATCGCCGCCCAGAGCGATATCCTCGGGGCCGCGGCCCTCGGAATCTCCAACCTGCTCTGCCTCAGCGGGGATCACCAGGTCTTCGGGGACCACCCGCAAGCCAAGAATGTATTCGACCTGGACTCCATTCAGCTTCTGAAAATCGCCCGGCAAATGCGCGACGAGTCCAAATTCGCCGGCGGCAAAGATGTGGACGGCCCCCCCGATATGTTCATCGGCGCCGCCGCCAACCCTTTTGCCGACCCTTTTAAAATCCAGGTCCCACGTCTGGCGAAAAAGATCGCGGCCGGCGCTCAGTTCATCCAGACCCAGTGCGTCTTCAACCTGGAAAAATTCATTGAATTCATGAAAGGCGTCCGTGACCGCGGACTGCACGAGAAGACCTTTATCCTGGCCGGGATCACGCCGGTCAAAAGCCTTCCCATGGCGGAATATATGGCGACCAAGGTCGCCGGCATGGATATGCCCGCCGCGATCCTCGAGCGGGTCAAAGGGGTGGAAAAGAAAAAGCAGAAGCAGGAGGGCATCCGGATCGCCGTGGAGACCATTCAGCAGTTGAAGGAGATCGAGGGCGTCCGAGGCGTCCATATCATGGCCATCGAATGGGAGGAAGCCGTGCCTGAGATCGTCCGGCAGGCCGGCCTGAAGCCCAAATAAGGCCAGTCGCCCGCCCTGTTCCGATCGGGAAGAAAAAGGCCACGGGATCCCACGGGTTATTGCTCATGAACCCGTACGGATCCGTGGCCGATTTTTTTTGGCAACCCTCCGTTTTCCCAGCCTCCCGGCAAGACCTTTCGGCGCATGCGAGTCCGGAATGTGAGGGTGTCAGGCAGTGTCGCATCCCTCAAGAATCACTGCGCGTGTATCCGCGCCCGCTTCGCGCAGCGGAGCTATTTCCCCGTATTCGGGCGATGCCAGCCACGATCGAATATGGGACTCCGATGGAAATTCGAGGATAATGATCCTCTCGGGATTCCACGCGTCTCCCAATGGCGTAATCCTTCCGCCCCGAACAATATATCGTCCGCCATGCTGCTTCACCAGTTCGGAGACGCGGGCGATATATTGACTGTATTTGTCGTAATCTTTCGTCACGGCTTCCACAAGCATATATACGGACATAGGCCTAACTCCGCAAATCCCGAGCTATTTTCCCGGAGGTTGCGATACGGTCAGTTGTAGGTTGCCAGGGCTTTGTATACTTTGCCCTTATCATCAAACAGGAATGTCTCAATGGCTTTCTTTCCCATCACGGCATCGTAATAGATGCTGACCGATCCGACCCCACAGGTGACCTCGATGATTGAGAACCTCAGATCGGGCATCATCTTCAGAGCATTCCGCCAATAATCGCCTACGGCTTTTTTCCCTCTCAGTGTTCCCGATTCGATGCCGAGTACTCGCCGGATCATGGGAGTGGTCATTTCAAAGTCTTCGGAATAATGCTCCAGCACCGCATCCACGTCATGGCTGTTCCACGCGGCGGCCCAATGCTCGGCAAAACGCTTCGCTGCATCAAGATTCATATGTCTCTGCTCCGAAAATATGCTTCGCCCGGCAAAACCGGAGGCTTTATGCCGGCCCCTCAAAGGCACGGGCGTTAAGCCAAGGCAGATACTGCTAATCGCGGAGAGTTTTTGTCTCTTTTTGTGGTTCTCCGGGGGTTGTTGCTTCCCAGGCGTTATATCATCGGTTTTTTGGTGTTCAAATACAATCCATTCTATGTAAATATCATGGAGGAAAGGTCGATCATGAGCCGCCCCCCCGCGGCGCTGTTTGTTTTGAAAAACAGCGCAAAAGATTTGCTTTCCTGAAGGCTCCGGACCTTTTATAGCAAAAATATTGCAGCGACCGGATATATGGGACCCGTAGGAGAAAGCGCTTGGCCTTCCCCAGAATCCACATAGACCTGACTCGCTGGCAGGCATCCGGACGGCAATTTCTCGCCTACTCGCGGTTGCTTATTCCCGCAAGCGTGCTGTTGGTATTCCTAACCGTGCTTGCCGTCGGCTGGTTCACCCAGCCCGATTCCTACGTGCGGGGCTATGCCCCCGAACAACCCATTCCTTATTCGCACAGGCTCCATGCGGGCACCCTGAGAATTCCCTGCCAGTACTGCCATTCGGGGGCAGTCCAATCGCGCCAGGCCGGAATCCCGAGCGTGCAAAAATGCATGAACTGCCACAGTTTGACCAAAACGGAAAGCCCGCACATCAGGAAACTCGTTTCCCTGATTGCATCCGGTGAACCGATGAAGTGGAAAAGGGTTCATAACCTGCCGGACTATGTATATTTGGATCACAGGCCCCATGGGACTGCCGGCATTCTCTGCCAAACCTGTCATGGTGAGATTCAGACGATGGAGATTGTGTCTCAGCATATGTCCATGCGCATGGCAAACTGCCTGGGATGTCATCGGAATCCTGAGGATGCGCTGCCCGCGGATTCCGGAATCCAGCTTGGACCCGAGCATTGCAATGCCTGCCATCGGTGAACCGGAGGGATAAGCACTGTGGATGGCCCGATTTTCGATAAAAAGGAAGACCGGCATCCCCGCCGGTACCGGTCCCTGAACGAATGGATCGGGCAGACGCGGGGAGACCCGGCCGCCGCCGGGGGTCTCGATGAGTTTTCCCCGGCAGCAGTCGACCCTTTGCATGTGCCCGTCGAAATCCTCTCGCGGCGGCGGTTCCTGAGCCTCCTTTCCGCATCCGCGACGCTGGCCCTGGGGACCTCTGCCTGCAGCCGCATCGACCGGAAGACCATCGTCCCTTACACAAAGAAGCCGGAGGAAATCATTCCGGGCGTCGCCAATTACTATGCGAGCACGTTCCAGGAGGGTCTGGTCACCCAGGGAGTTTTGGTGAAAACCCGGGAGGGAAGGCCTATTCACGTCGAGGGGAATCCCGAGCACCCGCTTTGCATGGGGAAAACGAGCTTGCGGAGCGTCGCGGACCTGCTTGGCCTGTATGATCCGGACCGGCTGCGCGGGCCATCCCGCGCCGGAACCAGGACAACCTGGGAAGAGGCCGGCCGTGAAATTGTCCGCGCTCTCCAAACGGCGCGCGACAGCGGATCTCCTGTGCTGCTTCTTACGGACGCGGTCGTTTCACCAACCCAAAGCGCCCTGATTCGGGACCTGAAGAAAGCTCTACCGGGCCTGCGCCATGCCGCCTGGGAGCCGGCAGTCCCGCATGCGGAGATTTCGGCCGCTCAGGCACTCTATGGAGAGGCGGCGCTTCCCAGGATGCGTCTGGACCGGGCTGATGTGATTGTGGCATTCGAGGCGGATTTTTTGGGATCTGAGGGAAATGATGCCGCCATTATCCGGGAATTTGCCGCCCGGCGCGGCATTTCGGGGCCCTCCGACGCCATGAACCGGCTCTGGGTGTTCGAGGGCCGGATGAGCCTCACCGGATCCAATGCGGACCATCGCCTGCCGGTTCGGCCGTCCCGTATCGCGCCCCTGGTATTTGCCATCGCCGGCCACCTGAACCGGGCGCTTGGAGTTGCCCTGCCGGCTGGACTGAAAGCGCAGAGCCTCGAGCCCTTTACGCTGGAAGCCGCGGCGGCCGACACGGGCATCGAGCCCGGGCTGCTTCGCACTCTGTGTGACGATTTAAAGCGGGCGGGCAGATCCGCCCTGGCTGTCGCCGGCCCGGCGCCGACGCAGGAAGCACACATTGGCTGCCTGCTGTTGAATGCCATGCTGGGCGCCGAGGGCCATACGGCGGACTCCTCCATGTCGTTGCCGGTCCGGGACCTGCTGACTTACGCCGGGCTCCGGGATCTTCTTCAAGAAGCCGCCGGAGGCAAATTTACCGCGGCGGTCTTTTGGGGCGCAAACCCTGCCTATTCCTGTCCGCAGGCCTCTCTCTGGAAAGCGGCTGCGGCAAAAATCCCGCTTAAGATACGGATCGGGCTGTACGAAGACGAAACCGCTCTCGACTGCGGATGGCGGCTGCCCCAGCATCACTGGCTCGAATCCTGGGGCGACTTTGAGTGCTCTGTCGATGTCCTCAGCCTGCGCCAGCCTGTGATGGGCGCGATACACGACACGCGCCAGGGAGAAGATATTCTACTCTCCTGGCTGCGGGGCTTGGGAACGGATGCTCCGCAAACTTATCTGGAATATATTAAAGCGCGCTGGGAAAGGGAGGTTTATCCTACCGGCAGCCCGGTTCCCTTCCCGGCCTATTGGAATGCGGCGCTGCACAACGGGGTGGTTCAGCGGGAAGCGAAGCCGCGTCCCGGGCGCAGTCTCCTTCCAGAAGCCCTGATGGACGCCATCGAACGATCGGCGGCCGCGCTGAAAACAGCGCCTGCCTCAATCGAGCTGGTGCTGCATCCGGCAGCCTCTGTATTTGACGGACGTTATGCAAACAACGGCTGGCTCAATGAACTGCCCGATCCCGCAACCAAGGCGACGTGGGGAAACCCCCTTCTTCTCTCCATCTCAGATGCGTCCCGGCTACAATTGAGGGATGAAGACCAGGTCCGGATCACGGCGGGGTCTGTAAGTTTGGAGGTTCCGGTAATTGTTCAGCCCGGACAAGCGCCGGGCGTGGCCAGCCTGTCCCTCGGATACGGCCGGAGAGCCGGCAATGTGGCTGCGGGAGTCGGGAAAAACGCGTATGTGTTGGCCGAACCCTCCGCCGCCGCGCCGCTGATCCGCGGAATCGAAAAGGTCGAGCGGACGGGAGGCCGCAGGCCGGTTTCAAGGACGCAGGACCATTTTCGAATGGGGGGGCGCGATCTGGCCCGATCCCGGACCCTTTCCGAATTCGCTCATGACGCTGCGCCTGTCGACGCAGGGAAGCATCACAACCTTCATTCGCTGATCCCTCCGCAGCAGTTTCCGGGACACAGGTGGGGGATGGCCATCGACTTGTCCGCCTGCGTCGGCTGCAGCGCCTGCGTTATTGCCTGTCAATCGGAAAACAATATCCCGGTTGTGGGACCGGAACGTATCGTCGAGGGTCGGGAGATGCACTGGATCCGCGTCGACCGCTACTACGAAGGGGACCCTGCCAATCCGAAGGTCGTCCACCAGCCGGTTGCCTGCCAGCAGTGCGAAAATGCTCCCTGCGAAATCGTCTGTCCCGTAAATGCCACCACTCACAGTCCGGACGGGCTGAATCAGATGTCGTACAACCGTTGTGTGGGAACGCGCTACTGTTCCAACAATTGCCCGTACAAGGTCCGGCGTTTCAACTTTTTCGATTATTCCTCGATGAAGAAGCCGCCTGAAAATCTGGCATTCAACCCCGAAGTGACCGTGAGACCGCGCGGCGTTATGGAGAAATGCACCTTCTGCATCCAGCGCATTGACGACGGAAGGCAGCGGGCAAACAGCGAAGGCCGCCGCCTGCGGGACGGGGAAATCCTTCCGGCATGCGCGGTCGCCTGTCCGGCGCAGGCGATCGTTTTCGGCGACCTGAACGATCCCCGGAGCAAGGTCTCCGCGGCATCCCGCATGAGCCGCGGATATCACCTGCTGGAAGACCTGGGCGTCAAACCGGCGGTCACTTATCTTGCGGACATCTCCAACCCTGTATCCGGAAAGGGCAAGGCATGACGTCTCAAACTCTCTCCATGCCCGAGCAGATTCTGCCGGAGTCCCTGAGGACGCCGCCCATGACGGCCGGCCCTATCAGCCTTGCGGACCTGGATGAGCAGGTTTTGTCGCCGGTCGAGCGCAAGCCGCCGAAAGCCTGGTTCTTCGCGTTTGCCCTCACCTCGGCGGTCATGTTTCTGGGGATGGGACTCATCGGGTACACGATTGCCACGGGCATCGGCGTCTGGGGCAACAACATACCGGTCGCCTGGGGCTTTGACATCATCAACTTTGTTTTCTGGGTGGGGATCGGTCATGCGGGGACGTTGATTTCGGCGATTCTGCTGCTATTCCGGGCACGGTGGAGGAATGCGATCTCCCGTTCTGCCGAAGCTCTCACCATATTTGCGATCCTGTGCGCCACCCTCTTTCCCCTTATTCACGTAGGCAGGCCCTGGCTCGCCTTCTGGCTCTTTCCCTATCCCAACCAGCGCGGCATCTGGCCCAACTTCCGTTCTCCGCTGATGTGGGACGTTTTCGCGGTGAACACCTATTTCGCCGTTTCGCTCCTGTTCTGGTATCTCGGACTGGTGCCCGACTTCGCTTCCCTGCGGGAGAGGACGCAAAGCAGGATCCGTAAGTTCTTCTACGCCATTCTCAGTGCGGGCTGGCGAGGATCCGCGTCCCACTGGCGCCACTACGAGAAGGCGTACCTCGTCATCGCCGGGCTTGCGACCGGTCTTGTCCTGTCGGTTCACAGCGTAGTTTCCTTTGATTTCGCGGTCTCGCTGGTCCCGGGCTGGCACATGACAATCTTCCCGCCGTACTTCGTGGCCGGCGCAATTTTCGCCGGCTTTGCCATGGTGGTGATCGTCCTCGTCGTCGTTCGGACCACGATGCGGCTGGAGAATCTCATCACCCTGTATCACCTGGAGGTCATGAACAAGATCATACTGACCTGCGCCTGCCTCATGGGCTACTCCTATCTGATGGAGGGGTGGACGGCCTGGTACAGCATGAACCCATATATCCATCACACCTTCCGGCAGTATGTCGCGGGGACCTACTGGTGGGCCGGTTGGACAACCATCACATGCAACATTATTATCCCTCAGCTGCTCTGGGTGCGCCGTTTCCGCCGCAGCTATTTGGCAATGATCTTTGTCGCCGTCTCGGTCACGGTGGGGATGTGGTTCGAAAGGTTCGTAATCATTGTGAGCTCGCTGCACCAGGATTACCTGCCGTCGGCGTGGCACATATACAAGCCGACTCTTGTGGACTGCGGCATCCTGCTCGGCACCTTCGGGCTGTTCTTCACGCTGGTGCTCCTGTTCGCCCGGGTCCTGCCCGTAATCGCTACTACGGAAATGAAAAGCGTTCTGCCGGGCATGCAGCCCCGCCGGGAAGGAGGGGCGCATGAATAGAGAGGTCTTCTCCGTCCTGGGTATTTTTGACAGCGCGCAGCAGCTGATGGACGCCATCCCGGCCGTTAAAGGAAGGGTGCCGGGCAGGCTGGAAGCGTATACACCATATCCCGTCCACGGAATGGAGCAGGCGCTGGGATTGAGGAAGTCGCCCATTGCCGGCATGATCCTGGTGATGGGTTTTATCGGAGCGATCTCCGCCATGGTCTTTGAGCTCTGGACCGAGGCGGTGGATTACCCGATGACGACTGCCGGCAAGCCGTTCTGGTCCTGGGAAGCCTTTGTGCCCATCATGTTCGAAGCTATGGTCCTTTTCGCCTGCTTCACCGCAGGCCTGGGCATGCTTTTCCTGCTGAACCGGCTGCCGATGTTCCGCCACCCGATGCTGAAATCCAGGTCCATGCCGCTCATCACCCGGGACAAATTTGCTCTTGCCGTCGAAATGGAGGGGCAGCGAGTGGATGTCGATGAGATCTCACGGCTGCTGGAGTCGGCCGGCGCCCGATCGGTTGAGGTTGTCGAGCCAATGCCTGCCGCCGGACCGGCTTCACCCCAATTCCTGTTTCGATTCACCGTCGGGGTGATGGTTGTTTGTTTGGCCGCCGGATATCTCACCTATTGGGCGATCAAGCTTTATCCGTGCGCTATTCCGATGGTGCATATGCTCGATCAGCCCCGGCTCGATCCGCAACGGGAAGATCCCTTCTTCCGGGACGGCACCGGCATGCGCATGCCTGTAGCCGGCACTGTGGCCCGCGGCTACCCACCCTATCTGCTTCAAAGCGAAAACCAGGCGGATCTGCTGCCCAATCCCCTGCCCCGGACCGAGGATGTGCTGAAAAAGGGCCGCCTGATGTTCAACACTTACTGCTCGGTCTGCCACGGCATCCTCGGCGACGGGAAGCCCACCCTCACGGCTGCTTACGGCGCGAAGCCTGCCAACCTGGTCTCCGAGTCGATCCGCGATTACGCCGACGGAAGGCTGTACCACGTCATCACGACGGGCAAAAATGCCATGACCTCCTATTCCGCGGACATCGGCAGGGAGGAACGCTGGAAGGTGGTTCATTACGTGCGCGTGCTGCAGCGCTCCCTGAATGCGCGGGACGAGGACATCCCTGAGGAGGCCCGAAAGTGAGCGACAGAGGCGCAACCGGCATTCTTACAGCCACGGCGATCGCCGGCCTTGCGGGCGCTGCAGCAACCGGCCCCGTCGCCGGATGGGAGCGCTTCTGGATCAACTGGATCCACTGGCTCCTGTTTCTGCTGACCCTTGGCCTGGGATGCCTTTTTATCGTGGCCCTGGAGCATGTGGTGGGCGCGAAGTGGAGCGTTCCTTTGCGCCGCGTCCCCGAAAGGCTTTCCAGCCTCATACTCCTTGCATGCCCCATCGCCCTGTTAGGATTGTTTTCCCTGCCGGTCCTGTATCCGTGGACCCGCCCGGAAAGCCTCCAGAATCCCGTAATCGCCGGAAAGTCGATCTGGCTGAACATCCAGTTCTTCACGATCCGCGCGATCGTCTGCATCGGGCTCTGGGTGATTGCCTACCGGATTTTGATCCGCGGATCGATGCGCCAGGACCAGGACAAGGATCCGAAATTCAACGTGCGCGCCCGGCGGTTTGCACCGGCATTCATGGTGCTCTTCGGCATCACGCTTACCGTGGTGGCGTTTGACTGGATCTCGAGTCTGGAGCCCGAGTGGTACAGCGACATTTTCGGAGTCTACATTTTTGCCGGGACCTTTCTCGCCGGACTGGCGGCCACCGTCCTGGCGGTCCAATTCCTGATGGCACGCGGCAGGCTGCCGGGAGTCACACCCGACCATGTCTACAACCTGGGCGGATTTCTTTTCGCTTTCACGGTGTTCTGGTCCTATATCGGCTTCGCCCAGTACATGCTCATGTGGTATGCAAATCTCCCGGAAGAAGTCTTTTGGTACAAGGAGCGGCTCGATGGGCTCTGGGGGCCGCTTCTGCTTGCGCTTGCCGTGCTGCATTTTTTCGTCCCCTTTTTTGTGCTGATCCCGCGCGACTCGAAAAAAGGGCGGCGCCGGATGTTCTGGATTTCCATCCTGGTGCTTTTTGCGCACTGGCTGGATCTTTACTGGATGATTTTCCCGGCGATCGCGAAAAATCCGGTTCTCAGCTGGCCTGAGATTGCGTTCGGGCTGCTGTTCATTTCCGCGGCCCTGCTCTGGATCCGGCGCGCAATGACCCGGGGGGCCGACATGCCTGTGGGGGATCCGTTCCTCCGGGAAGGTTTGGAGTTCCGCCTATGATAGAGAAATACGTGGATGCGGAGGAACTCAAACGGCTCGTATCGACTTTGCTCGTCGTCGTCGGCGCACTCCTGATCGCCGCTCTGTTTGCGTCGATTGTGGTCCCCGGATTGCGAAATGCCAACAGGCCGGCGGCTCCCACGCCCGTGAAGCCCGTCGTCGGAGAACCCGGGTGGCTGGATCCGGCCGAATTTCCGCCCGAGAAGGGACGCGAAATTCCACCGGTGGACCCGGCAGCGCTGATCGCGGCCTCCCCGGAACTGCTCGCCCGAGGCAAGGATCTTTTCATGCCGAACTGCGCCGCCTGTCACGGTGAATCGGGAAAAGGCGATGGCACTGCCGCTTCCACCATGAAACCCGCGCCCCGGAATTTATCCCAGCCCGACGAATGGACGAACGGGAGCGACCTGGCCATGATCTTCAAAACCCTGAGCGAGGGCGTTCCGGGCACTTCCATGAATGCATTCGATTATCTGACGAAGCGGGACCGGATGGCGCTGGCCCATTACGTGCAGTCGCTTGGAGCGTTCACGCATCCCGCAAGCAGCGGGGAATCCATGGACGCGCTGTCAAAAAACCTGGAGGCGCCCGGAGAGAAAACGCTCAACAAGATTCCTGTGAGCATGGCAATCCGTAAGCTGGAACAGGAGTTCTCGGCTCCTTCGCCGATTGCTGTTCCATCCCGGGACCAAAGCGTCGAGGCCCGCATCCTGTGCCGCACGATCACCGACGGGGTCAGGGCCGCGCAGACGCTTTCCGAATCATCGTTATGGCGTGCGGGTCCCCGGGATCTCGCGGCCGTGATACTCAGCGGCGCTCCCGGCAACGGTTTTTCCACGGCAGCCGCCACGCTGAGCCCTGCCGAGTGGCAGGCGCTCTTTGACGGATTACGCAAGCTTTCTCCATAGCAAGGATCCATTCAAGAGGCTGTGGCGGAAGCGATGCCGTATTAGGTTTTGCTTTAGCAAAGAGAGGGAGACGGCCATGAAACGTATCGTTTTGCTGCTTGCCTGGAGCATGGGAATGATGTTTGCCGGCAGTGTGGATTCCACTGCCCTGGGCGCGCCGCCGCAGGAAGCCGGCATTGTGGAAAAACCGGGCGCCCCGGTGGCGCTCGACTCCATGCTCAAGGACGAGGATGGAAACAATATTACGCTGCGCTCGTTGACCGGCAAGCCGACAATTTTGACGATGAACTATTTCCGTTGCGCAGGAATCTGCACTCCGCTCCTCAACGGGCTTGCCACCACACTGAACGAGATCGCGCTGGAGCCGGGCAAGGACTTCCAGGTTGTCACGCTGAGCTTCGATCCCATGGACACGCCCGAAATCGCCCATCAAAAGCGCATCAATTACCTGAAGCAGATGACCCGCCCGTTCCCGCCGTCGGCGTGGAGGTTCCTGACCGGCACGGCACAGGCGACCAGGGCAGTGACCGATTCTGTCGGGTTCAATTTCAAGGCTGCAGGCGACGGCTACGTCCACGCAGGGGCAATCATTGTTCTCACACCCGCAGGAAATGTGAGCCGGTACCTGTACGGAACCAGTTTTCTCCCCGCCGACCTCCAGATGGCGGTCCAGGAAGCCAGAGCGGGAAATGTGCGGCCCACCATTTCGAAGGTCCTCGCTTTCTGTTATAGCTATGATCCCGAAGAGCGGCGTTACATTTTCAGCCTGACCCGCCTGGTGGGGACGATCATCCTGGTGCTTGCCGCCGCATATGTGATCTACCTTGTGGCGGCCGGCCGTTCGCGTAAAGGGAAGGAAAAAGAAAGGCAATCGGCATGACGAATTCGGCTGTTGGATCAATCCCGGTTGCGCGGGGATATCTGGGACAGGGGAGAAGAACGGGAATTACCGGCTGGCTCCTGTCCACGGACCACAAAAGGATCGGGGTGCTGTATCTCGCCACCATGCTGACGTTTTTCTTCGTGGCGGTGCTGATCGGCGTGCTCATGCGAATCGAGCAGCTCACGCTCAACCCGCCGCTGTTTCCGGCGCAGATCTACAACGCGTTTTTCACGGTGCACGGCGTCATCATGATTTTCCTCTTCGTTCTTCCCGGGCTGTCGGCCGTGTTCGGAAACTTCTTCCTGCCCATCATGATTGGCGCTGAGGATGTGGCATTCCCGAGGCTCAACCTTGCTTCCTGGTATTTCTTCATCACGGGGGCGCTGCTTGCCGTCGTTGCGCTCTTCACGGGAAGCGGCCCTCCGGACACGGGATGGACCTTTTATGCGCCCTTCAGCATCCGAACCGGAACCAATGTCACGCTGGGGGTTTTTGCCGCATTCGTTCTCGGCTTCTCGTCGATTCTTACAGGCTTGAACTTCATCACTACGGTCCACCGCATGCGGGCGCCCGGGATGCACTGGCACCGCATGCCCCTGTTCATCTGGTCGCTCTATGCAACGGCGTGGATCCAGGTCCTTGCGACCCCCATTTTGGGAATAACGCTCCTGCTCGTGATCGCGGAGCGCCTGTTCGGAATCGGCGTGTTCGATCCGGCCAAGGGAGGCGACCCGATCCTCTACCAGCATCTTTTCTGGATCTACTCGCATCCCGCTGTCTACATAATGATTGTTCCGGCCATGGGGGCGATTTCCGAGATCATCCCCACCTTCGCCCATCGAACGATCTTCGGCTACCGGGCCATCGCCTACTCTTCGATGGCCATTGCGGCCCTGGGGTCCCTCGTGTGGGGGCACCACATGTTCACGAGCGGCATGGCCGACCAGGCCAACACGGTTTTTTCGCTCCTGACATTCCTCGTGGCCGTTCCCAGCGCCATCAAGGTATTCAACTGGACGGCGACTCTCTACAAAGGATCGATCGAGCTCAAGCCCGCCATGCTGTACGCGCTCACATTCATCTTCCTGTTCGCCATCGGGGGGCTCACGGGAATCATACAGGGTGCCCTGAACGTCAACGTGCACCTCCATGATACGTATTGGGTGGTGGGTCATTTTCATTATGTTATGTTCGGCGGCACCGGGGTGGGATTCCTGGCCGCACTGCTGTACTGGTTTCCGAAAATGTTCGGCAAAACGTACAATCAGACAATGGCCGTCGTCGCCTGGTTCCCCATTTTCATCGGGTTCAACATCTTCTATTTCACGATGCTGGTCCTGGGATACATGGGCATGCCGAGACGGTACTTCACGCACCTTCCCCAATACCATGACGCGCACGTCATCGCCTCCATAGGCGCCTTCATCATGGTTATCGGGCTTCTGCTCTTCTTTGGAAATTTGCTGGCAGCACTCTGGAAAGGGAAAAAGGCAGAAGCGAATCCCTGGGGAGGCGTCACGCTCGAGTGGCAGACATCCAGCCCACCGCCTCTGGAGAATTTCGAGACGCGCCCCGAGATCCCCGAGCGTCCCTACGCATTCAACCCGGAGATGAACCGATGAGCAAACCGGCGGCAGTTCTCCCTCATGCGGGTCCCAAGGACTACCAGGGCGCCAAGCTCGGGATGTGGATTTTTCTCTTCACCGAACTGCTGCTGTTCGGCGGCCTGTTCATACTGTACTCTTCCTATCGCGCCGTCTACCCCCATGATTTCCACGAGGGAGGCCGGCACCTGAATGTGGTCCTCGGGGTCGTGAATACGGTGTTCCTTCTCACCAGCAGCCTCACGATCGCGGTCTCGATATCGGCTCTGCAGAAAGGCAACCGCAGGCTCGCTTTGCAGTGCCTGGGCGCCACGATCGTGCTGGGGATCCTGTTCCTGGCCAACAAATATATCGAGTGGAGCGAAGAAATCCGCCGGGGTATTTACCCGAACGGGCCTGAACTCGAGAAGCTTCCCAACGGGGAAAAAATATTTTACGGATTGTATTACAGCATGACGGGCCTGCACGGCCTGCACGTGCTTGCAGGCGTCGTCGTGCTCACCGTGATATTTGCGCTCATCGTGAAAAACAGGGTCACGGCCGCCGATTCTGTCAAGCTGGAAAATTCCGGATTGTACTGGCATCTTGTGGACGTGATCTGGATCTTTTTGCTCCCTATGCTCTATCTCGCCGCCTGACGGAGTTCGCCATGGAACCAGCAGCGGAACACGGTCCTATACTTCCCTACCGGACGCTGGTGCAGGTGTGGCTGGTGCTGCTTCTGCTGACCGCGATCCTGGTCTCCGTAAGCATCCAATATCACGAAGCCCTCTCTGTATGGGCCATGCTGACTCTGACACCGCTGAAGGCGGGCCTGGTTTTTTATTATTTCATGCACCTGAAATACGAGAAGCCTTTCCTAAAGGTCATGGTGCTGATAACAATCGCCGCGCTCCTCGTTTTCATCGGGCTGACCTTCCTGGATATTTTGCAGAGGTAAGATGCCATGCCGATTGCACCTCAAGCATCGACAGCCGCGCAGCAGGTCGACGCGGTCTTTCTTTCCATCGTCGCGGTGAGCCTTGCGTTCCTGGTTCTCATCACAATCCTGATGATCTTTTTCGTCATCAAGTACAGCAGGAAACGGCATCCGAAGGGCGAAGATATCGAGGGGAACAAGTGGCTGGAAATTGTCTGGACGGTTATCCCGACGGTGCTTTTCCTGGCGATGTTTTATTACGGCTGGACCAATTTCGAATACATGCGCAGCGTTCCCCGCGACGCCATGGTCGTCGAGGTCACCGCGCGCCAATGGTCCTATTCGTTCACCTACCCCAACGGGAAACGCACCACCGAGCTCTACCTCGCGCTGAATAAACCGGTCAAAACGGAGCTCCAATCTCTGGATGTGATCCACGGCTTTTACGTTCCGGCCTTCCGTATAAAACAGGATATCGTCCCCGGCCGTCAGAACTACACATGGTTCACCCCGACGATGCTCGGAAGCTTTGACATCGAATGCACCGTAATCTGCGGCCCCGGCCACGCGGAGATGCTGTCGAAGGTCATCGTGGTTCCGGTCCCGGATTTCGAGGCCTGGTATTTTGGCGATGAGAACGCGCCCTTGCCCGGAGCGGCAAAGGCCGAAGCGCCGGAGCCGCAGGATCCGGCAATCGCGCTTCTCCGCCAAAAGGATTGCCTGACCTGCCACTCGCTGGACGGCAAGGTGATGGTGGGGCCCACCTTCAAGGGAATCTTCGGCCGGACCCAAATGGTCAAAGATCCCGACGGCAAGGAGCGTGAGATCACGGTGGATGGAGCCAGCCTGGAGAAGTCGATCCGCGATCCCAACGCCGAGATTGTGAAGGGGTACCCGGCGGCCATGCCCCCTGCGGCTCTGGCCGACGACGAGCTGAACCGGATCGTCGAATTTCTCAAAAGCCTGAAATGAACAGGGTGCACCCGGGCATCCTTCCGCCCTGAAACCCGAAACAGGAACGGATCCGCATGAATCCCGCCCCCGATAACCGGCATGGGCTGCTCCCGCTTCCGCGGATGCTCGGCAATCCCGTGATCCAGCCGCTGAACATGCTCCTGGAACTCACCAAGTTCCGGATTGTCGCGCTTTCCACGCTTTCTGCGGCCACCGGGTACCTCGCCGCCGGCCGAGGCCTCCATGCCGGAATAGCAACGGCGATGCTGGGCGTGCTTTTGCTTGCCATGGGCGCCTGCGCCCTGAACCAGTTCCAGGACCGCGAACTCGATGCCCGGATGTCGCGCACCCGCAACAGGCCGATCCCGCGCGGGTCGATGAAACCGGCAGCCGCCTTTGCGATTGCCTGGGTTCTGATGCTTGCGGGCTCTTTATTGTTGTGGCTGGCTCATTCCCCCGCCACGTCGCTGATCGGCCTGTTTGCGGTCGCCTGGTACAATGGTTATTACACCTACATCAAGAGAGTCTGGTCGTTTGCAGTCGTTCCCGGCGCTCTGATTGGCGCGCTTCCTCCTGCCATCGGCTGGGCGGCCGCCGGGGGCAGTTTGCAGGCCTCGCCGCTTCTTGCCCTGGCCTTTTTCTTCTTCACCTGGCAGGTCCCGCATTTCTGGCTGCTGCTGTTCTCCCTGAGGAGCGACTATGAGCAGTCCGGGCTCCCATCGCCAACCCGGCAGCTTAGCGCCCGGCAGTTCGCCGGTATAACGTTCATCTGGATGATGTCGGCGCTTGCCTCGAGCCTTCTGCTGCTTTTATACGGACTGATTCGCTCTCGATGGACCGCTCTCGGACTTTTGGCATGCGGTATCTGGCTCGCATGGAAATCGGGGAAGCTGATTCGGCAGAACCCGGAACCGGCGGTTTTTCACTCTTCATTCCGCTCCATCAACCTCTTCGCCCTTTATGTAATGGCATTGTTGGTTCTCGACGCGCTGCTCGTTTGAACCGGCCTGCATTCATTCCTCATTGCCGCAGCAGCAGAAAGCCTCCCGGAAATGGGTCTATTCGCCATGAATGGGCATCAGACGATATTTATAGGAGTGAGGCTCGTCCCCCCGGATTCGATAAATATAAGCGCCAAAGTGCTTGATTCTAAAAGGGAAGAAAAACTTCTATGCAAAACGCAAAGAGGTCCTGGATATAGACTCTATCCATCTCGCCACGAAACCCTGTGGGAAATGCGGACTCGCCTCACTCCAGAGGCAGACGGCGCACTTCCGGAAGAAGGTCGAAACCGCTGTCGAATGTGGCAATCCGGGGCACGTCGTTGTTGAGCATCACAGCCGCATGAATGGCATCACGAACTCCGATCCCTTTTCCTGCGCACACCAGCTGGTTTGCCCGATCGGTGTCTGCCAGCGTTGTCGGAAAAACTATCGGACACAGCTGCACGAATAGCTCATAAACCTGTCGCGCCAGATCAGGCCGTTTGAGGGCGATGTAGCGATAGAGAATCTCCTGCAGGACTTCAGTGCTTGTGCAGGCCTCAATTTCGCCTGCGCGGACCCTTTCCATAAATCGCCGCGCAGGCTCGCGCAGAGGATGGTCGCGGCCGGCGACATACATGGGTATGTTGGAATCGACGAATACTCTCACCCCCGCCCCGCTTCAATCTCCGCCAGAATTTGATCGATATCCCCGGTCGGCGCGCCGAGGCTGCAGAGTCGGGCGAGCGGGTCCGGGGCTGCGCCCTCTTCCATCAGAGCTCGCTCGATGGATCGCCGCACCCATTCACCCTTGGAAATGCGATTTCTTTGCGCAGCCTTGCGCACACGAGCGTGCAATCGTTCTGGAATCAACACCTGCAGTCTTGTACTCATAGGCTCATAGTACTATGAGCCTATGACACTGTCAAGGGAAAATCAGCCGCAGATGCATGCTGATCCATAGAGCTTTCGGCGCTGACGCCTCCGCCAAGATTCAATATCGTTACCATGGTGTTTTGGCCCCTGCCTCAAGCCTCAGGCGATATCCTCAGGAGATATATTGTTCCGCAGGATAAATCGGAAATCGAGCCCGCTTGCCCGGGCTACTTGGTAAAAGCAGAAGCTTGGGCAACCATGACGCAGGGGACCGGGCATGTCTGCGGGAAAACACCCCTAGGTCCGAGCCTGGCAGGCAGGGCACTGCTTGATTTCCGCATCCACGCGGCGGAATGGACCCTCCCTGGCTTTTCCCTTGACAATAGCCGATTCAGGTTTCCATACTAACAACAAATGTCAATTTGGCGCCGGGGATGGGCGGAAGGCCGCTATCTCGAACTTTTATAGGTGGCTTATTTATCCTATCTTCAGGCAGCCAAAGGCAAACGACGTTCTTGAGGGTATTCTCGCTCGACTCCCTGTCTGAGACTGCACCATTTGGTTACGCGCTGTTGGTGAAATGACCCTACGCCGGGACCGGGGCGCCGCTCGAACAGCTTGAAGATCCTGGCGCCCGGAATGGGGTACCTGGAATTTTTAACCACAGGAGGATATATCTCATGCGTTCAATTCTTGTAACACTCACCTGCATGATTTTGTTATGCGGGATTGTTTTCGCCCAGAGCGACCGGGGCACAATTACCGGTACAGTTGCCGATCCTGCCGGTGCAGTCGTGCCGGGCGCTCAAATCGAAGCCAAAAACGCCCAAACCGGCGCTTTGTACAAAGCGGCAACCACTTCCACGGGCAATTACACGCTTTCTCAGCTGCCGGCCGGTGTTTACCAACTTACGGCCTCCGCGCCTGGATTCAAGCAATATGTCCGGACAGGCATTACCGTCCAGGTTGCGGCAACCTTGCGCATCGATGTCCCGCTCGAAGTCGGGAACATCAGCGAGACGGTCACCGTAAATGCAGACGCTCCATTGCTGAGAACGGAGAGCGGCGATTTGAGCCACAATGTCACGGCGGAACGGTTGGCCGATCTTCCTATTTTTTCAGTCGCGGGGGGTATTCGCAATCCGTACAGGGTTACCGACCTGATACCGGGCGCCAGTTCCGGCGGAGGGTCAGTCATCCGCATCCAGGGCGCTCCCTCCGGCACGCAAAATCTCCGGATCGAGGGCCAGGATGCGACTAACGGTCTGGACACCGCCTTTCCCGAGGTATCGCTTCCGAGCGTGGACGCCATCGACGAGTTTGCGGTTCAGACCAGCAACTTTGCGGCCGAATACGGGCAGGCGGGCAGCAGCATGTTCAACGTGACGATGAAGTCGGGAACCAACGCGCTGCACGGCGCCGCGTACGAATATTGGGCGAACGAAGCATTCAATGCGGACCGGGCGTATACAAATGACAGCCCCCGCTCGCGGCGTCATAATTATGGGTTAAACCTCGGCGGCCCGGTTTACATTCCGCGCGTCTACGACGGCCGTGACAAGACCTTCTTCTACTTTAACTTCGAGCAAAACCGCGCGAAGAATCTTTTTACCACCAAGCAGACCATTCCGACCGAAGCCTTCCGAAACGGAGATTTCAGTTCTGTCCTGACCGGGAAGAATCTCTGCCTTAGAACCCCGACCAGCGATCCCAATTGTGATCCCCTTGGCCGTCCCATTTATGAAAACACCATCTACGATCCGCTGACGGAAAGGATCGTCAACGGCAAAAGGGTTCGCGACCCATTCCCGAACAACATGATTCCGATAGACCGCTTTGATTCGGTAGCGGCAAAGATACAGGCTCTGATTCCGAAACCGACCGATCCCAACGCGAGAACCCAAAATTTCACCCCCAGTTTTGAGAATCCTGAAATAAAGGGGATTCCTTCTGTCAAGATTGATCATTCCCTGAGTCCAAACATCAAATTGTCCGGCTACTGGTCCCTTGCAGACCACGAATCGAACCAGTTTACCGATGGGCTGGATTTTGCGGGAACCCAGATGGTAAAAAATCTCAGGATAGCGCACACGGTGCGCGTAAATTACGATCAGACTCTGACTCCCACTTTGCTCCTGCACCTGGGCGTCGGCATCATGCAGACGAAATGGGCGCAGATCCAACCGGAATTCAATGCTCAAAAAGAACTCGGTTTGGAAGGGACTCTTGTGAACTACTTCCCTATCATCACGGGACTGTATACGTCGTATGGCGGCCATGGAAGCCCGACCGGGGGAATGGGCGCCAACGCGCTCTATACTTTGTGGGATACCAAACCGACCGCGAACGCGAGCGCGACCTGGGTCAAAGACAATCACACCCTAAAATTCGGCGCCGAAGCCAAATTTACCGGAAATCCCATCGATCTCCTTATGGGAGCCAACGGCAATTTTCAGTTCAACGCCCAGCAGAGCGGGCTTCCGTCCACTGAGGGCCAGCCCCTTGCAGGCGGTAGCGTGGGCTTTCCTTACGCGAGTTTCCTCCTGGGGAGGGTTTATGGCGGGCAGATTGGGGCTCATTCCAACTTCCGGATGGGAAAACAAGCGTGGGCGTTATTTGCCCAGGATACCTGGAAAGTGACGCGCAAATTCACCCTCGATTACGGCTTGCGATGGGATTACCAAACCTACTTGAGGGAAACGTATGGCCGCGTTCCGAGCATGTCGGCCAGCGTGCCCAACCCTACCGCCGGGAACCTGCCAGGAGGTGTGGTTCTTGAGGCGACGTACGGCCCCTTTGCGGATAACTATCCGTTTGCCTTCGGGCCGCGGATTGGAGCCGCCTATCAGATTAATGACAAGACCGTTTTGAGGGCCGGCTGGGGGATTTCTTACGGACAAACCGCCCCAAACAATTTCTGGTCCATGCGCTTTGGCTCCTATGTGCCCTTGGCTTCCACTGCCTTCGGCAACCCGGCCATGGTTCTGGAAGAGGGAGTGCCGGTGACACCGGTATGGCCGAACTTTGATCCGGGGCAGTACCCGATCAATCCTGCGGCGCCGACCAATTTCCTGACTTACATCGATCACAGCGCCGGCCGTCCCCCGAGGCTTAATATGTGGAGCATCGGAATTCAGCGGCAAGTCACCACGAATCTCTCTGTGGAAATCACCTATGCGGGGAACCGCGGGGTCTGGTGGGGAGCGGGCATCTTCCAGGACCCCAACCGGCTGACGCCGGAAATCCTGGCCGCAAACCACCTCGATATCAGCAAAAAGGAAGACCGGGATCTGCTGAACGCTTCTCTGAATACACAGCTAGCTATTTCAAGAGGATTCGGCACGCCGCCTTACCCGGGTTTTTCGCCCAATCTTTCCGTGGGGCAGGCTCTGCGGCCCTATCCGCAATTCCTGGGAATCAACGTCCTGTGGGCCCCCGTGGGAAATACCTGGTATGACTCGCTGCAGCTGAAGCTCACCAAGCGGTATTCCCATGGCCTTGATTTGACGGCCGTCTACAGCTATCAGAAGGAACTCAATATTGGATCGGAGACGGAGGATCCCAATTTCTTCGCCACCAAACCGGCTGTCAACAACAACCTCGACCGCAAGGTCAACAAATACATTTCCGCGTACTCGCAGCCGCATCGTTTGGTGGTTGCCATGAATTACCGTGTGCCTACTCTGAAAACGAACAAGGCGGCTTCCTACATATTTCGCGATTGGACGTTCAGCGCCATGTTGACATATACAAGCGGCTCGCCAATACGCATCCCATACGCAAACAACGAACTAGGGACGCTTTTGAAGTTGAGCGCTCCCTTCGACTTTCACATCACGGGCAACCGAATCGGCACCGGAACCTATGCCAACCGCGTGCCAGGCCAGCCGCTTTACACGGCAGACCTCAACTGCAACAGCTGCTACGATCCGAATAGGGACTTTGTCCTGAACCCGGCGGCCTGGTCCGATCCAGCTCCCGGGGAATGGGGCACTTCGGCCGCGTACTATGATGATTATCGGTCCCGGCGCAGCCCCAACGAAAACATGAGCCTGGGCAGGATATTCCGTATCGCGGAGAAAGCCAGCCTGAGCATACGGTTTGAAATGAGCAATGCATTCAATCGCGTGCGAATACCCGGTCCATCTTCTGGAAATGCGCAAGCAACGCAGCAGCGCGATAACAACGGCAAACCAACATCCGGTTTCGGATACATCAATGTGAGATCCGGAGCGCAGGGAAGAACAGGCCAGCTTTTCGCCAAAATCCAGTTTTGACCTTGAGGGAAGTTTGGGAAAAGGCCGCCCCGGAATCGGCCAGATCTCGGGGCGGCTGTTTATCAGGCTACTTATACCTGAATTATGCACGCTGCGATAAATATGAGGACATGCTGAACTGGGAAAAACCAGTTGGGGACCCCGTAAAGACTGGATTAAAAGAGAGTTTGCGAAACAAATCTCTCGACTCCAGGAGGTCACCCAAATGGTTACGAACAGAATGCAGCATAGCTCTGAAAGCGGCGCCAAACAAGCCTCGAACAAGGTTCCTCATCCACTGGAACCAGCCGCCTCTGAAAGGGCACTCCCGGCATTCCTTGTGCCGGTCAAACTTGAAGATCTCCGGAATGCGATCCCAGTATCGAATCTCTTTTGCCGTCAGCGCACAATTTTCTGGTTTGCCATTCACAGGGTTGGTCTGTACCCGGTACGATCCATCGCATTGCCAACGCGCCGACCTGCAATTTTTCAGCTTCCCAGGATAGGACAGGCACGGCGGCAATTTTCCCTTTTCTGCGGTCTTGCTGCCCAGAGTCCTTTTGAGAGCGTCCTCAAATTTCGGAGGCGTACCGGGCGGCCAACCGTAAGCAGCCGTATAGGCGGATTCATAGGCAGTACCTCGGGCATTCCTTAATAAGTCTTCTTTCAGACTCTGTTTTGTATAACCCTGCGCAAGCACTTCAATAACCGGCGGGGTAATGAGGCAAACCTTATAGCCTCCGAACGTTTTAAAATTGTTCCCTTTGTTGCTGATGCTCCAGCCCGTAAAAGTGCTGACCACGCTTTCATTGGCCTTAAAGCCCTTTTGAACGTGCAGCGGATTCCATCCGGCTGGCAACGCTTCCTCGGTTTCGGGGAAGCACCCATTGTTATAGTTAAGGTTGCTTCCCTGGCTGCCCAGATAGGTTTCTCCCGGAACGCCGCCGCCGCCCAGATTTTTGGATATGAGAGTCCAGGATCTGCCAATCGTGGCGTTGGCTTCATTAAAGGGACCCATCGCCCCGATTCCGGCATTCATGCTTATTTCTCCCGCAATGGGCCCGTTGACTACCATCATCCTGGCAAAAGAGGTTGTGGAAGTAAAAAGCGAAGTGACTCCCGTGGAAGCCAGCGCGAGAATTACGGGAAAATATTCCGGCCTTGCGCCTGCCATAACAGCGTTGACCGCAACCCTTTCCACCGTGTATTCCCAGGCTTCGTGCGGGGGGGAGGGGCGCATGGTGCCCACGATCTCATCCGCCTTGCGGCTGGTTCCCTTCAGCATTTCTGCGACTCTTGCCTCGGTGGGAAGAACGATGGGAAGCCCATCCGTCCAGCCGCTGCTGTGAAAGAGTCTTTCCAGGTTTAAAGACGTGTCCGGCGCAAGCAGTCTTGGTTGCGCGGGCCTTACCAGGAATCCAGTTTTTTTCTCTTCGCTGGTGAGCGGCTTTGTCAAAGCATCGGTAAGCTCCTGCAGGATGGGCTTGCCGGTGAGCGGATCTTTACCCAGGATATACCTGTGCGATTGCTCTGCCGTCCTTCCCGCAATAGGATGGGGAACAAACGTGAACCTCATTCCGGGCATACCCTTCTTGTAGGAGATTGTCTGCACGAGATCCTGGAATCTCTGGGTGACAATGGGCGCGGTAGGAATTCCCAGACGCTCGACGGATAGACAATGGCCGACAACTGCCGGCGCACAGGTGCTTCAATGCCCGATGGCCATGATCATTCCATGGCCTTTCTCCTTTATTTCCTGCCACAGCTTCGGATCATCATCGAAATAGGTGCCGAGACGCCATATTGCCCTGCCGGCGGATCCGCCCAGGCATTCGGGTTCAGTACCAAATCGAATGGGGGTCATAGGTGCTTCTGTCGTTAATATCCACGGTCCAGAGCGGCTGTCCGGCCATAGGGCATCCCCCACCCGCCGCGAAGCACAGTATCTGGAGTGATTTGATAAGCAACGCCCAGCCGGGGTCCCCAGGCATGGGGATAATTCTTGGCGAATTGCGGGCGGCGGATCTTGTAGTGGTCACCCGCCAGATGATCCTGGAAAATGTATGGAACGGCGGCATCGACGCCGAAACCAATGTCGTGGATGTTTACATAAGCTACCTGCGCAACAAAATAGATCGCAACTATATGCCGCCGCGCGGCATACAGATCAAACTGCTGGACGTGCCGGATGTCCAGATGGAGGG
>CAYYTC010000021.1:0-71576 GCA_964474425.1 uncultured Acidobacteriota bacterium
GTTTTAGGAATTGCAGGGATGACGCGCCCCTCGGCGCCTTAGCGCGGGATTAGGGTCGCTGATAGGGGCCCCAGGCGGTGTTATTTTTCGGAGCCTCTTCACACGGGCGATGCCGCGGGCGTAGAATGCGGGAAGTCGGAAACAGCCAAAACAGCTCACAGTGGGAGGAACACACATGAAGCGGCGATCGATTAGGGGATGGATGATAGCGGCCCTGCTGGCGGCTGCGATCCCGGTTTTGCGGGCGGAGGTAAAAACCGAGGAGAAAAGCCAGATGAAGATGGAAGGCATGATGGGCCGCATGATGGGCATGTTCGGCGGCAAAGCCGCCAAGGAAGGCATGGTCAACACGGTCGCCGTCAAGGGCAACCGCAAAATGACGGTCAGCGAAGAAACCGGCGAGATCATCGACCTTGACGAGCAGAAGGTCTACAGCCTGAACATGAAAAAGAAAAACTACGAGGTGGTCACGTTCGACGAAATGCGCCGGCGCCTCGAGGAAGCGCGCAAACAGGCCATTGAGTCTTCGGGGAAAGATGCCGGGGAGGAATCCGAACCGCAGATGGAATTCGATTTTTCATTGAAGGAATCCGGCCAGACCCGATCGATCAACGGCTACGATTGCCGCGAAGTGATTATGACAATCTCGGGTCACCAGAAGGGGAAGACGCTGGAAGAGGCCGGCGGCATGGTGATCACGTCCCACATGTGGCTCGGGCCGGAGATCCCGGCCCTGAAGGAAATCGCGGATTTCGATCAGCGCTATGCCAGGGCCCTGAACATGATCGGCGGCATTGTCGGAGGGGCGGACCAGATGGCGATGGCCATGGCGCTGTACCCCGGGATGAAAAGCATGATCGGCAGGATGGAGGCGGAAAACGTCAATATGAAGGGCGCCCAGATTCTTACGGAAATGGTCATGGAGGCGGCGCAGAATCCGTCGCAGGCTTCCGAGAAACCCAAAGAAGAATCGGGTGACTCGGGCGGGATGTCATCTCTCGGCGGACTGGGCGGCATGCTGGGCCGCAGGATGTCGCGCAAGAAGGATACGCAGGGGGAGGCAGCTCCGGCGTCCGGCCGCGCGACGATCATGACCGTCAATCGCGAACTGCTGAAGGTCTACCAGAGCGTCTCGCCCTCGGACCTTGAAATCCCCGCCGGCTTTAAAGAGAAAAAGTAGGACCATGGCTCTGAAACGCCGACCCGCGCCGATAAAAAATTAAAAAATCAGCGTATGTCAGCGTTAATACGCTTCAGGCTAACCCGCTTCCGTAGACCTCCAGGGTTTTCTGCGCCGCAAGGTCCCAAGTCATCCGGGCGGCGCGCTCCAGGCCGCGTATGCGCAGGCCGGCGCGCAGTTCTTCGTCCTCGAGGACGCTCTCCAGGACCGCAGTAATGGACGCCGTGCTGGACGCGTCGAAAAACAGCGCGGCGTCGCCGGCAACCTCGCGCAGGCTCTGGATGTCGGAACACGCCACCGGCGTGCGGCACGCCATCGCTTCCAGCGGCGGCAGGCCGAAGCCTTCGTAAGCGCTGGGAAAAACAAATGCGCGCGCGTTGCCGTACAGGAAGGGCAAATCGGCTTCCGGGATGGTTCCCAGGAAGCGCACGCGGCCGCGCAAGCCGAGCATCTCGACGCGGTGGCGCGCTTCCGGGTAGCGCGGATCCTTCGCTCCCGCCAGCAGCAGCGACGGCGCGGCGCGCAGGCGGGCGTAAGCGTCGATGAGCGCCGGAAGGTTTTTATGCGGCTTGTTGCTGCCCACATAGAGAAGATAATTTTTCGGCAACGCATACTTTGCGCGCACATATGCGGACTCTTCCTCCGTGCACGGCCGGAAGGTCTTCCCGACGCCTTCGTGGATGACGGAAACACGGGCGCGCACTCCCGGGAAGGCGGCTTTCAGGTCGGAGTGAGTCGCTTCCGACACGCAGATCACGCAGGCCGCGGCGCGCAATGCGAACGCGAGCGACGTGCGGTACCAGGCTCGCTGCCAGGGTGTGAAATACTGGGGAAGGCGCAGGGGAATGATGTCGTGGACCGTCAGCACGAAGGGGCGCGGCGACGCATAGGGCACGTTCCAGTGAAGGAAATGCGTCCGTTTGGGCTTCAGCCGCCGAAGGGCGCGAGGCAGGTCGACCTGCTCGCGGAGGGAGAAGGGCTTTGCGGACGTATGCACCAGCCGGACATTTTCTTCCGACGCGAGAGCGGCGAGATTGTACCGCGTATTCGCCAGCCCCGGATTGTGCACGAGCAGCAGTTCTCCCCGGTTTTTCTGGCGCGCCAGCGCGCTCACCAGGTGATAGGCATAGCGCCCAATGCCCGGGAAATGGTCGCTGATGGTGCGCACATCAATGACTGTCCGCATGTTTCGCCTTCAACGTTGAACGTTTGCACGTTTACACGTTTGCACGTTAGAACGTTAGAACGTTCAAACGTTCCAACGTTCTAACGTTCAACGTTCTTCCAATACTGTACCAGATCCCGCACCGTAATGGACCGGCAGGCCAACAGGGCGGCGCCATAAAGAGTCAGCAGAAAGGCTTTCAACCCGAGGTCCCGGATTACGGATCCCGTATGCACATGAGGCGCCAGGATCACCGCGGTGGCGGCTATCAGCACCGTCGACGTCAGCTTGGCGCGCTGATACGGAATCGGCAGAATGCGCTGCGAAATTGCGTACAGTCCCAGGAGCGCCGCCAGGTGCCCGATGCCGGTGGACGCCGCCGCTCCCACGATTCCGTAAGAGGGAATCAGCACGAAATTGAGCAGCGCGTTAAGGGCGGCCGCCGCGCACATCGTGAAAGCGATGACGCCCGTCCGCCGGGCGATGTAAATGCCCGTCTGCACCACGAAATACATGGAGCTGAACAGGGTGCCCATCGCCAGGGGGCCTATGCAGGGCGCGGCCCCGGACCAGTTCTTGTGCGTATAGGCATTGATGACCAGAAGCGCCTCGGGCGCAAACAGCGTCCCGGTTACCGCGATGGTCGCGGCAACGGCGGTGAACACCGTCAGCGTGCGTCCGTAAATTTTTTCCGAGCCCTCCCGCCCGATGATGGAAAAGGCAAACGGCTGCCAGGCGTTCCGGAACGCGCCGATGAGGAGAGCCATCATGCCGACCGCGCCGCTCGCGATTGCATACAGGCCGATGTCGTCCGCCGAAACCCAGTGCACGAGGATCGGTCGGTTGACAAAGCCGATCAGCCACAGGGCCGAACCTGATACGACCAGTGGCAGCCCGATGCCCAGCAGTTCCCGGAGCCTTGCCCAGTCGGGAACGGCGAATATCTCCCTGCGGTTCAGGACCATGCCCGCGACAGCGGTGGCCAGGTTTCCCGCGATGAAGCCCGTCAGCATGCCCGCGGCCCCCATTCTGAATACCAGGATCGCCGCGATGCCTATGATCGAAGCCGCCACCAGGTTGCCGATCATCAGCAGGTTGAAGGCGCGTACGCGCCGCTCCAGGCGCAGCAACACCATCTGCACGCCGTTGGCCATCATGCAGGGCATCGCCAGGAGCGCCAGCCGCAGGTAAAGGATGTAGCGGGGATCCCGGTAGAGCCACAGAGCCAGGGGGCTCGAAACGGCAAGCATTAGGACGATAGAGGCGAGCGTGAAAATCATAACCGCGGCAAAAACCGTCGCCGCCAGGCGCTTGCGCGGCGCCACGTTTTCATGCTCGTAGTAAAAGCGCGACAGGGCCGTATCGAGGCCTATGAAGAACACGACCGCAAGCAGGCTGGTAACGCTGAAGATGACGTCGAGCCGGCCGTACTCATCCTTGCTGAGAATGATCGGGTAGATCAGCGCGACGATGATACCGAGGACACGGTTCACGGCGGCGCCTACGCCGTAGCCGACCACCTCGTTCACAAGAGTCCTCATGCTGATCTGCGACATCCATCTCCCCTCAAAGCGGCGCCCATTGTACCCCGACGATGTTCCATATGGAACGTGGAACGTGGAATGTGGAACGTGGAATGTGGAACGTGAAAGGTATGTTCCACTTTCCACCTTCCACCTTCCACGTTGAAACGTTCAAACGTTGAAACGTTCAACTTGAACGGATACAAAGGAACCTTTATCCTCAAGGCTCGCTTATGAGAGTGGTGCACGTTTTCAAAGACTGTTACCCGCCGACCACGGGGGGGATCGAGCAGCACATGAGCCTGCTGTGCCGCAGGCTCGCCGGGACCGTGGACGCGAGAATCCTGGCTCCCAGCCGCTCCCGACGCCGCGTGGAAGAGCACATCGACGGCGTCGGCATCGTCCGCATCCCCGAGTTCGGACGCTACGCTTCGGTGCCGCTCTGTCCCACGGCGCCCCTGGAATTGCGCCGTCTGCGCCCCGACATCGTCCACCTGCATTTCCCGAACCCGATGGGAGACCTGTCCCACCTCGCCGCCGCGCCGGGGAAACCTCTGGTTGTGACCTATCACGCGGACATCGTCAAACAGAAAGCCTTTCTTCCGCTCTATCGTCCTGTATTAAACCTGATATTTAAGAAAGCCGGCAAAATTATCTTCAGCGCAGAAGAAAATATCGCTTTTTCCTCCGTACCGGAATCGTGCCGGCACAAGTGCGCCGTGATTCCGTTCGGCATCGAGCCGGAGGACCTTTCTCTGCGCGGCGGGGAAAGCGCGGAGGTCGACGCGCTGCGCAAACAATACGCCGGCCCGATCGTGCTGTTTGTCGGCGCCGCAAGGTATTACAAAGGCCTCGATATTCTGCTGAGGGCGATGGTCCCGTTGAAGGGTTGCTTGATCATTGCGGGCCGCGACACGCGAAGCGGACTTCTCAGCAGCCTGGCAGGCGAGTTGGGCGTCCAGGACAAGGTCGTCTTCTGCGGGGAAGTGTCCGAATCGCGCCTGCGCGTCCTGTTCCATGCTGCGGATATTTTTGTATTGCCTTCAATTGACCGCTGTGAGACATTCGGAATCGCTCAGCTCGAGGCCATGGCCTGCGCCAAGCCCGTGGTTTCCACGGACCTGCCCACGGGAGTAAGGTCCGTGAACCGGCATGGAGTGACCGGCCTGGTGGTGCCTCCCGCTGATGCGGATGCGCTGTCGGGCGCCCTGAATCTGCTGTTGTCTGATCCCGGTCTACGCGCCGAACTCGGCCGGAACGCGCGCAGCCGGATGGATCTCGAGTTCAGCGCCGGGCGCATGGTGTCCAAAACGCTTGAGGTTTATGGTGAAGTCCTCAACAGATAGCCAGGGATTCCGGCCGTACGGCCGGGAATTTTTCAAACGCTCCTTCGACCTTCTCCTATCCGGATTCGGTTTGATCGCGTCCTCCCCTCTCTGGGCGCTGATAAGCGCCGCCATCGTAATCGAGGACGGGCCGCCGGTTTTTTTCCGTCAGACCCGCTGGGGGAAAGGGGGGAGCACTTTCCCCGCGCTCAAGTTCCGCACGATGTGGAAAGGCTCCGAAAAGGAGCGCTCGGTGCAGGCGGGGCATTCCGATCCGCGCATAACCCGCGTCGGGCGAGTGCTGCGCGCGTGCGCCATGGATGAGCTTCCCCAGCTGTGGAACATCTTCCGGGGCGACATGAGTTTCGTCGGGCCGCGCGCCCTGCCGATCAACGAAATACAGTCCGCCGAAGGGGGCGGCGATCTGCCCGACGAGGCGATTCCGGGATTCAGGGAACGGCTCGAAGTCCGGCCCGGTTTAACCGGCATCGCCCAGATCTTTGCGGACCGCGACACCACACGCGCCCGCAAATTCCGTTACGACCTTTTTTACATACGCCGTCGCAATTTCTGGCTGGACCTCCGCCTCATCCTCCTCTCCTTTTATATAAGTTTCAGGGGCAGGTGGGAGGTTCGCGGGGAGAAACTGAAATAAGCGTGAAACGTTGAACGTTGGAACGTTGGAACGTTGGAACGTTGAAAAACAGGGCCGGGTTGGCGGGAATTTGCGGATTGGGTGTCAATGGACGTGGAGCGTTTGAACGTGCAAACGTGTAAACGTTCCAACGTTCAAACGTATTTGGAGAGTGATTTGAGAGACGTAATTGTGATCGGGGGTGGGCCGGCGGGGCTCCACGCAGCCCGTCGCCTCGCAGCCGACGGCTATGATGTCGAAGTGCTCGAGGAACACCTGTCGGCCGGCGTGCCCGTGCACTGCACCGGCATCATCGCGCCGGAAGTCTTCGATGAATTTTTCGTTCCCCGGTCCTCCATTCTCAATGACCTGCGCCGCGTACGCATCCACTCGCCCGGAGGGCAGGTCGTTCGGTATCTCACCGAGCGCGTAGAAGCGGTTGTCGTCGACCGCCGCCTGTTTGACCGCAACCTTCGCGATCTTGCCGCAGCGTCGGGCGCGCAGATTTCCATGGGGTGCAGGGTGACGGGAGTCAAAGCCGGCGAAAAGTTCGCGATCGTGCGCTGCGCCGGGGGAGAGCAGCGGAAGGCCCGTGTCTGCGTGCTCGCCACAGGGGCAACCTACGCGCTGCACCGCGACCTGGGATTGGGTTTCCCGCCGCTGTTTCTCAATTGCGCGCAGGCCGAATTGCCCGTGGACCTTACAACGGATGTCGAAATCCACACCGGCCGCGCCGTCGCGCCCAAGGGCTTCGCCTGGGTCGTCCCCGTGAGCAGAAACTCGGGGCCGCACTCCCGTGTGGGATTGATGTGCGAAGGGAACGCCGGCGCATATTTCGAACAATTTTTGCCCCGATTGAAGCGTCTCGATGCGCAGGCCGTTCGCGACGCGAAGCCGAGGCCGGGTATGCTTCCCCTGGCTCCCATATGCAAAACCTATGGAAACCGCTTTCTGGTTGCCGGCGACGCCGCCGGACTGGTGAAGCCCACCACCGGAGGAGGTATTTTTTACGGCATGATCAGCGCCGATATCGGCGCCGCAGTCCTGTCCGAAGCGCTGCGTCTCGACCGTCTCGACGAGGAACGGCTCTCGTGCTACCAGGACCTGTGGAAGAACCGCCTCATGGAAGAAATCGAGGCGCAACTGACGCTGCGCCTGCTCATGCAGAAATTGACCGACGACGAAATGGAGGACATCTTCGACCTGTGGGCGACAGACGGCCTGATGCCTCTGATCCGCAAAACCGTCACCTTCAACCATTACCGCAAAGTCATCGCCGCGGTGACCAGGTATCCGGCAATGCGGAAAATACTGTTTCATTAACGTAACGCTGACCCACGCTGACAAGACGCAGACGAACGCTGACCCCAAAATGGTTTTTGCCAGCGTAAGTCCGCGTTGAAGACTATTTGGCTTCCTTCGGGGCCTGGACGTTGTCGGGAGGGATGTCGGCGTGGACGACGCGGCGCTGGAATTTCCAGCGGCCGTTTTCCCTCACGAAGGTGTCGTCGTAGTGCCCGAGATAGACCGGTTGCGGGCGCCCTCCTTCGCCCGGCACCACGAACATCCACTTCGTCGTTCCCGAAGCCCGGTCCCCGTCGAGGTCGAAAATCTGGTTGGTGAATACGTGAAAGTTGGGCGGCCCGGGTTTCCCCGTATCCTTGCCGATCGTATCTTCCATCAGCTTGCGTATGGCCTCCGGGCCTTTGGCGCTGCCCATTCCCCCGACCCACTCGCCTTCCTTCTCGGCGTACAGCGCGGAAAAGGCCACCCAGTCCCTCTTGTCCAGGTAGCGTCCGTAATCCATCGTCAACTGCCGGATCTCCTCGCGGTCCTCCAGGGCCTGGATGCGCTTGCTGCCGGCGTTCTGCGCGTCTGTGGAAGAGGCCCGGTTGCAGCCCGAGACCATAGTGAACACAAGCGCCGCGACGATGCAGCCTGCCAATGCTCTCAGTAGCATACGTTTTTGCATATAGGTAGACCTCGCTTTGGATGGCCGAGTATATCACTTCACGCGGACGCACGCAGACAAAACGCCGACGAACGGATGCAAATTTACATATTTTTTTTATTCGGCGTGAGTCGGCGTCCTGTCAGCGTATGTCAGCGTTAATCTAATGTCGGTAGCCAGCATGCCGGCTTTGCGGGCGGCTTCGAGGCCGAGGTCGCCGTCTTCGAACACCTGGCATAATTCCGGGGCGACGCCGATCCGCCGCGCGGCTTCCAGGAAAATTTCGGGCGAGGGTTTGGGCTGAATGTCGTCGTCGGCGCTCACGATAGCCTGGAAGAAGTCCTGGATGCCCAGCGCCCGCAGCTCAAGATCGATATTGTCCCGCACGCCTCCCGACGCGACGGCCATTGGGAGAATGCCGCGGTACCTCCGCACGACATCTATTACGTGCGGGATGGGATGAAATCCGCCGGGGTGCCCGCGAAAAAAGGCGTGCTTGGCCCTCACGGTTTCGCCAGGATCGAAAGAGACCCCGTAGTGAGTGTTGTACAGGCCGACGATCATTTCCTCGGGCATGCCCTTTTTTGTTACAAAAAATTCCGGCTCCCACTTTCCCCCGCGCGATGTAATGGTGTGTTCCCACGCGGTCATATGAAGCGGCATGGAATCCACCAGCGTCCCGTCGCAGTCGAAAATAAGGCCCTTGATGTATTGCGGCACTTCGATGTATTGCATGATTCGTCGGTCCCTGATAATAGGCGTTGAACGTTGGAACGTTTGCACGTTTGAACGTTGAACGTTCAAAAACAATGTATAGAATGCCGTCACCTTCCGTTTTTAACGTTCAACGTTCTAACGTTTAAACGTTCTAACGTTCTAACGTTCCACATTTTTAAAACGGATTCTCGCTCGGGTATAACATTTTCCTCGACCGATTATGATGAACCTCGTCCAAACCTAGCATCTTACAGGCGGCGAAAAGCGTTTTGCCGGCATGTTTGAATGCTATGGCCGTGTGGTGCGGAAAGCGTTTCTCGATCATGACGTGCCGGTAAAAGCGCCCCATTTCCTTCACGGCGAATACGCCGATCGACCCGAAGGATCTTGGGTTGATGTTGAGCACCTCTCCGTTGGCCACGTAGGCCTGAAGGTGTGCTTCGGGTGTGGACTGGATACGGAAGATGGAGATGGGCCCGGATTTGATCTGGCCTTCCAGGGTCCCGCGCGTGACGTCGGGATCGCGGCCCGGTTCCTGCAGGCGGTGCATGATCAGCTGGTACTGCATGGCCGGATTCACCAGGCAGGCCGCTGAAGTGTTCCCGCAATGAAAGCCCATCCACAGGTCGCTGAGGGCGTAGTCGCCTACCTGCTTTTTGCTTTCTTCGTACATGTCCCGGGGCACCGAGTTGTTGATGTCCAGGAGCGCGGGCGGAAGATCCGTCGCGCAGACGGACATGTATTCGCTCAGGGCGCCGTAGATGTCGGCCTCGCAGGCTACGGGTACGCCTCTGGCGGCAAGCCGCGAATTGATGTAGCAGGGCACGTGCCCGAAATATTTCTCGAATGCCGGCCAGCACTTGTTGGCGAACGCCGCGTATTGGCAGGCTCCCAGGTTTGCGTGCATGAACTTGTCCAGGGCGCATTCGTATTGCGCGATTTTCTCCAGCAGGTCGGGATAGTTGTTCCCTTTGCCCAGTTCCTGCGCCATCTTCCGGGCGGCGCGTTTGGTTTCCGGCGCGCCCTTTTCGGCGAGCGCCAGGTCCAGCAGATCCAGTTCGCTGTTCTCCATGACCTCAACGCCGAGGTCGTAGAGCGGCTGAAGGGGAGCGTGGCAGGTCAGGAAATCGTAGGGACGCGGCCCGAAGGAAAGGATTTTGAGATTGCGGACGCCGAGGACGGTGCGCGCTACGGGCAAAAAATCCGCCAGCATCGCCGCGATCTCTTCCGGGTCCCCTATGGGGTACTCCGGTATGTATGGCCGCAGGCGCCGCAGGCCGGTGTTGTAGGACGCGCTGAGCAGCCCGCAGTAGGCGTCGCCCCGGCCCTGCACCAGGTCCTTCCCGCTGTCTTCCGCGGCCGCCGCGAACAGGACCGGGCCGCCAAATCTCTGGGCCATCAGCGTCGTGGGCCCTTCCGGGCCGAAATTGCCCAGGTATATCGCCAGCGCGTTGATGCCTTTCTGCCGGATCTCGTCCAGTGCTTTGAGCACGTCCTGCTCATTTTCGACAACGGTTTCCAAGCCGGTGACCGGCACGTGGAGTTCCCGGCAGGCCGCAACCACGCGCCTGCGCCGCTTCTGGGAAAGCTCTTTCGGGAAACAGTCCCGGCTGACCGCAACGATGCCCAGCTTCACGATCGGTATGTTTTTCATGGTATATCCTTTTGGCGTGGAACGTGAAACGTGGAACGTGGAAGGTGTGTTCCACTTTCCACTTTTCACTTTCCACCTTCCACCTTCAAACGTTCCAACGTTCTAACGTTTAAACGTTCCAACGTTCAACGTTTTTGCCCGTAATACGCGTCCGGCCCGTGCTTCCTTTGGTAATGCTTATTCTGTATATGCGCCGGCAGCGTGGCAACCCCGGGATTCAGCTGCAGGGTCCCGAGCGCCAGTTCGGCGATCTTCTCGAGGAGGAAGCCGTTTCTTATGGCATCCGCGCAATTCTTTCCCCAGACGAAGGGTGCGTGTCCGGCCACGATCACCCCCGGTGTGGTTAGCGGATCGAGGCCGGCAAAGCGCTCGATAATGACGGTCGCTGTCGCCTTTTCGTACCCCTTCGCGACTTCCTCCGCGGTGACGAAGCGTGTCACCGGCACGGGCCCGTTGAAATAATCCGCGTGAGTCGTCCCAAGGCAGGGAATTTCGCGGCACGCCTGGGCGAACATGGTTGCATAGAGGCTGTGCATGTGGACGATGCTGCCGATTGCGGGGAATGCTTTATACAGCTCGAGGTGCGCCGGCGTATCGGAGGAAGGACGCAGGCGGCCGTAGACGACCCTCCCCTCCATGTCCAGGACCACCATGTCGTCCAGGGCCATGGACTCGTATTCGACGCCGCTGGGTTTAATCACGACGCGCCGGTCCGCGCGGCTGATGCCGCTGGCATTGCCCCAAGTGAGCGTCACCAGACCCAGCCGCACAAGGTCTTTGTTGGCCTGCAAAACCTCTTCCTTCAACTTCTCGAACATCGTCATGCCCTCCGGGCCTGGTCGCGGATGGCCAGCAGGTCTTTCATGACGTTGAACATGGATCCCGACCCCTGTCGCGTGCCGAAAGCGTCGTGCAGTTGGCGGTAAAGCGCGTACAGCCGGCGGTAAACGCGATGGTGTTCGGCAACGGGCCTGTATTCGTGGCCGATGCCCACCATGGTCTTCTGCGCCTCCGCAGCCGAGGCGTATCCTCCCGCGGCCGGGCCCGCAGCGACGGCCGCAAAAATCGCGGCCCCGAGGGCCGGAGTCTGTTCGCTGCGCGAAATCTTCATGGGGCGCCCGGTGATGTCGGCGTAGATCTGCATCATCAGCGGGCTTTTCGCGGACAGGCCCCCGCAATTGACCACATCGCGCACGCGCACGCCGTATTCCTCGATCCGGTCGATGATGGTCAATGCGCCGAATCCGGTCGCTTCCAGCAGCGCCCGGTAAACCTCGTGCGGCTGCGTGCCGAGCGTCTGTCCGATCAGCAGGCCCGAAAGACGCACGTCGACCAGGATCGTGCGGTTCCCGTTGTTCCAGTCCAGGGCGATCAGGCCGCTCTCGCCGGGCTTCAGCTCCGCCGCGGCCTTTTCGAGGTTGGCAAACTGCTTGTCCTGGGTCCTGCCGTACTTCCCGGGGGAGAGGTTGTTGACGAACCAGAGAAAAATATCGCCGACGGCCGACTGTCCCGCCTCTATTCCGTAGTAGCCGTCGATGACCGATCCATTCACGATGCCGCAAACACCCGGTATGTCCTCGAGCGGCTCATCGCTGGGGTGGATCATGATGTCGCAGGTGCTGGTCCCGATGATTTTGACCAGCGTTCCCGGGGAAATCCCCGCGCCGACCGCGCCCATGTGCGCGTCGAACGCTCCCACGGCGATCGCGGTGGAGGGAGAAAGGCCGAGCTTCGCGGCCCATTCGCGCGAAAGAGTGCCGGCGCGGTGATCTGCCGTGTACGCCTTGTCGTACAGGCGCTCCCTGAGCGCTCCCAGCCCGGGGGAGAGACGGTCGAGAAACTCGCGGTCGGGAAGCCCCTGCCAGTCCGCATTGAAAGCGGCCTTGTGGCCGGCTGCGCAGACGCTGCGCATCATGAGCTTCGGCGATAGCTCGCCGGTGAGGAGGGCAGGAATCCAGTCGCAGATTTCGACCCAGCTGGCGGCGGCGTCGAAAACTTCCGGCGCGACGTTTTTGCAGTGCAGGATTTTGCTCCACCACCACTCGGACGAGTAGGCTCCGCCGATTCTGGAGAGGTACTTCGGGCGCATCTCGGACGCCGTCTGCGTGAACAGCGCGGCTTCTCTGTAGCTCGTGTGGTCCTTCCAGAGCCACACCATGGCCGCGGGATTTTGCCGGAATCGCTCCTGGAAACAAAGGGCCTGTCCGTGTTCGTCGACGGGCATGGGGCTGCTTCCGGTTGTGTCGACGCCGATGCCGATGACGTCGGCCGGCTCAAAAGCCGTTGCCCGGGCTTTTTGCAGGACGCCCTTTATGGTTTCCTCGATGCCGAGAACATAATCCGCGGGATTTTGCCGGGCCAGGCTGGGATCCGAACCATTGAGTATGACCCCGTCGCTTCCCGAGGGGTAAGGGAAAACGTGGCTTGCCAGCTCATGGCCGTTGGTTACGTCCACCAGCAATGCCCGGCACGAATTCGTCCCAAAATCCAATCCGATAGCGTATTTCATGTCCGTTTGCACGTTTTCACGTTAGAACGTTCAAACGTTCAACGTTCAAACGTTCCAACGTCCTAGCCGACGAAGTACAGGTACGCCGCGAGTATGAGCGCAAGCACGACGAAAGAGAGAACGACGTCGATCGCCGACCAGCTCGCGCGGGTGGCCTGCTTGTCTTGCTCGCTGCGTGTTGCGTAGGTAAGCCCGCCGATTTTCGCATAATCGGGCTCCGCGCTTATGTGACTGACCACGACCATCACGGCTGCGGACACCACCAGAATAATCATACTGTAATACTGGAAGAAAATGTGATTCACAATCCACAAAAACGATCCCGCTGGATACTGGAATCCCTGGACCAGCTTGACCGGGGTATCCACGGCCAGGCGCAGGATCCCCAGGGTGAAGCCGCTGATCAGCGCCCAAAGGCAGCCTTTGGCGTTCATTCGCTTGAAGAAAACTCCGAGGAAGAACACCACGAAGATGGGAGGCGCCAGGTAAGATTGCATGCCCTGCAGATAGTCGTACAGGCCGCGGCCGCCGCGAATGACGGGAATCCAGCAGATTCCGATCAGAACCATGACGGCCGTGGCGATCCTCCCCATCCACACCAGCCGTTCCTGGGACACGCCGCGGTGCAGGCGCCCGTAAAAGTCTATCGTAAACAGCGTGGCGCATGCGTTGAATGCCCCCGCCAGAGAACTCATCAACGCAGCCAGCAGGCCGGCGACGACGATGCCGCGCACGCCCACGGGGAGCACGTGCGCGACCATGAGCGGAAACGCCTGCTGGGCGTTGTCGCGCAGGATTTTGCCGTCGGGCCCGATCAGCAGCTGGTTGAAATACGGGATCTTGCCCGATACCGCAAGCGCGTAGCAGATAATGCCGGGGATGATGAAAATGAACACAGGCAGGAGCTTGAAGAAGGCTGCCGTGATGGACCCGCGCCGGGCCTGGGTCTCGTTGGGCGCCGTCAGGGCTCTTTGGACGATATACTGGTCCGTGCACCAGTACCACAGGCCGATCACGGGCGCGCACACGAGCATCCCGAGCCAGGGATAGTTGTCGTTGAAGTACCACGCCATCCGGTGGGCGTCGCGGACGGGAGCCCACGTGTTCTCGAGTCCGGCGGGGACCAACGGCTTCCAAAGATTGAACATGTCCGAAGGGACGATTGCGCGCAGTTCCGACCACCCTCCAAGCGCCTGCAGCCCGAAAAGCGTCACCAGGGCCGACCCGATGATGAGGACGACGGTCTGCAGCGCTTCCGTATAGGCCACGGCGCTCATGCCTCCCACGATGGTGTACAGGCCCGTGATCACGACGACGACCAGGGAGCCGATCCAGAAGCTGTCCATCCCCCAGAGATTGAGTTCGGGCAGGAGCACGGCGAAAACCACGCCGCCGGCGAAGATGCCCACGGCAATTTTAGTCAGGATGTAGGCGACCAGCGAAATGACCGAAAGGAACGTGCGGCAACCGGGCGAAAAGCGCCGCTCGAGAAATTCCGGCATGGTGAAGACCTTCGACCGCATGTAGAAGGGCACCATCACCCAAGCCAGCACCAGCAGGCACCAGGCGTGAAGCTCGTAGTGCGCCATCGCGACCCCGTCGGTCGCCCCGGAGGACGCCAGGCCCACCAGGTGCTCCGAACCGATATTCGAGGCGAAGATGGATGCGCCGATCACGAACCATCCCAGCTCGCGGCCGGCCAGAAAATAGCTGTCGGAGGTTTTCTTTTGCTTCTTTGCCACCCAAACCACTATGCCCGCAATCAGCGCGAAATATCCCAGGACCACGATCCAGTCCACAGGCTGCAGAATGCTCATGCGTGTCTCCAGTTATCTGGTGGAAAATTGATAAAGCGTCGTTTGGCGGTAAACCTGTCCCGGCCTCAGAACGGCGGAAGGGAACTGGGGCTTGTTGGGCGAATCTGGGAAAGCCTGAGTTTCCAGGCAGAGCGCACTCCTGAGCCCGTAAGCGACGCCGCTCTTCCCCCGTGCGCTTCCGTCCAAAAAATTGCCGGAGTAGAACTGAAGACCCGGCTGGTCGGTGAACACCGTCATCAGGCGCCCGCTCGCAGACTCGTACAGTTCCGCAACCCTGCGCACCCCGCCGCGGTTTCTCAGGACCCAGTTGTGGTCGTATCCCTTGCCGAGCGCCAGCTGCTCAGAGGCATCGTCGATGTGCGCTCCGATCGCCATGGGAGTGCGGAAATCCATCGGCGTGCCGGAAACATTGATCAGCTGCCCGGTCGGGATCAGCCCCTTGTCCACCGGAGTGTAGCTGTCGGCTTCGATCAGGAGCAGGTGGTCCAGGATCGGGCGCGCGAAGGATCCCGAAAGATTGAAATAGGAATGCTGCGTCGGATTCAGTATCGTGGGCTGATCCGTCGTGCCTTCGTAGGATATGCGCAGTTCATTTTTGTCCGTCAGCGTGTAAGTGACTTTGAGGGTCACGGTCCCGGGATACCCTTCTTCGCCGTCCCGGCTGACGTACTGCATCTCGATCGACGGTTCGGGCGAACGGCTCAAAACCTTTGCATCCCACAAAACCTTGTTGAAGCCGGTCTTGCCTCCGTGGAGGTGGTTCTCGCCGTCGTTGACGGCCAGCTGGTACTGTTTTCCGTCCAGCTCAAACTGCCCTTTGGCGATGCGATTGCCGTAACGTCCGACGACGGCCCCGAAATAGTTGGTCCCTTCGGCGTATCCCTCGACGGAATCGTAGCCGAGCACCACGTCCTGGAACTTGCCGTTTCGGTCGGGGGCGAGGAGCGACCGGACCGTCGCGCCGTAAGTGAGGATCCCGGCCGTGAGGCCGGAGCCGTTTTTAAGGGTGTACTCGTGCACCTCGCGCCCGTCGGGGAGTTTGCCGAAGACCGATTGCGTCATGGAGGCCGGCTCCTTTCGCTCTGTTTTCGTGGTTTCTTTCCGGCACGATGCCGCGCAAAAAATCGAAATGATGGCAAGGCAGAGAAGCGGGAAACTCTTCATGGTCCATGCTCCGCAATGGCGTTTTTTATCAGGCGAATGCGCAGTTTCGCACAACATCCGGCATAGGGCAAATCGAAAAAACGTTGAACGTTCTAACGTTCAACGTTCAAACGTTCAACGTTTTATATGGTGGAAGCAAAGATTGAACGATGGAATAATGTACAATCGACAATCGACATTTGACAATGGAGGCAGCAGAAATGGCAAGAACCAAAGAATTTGCTCATCTTATGAAACCGATCCTCATTCAAGATCCTCCTGCAGGACTTTACCCGGAACCGCGCATGTGGATGGAGGCGAAGGACCTCGAGGGATTCGAGGCGCACTTCAGTTACGGGTTTATCCAGAAACCGTCCGTGATGCACCCGCTGGAAGGCTCGCTCGTTCATCCTTATGACGAACTATTGGTTTTCGTCGGCTACAAAGACGGCGACATCCTGAAACTGGGCGCGGAAATATCGGTGGAGCTCGGCGAAGAACGTGAAGAGCACGTGTTCGACAAGCCTTCGGTGATCCTTGTCCCGAAAGGCACCCCGCACGGACCGGTTACCGTCCGGAAACTCGATAATCCCATCGTTCATTACAGCATCGGCCTGGGCCCGGAATACAAGGCTTCCGCCTTGCCGAAAAAGGCCAAAACTTCCGGGACCAAGCACGCCCATCTCATCAAGAGAATGCTCACCTATAAGGATCCGAACAACACATCCGGGTTTTCCAGAGTTACCGACGAAAAAGGCGTAATGCACCCCGCCGAACTGGGTGTCGGGCCGGGCAACGGCGACCAGATCGTGTGGCTCTACGGCCGCGACCTGGAGGGGATGAACGTAAACTTCACCTGGGGCCTCTACAGCAGGTGCGGCAAATGGCACCGCGGAGGCGAAGCCCATACGCATCCCGAGGCGGAGATCCTCTGCTTTGTCGGCCTCGATCCCAACGACCTCAACTATCTTGGCGCGGAACTCGAGCTGGGCATGGGCCCGGATTACGAGCGGCACGTTTTCAACAAGCCGACCGTAGCCATCTGCCCGCAGGCCTTCCCCCATCTGCCGCTCATTACGCGGTGGGTCGACAAGCCCTACGGCTTCATGGTGATCTGCCTCAGCGGCGAGCACGATTCGCCCTGGGTCGAGGCGTAAATAACGTTGCACGTTAGAACGTTTGAACGTTCAAACGTTCAACGTTCTAACGTGTAACGTTCCACGTTCCACTTTCCACCTTCCACATTTATAGGGGCCAGTATTGCAATATCGTAAGTTCGGAAGGCTGGATTGGGAAGCATCTGCGCTGGGTTTGGGCTGCGGGATGCTTCCCGATGATGCCGGCGAATCGATCGGGCTCATACGCTGCGCTATCGACCATGGCGTGAACTTCCTGGATCTGGGGTATCCCTATGACCGTGGGAGCCACCAACGCGCAGCCGTGGCTGTCGGCGCCGCGCTTGCGGACGGATACCGCAACAAAGTCAAAGTTGCCCTGACGCTGCCCGTCCATCTCATCCATTCGAAAGCGGACCTGGAGGCGGAATTCTCCCGGCAGCTCAGCCTGATGGGCGCCGAGCGGGTGGACTTCTGCCTGTTCGGGAGTCTGAACCGCGAGAACTGGCCCGTCCTGCGTGGGCTGGGCGCGCTGGAATGGATGGAAACCGCGCTGAAGGACGGCAGGGCCGGCTATGCCGGCTTCGCCTTCCACGACCATTATCAGCCGCTCAAGAGCATCGTGGAGTCCTGGGACCGCTGGACGCTTTGCCGGTTTCAGTTCAGCTATATGGATATCGCCCACGATCCCGGCATCACCGGCATGCGGTATGCGGCCGGGAAGGGACTTGCCGTGGTCGTAACGGAGCCGATGAAAGGGAGCCGGCTGGAGCATCTGCCCGGGCCGGCTGCCGGCATGCTGGCCGGCGTTGAGAACCTCAGCCTGGCCGAATGGGCTCTGCGCTTTGTCTGGAATTTCGGGGAAATAGCGACCGTCGTCCTCGACGCGAGTTCCGTTGCGGGGCTGAAGAAGGCCGTGGAGCTTGCCGGCCGCTGCGAGCCGGACACCCTGACCGTTCAGGAGGAAGTTCTGATCGGCAAAGTGCGGGATGCGCTCATGGCCCTGCGCGACATCCCGTGCCCCTCATGCCGGGCCTGCATGCCCTGTCCCGTGGAAATCGACGTTCCGCGCATATTCGAGCTGTACAACGACGCATTCATGTACGGCGACGTGGAGAGCGCGCGCCTTATTTACCAGGATGAAGGGCACCAGCCCGGCCTGTGCACGGAATGCGGATACTGCGAAAAAAACTGCGCCAAACGCCTCCCCGTCCTCGACCTCCTCAAAAAAGCCATCGGTTATCTTAGAGGTGAAAAGTGGAACGTGGAACGTTAGAACGTTTGCACGTTAGAACGTTTGCACGTTCCACGTTTTCACTTTCCACGTTCAACGTTCTAACGTTCCAACGTTCTAACGTTCAACGTTCAGAAAGCGGCCCAGCCAGTCGAGGACGGTGCGGTAAAACAACTCCGCATTGAGCGGCTTCAACACCCAGTGCCCCTCGTCGGGAAAGGATAGGAGCTTTGATTCGACTCCGCGCCGCTGCAGGGCGGTGAACATGGCCAGGCCTTCGGAAACCGGGACCCTGTAATCGAGCTCGCCGTGCGTCACCAGCTGCGGTGTTTTGAAATTTTTGACGTATCGGCTGGGGGAGAGGGCATCGTACAGCGCCTGGTTTTCGTAGGGCGGGCCGCCCATTTCCCACTCGGGGAACCACAGCTCTTCGGTGACGTAGTAGCTGCTGGACTGGTCGAAATCGCCCGCATGCCCCACCAGCGCTTTGAAGCGGTCCGTGTGCCCCTGGAACCAGTTGATCATGAATCCGCCGAAGGAGGCTCCCGCGGCGCCCATGCGGTTCCCGTCGACATAGGGAAGCTTCGCGGCATAATCGGCGGCCAGCATCAGGTCGCGGAAGCAGCGGCCGCCCCAGTCGCGGTTGATTTCGTCGATGAACTGCTGCCCGTATCCCGTGGATCCACGCGGATCGGGCATGAAGACGACATAGCCGGCGCCGGCGTACATTTGCGGATTCCAGCGGTAGCCCCAGTTGTCCTCCCACGAGCCCTGCGGCCCGCCGTGAACGAGCATGACCGCAGGATATTTTTTAGACGGATCGAAGTGCGGCGGTTTGAGAATCCACATATGGGCTTTGGGGATGTCGAGAGCCTTTTGCGCCGGCATCGGAGCCTCCAGCTGGGCCGGGTCGATGAATCCCGCCACCGCGGCCGGATCGGTCTTCGGCCCGCCCGACGATGGAGACGCGTCGTGCCAGATTTCCTCCGCGCGGTTCATGTCGAGTCCGGCCAGCAGAGCGTCGTTGTGGTGCGTCAGCGCCGTTGCCTGGGATCCGTCCGTTGGGACGGAATAAATTTCTGCGGGCTGATGCATCAACGACCGGGTGAAGACCAGCGTTCGGCCGTCCGGCGTTACTCCGATGTCGCCGGAGGAGTTTTCCGCGTAGGTGCGGCGGATCGCGCCTCCCGCAACCGGGACCTCAAAGATCGCGGTGCGGCCGCGGTCTCCGGCCAGAAAATATATCCTGTTCGAATCCGGCGCCCAGGCGAAAGAGTCGATCCAGCGGTCGAAGGTATCCGTCAGGCTGCGGCGCCTTCCCGTGGAGCGGTCGTAGATCATCAGCCGGAATCGGTCGCTCTCGTATCCGGGACGGGCCTGAGCGCGGTAAGCGATGTAGCGCCCGTCGGGCGAGTACAGAGGTGACCCGTCGTATGCGGGATTTTCGGTGATCTTTTTCGTTTCACCCGTGGCGGCCTGGACCGCAAAGAGGTCGGCGTTGGTCGACCGGGCTTCGTCACGGTCGTGCTTCGAGGCGTAGCAGACCTCCTTGCCGTCGGGCGAGAAGGCGTAGTCGTCGGGGCCGCCCAGGGAAAACGGGGGGACGTCGTAATCGCCGGGCGTCAGGTCGCGCGGCGGCTGCGAACCGTCCTTGGGGACGAGGAAAAGGTGGGACCGCCGGCCATCGCTCCAGCTGCTCCAGTGGCGGAAGAGCAGGCGCGTGGCGACGTGGGCCTTGACCCCGGCATTGTCGGCTGCACTCTTCCGGCCGGCGTTGCACTCCATCGCCTTTTGCGCATCGGCGTTTGAGCATTCCGGGTAAACGTCCGACGTGAAGAGCAGGTGCTTCCCGTCGGGGCTGTAGAGCACGCCGCCGGCTTCCGTCGCGATGGATGTGACCCGGACCGGCTCCCCTCCCTCGAGAGGCAGGATGTAGACCTGGGCCCCGTCCCTCGCGGAGACAAATGCAATTTCCCTGCTGTCCGGCGACCAGCGCGGGCGCGCGTCGCTCTGCGCGGAGCGGGTGAGGCGGCGCGTCTCCCCGCCTGAAACGGGCAGGAGCCAGATGTCGGTGTTGCTGCGGTTCTTCTCCTTGTCGACCGCGGTGACCGTGCAGGCGATCCATTTGCCGTCCGGCGAGATCTGCGGGTCGCCGACGCGCTGCATCTTCATTAAATCATCGAACCCGAGCGGCCGCTTTTCCGCGGCATTCAGGCAGATGCCCATGCTCAGGACAGCGGCGAGCAGGGCTTGGACGAAATGACGCATGTTGCCTCCGTAGCAAAAGAAAAGAATTCTATCATGGTAACGCCGACGAACGCTGAAGGACGCTGATGAAGGCTGAAAAAATATATATAAAAATTTTTTCGGCGTGTATCAGCGTTTTGTCAGCGTAAGTCAGCGGCAAAATTCATAAATGGGCTTTCGCCGGGATTGGTGTAATAATACTTAGTTTTTGCGCGTTCTTTTGATGCCGAAGGTTGAACGATGAATATCTCTGCGATTTTTATCAAGCGCCCCGTCATGACCACGCTGGTGATGCTCGCGATAATAATTTTCGGGATCGTCGGCTACCGCACTCTTCCGGTCAGCGATCTTCCCAACGTGGACTTTCCGACCATACAGGTGAACGCCGGCCTCCCCGGCGCCAGCCCCGAGCTGATGGCGGCCTCGGTAGCGACCCCGCTCGAGAAGCAGTTCTCCACTATTTCGGGCGTCGATTCCATGACCTCTTCCAGCTCTCTGGGCCAGACCAGCATCACCCTGCAATTTTCGCTAGACCGCGATCTCGACGCGGCCGCCCAGGACGTTCAGATCGCTATTGCCTCTGCGCAGCGTCTGCTGCCGCCGGGCATGCCGACTCCGCCCACCTTCCGCAAGGTCAATCCGGCCGACCAGCCCATCCTGATTTTGTCGCTGAATTCGCCGACCCTGCCGCTGTCCACGCTCGACAGCTATGCCGAAAACATGATCGCGCAGCGCATCTCGATGATATCCGGCGTGGCGCTGGTCAATGTCTGGGGCTCGACCAAATATGCCGTGCGGGCTCAGGTCGATCCGAACCTTCTGGCCGCCCGGGGAATTGCCCTGAGCGAAATCGAGGCGGCCATCAATCAGCACAACGTCAACATGCCGAGCGGCACGCTCTGGGGGGCGCGGCAGGCCTACACGGTCAAGTCGACGGGACAGCTCACGGACGCGGAGCAGTACGGCAACATTGTGGTTACCTATCGCAACGGTTCGCCTGTTCGTTTGCGGGAGCTGGGGCGCGTCATCGACAGTATTCAGAACGACAAGACCGCGGCCTGGTTCAACAACGGCGGGTCGGATATCCGCTCCGTCATTCTGGCGGTCCAGAAACAGCCGGGCACGAACACGGTGCAGGTCGTCGACTCCATCAAGGACCAGCTGCGCACTCTGCGCGAGCTGCTTCCGCCCTCGGTGAACCTGGGCATCCTGATTGACCGCTCCCAATCCATCCGCGAATCGGTGAATGACGTGAAATTCACCCTGATGCTGACGGTCGGGCTGGTTGTCCTTGTCATCTTTATTTTTCTGCGCAATGTCTCGGCCACCATCATTCCCAGCCTGGCGTTGCCCATGTCCATCATCGGCACGTTTGCGGCCATGTCTCTGCTCGGCTACACGATGGACAACCTCTCGCTCATGGCGCTCACGCTTTCCGTGGCCTTCGTCGTGGACGACGCCATCGTCATGCTCGAGAACATCGTCCGCCACATGGAAATGGGGCAGTCGCGCATGGAGGCGGCGTTCACCGGCGCGAAGGAAATCGGTTTTACCATTCTATCCATGACCCTCTCGCTGGCCGCAGTGTTCATTCCCGTGTTGTTCATGAGCGGGATCATGGGCCGGCTGTTTCACGAATTCGCCGTGGTGATCATGGTTGCCATCCTGATATCGGGCGTGGTGGCCCTGAGCCTCACGCCGATGCTCTCGAGCCGCATGCTGAAGCCGCAGACGGAGGATCCGCACACCTTCTACCGCGTGACGGAAAAAGGCTTCCAGGCGGCGCGCAATTTCTACGGCTGGACTTTGAGGGGAGTGCTGCGTCACCGGTTTATCACACTCCTGGTCGCCTTCGGCACCCTGGCCGCCACGGTCTACCTGTACGGCTTTGTGCCCAAAGGCTTCGTCCCCAACCAGGACCAGGGCATGCTCTCAGGCTCAACGGAAGGGCCCCAGGATGTTTCCTTCGACGCGATGGCCCAAATGCAGCAGCAAATGAACAAGGTGCTCCGTTCCAGTCCCTACATCGACGCTTTTATGTCCTTTGCTCAGGGCGGGAATGCCGGCCGCTTCATGATCCGGCTGAAACCGCGGAGCGAGCGCAAACTGACTCCCGAAGAAATCATTGAGACCCTCCGGCCTAAACTGAATGCCCTTCCGTCGATCCGGACCTATCTGCAGAATCCTCCTCTGATACGGATCGGCGGCATGCAGACCCGGAGTCAGTATCAGTTCACCCTGCAGAGCCCCGATCTCGAGGAGCTGTACCGTGTGGGGGAGGATTTCGAGGCTCGCATGCACGACATCCCCGGGCTGGTGGATGTGACCAGCGATCTCCAGCTCAATAATCCCGAAGTCACGGTCAGGATCGACCGCGATATGGCCTCCTCTTTGAATGTCGCGCCGGACCTGATCGAAAGCACGCTTTTCGCCGCCTACGGGTCCAAACAGGTCTCCATGATCTATACCTCCACCGACAACTATTACGTCATCCTGGAGGTTTTGCCCCAGTATCAGCGCGATCCCAACGCGCTGGGCCTGCTTAATGTGAAATCGCGGTCAGGGAAGCTGGTGCCGCTGAGCCAGCTGGCCAGCCTGGAAACCGGCATTGGGCCCCTGTCGGTCGCCCATTACGGCCAGTTCCCGGCTGTGACCCTGTCTTTCAACATGCAGCCCGGCGTTTCGCTCGGGCAGGCGGTCGAGTCCATTCAGGAAGTGGCGCGCAACAGCCTGCCGGCCGGAATCACGACCATGTTCCAGGGCATGGCCGCCGCCTACGAGGATTCATTGAAAGGCATGGGCACGCTGCTGATCCTGGCGATCCTCGTGATTTACATGGTCCTGGGAATCCTCTACGAGAGCTTTATCCATCCCATCACGATCCTTTCCGGGCTGCCCGCCGCGGGCCTCGGGGCGCTGGCCACGCTTCTCGTGTTCCGGCAGGAGCTGAATATTTATTCCTTTGTGGGCATCATCATGCTGGTGGGGATCGTGAAAAAGAACGGGATCATGATGATCGACTTTGCGATTGAGGCCCAGCGGACGCAGGGCCTTTCCCCGGCGGACGCCATCCACCAGGCGTGCCTGGTGCGGTTCCGCCCCATCATGATGACGACGATGGCGGCGCTGGTGGGGACTCTGCCGATCGCCCTCGGAATGGGCGCCGGGTCGGAGGCGCGCCGGCCGCTCGGCCTGGCGGTGGAAGGCGGGCTGCTGGTTTCGCAGCTGCTCACGTTATACATTACGCCGGTGATTTATGTTTATATGGAAAAGGCGCGCCATCTTGTGCATAGAGAACGCTGACGTACGCGTGAGGACGGCTCTCCAGAGCCGTCCGATGGGGGAATATCAAGTAATAGCCTAATCGGACCGGTCTGGAGACCGGTCCTCACGAATTTAATGGGTCTGGAGATTCGTCCTCACGAAAATGGATGGATGCTGGGAGGGAAAGCTTATGCTGAGGGCCGGTGGTAAATGCGGATTGGCCCGCCATTTTGCTGTTGTGCTGTGCATCCTATTATCTCTGGCGGCGCAGGGGTGCAGGAGCCGTTCTGCATCGCAGGAGACTCCATCCAAAGGCGGGATGCGCGGCGGTGCCGTCACGGTTGTTGCCGCCGAAGCCGTCCAGAAAGACGTGCCGATCAACATCCAGGCTGTTGGCCTTATCGAGAGCTCTGCCACGGTCACGGTGAAATCCCAGGTGAGCGGGGAACTGATGCAGGTGCTTTTCCGCGAAGGCAATTTTGTCAAACAGGGGGAGGAGCTTTTCAAGGTCGATTCGCGCACCTACGAGGCGCAACTGACCCAGGTGCAGGCAAACCTGGCGAAGAATGAAGCTGCGCTCGCCCAGATGGAGGCGAACCTGGCGCGCGATCTCGCCCAGCAGAAATACGCGGAATCGCAGGCCGCGCGCGACTGCAGCCTCCTGGGAAAAAATCTTGTTTCGAAGGAGCAGGCGGAGCAGTCCGCCGCCAGCGCTGAAGCGGCCGCCGCAACGGTCCGGGCCGACCAGGCGGCGGTCCTGAGCGCCCGCGCTTCGATCGAAGCCACCAAAGCCGAGATCGCCAACGCCCGCATCATGCTCGACTACACCAGCATCCGCTCGCCCATCAGCGGCCGGACCGGGAGCCTCCTCATCCAGCAGGGCAACCTGGTCGGTCCCAACACGGAGCTCATGACCATCAACCAGATCGAGCCGGTTTACGTCGCCTTCTCGGTGCCCGAAAACCAGCTGCCTTCCGTGAAGAAGGGGCAGGCCGTATCGATTTCGAAAGACGGCGGATCGTCAACGTTTGAGGACGGCAAGCTTTTCTTTATAGATAATGCCGTGGATGAATCGACGGGAACAATACTCGTCAAAGCCGCCTTTCAGAACCGCGGTCACCAGCTTTGGCCGGGCGAGTTTGTCCGCGTGGTCCTGAGGCTCGGAACCCGGGCCGGCGCTCTGGTAGTGCCCGGCCAGGCCGTGCAGGCGGGCCAGGAAGGGTCGTTCGTGTTCGTCGTGAAGCCGGACCAGACCGTCGAATCGCGCCCTGTCGTCCCCGGGATGCACGTCGATGGGCAAATTGTAATTGAAAAGGGGCTGGCAGCCGGCGAAACAGTTGTCACCGAAGGGCAGCTCCGTCTCACGGCCGGCAGCCGCGTCCAGCTCCATAACGCGGACGCACGCTGACAAAACCCCTGATGCACGCTGAAAAAATCAGGAAGAAAATCTCAATCGTTAAGGTACCAGGAGAGAGCTTCACCGATCCGCTCGAGATCGGCTGCGCTGGCGATTCCGGCTACGTCCTGGATGCGGGCCTTGCTGACCTGCCGGATTCCGGGCAGGATCGCATAGGATGTTTTACCGTGAGGCATATTCAGACGCAAACGCAACGGCCAGATTTCTCCGGGTTGCGACGAAATCGGAACCACAACAACACTCTGCAGAAAATGGTTCTGATCTGAATTCGAAACAATCATTGCCGGGCGGGTTTTGCCCATCTCCGGCGGGAAGACCGGCTCAAGGTTAACCCAGCAGATCGTGCCGCGTTTCACCGCCGCCTCCTTTTGGGCGGCCGTGCAAGGTCGGCTTCATCCCATTCTCGCAGCAAGGACTGTTCTTCCGGGTTCGCCGCCAGAAATTCCTCATAGGATACCGCAGCCCGTGAGAGTCTTCGTCGGGCCAGATCCTTTCGCAGGACATCCCGGATATACGCGGAAAGACTCATAGCTTCCGGCTTCACCGCCTCCAACTCATTGAGCAGTTCCCCTTCTATCTTTACAGTAGTAGCCTTCATTCTTATATTCTACTATATCTGCAGTATGAACTCAACGTTCCACGTTCCACCTTCCACATTCCACCTTTCAGTTTGAACATGTATAATCCCTCCGGGGTAACTGGTGAAAAGGAAACCGCTGCTCGCGCTTTGCATGCTGATCGTCATAGGATATTTGATTGTCGGCCTGTGGCCCTTCCAGTTGAGCCCGCCCAACCGCGTCGCCTGGCCGGCGGACGGCCGGGGGATCGCTTTGGGCGAGCCGTCGGTTTTATACAGCGAAAAGCCTGTCGATTTGCGGAACGGCGACGGGGGCGTCAGCGTCGAGTTGTGCCTCCAGCCGGAGACCAGGCCGGGCTGGGGCTTCACCGGCATCCTGTCGCTCTACGACAGGAGCCTGCCCTGGAATCTATTCATCGCCCAGCGGGGAACGGATCTCTGGCTGTGGATGCCGGCGCTGGACAGACGCGGAAGGAAAACCCACCCGGGTATGCAGGCGAAGGCGGACCTGCGCCCTGGAATCCAACGCTGTATCGCCGTCTCGTCCGGAGGCAAAGGGACAGATTTATATGTGGATGGGGCGCTCGCCCGGAGCTATCCGCAGGTGAGGCTGCGTCCTAATACTTTGCGCGGATACCTGGTGCTGGGGGGCGTTGCATACGGGGGGCCCAACTGGGAGGGGCGGATATATGGGGCTGCGCTATTCAGCCGGGTTCTTGCGGCTTCGGATATCGCGCGCCACTGCAGGCTTTGGAGCGGGGACAGGCGCTCTGAGATGAAATCGGAGGCGGGGCTTTCGGCGCTTTATTTTTTCGATGAGGGGAGCGGCGGCGTCGTGCGGGATTACGGGCCGGCGGGGGCTTCGCTCGGGATCGGCAAAAAGTATGAACTGATGAGCCGGAGCGTGTTCGAGGCGCCGTGGAAGGGGCCGTACAGCCGCAGCGACATCGCGACCAATGTGCTCGGCTTCGTCCCGTTCGGCTTTCTCTATTTCCTGTACATGCGGCGGACGGATCCCGGGAGAGTGTGGCGCAACGTCGTGCTGACTTTAGCGGCGGCGACTATCATCAGCAGCGCCATCGAGGTGCTCCAGGTGCTGCTGCCGGCCCGCTCGCCGTCGTACGTGGATATAATCTGCAACATCGCGGGGGCATTCGCCGGCCTGCTTGTCGCCCTCACTCACGAACGTTTGCACGTTAGAACGTTCAAACGTTCCAACGTTCAACGCTTTTCCAGATACCACCGGTAAGTGGCCGCTATGCCCTGCCTGAGCGGTATTCCGGGTGCCCAGCCGAGAGAGCGGAGGCGCGAGACGTCCAGGACCTTGCGCGGCGTGCCGTCGGGCATCGAAGGATCGAACTCGGTTTTGCCCCCGTACCCCACCACCTCGCGCACCATCTCGCACAACTCGCGTATCGTCAGGTCCTCGCCCGTTCCCACGTTGATGATTTCCTCGCGGTCGTAACGTTCCATCAGGAAAACCAGCGCATCGGCAAGATCGTCGACGTGCAGGAACTCCCGCCTCGGCGTCCCGGTGCCCCACACCTTGACGCTCGGCGCGCCGGCCGCTTTGGCATCATGGAATTTCCTCAGCAGCGCGGGAAGGACATGCGACGTCTGCAGATCGAAGTTGTCCCCCGGCCCGTACAGATTGGTCGGCATCGCGCAGATGGCGTCAAACCCGTACTGGCGGCGGTAGGCCTGGCAAAGCTTGATGCCGGCGATCTTGGCAACGGCGTACCACTCATTGGTCGGCTCAAGCGGCCCGGTCAGCAGATGCTCCTCGCGCAGCGGCTGCGGCGCCAGTTTGGGGTAAATGCACGACGAGCCCGTGAAGAGCAGCTTTTTGACTCCGCAGCGCCACGCCGCGTGGATGACGTTCGCCTCCATCATCAGGTTCTGGTAGATGAACTCGGCCGGGTAGGCGCTGTTGGCCTGTATCCCTCCGACCCGGCCCGCGACCAGGTACACCTGCTCCGGCCGCTCCTTTTCTAAGAAAGCGCCCGTCGCCCGCTGATCCATCAGGTCCAGCTCATCGATCGTCCGGACCAGCAGCCCCTCGGCTCCGCCCAGCCGCCGCACAAGCGCCGAACCCACCAACCCCGTGTGTCCTGCAACATAGATCTTTGTCATCGCTTTGTCCTTCTTCAAACGCCGCGCCGCACGGCAACCTTGTGCCCGGCATTCCGCAGCGTGCATTCCTGTTTGGCCAGCTCCATGTCGTGGTCGACCATCATGCGCACGAGCTCCTTGAAACTCACCCTGGGATTCCAGCCGAGTCTGGCCCGCGCTTTGGAGCTGTCGCCTTCCAGGTGATCGACTTCGGTCGGACGGAAGTAGCGCGTATCCTTTTCGACGCATGATTTCCAGTCGACGCCGGCGCAGCCGGCAGCCTCGGCCAGAAATTCCCGCACCGTGTGGGTCTCTCCCGTGGCGACGACGTAGTCGTCCGGGGCCGGCTGCTGCAGCATGAGCCACATGGCCTCGACGTAGTCGCCGGCGAACCCCCAGTCGCGCCTGGCGTCTAGGTTGCCGAGATAAAGCTTCGTCTGCAGACCGTGCCGGATGCGCCCGAGCGCGCGGGTGATTTTGCGCGTGACGAACGTTTCGCCGCGCTGCGGCGACTCGTGGTTGAAGAGGATGCCGTTGCAGATGAAGAGCCCGTAAGCCTCGCGGTAGTTCACGGCATACCAGTGGGCGGCCACTTTGCTCACCCCGTAGGGGCTGCGCGGATAGAAGGGCGTCGTCTCGCTCTGTGGCGGCGCGGCCTTGCCGAACATTTCCGAGGAGCCGGCCTGATAAAAGCGTATGGGTTTGTGTGCGCCGTCGCCGTAATCGTGTATGGCTTCGAGCATCCTCAGCGTTCCGGTCGCCACGGCATCGGCGGTGTATTCGGGCTGATCGAACGACACGCGCACGTGCGATTGCGCCCCGAGGTTGTAGACTTCGTCCGGGGCCGTCTTTTCCAGGATGCGCCTCAGGCCGGTCGCGTCGGTCAGGTCGCCGTAGTGCAGGAAGATGCGGCTGCCGGATTCATGCGGGTCCAGGTAAATGTCGTCGATGCGGTCGGTGTTGAAGGTGCTTGTCCTGCGCATGATGCCGTGGACTTCGTAATCCTTCGACAGCAGCAGCCGCGCCAGATAGGACCCGTCCTGCCCCGTCACTCCCGTAATCAGCGCTTTCTTCATCTTCTGTAACCCCCAATCCAAAGTTCAACGCTAAACGTTAGAACGTTCAAACGTTTGAACGTTCTAACGTTCTAACGTTCCACGCTCTTCCACGCTTCCGCATACCTGCCGTCTTTCGTGACCAGCTCATCGTGACTCCCTGATTCGACTATTCTACCCTGATCCATAACATATACTAAATCCGCGTGGCGCGCCGTGGTGAACCGGTGAGTGATGAGGAGCGTGGTCCTGCCGGAGACGACGGAACGGAAGCGGGGCAGCCAGGCGGCTTCGGCCCACGGGTCCATGGCGCTGGTCGGCTCATCGAGGACGATGACGGGCGCGGGCCGCAGGAACGCGCGGGCCAGGCCGAGGCGCTGCCACTCGCCGGCGCTGAGGTCGGTCCCGTCTTCGAACCATGTCCCGAGGATTGATTCGTATCCCGACGGCAGCCGACGGATGACTTCGTCCGCGCCGGAGTTTTGCGCGGCTTCCAGCAGGCGCGCCTTATCGGGCGTCGACGCGTGATCGCCGAGCGCGATGTTTTCGGCCGCGGTGGCGTTGTAGGGCACGGCGGGCTGGAAGAGAGCCGTGATGTGCCGGCGCAGGTCTTCGGCGGCGAGAGCGCGCAGGTCAATCCCGCCCAGCTCGATGCGTCCCGACTGCGGATCGTAGAAGCGGCAGAGCAGTTTCACCAGGGTGCTTTTGCCGGCGCCGTTGGTCCCGACCACCGCAACGACTTTGCCCGCGGGAATGGACAGGCTGATGCGGTCCAGCACCAGCCGCTTGCTGCCGGGGTAGCGGAACGTGACGTCGCGGAACTCGATGCCGAGCGGGCCGCGGCCGGCTTCGGGCAGCAGCGCGGGTTTGTCGGGATCCTGGATCCCGGGCTGAAGGGCGAGGAACTGGAACAGGTCGCCGAGGAAGAGGCTGTTGCTGTAGATCTGCCCGGCATTTTCCAGCAGCGAGCGCATGAGCCCCTGGCCCTGGCTGAAGGCCTGATAAAAGAGCGCGAGGTCGCCCAGCGTCGCCCGTCCCTGCAGGGCGCGCCAGCCGATCCACGCCATGGCCCCTCCGGCCACGGCAAGGGCTGCGGCGCCGGCGGCCAGCTGGGCGAGAGCCTGGCTGCGGGCCATGCCGAGGCGTTCGCCGCGCAGGCGGCTGCGCAGCGCCTGATAGGCGCCGCGGAAACGGCCTCCGAGGTCGAACAGGCGTAGTTCGGCGGCGCTCTCTCGCGCCGTGACCAGCCAGTCGTAGTACCAGGTGCGCCGCTCGTCGGCGGTGGTGCGCAGCCGCCAGGCATGTTGCAGCAGCGTGTAGCGCACGACAACGTAGAGCGCCGGCATCGTGCCGGCCAGCAGCGCGACGGGGAGCCACAGGCCGTACGGGGCCAGGATCACCAGCATCGCGGCCAGCGTGATGCCGTTCTGCAGCATGCTGCCGATGCTTTCGAGCAGCGCGATCGGCCGGTAGCCGGCTTCGCTGCGCGCGCGGTGCAGGTGGTCGAAATATTCCGGCAGGTCGTAGAACGCCAGATCGACTTCAACCGACTTGCGGTGGATCAGCGAATTGATGTGGTCCTGGACCAGTTCCGACTGAACGGCGCGTATCCAGCCGATCGCGCCGCGCAGCAGTTCGCCGAGCAGCAGGATGGCCGCCATCGCCACAGCCAGCGTGACGGACAGGCGGATGTCGCGCGCCACCAGCGCATTCACGAGTTCGCGCGTCAGGTAGACCGTGGCCGCCGGCAGCAGTCCCTGCACGATGAGCAGGATGCCCCACGCCACCGTCCACCCCCGCGCCCCATCCCAGACGAGGCCCAGGGCCTTGGGCAAATGAGGAATCGTGCGTCGAATTCTTTCGCTAACTTCAGTCATGAGTCATAACGTTGAACGTTTGCACGTTAAAACGTTTACACGTTAGAATGTTAGAATGTTAGAACGTTAGAACGTTAGAACGTTAGAACGTGCAAACGTTCAACGTGCAAACGTGTAAACGTTCTAACGTTCAAACGTTCAACAAGTGAACGACATTGTCGCCACCCGCAGCAACCTCCGAGGCGATGACGCCGTCCCGGTCAACGACGACTGCAGACGGTGTGCCGCTGACGCCGAAGGATGCAGCCGCAGCAAAATCCGAATCGAGCACCACGGGAGCGCGAAAACCCTGCGCGCGGTTTTCATCGGCGCTTCCGGTGGAAACGATCAGCAGTTTAGGCGCATCGCGATTTTCGGATTCCCACGCGCGCACGCGATCGAGCACCTGCCTGCAGTAGCCGCAATTGGGATTCCAGAAGAGAATGGCTGCCGGGCTGCCGCGGAACGAAGCCAGGTCGATAGTCTTTCCGTCCAGGCTGGGCAGGCGCACTTCGGGTGCGCGATCACCTTTCTTTGCGGCCGGGGGCAGGGCAGCCTGGCGCACGAGTTCGCGTATGCGGTCCGATCCGGCGGCCACGGCGCTTGCGATCGTGCCGTCGGGATGAATGAGCACGGCTCCCGGCGTGCCGCCGTACTGGTACGCTTCGGCGACCGGGTGTTTGGCACCGGTTTCACTGATGACCTGGATAGTCAGGCGGTCCGCGTGGCGCGTCAGCCAGGACTCAATTTCGGGCTGCAGCGCCTGGCAGGGCGAGCAGTCGGGCTCGACAAAGATCAGCAGCACAGGCTTTTTGGCGGCGAGCAAGCTTTTCAGCGTCATCTTCTCGTGGGTGAAATCGGGCGCCGGCGAGCCTTGCGGCAGTCCGAGCGGAGGCGGGGCCGGGGCTTCGATGCCGAGCCTGGATTCGAGGGCCTCGATGCGCAGCATCAGGCGTCCGTTCTGCCGCAGCAGGTAAATCAGAATCCACAGGTTCAGCGCCGCCAGGACCGCGATCGCGGCCCACCAGCCGATTTCGGGCTGTGGGTAGGCGGGTCCGCGCCACAGTATAAAAAGAGCGGCGGCGGCCAGCGCGTAATTGCGCGCCAGGGTTTTCCAGCCGATGGGCGACGAGTGGATCTGCCCGAAGCAGTGGCAATCGGGCTTGCGGCCTAGCGCGAGGTTGAGGGAAATGCCCGCGATAAAAACGAGCAGCAGCGCGAGCGCCAGCGCCGCCCCATACCAGCCCGTGCGGCCGGGTATCAGCGCCGCCGCCGCAATCAGCTCGACCACAGGCACCATGAATCCAAAGAATCCCGCCAGCCCTTTGGGAACGCCGAAGTCGCGCATGGACTTTCGCGACCCCGCACGGTCCGCCAGCTTGGCAATCCCCGCCACCGCAAACACCGCGCTAACGATTACTCTCAGGAAGATGATCAGTATGTCCATATGGGTAGGGCGATATTAGATGTAAAAGGTGGAAGGTGGAAGGTGGAAGGTGGAATCATCAATATCTCATCGATCATCATTTTTCCCCACGTTCCACGTTCCACTTTCCGCTTTCCACTTTCAAACGTTGAACGTTCATCATTTGGGCCGCAATAATAGCAGCCGCCAGAGCATTTGCCGGAGCATAAAAGTTAAAATTATACGTGCAATGGATCAGAAATGCCGCAATTCCTCCGATGCGGGCGATGGCCAGCGCCCCGCGGTCCGATTGCGGATCCTCCAGCGCTGCGTGCAGGGCCGGGCGCAGGACGGCCACGAGGAGGGCCACGCCGATAAGAAATCCCACGATCCCGAGTTCCACGAGCAGCTGAAGATAATCGTTGTGCGCGTAATCGATCAGCCGGTCATGCATGATGTCGCTCGTGCGGTAAAGCGCGGATTCGAAGCCGCCCAGCCCGCAGCCGAACACAGCGTAATGGGGAAAAGCTTTGAGCGTCTCGCCCCAGAGCGCCGGACGCGACCCTTCGCCGAGCCGGGATTCCCCGGCAAACCGCTCGACCACCGGGTCGGGTGGAATCAGTATGAATGCCAGAACCGTCAGGGCAACGACGACGATGGCTGCTGCACAGCGCCATCCCGGCCTCACCCTGCGGCTCGGCATCAGGATGCCCATGAAGCAGAGCGACGCCAGGCAGGAGATGAATCCTCCGCCGGAGAGTGAAAAGGTGATGGCCAGAAAAATGGCTGCGGCCGCGGCGAGCAGGGCGATCCCGGCGAAGGTTGATACACGGGTGCTTTCGGAGCGTTTTTCGCGGCGCGCCAGGGCGACGGCGTACATGATTGCGAAGGGGAGGGCCATGCCCAGCAGGTCGGCGTAGTGGCTGTGGTTAGGGTAGGTCCCCTGGGCCATGCGCGTTTCGCCCGAGCCGTCCCAGTATTGCAGCAGGCCGAGGACGGCTTCGAGCGTCGCAACGACGAGGATGGGGATGGCCGCGCTCCAGCCTTTGATGCGGCGCATGGTCAGGAAGACGAGCGTATAGGCGATGACGCGGAACAGGTGTCCGAGGGTCGCGCCGGGAAGGACGCTGATGGATGCCCAGTTCATGGGCGGCAGCAAGACGCCCAGGGCGTCCAACTGTTCGGCGCGCGCGGGCGACAGGATGCGCAGAGCGGCGACGGGGATGGGCACGGTCTGCAGGAGGATGTAGCAGGGAAGCAGGACCAGCGGCCAGAATATCCAACGGTCGAGCGGCTGCGTCGCTTTACGGGCGAGCGCCCAGTAAGCGAGCGAAAGCAGCCCGACCGCGAGCAGGCTATAGTTCAGTTCCCGCTCAAGAAACCCCCCGTGCGCATACGCCGTGTACCCCAGCACCAGCGTTATCCCGCCAAGGTAGATGCCCCTCAATCGAGAAGAATGATTCATGGGGTGGAGAGGATGTTTGTTTTAGTGAGGACCGGTCTTCAGACCGGTCCTCACTAAATAAAAGGGAGAGCCGTCCTCACGAAAAACAAACCAGTCATTCGCCCATCGGCAAACGTTCAAACGTTCAACGTTCCAACGTTCAACGTTCCGCGTACGTCAGCGTTAAATCATCGAGCCACACGCGCCCCTTAATCAGATTATCGAATTTCTCCGATTTGTCGCGGACGACCTCGATGCGCACTCTCTCTGTATCTTCACCAACAACCAATTCCGCGCGCAGTTCGGTCCAGCCGTTGGTTCCCGTCAGCTGCTCGCTAAGGTAATTCAGGCGGCCGGGGGAATCGGCGTCGTAGATGCGAATGGCGATTCCTTTGTCGGTGGAGATATCTTCCGTGCGCAGGAAGGCGCGGAAGCGGTAAGCGCCCATACCGAGCAGGGTATCCTGGGCCACGTGGCGGTAGGCGATGTTGGTGGCGCCGGGAAATTCGATGCGCAGCGAATATTTCCCCGAACGAGCCGTGTCGGTATCGCGGGCGACATCCACTCCTTTAGCGCGGCTGATTCTCCAGTCGAAGATGGACCCGGACGGCTCATCCTCGAATCCTCCGTTGTAGATAAACTCTGTTGACAGGTAATTCCCATGCTTCGCGCCCAGGCCGGCCAGGCGCAGTTCGTGCGCCTGGCCGTAATCCTGATTCTTTACGACGTAATCAATATATAGATCGGTTAGTTCGCGGTCGGGAATTTTCCGCTCCGAGAGCCATGTCCAGGCCTGGCGGATCGTATCAGGTTCGTTGCCCCGGAGGAGAATGCGGAAGTAGGCGCGGCCGATGGCGGGATCCGGCGGCAGGCCGTAGTTGAGGGTGTCCATCAGGCGGTAGCTGCTCGAGGTGTAGGATTCGAGGATGCCCTGCGCGTAGGAGGGAGCGAGGTGCAGGATGCGGGCGGAGCACTTAAGCGATTCCGTGCGCTCGCCGATGCGGTCGTAGAAGCGCGACACCAGGGAAAGGTTGGAAACGAGGTTCGGCCCGAGGACCAGGGCGCGTTCGAAGCACGTCCGGGCGTCCTCGATGTAGCCGTGATCGAGCAGGGCGTCGCCCAGTTCGCACCAGCGGAAGGGCGACGCGGGATTGCGCGCAAGCGCCTGCGGCAAAAGCTCGGGGCGCTTCGAGGCCATTTCGGCCAGACGTTCATCCGACCAGCTGATGGCGCTGATTCGCGGAGGTTCGAGGATGCGGGCGAGTGCAAACCCGGCTAGCGCCAGTGCCAGGAGGATGCAGGTTGCTTTATAGATCGATATTTCCCGATGCATTTTCCTATTCTAAGATTCGCCCCAAAATCTTTTAACGTAGAATAAATCTTGCATCGATAAGGAGGTTTAGGAGGAAAGCCATGTCCGACGGCATACTCGATGACATTTCACGCATCCTGGCAAGCCCTTTGCCCAGGCGCCGCATGGTGAAGCTTATTGCGGGAGGATTCGGCGCTGCCGCCGCGGCCATCATCGGGGGCAGGGAAGCGAGGGCTGCCTGCAAGCCGATTGAGGCCAATTGCGGCAGCTTGTGCTGCAAGAAGAACGAAATCTGCGTTTCCGAAAAGGGCACAAAGATCTGCCGTCCCAAGGACCTCACATGGAATTTCGCGTCCGCAGCCGGATCGGCTGGAGGGGCCGGAGGCGCCGTATTCGGTGCGCTGGCAAGTTCGGGCGGATGCAAAAAGAACGAGATCACTTGCGGCCAGACCTGCTGTCCGCCGGGCCATGTGTGCACGAGCCCGGGAAACTGCTGTCCGCCGGGGCATGTGTGCGGCAACCTGTGCTGCCCTACGGGGAACAGCTGCGTCGTGGAAAACGGCCAGTATTCCTGCAGACCGGTCCATCCATCAGCCTCAAAGTAATTGCGAATTACGAATGACGAATTACGAATTAGGTTTTTCGTAAGTAGTTTGTCATACAAACTGCAGACAAACTGCGGACAAAAAACTTGCGACCCGGATAATTTCGGCTGTCTGTCTTGCCTCAAAATTCATAAAATATTGGGAAAGATTTTTGTTCTTCGGAGGTAAGGCATGTCCGACAGGCTGCTCGATACCATTTCGCGTACCCTGGCATCGCCGATTCCGCGGCGCAGCGCGGTGAAACTGATTGCGGGAGGGATGGAGGCCGCGGCAGCGGCGTTCTTAAGCGGCAGGGAAGCGCGCGCGGCGTGCAAGAAGAACGAAACAGCCTGCGGGCAGAACTGCTGTCCTCCGGGCCACGAGTGTGTGACGGAAGGCAACAACCGCAAGCGCTGCCAACCTCACAAACCCTCCAAAAGCGACCGATAAAACGTGTAAACGTTTGAACGTTTGCACGTTATAACGTTCCAACGTTCAAACGTTTCACGTTCCACGTTCCACCTTCCACGATAATTCATACGCCCGGAGAACCTCCATATCGGGCCGGCAATCTCTTTTCGCGATGAGGATGTCTGAGGCTTTTTCCGCAGACATGGAATAGGCCTTCATGAGGTAGGCGGCGGCGGCGGTGGGGCTGCGTATGATGCCGGCGGAGCAGTGCAGGTAGAGTTTGGCCCAAGCGGGAGTGAGGGCGGCTTCGACGACGGAGACGCATGTGGGCATCTGGAGCGTGAGGTCTTCGCGGTCGAACTCCTGGACGGGCACCCAACGGATATCGATGCTGACGCCTTCCAGGGCGCGTACAAGCTTGTCCTGAGATATTGCGTATTGTTTGAGGTCGGCCTCTGTCTGGAGGCTGACGACGATGGTGATGCCCATGCGCTGCAGCTGCCGGGCGTCCCCGGGCCGCACCACACATCCCACCCACAGCCTCCCATCGATGATCTGGTTGTAATCCGCCAGCATGATTTATTTTAATCTTAACGCTGACCTACGCCGACAAATCGCCGACATACGCCGAAATGGAATTTATCTATTTTTTTGTCCGCGTGCGTCAGCGTCTTGTCATCGTTAGTCCGCGTTAATTATCTTTTAGCGTTTCGCGATCAACTCAGTATGTGCGTGCCGATCCGTTGTATGGCGCGGAAATGCTGATCATAGGTAATGACGGTGGCCCCTTCTCTTGCCGCGACGCAGGCGATCCATATGTCGTTGGTGGGCAGGGGCGTGCCGGCCCGGCGGAGTGCCACGATTATTTCGGAATAAATGCGGGAAGCGGCATCATCCACATCCAGCACCCGGACCAGCGGATGGCCGAGGAACCGGCTCAATTCGTCTTCATTTTCCTGTGCGCGCCCTCCGAGGAGAAAGCCCGTTCTCAGTTCTCCCAATACAACCGAAGGGATACCCACCCATTTTGCGGCTGCGATGATGGAAACGGCGGAGGAGACTCCGCGCATGAAGTGGCTATAGGCGGATGCGTCCAGGCAAATGCGGTTCATTGCCAATCTTCTTCGTCGATGCGTTCGAAGACGGCCGTTGCCCTCTCAAGGTCGTCGAACTCCTTCTGGTTCCAGGTCCCGGCGAGCTTTTCGAGGCCATTTCCGCCTTTTGAGGACCATCCCAGATTCAAGGCCTGTTTCAGCAATTCGATCACCGTTTGATTCATGGACTTACCGCGGCGGCTCTTCTCCTCCTGCAGCGCCCTGGCCACTTCCTCCGGCAGCCCTCGAATTGTCAGGTAGCTCATATGTAATATCACCCGCCCAATGCATTCAATATATGCATTCTATGACTGCATATATATGTAGTCAATATCAATCTTTTAACGCTGATTTACGCTGACAAAACGCCGACCTACGCTGACAAAAAATTAAATAAATTCAATTTCGCCGTGTGTCCGGAAAATATCAAACCTGGAGCCTGAGGACGTAGGCGCTATCCACGCTTTGCTTCCTCGGCGCGGTCTTTCAACAGGGCTTTGGTTAAGGATTTTTTCCCCTCAAGGGAATTGCGGAGGGCAGCGAAAGTGGAAGAGAAGCCTATCAGGCGTAAATTCATTAAACCCTTGAAAAAAGGATGAAACGCATCAAATCCTGGGCCGATTTGATAGTATAACGCTGACGAACGCTGAAAAATCTAATTTATGTTTTTTTGTCGGCGTGAGTCGGCGTTTTGTCAGCGTAAGTCAGCGTTATTTGATGGCTGCGGCACCGCAAAATGTTATGCCACTTCGAATTTCATTTGTTTGAGGCTGGCTAAAGGGATCCGGTTTTTGACATGGAGGACTTCCACTCCGACCACTTCATTTTGCCGGTTGAAATCGAGGATTATTCCCGGATGCACCTCTTCGGATTCAACAATCTCGGTTTCATCCAATCGCAGATAAATGGCATCGGCTTTTTCGTCGAACTGGATTTTCATAACACTCCACCCATTCTGCGGTCAAAGAAGGCTGTTATCACGGACCACGGTTTCATGGTTGCATTATAAATTACGCGCAGGATCCTGTCACCGTGTTCCGGAATACGCCCAAGTGCATGGAGCAGCTCCGGATCCTCCCTATCTGGTTCAACCATCAAAGGATGTGCAAGAACGCGGCCAATCCAGTCGCTGGAGATTTTTCGTTCAGCAATCATCTTCCGGGCATGTGAGGTAAGGCGATAGGCAATGCTGACAGGATCGGCGTTTTTCACGCCTATATTGTTTCGCCCAAGCCCGCTTTATCTCATAAAACATGAAGCAATAACAATCTTTCATTCCAGGCGCTCAGGCATGATTCTGTAACGCTGACGTACGCTGAAAAAGAAATTATATATCTATTTTCGGCGTATGTCGGCGTCTTGTCGGCGTAAGTCAGCGTTATACGCTTGTTAGCTGCCCAAGGTCTTTGCCAGTTCCGGAGGGAGCAGGAGGCGGAAGGGCCTTCGGATGCGCCATATCTCGAAGCGCGGGTCGTATCGGCCGATGACGAAGCGTCGGCCGATCATCAGACGCATGCGGTGCTGATCGCCGTTTCCGAAAGCCACAATGCGCGGGCGTATTGATGCGGGCGCCAGCCGGTAGAAAAGTCCGGATTCGGCCAGTCGGCGGTAGGCAGGATGCAGCAGGATGGGGGACGCGCGGTTGATCATGCGTCTGAGACCGGCAAGCCGGCCGTACAAAACGCCTGCGAACCCGCCGGCAATGCGTCTGCGCCGGTTCCAGCGCTGGGCCGCCACAACCCGGCCGGCAATCTCTATCGGCTGCAGCACCCAGGAATCGCCGAATTCATTATTGTCTCCCCGCGTGTAGATGCCAAGGGGCGTAATCCTGGCGATTCGATGCACAATCGCCTTGTCCCGCCCCGAGGGCGAAAAGAAAATCACATCCCCCACGCGCGGAATCTTTTCCGAATATCTCTGAATCTCGAGAAGGTCCGATTCGTCCAATGTCGGGTTCATGCTGGGACCGGTGTAGGCGTGGAAGAGGGGTGGATTTGGCGCTATGCGTGGAAAGTGGAACGTGGAAGGTGGAACGTGGAACGTTGAATGTTGAACGTTCAGCGATGCAGGTTCCAGGTCGGGATATTTCCGCATGGCGCTATTGTCCGAGCACGCGCTCGATTTCCCTCCAGAACTCTCCCGTGCGGCTTAGCTTGAGGTGATAGCACGGAATGATCTTTACAAGCGTGCAGATTGTGTCGAAGCGTTTTAGGCGAAATGCCCGCACCTGATCAAGCTCCATGGAATCCAGCACAGGCCAGATACCTTGCTTGGCGACTTCCACCAAAAGCGGGACGGCGTGACCGGCTCCGAGCTTTTCCGCCAGATCGGTTTCTTCCTGGGAAAGCATGAAGATTGCCCGAAGCGGCACAGCTTTCTGGACGTCCCAGCTTCCTCCGGGTCCCCCAAACATGAAGCGGCTCCACGTGGGCCAGGGATGTGCGCAGTAGCAGCCGCAATCATCCATTGCAATAAGCGTCTTATCATCACATAAACACTGCCAGGAATCGGGGAGGCGCGTACATGCGGTGCTTTTGCCGACGCCGGACGGGCCGGCAAGGATGATGCCGTTACCTTGCCATTCGAGAAGCGCTCCGTGAAGAAGCAGTCCGCCGTCTTCCTCGGCCTGCCTGCCGATTATGACCGACAGAAAAAGTAGCTGTTGGGCAAGATCCTCGGCATTTTCATAGGGGGGCAAGAGGCAAGTGGTTTCGAAGCCTTGAGTCCGGAACGCGCCGTAATCCCCATACTGGATCCATGCGCCGATGTGGGATTCTTTTTCCCCTGCGCTGGAACTGCCGCGAAGGGAAGTCGGGGAAAATTGATCGAAGCCAGGGCCACCGGACCTGGCAGTGTGCAGCATAATCCGGCGGACGTTACAGGCGGAATGGTCCGGACTGATCGGAAGCCCGGTCTGCATTCCCATCGCCTTTGCCATGGAAGATGCGATTTGACCGGCATCAGGATCATCGTGGCGGATGTGCCATAACCTGTTGCCGGTTAGTCTGAGAATCATAGCCGTGCAGATTTCAGGGATATTTCAGCTAATTATCAATTCTTCCCTCTCAGGGCTGCTCCTACTTTATTCCCACCACCGCAGCTAGTCGTCGCCCCGTTCCCGCCACCGCATGCAGCTTCGACAGCACTGCCAACCTGACATTTGCCGGAACCGACGGCTAATGCACCTAAAGGCACAATGGCGGGAGGGACGTAGCGCGGTTTTGAACCGGCATTTTTCATCGCATTGGGGCTATCCACTTTCTTAATATTCATTGGGATCTCCTGGTACGAACGTAAATCATGATGGCAAAAATCTATAAATCTTCCGCAAGTCGTGTTTTCGGAAACAGCCCTGCGGCTTCGGCGCGGTTGCAGAACCAAAACGGAGCCCAGAAACTGCCCGTTGCATAATAATTCTGCGCAACACAGGATCCCAGGCATCTGTGTTTCATCAGGCAGCGCGCGCACACCCCCTCAAGCCGATCCGGAAGGCCTTGCCTCAGGTCTTTCAGGAAGGGATGACCGTTCCAGACGTCTTCCAGCCTATCCTGTCCCACAGACCCGAACACCAGTTCCGGCACATGCTCGCCGATGCCGCATAGGGCATAGTGCCCGCTGGGGATAACGCCCAGGATCGCCAGTATGCCGCACACTCCGCAGCCGTCTTTTTCGGCGATGCGGCTCAACGGCCGGAAGGCCATGGGGTAGTCGAAGAATAGCTTCAGCTCCGTGGACGGAGCAAGCTCCATCTCCACGCGCCGTCCCAGCGCGATCAGTTCCCCAACTTCGAGCGTATTCTGGCTATCCTTAATCTGTTCGGCACGTCCACTGGGTTGGATTATGTTGAATTTCACCGAATCCGCTCCCAACGATTCCGCCAGGCGGATCAAAGTTTCGACCTGTCCCCCATTGACTCGCATCAGGGACATAACAATCTGCGGCCGCAGGCCGGCCTCGACCAGATTTTGTATTCCCTGCAGCGCTTTCTCGAACGATCCCTGCATGCCCCGTACCCATTCGTGCGTGGCCGCATCGGCCCCGTCAAGGCTCACCGAGACGAAGGGATTCCCCGACTTCGCAATCTCCGCCGCCAGTTCGGCCGTGCACAGCACCCCGTTGGTTTCAACATTCAGCCCCAACTCTTCGTGACGCACGATCTCCAGCAGCTGGACGATTTCCGGGTGCATCAGCGGCTCGCCGCCGGTCAGTTTGACGCCGCTGAGCCCGAGCGGTTTTGCTTCGCGGATGGCCGTCTCGAAAAGCTCCACAGGCAGCACCGGATACCGGTCCGCCCCCGGATCAAACTTCGGCGCCAGCCAGCAATGCCGGCAGGCCAGGTTGCACCCCGCCGTCAGGTAAAAATAGAGTTGCCCAAGTGGATGTGCGGATGTTGTCACTTTCCTACCTGTCGTGACGACGTTGAACGTTTGCACGTTTGCACGTTTGCACGTTTAAAATCCCAATCGCAACGTTCAACGCTCAAACTTTCAAACGTTTTAACGTTCAACGTTCAACGTTAAACCTCGAGAGACATGCGTCGGGGCTGGGGTGATTCACCTCGCCGACAATCGAATACGCGAGCCCGGGACAATTCCCGGTGCAATACGGGATATAGTCGCAACCTTTGCAAAAGGCAAAGCTGCTGAGCGGGATGTCGTGCCTGGCGCGTAGGTCATTAAGGGCGGGGCTGTTCTGCCAGACCTCGGCCAGGGAATCGCGGTTGATGCGGCCCAATTCCATGTGGGCCAGCATGGCGCAGGGGACGATGGCGCCGTCGGCCCGCACCGCGATCTTGCTGTTGGGGCATCCGCAGGCGGTCAGCCGTCCGCCGTTGGAGAAAGGCGGTGCGGCCTTTGCCCTTGCTTCCTCCATCTCGCGCCACATATGCGCTTCCGCGAGGGGACCGGCGCTGGCGGTGATGCGTCCGGGATATTTCTCTTCCAGGCGGAGCAGCGAGTCCATCGCCCGCCGCCGCTGATCGGCGTTCAGCAAAACATCGCCCGAATTACCGCGGCACGCGCCTAAATATCCCGCGGCGTTGGTGCCGATGCTGTCCAGTCCCAAATCCTCGAGCAGCAGGCGCGCGATGCCGTCCAGGTCGTCGACGTTATGTCGATGGATGGTCACGCGTGCCGTAACGGGGACCGAATGCTTCTGCAAGGTGCGTATGCCCCGCACCGCTCCTTCCCAGGAGCCTTTGCCGCGGCAGGCGTCGTGTTTCTCCGGGCTTGAGCCGTCGACGGACACCTGGACATAGTCGCAGCGCCCCGTCGATGCGATGTACTCGCATATGCCGTCGTCGATCAAGCTGCCGTTGGAGAGCAGGGAAAACCTCATGCGGTTGCTCACGATGCCGCCGAGCGCGGTCTTGAGGTCTTTGCGGATGAAGGGCTCGCCCCCGGCCAGCACCAGGTCCATTACGCCCAGGCGGCCGCACTCTTCGAAGAACTGCAGCCATTCCGCGGCCGGCAGGTCGCGATAGGCGACGGCGGGGTTGCCGTAGAAGTAGCAATAGGCGCAGGAAAGGTTGCACGCGGCCGTAAGCTCGACGTCCACGCTGCGCGGCGTGCGCATGACGCGCTGGTTAGTCAAAGCTGAGCCGTCTCCAGTTCGTGTCCCAGGAAGCCGTGCGCGGAGAGTTCTTCGACGTATTTGCGAACTTCGTCGGCGACCGTAGGAGGCGTCTGATCGAACTGATCGGCGACCGAAGCGGCGATATCCTCGACGCTGCGCTCCCCGTCGATCAGTTTCCAGACGGCCACTCCCACCGGATTCAGCCCCACCGCCTCGGCAGTATCGGGGTTGAACAGTATCGCCCAGTCGTCAAACTCTTCCCGCAGCACTGCGACGGGATTGGCGATCGGTGTATCGGTGTTGTTCGTCAATTCCTGTTCTCCCTCCAGTTTTGTTGAACGTTTGCACGTTTGAACGTTTAACGTGCAACGTCATTTATGATACCTTCACTCTGATGATCGACCGCCCCGAACACAACATACTTTTATCATGCGCCAGGTCATCCGGCGACAATGAATTGGGCGGGATACAGCGCTCGAGCCGGACAATCGATTGGGATTATCTGTTGTTGATGGCGAACGCGCATCAGATCACGTCGCTGCTCTACTGGAACCTTCATACAGCCTGCCGGGACCAGGTTCCGCCGCACATCCTTCGGCGCCTGCAGGAGCGTTTCCTGGCCGCCACGGCGCGCCATGAGCTGCTGACTGCCGAGCTTTTCAAAATCCTGGGGCATTTCGTAAAGAACGGCATCCGGGCGATTCCTTTCAAGGGCCCGGTGCTGGCGCACACGCTTTATGAAAATCCTTCGCTGCGCGAGTTTGTGGACCTCGACCTCCTGGTGCGGAAGCCGGAGGCATTCAGGGCCTTGAGGCTGCTTTACGACCTCGGCTATGCCGGAATGCCGGATTGCTCGCCGACTGAAGAGGCGGAGATTCTCAACCGGGAATATCATTATGGCATCGAGAGGGAGGATGGGCAGGCATTTGTTGAGGTTCACTGGAGTGTCGTGGCGCGGCATTTCGTGTTGCCGATATCGATCGACAGCTGGTGGGAGCGGGCCGGCACGGCGCTAATTCAGTCGCGCCCGGTGCCGGACCTGTCGAGCGAAGACCTGCTGATGGCCTTGTGCGCTCACGGGTGCAAGCACATGTGGAAGTCGCTTAGCTGGAGCATTGATCTTGCGAAGCTGCTGGAGCGTCATCCAAATCTGGACTGGGATTATGTCTTCAGGGAATATGGCAACGAAGACCTGCAGCGCGTCATCTTTCTTGGTTTGAACGTCGCGAGCCTTTTGCTGGATGCCTGCGTCCCCCCGGAAATCCAGAAAAAGTCCATGCAAGACCGTGCGGCGCGGGAGCTCGCCGGGCAGATACAGGCGACGCTTTTTAAGCACCAAGGCGAGCGCGGCGGCCTGCGTTTCATTCGATTCCAGTGTAGGATGAAGTCCCGCCGCATGGATAGAGTGCGTTTCTGCCTCCGCACCCTCTCGAACCCGTCCCTCACTCAAGATTACGGCATCCTCCACCGCCTCTGCCGCCCCCTCCACATTCTTACCCGTCTCTCCTCTCCTCCCCGCAAATAACGTTCAACGTTCAAACGTGCGAACGTTAGAACGTTAGAACGTTTGAACGTTCAAACAAAAGGATTCCTTATCTCCATCGACCCGAACTGAATCCCGGATGGCAGGTCTTCCGACAGCAGGAGAGAACAGCCGGCATTCCCGGCAGCGACAATGATCAGCGAGTCCCACAAGGATAAATTCTTGCGTTTTTGAAGATTGATGGCATCCAGGATCGTTTCTCCGTCGACGGTCGCGACTTCCCATTTCATAAAATCGCTGACGATTTCCCTGGCTTGAGATGCGATCATCGGTTTGGGAAGTTTCCGCGTAACCGTTACAAAGAACTCCTGCAGCACCTGGGTGCTCAGGACTCCGAGGCCCGAGTTCCAGAGGTCGGAAATGACCTTCCGGGCTTCAACCTGTTTGGTTCCGGCTGAGGTATCGTATGCATAGACCAGGATATTCGTGTCGACAAATGTTTTATCGCCGCTCATGGATCTGGTCTCGTTTGAAGGGGATTTTGCCGTTCGTGCCCAGGTCGAAGCCCGACTTCATCAGATCGAGCTGGCGGTTGCGCGCCCTCGAGTAGCCCGCTGCCTTGTTCAGGCGAATAACCAGGCACTCGCGCACCAACTCATTGAAGGATTTATCCTCCTTCAGTGCCAGCGCCTTGGCTCTTTTCAGCAGCGCGCCCGGCAACGAAAGCGTAACATTCAGCTTATCCATCCCGCCTCACAAATAACACATAATTACGTGTAGCACATATTTATGTGTTGTTCGACTAATTCATAGCCCCAACCTAAAACGTTTAAACGTCTTCACTCCCTCTCCCCCATCATCAGCCTCCGCGCTGCGATCGGTATCGCCAGCTTTTTCTCCCACCCCGGAATCCACAGTTTGTCGAGGTCGGTCCATTCGGCGAGTTCGGGGAATATTTGGGCGGCGAGTGCGAGCCCGCGCTGGGCATCTTCGAGGACATCCAGTGTGCCGGCATATTCGAGGATATCCTTCACCCGGATGCGGTCGTTCCAGACGAGAAGAGCCAATCCCAGGTGAGGCCAGATCGAGGGCGTGGGAGGCGCGCTTGGATTGCCGAGGTGCGCGGCGAGGAGGGTAATGAGCAGCGGCGGCTTGGGTTTGCGCCACGAATTTTTGCCGAGCTTTACCGGTTCAGACCATTCATCCGAAGGCAGGCCCAGTATGCGGCGTCTGCTTTCGGCGGCGTAAGTGCCGTCGCGAAAGAGCGCGGCCCAGTGGGAGGCGGGAAAGGCTCCCATATCCTGGTAAAGTCCCGAGAGAGCGGCGCCGTCTCCGGCCAGAACGGCGTATTCGGTTTTGCTTTCGAATTTCCCGCATATTTCGGCGGCGAACTGATCGAGGGAAGCGAGGTTGGCGGTGCTGGTCCGCCGGTTGCTCATGAAAAGGGCACCAACAGCCGAGGGCAGGGCGGCCTTGTCGAACCGTGTGGTATCGATGACTTTGCGGAGCGCCGAGCTGAACGGCAGAAGAAAGCTTTCCGGCACATTGGCCTCGCGCGCCCTCACCAGCGCATGGACATGCCGGAGTGTCTGGAAGCTTTCCCCGCGCTCCATCCGGGCATGCTTCCGCACCAGCTCGACGACGATCTCGATCTGTACGGTGGTGATCATTCCTGTTTTTACGTTAAAACGTTTGAACGTTTAAACGTTGAACGTTAAAAACAAAACCATTTTTCCCGTTTTTCATGTCAATAACCCTAACAATGTTTTTCGTTCAAACGTTCAAACGTTCAACGTCTTTCCCGGAACCCTCATTATTCATGAAATCGTTTCGTCCTGCGCGAAACAATATTCACAAAGCAGTTAATGCGGATACTATGTTTACGTGGGACTCCCAAAAGGCTATTCTTAATCTTGTAAAGCATTCGGTTTCATTTGAGGAAGCTGCCACAGTATTCGGTGATCCCGGGGCGCTTGACTGGGAGGATCCGGAACACTCTGAGACTGAGGTAAGATTCAAACGTTTAGGAATGTCCCGCGATCAGCGGATTTTGATAGTAATCTATACGATTCGGAGAACGGCAAATGGCGATAAGGCGATTCGGCTCATCAGTGCGCGGCGGGCCAGTCGGAAGGAGAGAAAAGCGTATTCCGAACAGTTGCATTGATTTTTCGGACATAGCTGAATCTACCGATGAGGAATTGCGCAGAGCAAAAAGGGTTGGAAGTCCCGGAAACAGTGACGCGAAGCTGCTGATCGCTATCCGTATTCGTTCAAGCCTTCTGGCCAAGATACAACGGGCAGCGAAAGAGGAAGGGAAGCCATATCAAACCTACATACATGAAATTCTTGAAAAAAGGATGAAACGCATCCCCTAACCTTCCACCTTTCAAGTATAACGTTCAAACGTTCAAACGTTCAAACGTTCTCCTCCCGCCCTCCTAAACAGTATCTCCCTTATCTTCTCCCGCTTATCGAGCGACATTCGCAGCACATCGGCATTTAATCCAAGCTGGCGGATGGCGACGATCACGAGGACCTCGAACGCGATGAGGATGAATCCCAGGGTGGCGTTTCTATAGGTGGCGGCGATGAGGGCCAGGGCGCAGAAGGTGACGGCGACGGCGTAGATGCCGATCACGATGCGGCTGCGGTTCTGTCCGAGGCGCAGCATCATGTGGTGGAGGTGGCTGCGGTCGGCCTTGAACATGCGCCCGGCGCGCTGCATTAATGGGCCGCGCGTTTTCTGGGTGAAGCGGAACAGCATGACCAGCAGGGTATCGATGACAGGCAGGCCCAGGGCGAGGATGGGAATCAGTATGGCGATAACGGCGGTGGTTTTAAGTGCCGAATGGACGCTGACGACAGCGAGCATGAAGCCGAGAGTGAGGGATCCGGCGTCTCCGAGGTAGATCTGGGCGGGGGCCCAGTTTTTGCGCAGAAAGCCGAGGCAGGCTCCCGCGATGGTGCCCATGATCATGGCGGCGACGAAATCGCCGTTACCCAGGGAAAAGACAAGAAGGCCGGCAGCGATGATGGCGACCACGCCGCCGGCGAGCCCGTCAAGGCCATCCAGCAGGTTGATGGCGTTAGTCACGCCGACGATCCAGAGAAGGGAAATCAGGTAGGAGAGGAAGCCGAATTGGAGGCTTCCGACAAAGGGGATATAGATTGTCCCGAAGCACCAGCCGACCCGGATCACCACGATGGCCGCGGTTGCCTGGAGGATGACGCGGACGAGGGGGGAGAGGCCGACGGTGTCTTCCAGCAATCCGCAGATGAAGATGATGAAGAAGGCCAGGGGGACGGCGACCATCTCGGCCGCGGACATGTCGGATTTCCACTCGCCCCACTGGAGGACGGTGAGCACGGCTTGAGAGACGAAGAGCCCGAGGACGACGGCGACGCCGCCGAGCCGTGGAATGCCTTCGGCCTGTTCCCGGCGGCCGCCGGGGTAATCGACCGCGCGCACGGCCAGAGCCACGCGCCGGATCAGGGGAATGACGGCGCTACTGACGACAAAAGCAATCACCGCCCCCGCGAGGCTATATAGTGCGACTCTCCCCATCTATTTCATCATCTCATCGTCTACGTCGAAGGTGGAAAGTGGTAGGTGGAACGAGGAAGGTGGAAAGTGGAACGAGGAAGGTGTGTTTCACGTTCCACCTTCCACGTTCCACGTTCAACGTTTAAACGTGCAAACGTTACGGCGCTCGATACTCAACTGCTATATAATGCGACAAGGAGATCAAAATAATGCGACTCATCCCCTACACCAGCGAGCTGTTTGAGGAGGACGGACAGGTTGTGGCAGTATGTCCGGAGCTAAATGTATCGAGCTTTGGAGACACATCAGCTGAGGCGCTCAATTCGCTCAAAGAAGCAGTAGAGCTGTTTCTCGAGGAATGCCTAAGCATGGGTACTCTCGATACTGTCCTGGAGGAAGCCGGCTATCATCGTGAACCGGGCAACAGCGATCGATGGACCTATCGCCAGCCCATCCAGGTTAATCGACTGGAGGCTGCCGTTGCCTAAAATTACGGCAATTGACTACCGTCTCTTGGTTCGGGTCTTTGAATCCGATGGATTTGTCGTCAGTCGTCAGAAGGGCGATCATATTGTGATGACGAAGTCTGGTGTGTTGCGCCCGGTAGTTATTAAAAGAAGTCCTCACCAAGTCCCTGTGACTCACATTCGCACCAACCTAACCACAGCCGGCATTAGCCGTGATCGCTACTTCGAGCTGCTTGATAAAGTGAAGTAAAACATCAACCTACGCGCAATTCCCCATATTCGCCTTCCACCTCCAAAACGTTCAACGTTTAAACGTGTAAACGTTCAACGTTTTGTCCTTCACTCTCTCCCTTAACACCATATAAAGAAATACCGGTGTCGACACCGCGTTCCTCCTCCACAACCTTCGCGGCTCCTGCATGAGTCGCGGCAGCCATTCAAGCCCGCAGGCGCGCCATATCTTGCCGGGTCGGCGGACGTTGCCGGCAAAGTAATCGAATACGGCCCCAACTGCGGCGATTACTTTAACGTTCAGAAAAGGAGCATTCTGATGCATCCATTTTTCCTGTTTCGGAGCGGTCATGCCCACCCACAGAACATCAGGGCGGGCGGCATTGACGGTTGCGATCATCTCCTGATTTTCGGCCGGCGAAAAGGTGTCTTTGTAGGGCGGGGAAAAAAAACCGGCGAAGGTGATTGAGGGATAGAGCCTTTCGTACCGGGAGCGCAATTTGTCGAGCGTCTCCGGGCTGGACCCAAGGAAGAAGCATCGTTTTCCGCGGATATTATTCAGTGCCTGCGAGAATGCCGTAAAAAAATCCGATCCGGTGACTCTGGTCCTGATTTTTCCTCCGCGCAGCCTTGAGGCGAGAACAATGCCGGTCCCATCCGGAGCAGCTACCGAGCTTTCCTCCAACGCCCTGCAAAAAGTCTCATCCTTCCCGGCAACTACCAGCGAATGTGGATTGGCGAAAGAAACAGTAAAGGGGACAATATGTCCATCTACGCTCTGAATTGCACGCGCCACGATGCCCTCAAGGGTCATCAGGCTAATGGAAACCCCAAGCGTCTTTTCAACGGATAACTCGCTCATCAAATTCGTGCTAATTCGTGGCGTTTTTCTTTCCTGCATTCAGCCGCGCCTGGTCGTTCGCCAAAACCTGCCTGAGGTCCAACGCCAGCCGGTTGGTCACAATATCCCGCCCCTGCGGATTCAAATGAATCGAATCAAAAAACAATTCGTGCCGCTCCTCATAATCCCGGTTGTAGTTTAAGAAAACAATCCCGCTATCCGACGCAGCATACGATTCAAAAATCGAAATAGCTTTCCGCTGAAGTTCCGGCTCAGCATTGTTCAGCACATCTACAGTAGGAATATAAACAAGCACAACCCGAATATCCCGTTCTCTCGCATACCGCAGCGTCTGCTCAAACAGGCGTATATTATCTGCATCGAAGGCAATCCTGCGAAACCGCCCCTCGCCTATTTCCTTTTGCAGGTTCGGAATATTGACCTGCCCGAACTTCAGGTTGCTCCAGTTCTTTGTGTATCCCCGAACGGCCAACGACAACGGCATTTCGCCAAACCGCGGCGCCATCAGGATGCGGCGCAAATCATATTCGAACCCTGACTTGCAGTTGGCTTTTATATAGGGCCGCACCTCCGGATTATCGATGAAAGGGAAGAGCAGCGTATAGGATGCCGAACTCAACCCCGCGCTCGAAAACAGGTGCGCATCCACGCCCATCAGCACGGCGCGAACCGATTTCGGTTGTGCGGACAGATAATGCCGCAGCATGACGAGCCTGTCGGCCGTATTGGCGCCTTCAACCGCATATTTAGCCACCCTCATCCCAAGCCGCTTTTCCAGCTCAATCTTATCGATTCCAAGGACAGTCTGAGAGTGCCCAATGCAAAGAATTTCCGCCGCCTTGTCCAGCCCGTAATAGGCTTTGATCCCAGAGAGCAGAAACATCCCGATAGCCCGGTCCGCCACCAGGAACAGCGCAACAAGAAGCAATCCTTTCCAGAGAAAGAGCCTCAAACCTTTGCCCTGTTTCCGAAGATCATCCAATAAAGTTGGGGTAGCCAAGGCTATATAGATTTTTTTGTCGGCGTAAGTCAGCGTCTTGTCAGCGTACGTCAGCGTTAAAACTGAAAGTAAATAAAATCATTCCCGCTCTTCCCGAACATCGCGATTCCGAGCATCAAGGCCAGATACGCACCCCAACGCAAAGCCACAGGCACCTGCGCTCCCGAGAAATAAAGAGGAATTCTCCCTCGATACTGCAGGATCATAATCAAGCAGAGGATAACAATCAAACCCGTGCCGATGGCAGTGGAAACAGCCGACGAACCAAGATAAAGCTTTCCGGTGAGGTCGGTTGCAATCCGGGACAATATCAGCACCGCATCCCCAAGGTTTTTGGCCCGGAAAAACACCCAGGCAATAAGCACAAGATGGAATGTCACCAATATCTGCAACCCGGCCACAATCTTTCCGGGCAGTCGGACAACCTCAACTACCCGTCTCGCAAACGGTCCCAGACATCGCTCGATGAGGTAATAGAGCCCATGCAATCCGCCCCAGATAATGAAGGTCCAGTTCGCCCCATGCCACAATCCGCTGACCAGGAAAGTCACAAGGATGTTGAATGCCCATCGGCCGGTCGTGCCCCGGTTGCCTCCCAGCGGGATATAGACGTAATCCCGAAACCAGGTGGAAAGAGAGATATGCCATCGTTGCCAGAACTCGGAGATGGACCGCGCCAGGTAGGGCAGGTTGAAGTTCTGCATCATATCGTAGCCGAGGATGCGGGCCGAACCGATGGCGATATCCGTATAGCCGGAAAAATCGCAATAGATCTGGAAAGCGAAGAAGTAGGTTGCCAGGGCGAGTGTGGCGCCGGAATACAGGTCGGGATGCCCATAGATCTGGGTGACGTACACGGCCAAACTGTCTGCGATGACGACCTTCTTGAACAGCCCCCAAAGGATCAGCTTCAGCCCGCCAACGGTCCGCGCAACATGGAAGTGTTTCGTTTCGCTGAACCGGGGCAGCAACCGATGAGCGCGCTCGATTGGGCCGGCCACAAGCAGCGGGAAGAAGGTGACAAACAGGGCGAATCGGGCAAAGCTGCGCTCGACGGGGATTTTCCGCCGGTAAAGGTCGATGGTGTAGCTGAGAGCCTGGAAGGTATGAAAGGAGATGCCGACCGGCAGCAGCACATCGAGATTGGGAATCGAGTAGGCGCTATGAAAAGACTGAAAGACCCATCGCAGCGTATTGTTGGCAAAATTGAAGTATTTAAAGAAGAAGAGAATGGCAAGGGTGAGTGCCACCGCAGCAATCAACCATATGCGCCGCTTTTTCCCATCCTCGCTCTTATTGATCTGCAGCCCGCAGAAGTAGTTAATCTCGGTCTGGGCGATGATAAGAGCCACATACTCCCACCGCCAGAACATATAGAAGATGTAGCTGGCCGCCAGCAGCAGCCACACCCGGAACCTCGGGGGCGCCGCAAAATACGCCAGTATGACCAGCGGCAGAAATATAAAATACTCAAACGAATTAAACAACATAGCAGCGAATAACAATCAATGTTAAACGTTCAACGTTCAAACGTTCAAACGTTCAAACGTTCAACCTTGTGCCCATTCAGGACCTTAGCGAAAATCCCCATCAGCCGCTCATACACGACATCAGCGGAATATTCCCTCTCTGCCTTAGCCCGCCCGGCATTTCCATATGCCCTGCATTTTTCGGGATCTCCATAAAGGCCCGCGATCTTGCTTGCCAGTTCCGCGACATTCCCAACCTCAAACAAAAGCCCTGTCTTCCCATTCTCCACAATTTCCGGCAGCGCCCCAATACGGCAAGCAAGGACAGGTTTTCGCATGGCCATTGCGTTATTTACTACGTTAGGGAAACCCTCGAACCAGCGGGAAGGGAAGACAACAATGCGACATTGGCTGTAAAACGAATCCAGTTCCTTGTCCTTAAGGAAGCCAAACCATTTAACGTTGTGAGGGCTTGAGGCAACCAGTTCCGGCATTTGGTCCATGCCGCCGGCTACCGCAAAGGGGAGACCGGGCAGCGCTTTTGCTGCCGCGACAAAGTCTTCGATTCCTTTCTCCGGACTGATCCGGCCGGCAAATCCGATCAGGTCACCTATAGCATTGAGATCTGCATTGCTTTGTTCCACGTTCCACGTTCCACGTTCCACGCTGTTCCGCGATTTGCTATTTTCAATTTGCGATATGTCAGATCGGCGATCGGGCATTATATTTGGCAGGATCGCCAGCTTGTCTTCGGCAATACCCTGATCCATGAACCGCCGCTTTTGGAATTCCGACAGCACGATGAAGGTATCTACATTGTCTGATATCCGCCTGCTGATCCTTGCTGCTGCATTCCTGAGCGCATATCCGAAGCTTTTGGCGAAATTTTCTTCGCAATTTTTTAAAACACACCAATATTCCCTGCCGCCCAAACAGCGCTCGCAAAGCTGCCCATGACTAAGGTGTAATCCATTGGGGCAGAAAAGCCGGTAGTTTGGGCAGCGCATTACTACGGGGATGCCGCTTTTGCGGCATTTGGCGAAGATACTTGGCGATAGGAGCGGATATATATTCTGTATCAATACCAGGTCCGGGCTTTCGCTGTCCAATGCATCCGCCATTTCGCGCGCCGCCCAGGGATTGGAAACGCCGGCAAGCAGAGCCTTTGTCTTATCAGGAAGGGAATTGCGAATTTCCTCCGAGCTGCGTCGCATGGATGCAATGCTATTGCCGTGATATTTTAGTAACCGTGCCAGTGACTCCAGCGCGCACTCCTCTCCACTCGGTCGTGCGTAGTCGTTATGGGCAATGAGAAGCTTCATGAACGCAAATAAAATAAGGAAGGACCACAGATCAATTGAGGAAGTGCTGTGCAGCTGATGCTCTGGGTGGGCAGCGCGAAGTTATTCGTGCGAGGATCTGATGATTGTTTGATACCTTTTGCCATCTAAACTGAGGATGTCGTGCACCCCATTGAGGGCGAAGTACCGCAAAAAGGAAAAAAGCATAAAACATCATAAAAACAAAGGAGGATGGTGCCCAAGCATCGCCGAAAACCGAAATGGACATGCTGTTGACAGAGCCAGCTGCTAGTGCCGTAATTGTTCCCACCGAACCCAGCTTCCCTGATCTGCTGACCCAATGAGCTTCTCTCAAACCAGCTATAAGCGATAACAGAATCAAAATACCTCCAACCATGCCGGTTCCCAGGATAACAGCGATCGCAGAGTTATGTGCATTAGTTGTGTATCTTGTTCCAGCTATACGCGGGCCTACCGCATATCCAACGCCAAGCCAGGGATTTTGTTTGATTGTTTGCCAATAGTCTTGCCATAGCAACTCTCGGCCGTGCAGACCTTCTACCTTTTCAATTTCCCCATGGGGATCAATGACCGGCTGGAGTTTTTGCATCCCGACCAATGAAATTAGCAATCCAAGTAAAATTGTGCCGACGATGAGGGAAAGTCGTCTTGATCGGGCAAGGAGAAACGCGAGAAAAATCGCTAGCAAGGAGCACCACCAACTCGCCATGCTGCGTCCCAATAAGACCAGGACAAATGCTATGCTCGAAACCAAAGCAGGAACCTTTCGAGCATTTCTGTTTCTTGCGATTGCTTCTCCGAAACCATATCCGAAAATCATAACCGCTGATACAGAAGAAGAATTGCTTCGCAGGTTTTCAAAAGTAAATCCAAAGGAATGAATATTGTAAATGGTATCCATTAATAATGCCGCAAATGCGGAAATCAGCAGCACTCGCTCTGCTTGGCGGAAACTGTTGCAGCATGCAAGAATTGCGGCAATTGCGATGGATTCTATTAAATATTCGGCAGCCCTGAATAGGGAATATGTTGGCATTGGAGACCAGATAGCGGAACCTACAGCTATTATAAAGAAAAGGAACATAATCCGAGCTGAGGTTCCTCCTAGAACTCTCCAAACGCGATCCATAAATCCGGGCTTCATAGCAAGCAAGAGCGCCGCAACGCAAACAAGGATAATTTCTATTGCGGCAAAAGAATCCACTTGAGTGAATTCCGTTCCTGGCCTTCGGCGGCGAAGAATTGTAAGTCTTAATATAAGTCCGGAAGTGCAAATTATCAGAGCCAGTGTCCACCATGGCAGGCCAAAAGCTCCAATATTTAGTTGCATACATGGCCACGGTTTTGAATGCGTTGTCACAATCGTTGCCATTCCCAAATTGTGCTTTGACATTCCAGCTGGCCTGATATGCAAATATTTTTGAAGAGGCAATAGTTTGTTTATTCAGGTTTTTCGGTTGCAAGCATGCATGCTCTATGAATTGCATGCGCTGCCATTTTGGGATTGTGATGTTCAATTATTTGTTTGGAATTCTTTCCAAAATATTGAAGTCCATCTTTTCCCTTTTCGAGGCACAAGGCAAGACATCGCACAATATCCCTTTGATTAAGGGGATCAAAAACCCATCCATTGCGACCCTCATGTACCAACTCGGGCCAGCAGCCGTTGTATTTTGAGCAGAGTATTGGTAATCCACAGGCCATTGCCTCTGGTACAACAAGACTCCAATTGTCCTCAAGCGTCGGGATAATGAAAGCGTTGGCTGCAGCGTAGTAGGGTTCCAGTTTGTCGTAGTCTACAGCCCCTGCGAAATGAACGTTCTGTAAATGCAGATCCCTTACTTGCTGTCTAAGATTTGTCTCTTCGGGTCCTTCGCCAACCAGAACCAGCGTTGTTTGTTGAGTGCGGATATCTGATCTATATAAACTGGCCCAGCCCTCAATCAATTCCTTCAAACCTTTGCTTCGGATCAAACGCCCGACGTATAGAAGAATTAGCGTTTCGGGCCCTGCCGTCAACTCTGTGCGGAGTCGTTGAATTTGTATTGGTGAAACGTTTTTTGCCTTGGAAGCCATGGCTTCGGTGTCAGCTGCCATGTGGCCGATCGTGATTCTGCTGGACGGCATGCCCAGCCATTCTGAATAATTCCTGCACAGCATTCCGTTGCAGCTCATAGCGTCTGTAAACCTAAGAACCAACCCGCGATAGAACGTGCGAAACCATTGGGCACTCCGTTCCGTGTGAAATGTCCGTTCATAAAGGATGACCAATGGTGTACCGGTAAAAATGCGATATATAAGGGCGGGGAACGTCCATTTAAAAAAGCCGTCGCAAACCATGACCTTGGGTTGGATTTTTCGGATTGCTTTGAGCAGACCGGGCTGAAATCGAAACGATAAATTCCGATTGGCCATATAAAGACGGTCTTCGCGGCCGATCTTCCATTCACCCCGGAGCCCGACTGCCCGATCGCCTAGATGCTGCCTTGTTTTTTGTTGGACTCGCGCGGGTACGTAATCGCCGGAATAAAGCAAATAAAGGTTGCCATGCGTTAGCTGGTCGAACGCATGGTAAACGGGCACGCGGTAATCCAAAAAGGATCGCGTGATCCATGCTACCCGAAAAATTTCGCTCGTATTTCCCGACCCCATTGCTAATCAAAGCAAATCATGGCTCAATGCCCATATCCTCATTCAGTTTGGCTCCATTTCTGATATCGCTGAACCACCACCATGATGTTTGGATTCATTGCTATGCTTATCAAGCATTGGTGCGCAGCATAAGAGATTGATGTTTCATCATCTCCCTAAAACGAATAATCCAACATGCTGCGTCCCATCCCAGAGTTCCGCAAGCGATTCCAAAATGAAGCAAGCGGGTGAGCCATGTTGAAGGCATATCTTCGCCAAAACGCATAACAATTTCTCTGGCTTTAGTCAACCGGCCAGCCAGTATATGGTTGTGAGCATAGCCTGCAGCAACGCGGCCACGCACAATACGGAAGGCTGGCATTTGCACAGGAGAAATGCGGGGCAATAACCTTTCCTGCCAGGCTTCTACTGAAGGACAGAGCCGACGGCGCAAATCATATTTGCCGGACCACCCGGCTTTTGCACCGGCCGCGCGCGAGTTGCCTATCCAGAGCGGCTCCGGGATGAATCCCCATTGGCCAAATGTCGCAATATAGCCCCAATACTCGAGATCCTGGCTTACTCGCAAATCGGCACGCTGGAAACCGGCCCAATCAATAACGGAACGTCTGATTACAGCAGAGCCGGTTCGAACATGGTCTTCCTTGGCCCAGAAGGAATAAAAGTCATCTAAGACTGTTTCTTTCTTTGGGCCACTTGGCAGGGCGACGCACCGGGGCAGAATCCGCTCCCTCCCGTTAAAAAGCTTCAAGATCAAACCAGTGCTAACCGCAACCACTTCCGGGTGTTGATTGAGGAAACAGATACAGCGTTCTAAAAACATCGGTTTCCAGTAATCATCTGCGTCAAGAAATGCGATAAAATCTCCACTGGCCCGTTCAAGCCCTCGGTTTCTGGCTGCGCCCTGCCCAGCATTGGTTTGCTCTATGTAAATTATCCGGTCGCGGTAAGCACGGGCAACCTCACCTGTGCGATCAGGCGATCCATCATTAATAACAATGACTTCATAGGCCTGCTGTGTCTGCTCCCACACACTCTCCAAGGTGAGGGGCAGAGATTGCTCTGCAAGATAAGCAGGAATAATGACCGACACCAAATCATTGAGCATGGTTCTCATCAGCCTGCATGTATGGCAGCAGTAATCTCTTGGCTGAGCCCGCTGCTCGCATAACGAGACTCCGATGAAGATTCAACTTCCCACTTAACCAGCCGAGTGTCAGTTCGATGTAATGTCCCGACTGATGGTTGTAGTTATTTAGCATGGATTGCGGTCCAGGACGGCTGAAACGAAACACATCTCCAGGGTCTGTGATTCCAGCCAAATCCTTCAGGTTGCGCCTTCGAATGAGTATTTGGCCCATATTACGGATCCTGAAACATCGAAAGGAAATGCTGCCTCAACAAAATCTCAGCTATACCTTCATACGCCGTCATAAAAATCATAAGAGGGTACAAACGCAATGGGGCCATCGCATTATTTTAAAAAAGCTCACCAGCGAACGATCTTGCCCTGTGAGATTAGCGGCTTGGCGTTTGCTTCAGTTGTCATGCCTTTTCCCACACCTTCTGACTTTGCCGCATTTACGGTTTCATCTTGCTGTGATGGAATGCTCCAGCTGGGCCCATAGCCTGCACGAGAACAACCTTAGCATATGGGACGCCGTCCATACCGCGCGTATGCACGCGCCAGAACCACCGCCGCAAGCAGCCCGTTACATTGAACCGAATATACGGGACGGTTAACATATGGATAGACAATAGATCGCAATTCGTCGGGCAAGAACTCCATCACTTCATATCGATCGAGCGCCTGTCCGATGGTCACTTCTGATGAACTCCTGCCACCGGTGAACCAACAGTCGGCAGCCAGTGAACGATTTCGGAAGGATCGAAATCTCCAGCGATCGATGCTCTTGTACAAGCCCAAAGCGACCAGCATCCTGATGGCCATCTGCTTTGTGGTAAATGAAGGCACGCCGCCACTGATGACCGGTATGTTGGCAATCGGAGATCTTGGACAATCGAAAAGGCGATTCTGCAATGTGCGCGCATAGAGGCCACAGTTAAACAGTTCCGCCGAAGGCACTCGCCGGAAGAAATCGATAAGGGAATAGTCGCCAAGACATAGGGCGAACTCTCCCCCAAAAAATTCAAAGAGCCGGCAGCTATTAACAATCCAGTTTGCGGTGCGGCTCTGCAGCACCCAATCAACATATGCCGAATGGCCGCCCTCACGGCTATTGTTGAGATCGGCGATCTCATCATGCAGGCGTTCTGCAACACCAGATAACGGCGGCCTCCGCCACGCTTCAACGGATGTTGGCCATAGGTTCAGGTGACGGTAGATGATCGCGGAGACTACTGGGTTCACGATCGGTCGATACCGCGAATGATACTCACATGGGGGATGGTCTGCGCCAGTATCCAGCCTGGGCGAGGCGAACAGACCCGCCCACGCATCACCCACGTGACCCGGCAGGAATATGGGAGCTTCGTATAGTTCACCGAGGCGGTGCAGTTCGGCTACCGCAGGGAAATCCTGAATGTGCGGACAAGATGTGCCACCGCAAGCAAAATCCCAATACTCCATCATCTGCTGAGAGGCCATCCATTCGGCCCAACGTTGGGGCGTGTACTCGATGAATCGCCACCGAAAGCCAAAGGCATTGGCAACATCGGATGCGAGCTTGACTTGAGGATTCGACGCCGTGCCATAGGTATAGCACAGCACATCCCTGAGGCCGTTTTTCCACAACATCCAGCCGATAAGCCTCGAGTCGAAGCCGCCGCTGAGCGGCAGGATAAGCCTGTGGCCGCTCAGCGCTTTGCCAATGCGTTCAGAGACATCCTCAATGGTCTGCTGGAAATCACGTTCCAGGACATCGTGGCTGTCTGATCGCGGCTCATCAGAGAAGCACCGGAAATACCTTCCAACACATGGCGCTGCTCCTGCACTCGGGCCGAACTCGACCCATGTGCCGGCTTCCACTTGGTGAACACCGGCAAACAGCGTCGACGATCCTGATATATAGCCACTGAGGAGGAATGCCGCCGCGGAAACACCATCAACGCTCAAGCTCATTTGGGCATTGGACCTTTCCGGAGTATCGCCCAACGAATACAATGGACCCGCTTTTGTGTAAAACAGAGGAATACTACGCGACCGATCAACAGCGCCGATAGATCGCCCACTGCTCCATCGAATGTACAAAGCCCAGCACCCGTTCAATGTGGGAATCAGCTGCTTAAAAACCATAACCGACTGCTCTTCGGATTTCGCGTGAACTTGTCGATAAACGAGATCCACCAATTGCTGATCGCGCGCGATTGATCCGTCAATGAAGGCATACCCCCGCCCGCGAACGATGCAGCCATGTTCGTCCCCAGAACAGAACCATCTGGCCTTTGGTTCAGCTATCACGTGGCAGCCGTATCTTTGGACATTGCGCGATTGATGAAGCACAGCCGCGACCGGACCTTCGAGAGAAATACGGACGGATCCGCCAACTTCATGGCAAGCCGCGACAAGGCGTAGGCCCTAGCCGGGTCTCCGGTACCTGCAGCCAGCCGACAGCATGTTGCCAGGGACCTGCATGTTTTCACGTTTGGAAGAACGTTCTCGAGAAGGTATCGGTGCCAGAACGCCCACAGTTCTGATCTATGCTGTGCATCAGGGTGCTCAGCTATCCACCCGCACCCTGTGGTAAAGCCCCCGAGAGCCATCCTGTCCGCAAATGCCCTATACCCGGAAGCAATGAGCTTTGCGCGGACTCGCTCCCTGAGCAGGGCCAAAGTGCGCAGGTATGGCATTCCCTTTGCTGCCCGGCCTGTGGCAGACTCACCACGCACGGTATACTCATAGCCGACGTAACTTGTTGTTATCATCCTTCGGCTTCGCAGGACGGCTTCAACATTGAACAACGCATCTTCGCCAATATTGGCTTCGAAGCTCTCAAAGCGAAGCGGCAAGATAGTCTCGCGGCGGAACAGTTTGTTCCATAGCGCGTAGCCCATTCGCCGGAAGGCTGCGTCTCTTATGCATGGCCGGTCGAAGTTGTAGACTTTATCAGGCAGAGTGCCCTGTCCCACCAGGTGCCCGGCTTCATCGGCGATTGTCCACGAGCATGCTGCGATATCCGCGCCGTGTTTGCCTGCCAAACAAACGAGGGATTCGCACATGTCCGACTGGATCATATCGTCCGAATCCGCGAACAACACATACTGCCCTCGCGCAACTGCGAATCCATCACTCCTGGCCATCCCTGCGCGACCGTTTGACCGTCGATGAAGCACTAGGACGCGATTGTCTGTCGCCTTCAGTGCATCAATGGCGGATGGGCACTCATCCGGCGAAGCGTCGTCCACAATGACTAGTTCGATCTCTTGGACTGTTTGACCCAGAGCACTTCGGACCAGTCGGTGCAGTAGTGGGATTGGGGTTCTGTAAACCGGAACGACGATCGAAACGAGCACACCCTTCATGCCGAAACCCCCGCGGCATGCTTTTCTTTCGGAGCGACTCTGATCGATCCTTTCAGCATCGCGTGTATACATGCCCGAATCCACTGCCAGAGCATCAGCAGCCTGAGCGAGCCGAGGCGCACAGAGCAGTAAGGTACGTAATGTACCGGCGGCACAAGCCGGTAAGACCCTGATACGCTCTGTCGAACACTCTGCAACCCTCGACGGGCTGTCGCCAAGAGTTTCAGCCTTTCGGGACGCGATATCCTGTTATCGGTGCACATTTGGTTCAAAAATGCAAAGGTCCTCATCAGGTAGCGGCCAACAAGCAATTTGCGTATCTTTACGTCCACCGCGTGCTCACTTAGTAATCGCTCTGCATGCACCGCGACGGCTGTGTCTCCCTCAATGTAATTCCGATACTTCGCTGCAGACCGCGTGAGCCCCTGATTCACGACACGGTAGCCATAGAGTTGTGCCGTTGAGAAGATGGCACGTTTGGACCGAGCATACACGTTGAAGCTGTAGTAGTCATCCTCCGCGCCAGAGAGTGGAGGAAATCGCAGATCCCCGTACAACTCCCGCAGATAGAGCTTGGCCACCGAATGGACGTGGCATGTTTTCCAGTCAACCATACGGGGAAGAAGCGGATGCTCGAAAACGCGTAATTGCTCCTGTGGCAGGGCAGTTGCCAGTTCCACGCCAACCTCGTCATCTGACCGGAACCGGAAGAGAGAGCACGCTACTAGATCAGCAGAGTGAGACTCAGCGTTGCCCACCATTTTTTCGAGCATTTGAGGATGGATGATGTCGTCCGCATCGACGAAACAAAAATATCGACCTTGAGCCAACTCCAGTCCTGTGTTGCGTGCGACCCCAGGTCCCCCGTTCCTTTGTCGGAGCAAACTGAACCGCGAGTCCTCTGCAATGAACTGCCTCACAACTGCATAGCTGTCGTCGGAAGAACCGTCATCCACGCAGATACACTCCCAATCCCGAAGCGTCTGAGATCTGATGTGGGAAAGACATGCCGGAAGATAGCGTTGAGCATTGAAGACGGGGACCACGACTGTAACACGCACGCTCTTCATTGGAGGGTTCAATTCCGACATTTGCTCTCGCCCTGCACAGCGGGGCACCCGCAAAGACGACGTTTCGCATTCACAAGCCACTCCGCAAGATGAGGCCCCGCAAGCCTGTGCATTGAAGCGTATGCGCGATTGAAGGCGCCAAGTCCACCAGAATGGTGTAGGTTTCTCGCTTCTGCGAAGTAATGGTCTGATTTGGTGCGGTGGCCTCTGCGAAGATAAGCCCGTGCATCAGTGGCGAGCACCTGCGCGATCCTTTGCGATCGCTCATCTGTCAAACCATCCTTGGTTTGAAGGATATCGCGCAGGCGACACATGATACCAAGGTGATAATCCAACAGACGGATGTAGTTGCTGCTAACGCTTCCTCGGACCTGCCGCACGGTGAACAATGGGTCTGCCACACGACGAAAACGGACTTCAAGCATCGCTGCCAGACGGAGGTTCAGATCATATTCTTGACAGCACGGCAACTTCTCATCAAACATCCCGATATGTACTAGGTCTGCTTTCCTATGGACAGGAGCCGAGATCAGTATAGTGCGCGGCAGTTTCAGGAGGAAACAGACAGGATCGCTCTTTATGTCTTCCGAAATCACATAGGTGCGAATTTCGCCGTTGACGAGGACGTCAGTCCAGTCTGTGTAAAAAAGGTCTCTTGATTCTCGTATCTGAAGTTCCATCTGCACCGCAATTTTACGAGGATCCAGAACGTCGTCAGCATCCAGGAACTGAATGCATTCGCCCCGCGAAAGTGCAATGCCTCGATTGCGTGCATGATTAGCGCCCCGGTTCGGGCCTGCCTCCCAGTGGACCCGTGATCCAAAGGAGCGGATCCTGTCAAGGCTGGCGTCGTTCGAGCCGTCGTCAACGACAATGACCTCGATACTCGGGTAGGTTTGCCTCAGAGCACTCTCGATTGCCTCTCCGACGTATCGTTCGGCGTTATAGCAGGGGATGACGATACTAACCAAGGGCATTTGCATATCTCAAAAAATCTCTCAGTCCCTTTATATTTTGGCAATAACCTGCCCGCACTGGTGGCACACGGAATTCAACCAAGCCTACGGCCTAGGCACTTCTGCGGCATCGCCGATATATGCTTCGCGCCACGCCATAGGCGCCGTGCCGCCCTAGAATGCGGCCAACACTCGATCCCAAGCTTAAGGGGCGGGGATTCACCGGTTGAGCCAAGACCTCGGGCCACAGGGCCTCGCATATCATACGGAAAAACCTGAAATCGGGCGGGTTCCGAAAGCTTACTGGGATCCCAAGCAGCAGTTCCAAGATGCCCCGGTGATTGTATGGAGTATAGGCTTCCTGAACGAGGTCCCATTCAAGTTGACTCTGTGCTTGCCAACTGCCCATCCGATGCTCCCAGTAGAACAGTTCTCGCATGTCGATGCCTGCCGCGGCAGCGGCCGTGCGGGATTGCGTATACCAGTCGGCGACCCGGTCGCGCGCAAATGGGATCGATCTCCAACCATCCTCACATGCCAATATCTGTTCCACCGAGGTGATTGGCGTGCCTGGATTGTTCCAGTAGATTACTCGACGGGCCACTTCGCAGCAGGATCCCTTGAAGGTCACCCTGTTCTGCGGATACGCATCTCGCATACCACTCGCGATTTGTCCCCAGTCGTTCACATGCGCCAGCGAGACATTCGTTGTGTACAGGTCCGAAAAGGTGGCTTCTATCGGTTTCCGGCAATCAATGATGTTGTGTCGCAATCCAAGGGACCGCAACAATTGATGAGGAACTCTGATGTCTGGCGAGTTCGGTTGCATATCGCGGTACCATAGAGTGTAAAAGAACAGCTTGTCAGCGATGCTTCGTGAAGCACTCAAGAGCACCCGCGAATCCCATCCCGCGGTCATTGTCATGGCAAGGCTGAACCTGTTGCTTGCCGCCGTTACCAAGCCTCTGAGAAGGTCAGTAGCCTCAGTAAGCGCGTCGTCTATCCCTCTTGCACGTATGGGCCGTGTCGGCCAGTACCGTACCTGCTCCAGCGACGAGAATCGCAGATAGTGATTGGGAACGAGGTGGTGTACATTTTCATACAGCGAGCACCCGCTTGGAATCCAGTGCTCCACGTTGGCTTTTACATATGGCGATTGCTGGTAGAATGAGTACCGTTCGCCCTCAGACAAAGGCACAGCTTGTTTGAGGATCAGCGGCTGTGATCCCACGACGGTTTGGCCTTCGTGCCGAGTATAGTAGACGGTCCTCAACCCGCACGCGTCATGATAAAGAAGAGTATCATCTTTTGAGTGTAGGATGAGGACAAAGCGACCTGCGACAGAGCGCAGATAGTCAGCAATCTTATCCGCGGACGCTGAAATACCGGCGATGGTCTGGAGCAACTCCGTGTTTGAGAGGCCCGGCTGCTTCGGATGCAGCATGTACCCGATCAGAGTTACCGATACCCGGGCGTCCTCTCTTACCACAGAGGACAATTCCACATCGGGATGAGCATAGAGGTGATAAGTGCCAATGCGCACGTGCTGCCAATGAGACAGAGACGAACATGGCGTAGGCGCCATGAGGAACTGCCGTCGAAATAGGAGGGGATCGCCTGCCATCTCAATGTATCCCAGTGCCAGGAGCGGCACGATACTTGTGGACTCGAGCAGCGAGCCTGTCCGCCACACAGGCCATCGGCCGCGTAGCCCAGCCGAGTGCTGGATGTAACACCTCCGCTTGCCTCAGCCGTTGACGCAGATGACGCTCATCAAGAAGAAGCCTTGGTCCGGCCGTGGTTATTCGGTGCGTTGCATCTTCTAGATCAAAATGGAAGCATGTTTCGTCCGCAAGTGCCGCATTGGCGTCTGATTCCGGGCCGAGATAACTGATGCCGGTTCCCTTGGGTACGTGGCTGTAACCGTGATTCTGGTGCACTACGGTTGCCACAACCGTGGCATCGATCACAGGTGTGCCATTCCGCCTGGCGTTATAAATCACCCAATTGTCCCAACCCTTGCGGCCAACGGCAAAGGGTGGAAGTTGCCGGCCCAAACCACCGCGGGCATAGACGAAATAGTCGCTGCCGTAAGGTGGATGGATGCGACCTTCCTGCATAAGTGCGGACCGAAGCTGGTATTCCCAGTCTGCGCGGCCGAAGTCCACAAGTTCAGTAACATCCAGATCCCATCTTCTCCCAACAACCAGCCACTGCTTGCCCTTGAGCATCCTGAGCATCTGCATGAAATCGCTAAGGATGATTATGTCGGCATTTACGTAACACACTATGTCATGTGCGGCGGTCTGCTCAACGCAGGAGAATATTGAGTCCAAGAGAGGCGTGCCGTACTCGTTCCTAGCTACTTCAGGCTGGTGGCGGACCCCGATCTCCTGCGCCAGTTCCGATACACCTGTGTCATCGCCAAAAAGGATGACCTCAACTCCTGCAGCCAGAAGCTTCCAGCTCCGAATTGCATTTCTCTGGATCAGGCCGATATGCCCGTCAAATCGTTTGGGAGCTGTGAATATCGTTATCATGCCCGACCCGCCTCATTCTTGCACGGATCTCTTCGCGACCATTTTGCAGAGCGAGGCAGCGTGATCTGATCGTAAAGAACTCCGCGGACTTTTCGAAAACCATGTTTTTCGTAGTTGCGAGGCCGCATTTGCTCAAGGCGCATCTGGCGAAAATACGACAGCCAACTCACCTGCTCCCACTCATGTTCGCTAATGCCTTCTCTGCGAAACCATGCCTGCTCCCGTGTCCGCAATGCCAACAACTGCAAACGGGCCCGGCACACCCTTGCACGCGAAACAGGGATGGTCTTATGCTCCCAGTGATAGTCTATATAAGCCATACTTCTCCCAGACGCCACCGCCAGCCGTCGCCACGCCTTCGACGATAGACGCTCCACACCAAAATGATGCTCCACGGTGCTATCTTCTCCTGCTCGTTTGATGCTAACCCCAGCTGCCTGCAGCTGCCGGCCGAACAGACCTTCGCCATGCAATCCCAGCGCTCCGGGACCGACCTCCACATCGAACAGCGGAACAATGCCAAAGACGCGGCGGGCAAAGGCCATGTTGGCTCCAACAAGCCACACGCCGGCTCCCCCATTTCCGACCTCAGCCATCCGGACGCGGTCGGCAAAGCTCATCCAAGGCCGCAACAGGTATGGAGGTATGACCACGCGCCCACTCAAGGCATCGGCATGACGAAGAAGGATGGGACGGCACATGGCCTCCAGCCATTGTGCGCGCGGGCGCACATCGTCATCGGTGAAGACAAGAGCTTCGCCTTCAGCGCGAGCAAGTCCGGCATTATAGGCATAGTTTTGGCCGGGCCTAGGCTCCCACACGTACCGGGTGGGCATGTTTGCCGGAGCCGACGCGTGAACAACGGCTTTCGTCTCATCCGTCGATCCGTTGTCCACCACGATCAGCTCTGCGGAAATAAAGTCCGGAACAGCCACGCGCCCAATCGCCGCCAATGTCTCATGAAGACTATCTGCGCGGTTGCGGGTAGGTATTATGACCGATACAGTCGTTGTCATCCTCTATTTTCTGAATCGTGCCCGACGGATGAAAAGCAGATTGCCGGTGTGGGATTCTAGCCTCCACTGCCCACTCGCCAATGCTTCTCCAACTACTCGCGAGACCCCCTCGAAAGCGATGCAGTCATGGAAGGCAAGAACCCCGTCTTGGCTCATCCATGGAGCAATAAGATGCCAGTCCTGTTTTACAGCATAGTAGCTGTGGTCGGCATCAATGAAGGCGAAGTCCAGCGGCAGAATGAGGTCATCACGGACAAGCGCACCGCTCGGTTTCCTCAGTGGCGTTATCATCACCTTCGCGCCAGCGGTGTTGCGAGAGAACTCCGCAAAGGTATCGCGCAGCCCTTCGGGCATTGTTTCGTTGTGCCAGGTGTCAACACAGAACAATCGCCCCCCGACTCGCGACAGACCAGCTGCAATGTAGCAGGTTGAAGCGCCTAGGTGAGAACCTATCTCCAGAGCGACGGCTCCGTGGCGGCATCTAGCGGCGGCTTCGGATAGCGCTCGCAGCTCTGCATGCGTTGTGTATGACTGGATTTCGGGTGCACCGCGCAGACAGCTCTTCGCAAGTTGCCACTCCATTGCTCGGGCATCTGCCCATAGGTGCAGATCTCTGCCCAGACAACGAACTGCACGCAAGAATAGAGGCGGTTGCGTTTTCATGCACTCCTCAAGGATAGGAAGGATTGGCTGCCTGGTTCCAACCGTATGGCACGCTGCCTCTGTCCCTGTCTGCAGCTTTTAATAGACTGCCATAGCACTACTGAAACTTGGCACCAAAATCCAGCTTCGGTGGATGAGCCGATTTAGAACTCGTTCCGCTCACTATTTAATTACTTGTCTCGATTCCGCATTTAAGTTTCGACCGTTTGGGGAATACCCGCACCCCCCGTTTCCTGAAAATTCCCGGCCGCCGATTCAGTGCAGGAAGGATTCTCTACATAACTGTATAATTACATTTTTTCTGGACATCCCGTCGTCCCCCTCGTACACAGCAGAAAATAGAAAGGCCACTGCAACAACGCCCAATTGGATAAACGCCGCTGCATATTCCTGACTCTCAGTTTGGGTGGGTCAACCTGTCACAGACACCCTCTAAATACTGTTGTCACTTTTTATCACCCACCGAGACACATCCCGCGGTCGGGCGCCAATCGGTTAATTTGCCGTGCCTGCACTAACCACGCGTGAGTTTGGCACGCAGTACCCCCTCTTGCGATAGTGGGGGAACGAGCGCCCCGGCGTCGGCGACTGCCTTACCACAAAGCTTACAACGCCTGGGACAGCATCCAGCGTGTTGGAAAAGTCAGTGCCTACCCAGGCTCCAACGCGATATTCGTCCGGGATCAGCGGCGGCAGGTCTACAACTACCCTCACTTCTTGGGGGGTTGTCGAATCCCGAATGAAGGGCGCGACTGTTGGGATCGCTTGCATCAGCCACGTTCCAAAGACATCGAAAATGTCAATTGCCAGGAATGCTGGTGGATGCACCCCGTGGCTGTTCAGCACGAGCCTTAGACACAGGCGGTGTTCAGGTTGTTCCCCGCACAGTTCTGCCTCGATCGTCTGGAAATGCAGCCCAGAACTCTGAGTTGCACTGTCACGCTGCCACAATGCCCCAGAACCGGCAACATCCGTAGCGGCATATCGAGCAATCGTTCGATCCGTTTCTCCTTTCGATACGACCGCTCCATCAACAAGCAGGATGGCCGAGCTACATAGCACTTCGACAGCCATCATGTTGTGACTTACGAACAGCACGGTGCGTCCACCCCTACTTACCTCCTGCATTTTCCCGAGGCACTTCTTCTGGAACTCCGCATCCCCTACTGCCAGCACCTCGTCGACCAGTAGAATTTCCGGATCCAGATGGGCGGCAATAGCGAAACCGAGACGCACGCGCATGCCGTCGGAGTAACGTTTCATCGGGGTATCCAGGAATTTCTCCACCCCGGAGAAATCCACGATTTCATCAAAACGTGCCTTGATCTCACGCTGGGTCATGCCAAGGATGGCGCCGTTCATGAAGATATTCTCGCGGCCGCTTAATTCCGGATGAAAGCCTGTGCCGACCTCCAGAAGGCTGGCAACACGGCCCTTGATCCGCACCTCGCCTTCTGTAGGTTCCGTGATCTTCGTTAAAATCTTCAGTAAGGTGGATTTCCCGGCTCCGTTCGGGCCGATCACTCCCAGAACCTCACCCTGCCGGACCTCAAAAGAGACGTCTTTGAGCGCCCAGAAATCCCCTGCCGCCGTCTTCCGCGTCCCATTCCGTCCCAGGAGACGACCTGCTGCGTGCATTATGTGGTCCCGCAGAGTGTCCGGCGACAAAGTTGCACCCAGCCGGTATTTCTTTCCCAGGTTCGATACGCGGATAACAGTTTTGCTCATGATATTTTTAAATGATATCGGCCAGGGATTTCTCAACGCGGCGGAAGTAAAAAGCCCCGCTGACCAGAAGCAATATAGCAATTAGCATGCTGACCCAGAATCCGGGCCAGTACGGTTCAAAGGCCGGACCGAGAATGCACCAGCGGAACCCGTCAATAGCCCCAACAATTGGATTCAGGCTGTACAAGAAGCGGTATTGCTCCGGAATCCGTGTGGAGACAAAGCCCACCGGGCTGATATAAATGCCAAGCCGGACAATAAACGGGATGATGAAGTTGAAATCGCGATATTTCACATTCATAGCGCTTAACCACAGCCCCACCGCGAGTGAAACCATCGCGACCAGCAGGAAAAACGCCGGCAGCAAGAAAAGGGTTATGGTTGGTGTTATGCGGTAAATGGCCATCATGAGAATTAGTATGGCCATGGCGATGCCGGTATCAATCGCGGCGCTGATTACACAGGCAACAGGGATTATCAGCCGCGGAAAATAGACCTTGGCTATGAGATTGGACTTCGAAACCAGGGATTGCCCACTCCTGCTGATGGAATCCGAGAAAAACTGCCAGGGAACCACGCCGGCCAGGGTTACCATGGCATATGGGGCGCCGGATCCCTCGGCAAAACCCGCGAGACGCCCAAAAATGAAGGTGAACACTACCATTGTCAGCAGAGGCTGGATTAAAGCCCAGAGGATTCCCAGCACCGTCTGTTTATAGCGAACAACGATTTCACGCCACGAAAGGAACCAGAATAGCTCACGATATTGCCAGAGTTCGTTGAAATCAACCGGAACCAAGCCGCTTTTGGGCCGTATTATTCGGTCAAAATTCCCGTTTATAAAGACTTCATTCACGAATCTTCTCCCAGGCTATAACTGTATTGCGTGCGTCATGCGATGCCAGAACAGTGTGGCGAAAGCCATAACGGACCCGCCATCCATCGCTTCCGCATGCGGCAATGCCAAGAAACGCATGCACCAAAGATTCCATTTCAGCCTTCGTTTGTCCGCATTGTCAAAAAAAGCTTCCTCCTATAATCAAGCCTATTGCTATTTGCAGGTCCTTTTCGCAGATGGCAGTCGGATTGCTAGAATTCCTCAAATAAATCGGGATTCTGGGAAATAACAATGGATTATGCCAACGGAATTGTTCTTGTCCAGGGCGGCGACGAGGTCGTTGCCGCTTTCCATAATTTGCTTTCATATGGCGCGTAGATATAAAGCCACCGGCGCCGATTAGGGCGAATTTATTCATGGAATTTATCGTGGAACGTTGAACGTTAGAACGTTTGAACGTTAGCACGTTGAAGAGTGGAAAGAGACGCCTATTGGGGTGGGGTAGGCGGACTGACTTCTTCGGTGCTTACGTAGGAATGGTAGTCGTAGTATTGGTGGTAGTAATAATGATAGGCGGTGGAATGCAAATTAACGCTGTTGCAGAGTACACCAAGAATTCGGGCGTGCACTAACTCCAGGCTTTTCTTCGCTTTGCGCAATACTTCCGGAGGGTTGCCGCCGCCTTTTGTGACTAGTATTACCCCATCCGTCAGCGGGGCGATAATCAGCGGGTCCGTCACCGACATCAGCGGCGGGGTGTCGATCAGGATGAAGTCGAAAGTGGCGGCGGCGGCGTCCAACGCTTCCTCCATCTTCAGCGAGCTCCGCAGTTCGCCCGGATTCGGTGGGATCGTGCCGGAATGCGCGATGTACAGATTCGGGATCGTGCTTTCCTGCACAACATCCGCAAAATCCACCTGGCCGGTCAGATACTCGCTTAGGCCCGCACTGCCGTTTTCACTGAAAATCTTCTGGATCTTGGGGCGGCGCATGTCGCAGTCCAGGATCAGCACGCTTTTGCCCGTCTGCGCCAAACTCAGCGCCGTGTTGCACACTGTCGTCGTCTTGCCCTCCGAGGCTTTCGAGGAGGTCACCATGATGACCTTGGGCGGATTCTCCGGCGTCGAAAGCAGCAGCGCCGTCCGCACGCCGCGGTACGCCTCGGCTATCAGCGAACTGCTCGCCGTCAGCGAAGCCAGTTCCACCCCCTGCTTCATCAGGGCCTCCGACCCTGCTTTGTGCATCCGCCGGCCTCTGCCATACCTGTAGCCGTATTTCCCGTGCGAAGACTGCAGGCTCGGAATGAGCCCCAGCGACGGCAGGCCGATCATCTCCTCGACGTCCTCCGGAGTCTTTACCGTGTTGTCCAGGTAATTCAGGAAAAACGCAAGACCCAGGCCGCCCATCAGGCCGATGAGCAAGCCCATCGCGAGGTTTTTGCGCAAATCCGGGCTGTATGGAGCGCCGGGGACTTCCGCCTTGTCCACAATCCTGATGTTGCTGGATTTCAGTCCCGCCGCCACGCCGGCTTCCTTCATGCGCTGCAGCAGGCCGTCGTAGAGCTGCTTGTTGGTCTCCACTTCGCGCTTCAGGATGTTGTAGTGAATGTTGGACTCGTTCAACTGGTTCGCGAGACCCTTCTGCTTGTCGAATGCCTGCGCCAGGAGCTTTTCCCGCGCGGTCGCGGTATCGTATTCCGTGCGCGCGTTGTCGATCGCCAGTTGCCGCTCGCGCACGAGCTGCTCCCTCGCCCGGCGCACGCGGCTTTCCAGCTGCTTCACCTGCGGCATCCCTGGCCCGAACTGCGACGTCATCTTGGCCAGGTCCTGCTCGTCGTTCAGCAGGTTGGTTTCGATTGTTGTGATTAAGGGCGTGCGCAGAGCCTGGGGGAAGTTCTCCGGCGTGGCCTGCGACAGAGTGCTGTACACCGACTCCTTCTCCATGCGCGCCGCCTTCGCTTCCGTCAGCTTGGCGTTGATGTCGCCGAGCGTCTGCGTCACCACATCCTCTTTTTCGCCCACGGTCGTGATGCTGTGCGTGCGGGCATAATCGATCAGGTCGTTGTCGGACTTCTCCACCTTGGCCTTCAGGTCCACCAACTGCTTCTGCAAAAAATCCGTCGCACGCGACGTGGCGTCGAACTTGGCCTGGAAGTTGTACTCGATGTACTGCTGGCAGAGGATGTTTACCAGTTTGGCGGCGAGCTGGGGGTCGGTGGAGGTGTAATTGATTTCAACCACTCGGGAGTTCTTTACGGGGGTGACACTGAGGCCTCCAAGAACTGTGTCGATGCCTTGCTCGAGCCTTTCTTCCTTCGTCAGCGGGCGGAGGGGTTCGCTCGTCTTTTTGGGGCTCATGAGCCAGGTCCAGCGGGAAAGGATGCCCGACTTTTGCCCGGATGCTGCGGGCTTCGATGCGTCTTCCTGGTCGAGACCGGCGGCTACGGCAACTCTGCTCGCCAGGCTGCGGCTGGTCAGGTGCTTGATCTGCGTCTGCAGGTACTCTTCGTAGTAGTAGCTGTAATCGTTCTGGGCCGTCACCTGCTGGTAGGGAAGCACGTTGTCCGACGCCTGGTCGATCTCGAGTTGGGCGGTGGCCTGGTAGAGAGGCGTCTGGCGTAATGTGTAGACCGCCGAACACGCGACTGCCGCTACGACGATGGCAAGCACGATCCATTTCCGGCGGAGGACGACGCGCCAGTAATCTCTCAGATGCTTGGCGTGCATCGTCGGGAAAACGTACTCCGCGGGATAGGCGTACGGGTCGTAGGTCTCGTAGGGGAGTATACGGGACTGATCGGGACCGGCGGGCGGACGGATTAGGGCGCCGTTGTTGTTGCCGTTGGTGTCTGACATAGCGTTACTTTATGGGATTAGTTAGTTTCTGTCGCGAAATGCGACATCCAGGCCCGGAGGGCCGGCAGAAAATAGC
>CAYYTC010000022.1:0-69997 GCA_964474425.1 uncultured Acidobacteriota bacterium
GAACTACACTTTGAAGCCGTCAAAAATGTGAAGTTATTTTTGCGCAGCGCCTAAGGTCCGCTGTCACCACTTTCCAACTTCCGACGTTCCGCGCGCCTATCCTTATGGCATTTATGACATTGGGCGCAATACCGGCTATGTTAACCCGACTTTGACAACTGGAGCCGGGAATCATGAAAATTGAGGGGTGCCAACGCCTTGTTAAAGTCGGGTTAATGTGGGAACCGATCACGACACTGGGGAGTTTGCCGTGGCCTCCATTCGGGGGTGGTGGCGTCATGAGGGAAGACGCCTCTATATAGGTGCGACAACGATACTGATCCCGGCCGACGGAGGCGGGAGCAATGGCTGGCGGCTGCGGCTCTGGAAAGTTGAGTTGCAGAAATTCTCCGATGCAACCAACCTTCCCATTTCGGCACGTCATTTCCCTTCTGGCGCCAGCAAATGGAACAAGGTTGAAAATCGCCTCTTTCCCTTTATTTCATCCACTTGGCGTGAGGAGCGGTTGCGTGATTATGAAACCGTTGTTAATCTCATTGCCAAGACGGCTTCAGCAAAAGGACTGAAGGCGGCGCGTGGATTGGATCGTAGTGCATATCCAACTGGGCGCAAAATAGGCATAGGCATAGATGAGATGAAACGCCTCAACCATAAACTCAATGAGTTTCACGGTGAGTGGAACTATCAAGTTTCTGTCGCGAAACAGGTTTTTTGACCAAGCTGATGGGCGACAATTACACTTCCCTGCGTAGCAGCAAGAAAGGAATTTGCAATTTGCCATTCCCCATTTTACTGCGCCGAAAGGTCGGCGCGTGCTGTTTTGCATTGATGCAGTAAAGATCCGGCACAGTGGTTGGTTCTTGTCGATGATCTCAGAGAGCAGTCCGCTTTGGGGAGTTTGCTCTTGCGAATCACCTGGAGCCCGATGAGGCTCTCAGGGAGTGAGTTCGAGGCTACATTGTTTTATCCTTATGTCTTATGGTTTTTACGGCCAGTATCGCAATGAAGCACAGCAGGGCCGCGCGCAGAAAACCGTTGAGTGCGAATACGGCAACCAGGGCAAGAACGCCGTAGCAGGAAAGGGCGGCGAGCAGCCTGCCGCGGTTCCTTGTCAGTTTATCCCGAAAGAACGCGGCCATTGACTGGTAAAACATAGCCGAACCACAGTCATATCCGGACGATCGTGCAATTTAATTATTTCGGCGGCTCAACGCTCTCCGCAACCACCGACGCAACATCGATGACGCGCATACTCTCATCGTAATTGAGCAGTTTCACCGAATCCTGAAGCATGTGCATGCAGAAGGCGCACCCCGTCACAATCGTATCCGCCCCCGCCGCGTGGGCTTGCTTCACGCGGAGGTTATTGATCCGCTCGCCGCGCTTCAAATCCATGAAATAGTGCCCGCCTCCGGCGCCGCAGCACAGGCTTTTTTCGCGGCGGTTCTTCATCTCCCGCGCAGGCGCCGGGACAGCAGCCCTGAGCACGTCGCGCGGCGGATCGTAGATTTTCTGATACCGGCCCAGATAGCACGGGTCGTGGTAGACATACTTGCGTGCCGCGCCGTATTGAGGTTTGAGCGCGCCGCTGGAGATCAGATTGCCGATGAATTCGGTGTGGTGAACAACATTAAAGTCCCCGCCGAATTGCCGGTACTCGTGCTTAAGGACGTTGTAACAGTGAGGGCAGCCGGTCAGGAGGGTTTTGAATTCCCGTTGTTTGAGAAGCTCCACCTGTTCTTTAGCGGCTTGCTGAAAAAGCATCTCCTGTCCCAGGATGCGGGCGGGATCCCCGCAGCATTTCTCGTCCCCGCCGAGAACGCCGTAGTCAATGCCGCACTTCTCCAGGAGCCGGCAGATATCCTCGGCAATCTTGTGTTTCTGCGGGTCAAAGGCGACGATGCAGCCGATCCAGTAAAGCACATCCACCTTCTCCCCGGGGCCGACTACCCGGATTTTGGACTGACCGATCCAGTCAGTCCGCTGGGACTGGGGGCCAAAGGGATTCCCATTGGTTTCGAACAGCCGCAGCGCGCGTCCGGCCTCTTCAGGGACGCGGCCCTGAATAAGCACCTCGTTACGGCGCAGCTCCATCAAAGTGTCCACGTGATCGATGAGAGCGGGGCAAACTTCCACGCATGCGCTGCAGGTCCGGCAATGCCAGATAAACTCTTCGTCGAACACCTTGCCGATGATATCGCCGGCCTCGGCCGCGTCGCTTTTCCCTCCGTTTCTGCTGCTCTCTAGCTCCGTGAGTGATTGCTTGAGCCGGGCGATCAGCTGCCGCGGCGTGAAGTACTCTTTGTCCGCCATGTAGGCAGGACAGACTTCCTCGCAGCGACCGCAGGAGACGCAGGTGTCGAGATCCATGCGCTGCTTCCAGGTGAACTCGTCGGCCTTCTGGAGGCCGATCTTGAGGTCGGCGTCGCTTTCCGCGCTTTCCATCAGCTTTTCAATATCCTGCCGCTGGAGCTCGCCGCGCGGCTTGAGTTTCGAGAAGAAAACATTGCTCGGGAGCGAGAGCAGGTGAACGAACTTGGTGTAGGGAATCAGGGCAATCCAGCTCAAAGCAAATATCGTATGGGTCCACCAGAGCCAGGCGTGCACGCTTTTGCCGGTCCCCTCTTCCATGCCGGAAAACATCCCCGAAACAGCCCAACCCACGAAGGACAGCGCTCTCCAGGGATCGCCGGCGAAGGCGATCCGAAGCCCTTCGACCAGGTAACCGGTAAGGACCATGCCTGCGATCAACACGAGAATGAGCCCGTCTTCCCGGGTATTGGGCAGAGTCTCGGGCTTCAGCACGTATCGGCGGTAGGCGGCCATAGCGATTCCGACGAGGATCAGAAGCCCTGCCAGCTCGGAGGCCACGGAAAAGAAAACATAAACAAATCCCTTGAAGATGTTCAGCTGCAAGCCAAGCAGATGCCCGGCGTCGTATTCGACCATAACGATCAGTGTCGTCACGAACAGAACCAGGAAAGAATAAAAAACGAGGCAATGCAGAATCGCGGGGTAACCCGAGTTGCGAACCTGTTTCTGGAGGAAGACTTCACGCAGAAGGATTTTGAGGCGTTTGCCCCAGTCGGCCAGCCTTTCCTGGTCGCCCTTCCCCCGGCGCCAGAATTCTATCCGTTTATAGGCTCCCCAGGCAAAAACGGCCACGGCAGCCAGAAACAGAACATACATGACCCAAACTTGAGAGATGTTCCACATCAAAGGGCGTGTAGCTTCAGAAAGAGGTGGCATCGCGGTATCCTCGCAGCATTAATAGAAAACCAGGCAATTTTGAGAGTTATCAGAACATCCAATGTCTGTCGCAGAACTCACAATCCCCTTCAGGAGCGACAGGCCGGTCATTCCTGCGGCTCGCGGCTGAGGATTCCCTCGAAACGCGCGTTCTGCTACAGAAATATTCCAGACTTACCAGCATTCAAAAAGATTTTACAACAGTCCGCCGATTTTTTGCTCAATTATTGCAGTGCGATATTATGATCCTCCGCGCGGGACTGGAGAATGTCCCGGGCTTAACTTGAAGATAGGGAGGGCACCGATGAAAGTCCTTGCGATCAACGGAAGCGGTCGAAAAGACGGCAACACCTGTTTGCTTTTAAAGGCCGCTCTGGCCGAACTCGTGCGGGAGGGAGTGGAAACGGAACTGGTCCAAATGGCTGAAAAGCTGCCCATACAGGGCTGTGTCTCCTGCTTCAAATGCATGGAGCACAAAAATATGCAGTGTGCGATCGACACCGATCCCTTCAACGAGTACTTCCAGAAAATCAGCCGGGCGGATGGGCTCCTGTTGGGATCCCCGGTCTATTTCTCGGACATAACCGCCGGAATGAAGGCCCTAATTGAGCGCTGCGGCTTTGTGTCCAAGGCCAACGGCGGCATCCTCCGTCGCAAGGTGGGAGCCGGTGTCATCGCAGTGCGCCGCGCGGGTTCGAACCACTCTCTGGCCAGCATCAACTATCTTTTTCTCATCAGTGAGATGATTGTTCCGGGCTCCAATTACTGGAATATGGGCATCGGCAGAAATCCCGGCGAGGCGGCCGGCGACGCCGAAGGTCTCGAGACCATGAAAACGCTGGGGAAGAATATGGCCTGGCTGCTAAAAAAACTTCATGCGTAGGGAGGAAAGCCATGGATGCGGCCGCCCATATCAAGGAGGCAAAGCCCGAAAATCTGCGGGCCATGTTCGACTTCACCGGAGAATAGGACATCTATTGAAATACGCCGACTGCCGCCAATCCCGTCAACGCGCTGAATAGATGATAAAGGTTTTTCCATCTCGCTCGATGCGGCATTCTTTGGGACATTGAAACAGGACGCTCCCAGGCCGCAGGTTCTATTGAGAACTGCGGCCTGAGACCTGCAATTGCCGCCTGTTTTCGTTGCCGGCGCTTCTTGCCGGTTTGTCCTATTTCTTAAAGTGGGCCACAGTCTGGGCAAGGAGGACTTTCTGATCCGGGCGCAGTTTAAGCGTCTCGGCAACTGCCTTCGCGTCGACCATCGCGCGTACGATACAGGCAAGGCCTTCCGAAGCGCAGAAAAGGTATACATTCTGGGAAATGGCCCCGGCTCCCGCGAACGACCAGGTCTCCGCCGTAGCCATTATTTCGCCTTTTCCCCCGAAGCCCTTCGCCTTGGCCATATCGGCTATGTAGATGAGGTTCAGAGGCGCCGTTTTCACGAAATCCTGCTGGCCTGCAACCGCACGGACATCCGCCTTGCCGAGCACCTTCAACTCGTGTTTGGGAGCGTCATACAGAAAGAGACCATCCGCCGTGGTGACGTAGATATCGATATTCTGCCAATCCACCGCGGAGGGCGCGGTGCGATGGCCATCCGGGCGATTGACGCCGTCCGCCGCCCAAAGCAGATTCGAGATCACCTGCATGGACAATTTGACATCGGGTCCGAAATTGCCCCTGGTGCTTTGCCTCAGTTTCAGCGCCTGCATCAAGGGCTTGCCTCCATCCGTCTGGGGCGGCGGAAGCTTGATCACGTCTGCTCCCTGCGACACGCCCATGTCAGGGATGGCGAACAGGAACAGACTTAAAATCAGACTTGCCAAAAGCGCTCTTCCCATGATTCTTCTCCTCTCGGTTTGTTAACGATTCAATCCTTAATACGGCTGCATTCCTGCAGGAACCTGTCCTTGGTAACCTTTAGTTTCGGCTCGTAAGACTGCCGGATCCTGCCCAATTCCCGCTGCCAGTTCTCATTATGCTTGAGATTGAGCTTGACAGCAGAACCCGAAACGCCCGTTCGTTTCACCGCGTCGTTGGCAAGGGATGCAAATTCGTCAAGCTTTTCCTGTTTTTCCTTTTCAAACTCGTCAAAGATCTGCTGGTAGCTTTTCCCCGCTTCCTCCAGAAAGCCGGCGTTGTCCGCATTTAAGGATGCGATCGCGGTCAAAGCCGTCCGGGCCGAACGGCTGTCCTCAATGTGGATCGACTGCCAAAGGGCCCCGACAAGGGCGCGCCGCACCACAGGCTCCTGCTCCGCGCCGTATCTGGCCAGTTCCGCCGGCAGTTTGTCGCCCGTCACAATGCCATCCAGGAATTTCCGGCACAGGGCTTCACCCAGCGGGCCATATTCCTTTTCCTTCTGTTCCGCAATCTCCCCGGGAGTCAGCCGCGGCAACGCGGATATTCGTTCCATGGCGATTTCAAGTGCACTTTTGATTCTTTCTTCTTCCACGCCATTCTCCTAAAAAGCGCCTGAACCCATAAAATTCTTTATAATTCGGAAATTGTCCTGAACCCTTTCCCTGCCTCTCAGGATCCCCGGATTGCCATACGCATGTCCGCAAAGCAGATATTCGGTATCGAACCGGGATAAAACCTCAATGCTGCGCTGCAGCGCCAGGGCATCTCCGCCCGGAAAATCCGTTCTGCCCGTGCTCCTGTAAAATATGCAGTCTCCCGCAAGGAGCACTTTGCGGTCCGGCCAATAAAGGCATATATGGCCGGGAGTGTGGCCGGGCGAATGGCAGACCTTAAGAGCCGTTGATCCGTTTGCCCCCAGTTTCAGGTCCCCTTCCCCCAGATAAATATCCACCTTGCCGCCCAGGCTTTCAAAGAGAGCCTCGTCCGCTTCGTGCAGGGCAATCAGAGCCCGGTTTTCCTCGCGGAGAGCGACGGCAGCTTCGCAGTGGTCCGGATGGCCATGGGTCAGAATCACCAGACCGATGGAGTCTCCGGCAAGCCCATCTTTGGCCATGGCCTCAAACAGGCGGTCCAGGGCGTCTTCACGGTAGGCGGGGGTTACGATATGGCCGGGGTCTATGACAACGTGCCTGCCTTCATTCAGCGCCCGGGCAAAAACATAAGAATTGCAGTTGTTATCGTTTCCGCGCCAGACATAGGCATAAAGGTTATCGATGATATTCATAGGAATATGATTCTAATATGCCAAAGCTTTTCGTCCAAGGGGAGAGTCTTGCCGCCGGCAGCGGAAAATCAGGCACGAGCCACGCACCCTCCGAAATGCCGAAGAAAGGTGTTTTGCGCCCGGGCCGGGACGAGTACGATCTGGAGAGGTTGAGGCTTGTTTTTTGGCACGAATGCAGCATCTGAGGTACTCTTTCTCTATTACCATGAAATGGCGCCTGATTTGTCCGGCAGTAATTAGTTTTGCCATAGCCATCGCGGCCGTTGCCGGAAGCATGCAGCTTTTGCAGGCTCCGGAACAGCGGCAGGAGGGCAAAGGCTACAAATTTTCCGTACAAAGTCAGTTGGTGGAAGTCTATCTTACGGTTACAAGAGGAAAACAGCCTGTGGGCAATCTGCGGATTTCCGATTTTGAACTCCTTGAGGACGGAGTCCCCGTCGCCCTGGACAGGCTGGACAGCCAGGAAGCGCCGCTTCAGATAGCTCTCCTGGTCGATACCAGTGGAAGCGTCCAGGAAGCCTTGTATACCATACAGGACGCGGCAATCTCCTTCGTGGAGAGCATGAAGCCCGAAGACAGGGTGATGCTGGCGCTTTTTAATTCGGAAATTCGCCGGATCCCCCAAACAACCGCAGACCAGGAACCGATACTCAGGGCAATCCGAAGCGCCCGGGCCCGCGGCATGACCCGGCTCTACGATGCCCTTCTGCAGGGAATGAAATATCTGGACGGCAAACCCGGGCGCAAGGCCATTGTCTGCTTTACCGATGGAGAGGACACCGCCGGTACTTCCTCACGGTTCGCCGTTCTCGATGCAGCCGCTCGCTCCGGCTATCCGATCTATGCCATCGGCGCCGGTGCGGGGCTCGGAATGTCAAGCCTGCAGATGATCCTGCTCGAGTTCGCCGAGATCAACAGCGGGAAGGCCTTTTTTATTCAAAATCTCAAAAAGCTCCGGGAGGCTTTCCGAGCGGTGGCATCCGAAATGAGATCGGCTTACGTTCTCAATTATTACACCCGGATACCGCCCGACGGCAACTGGCACGACATAAGCATAAAAACCAAGGATCCGTCGTTGACGGTTCATGCCCGGAAAGGCTTCTACGCCAGTAACGCGGCCGATGCCTCGGCCCCTTAACCTCCGGGTCAAAAATCCCGAAGAATGGGTATAATGAGTCCTCCGGCTGGATGGACAAAGACGGCGCCCCGGCCTGAAAGTAATGCGAGAACCTCTGATGTCAGGTACCTCCGGCAAAGCCGGAGGCAGGATTTAAACCGCTCAATGCGGTTGGAGGAGTTACGCCGGTCTTGAACGCTGACTTACGCAAGCAAAAGCCGATGAGGCGCTTCCGATGGAAGCGCCTCATCGGCTTTTGCTTGCCGATCCTCGCCGAACAAATCGTTTGTCAGCGCTTTTATCAGCGTTTCAAAATACGGAGCTGTCATACTCTTTGAGTCCCCCGGCAGAGCCGAGGGTTTACCAATGTAATTAGTTTCTGTCGCGAAACTGCTTTGTGCCGCGTAGCGGCACTATGATTTTAGCCCGGCCTTTCAAGGCCGGGAACCATGATATAGAGAGCAGCGCGTCGCGTAGCGACGCTTGAGATTCAGCCGTCGCTACGCGACGGAAAACCTAACTCCTTTAGATCCAGGCCTTAAAAGGCCTGGCTAAATTCAGCTGGCCGCTACGCGGCCTGCATCCCATTTCCGGCTTATATGTAATATCAAATATCCTATTGCCTGTCGTAAAATTTGGTTTCCTCGCAAAACCCGCATTTCGCGACAGAAACTAATTAGGCGCGGCCTTGGGCCGTTTGGGCATCATTTATCTATTGGCCCGCGTCATAAGGAACCAGAATGAAAGATCTATATGTCAAAGAACGCGACCGCTCGCGCATCCCTGAAAAATACAAGTGGGATTTGAGTGAGCTCTATCCCGACGACGATGCCTGGACGGAAGCCAGGCGGCGGTTTGCTGCCGACCTTGTCCGCATATCGTCCTTCCGGGGCAAGCTGTCCGAATCACCGGGCCGGCTCCTGAACTGCCTCGAACTGGCAGACTTTTTCGGCAAGGAGTGCGCAAGGCTTGCCAGCTACGCGAGCATGAAATCGGACCTGGATACACGTGACTCAAAATACACGGCCATGGATCAGGAAATGAGCCGCATAGGGTCGGACCTTTCCGCGTTGACTTCATTCATCGAGCCGGAAATCCTGAGAATCGGCCCGGAAAGGATCAACCTCTTCATCGGACAGGAGCCGCGGCTTGCTGTTTATCGCCACGTTTTCGACGACATCCTCCGCAAAAAAGATCACACGGGCACGGAAGCCGAAGAGAAGATCATTGCCGAAGCCAACCTGATGGCCGATTCTCCGGCCAGCATCCATACAATTTTTTCCAATGCCGATTTCCCCTTCCCGGAGGTAATCCTCGAAGACGGCTCTGCGGTGCGCCTGGATCCGCCGGCCTTCAGCCTGCACAGGAGGTCCCCTGTCCGCGAAAACAGGAAGAATGTTTTCTCCTCTTTTATGGGCAGCCTGAACGGTTTTCGCCGGACTTTCGGCGCTCAACTTGCCGCGGAAGTCCGGAAGAACATGTTTTTCACCCGCGCCCGGTCCTACAAATCCTGCCTGGAACGAGCCCTGGATGCCAACAATATCCCGGTCGCGGTCTACCACAGCCTCATCTCAGGGGTACACGCGCACCTGGACACCCTCCACCGGTACCTGCTTCTGCGCAGGAGGCTGCTGGGGCTCAAAGAGTTGCATTACTACGACCTCTACGCGCCGGTCGTCAAGGAACTCGATTTAAGCTTTACGTACGACGAAGCCGTGGAACACGTGATCTCCTCCCTGGTTCCTCTGGGTAAGGAATACCAGAGCGTCGCGAGAACGGCGCTGTCCAGCCGCTGGATCGACGTGTATCCGAACGCCGGGAAAAAGTCCGGCGCTTACATGAATGGCGCCGTCTATGATATCCACCCGTATATGCTTCTGAACTACAACGGCAAATATGACGACGTAAGCACCATCGCCCATGAACTCGGGCATACCATGCACAGCCACCTGACCAACGGGACGCAGCCCTACGCGCTATCCCATTACTCGATTTTCGTGGCGGAGGTGGCATCGACATTCAACGAAGCTCTTTTGCTGAACCATATGCTGGCAACCGAAGCCCGGGACGAGGTGCGGCTGTCGCTGCTGTGCAATTACCTGGACAATGCCCGGGCAACGGTCTTCCGGCAGGTACAGTTCGCGGAGTTTGAACTCGGGATGCACCACGCAGCCGAAGAAGGTTCGGCCCTGACCGGTGATTTTCTAAACTCCCTTTATAGTGAAATCGCGCGGGAGTATTACGGGCACGAAAAAGGCATCTGCATCGTGGACGACGAAATACAGGCCGAATGGGCCTATATTCCCCATTTCTTTTACAATTTCTACGTGTATCAGTACGCAACATCCTACACGGCTTCCGCCGCACTCTACGGGATGGTTCAGGCCGGAGGCGATGATGCGGTCCGCTCCTATCTCAGCCTTCTTTCCGCGGGCGGATCCGACTATCCGATCGAGCTTCTCAAAAAGGTCGGAGTGGACATGACCACACCGCATCCCCTTGAAGCAACGATAGTTCGGATGAACCAGGTCATGGATGAAATAGAAAAAATCGCGTTCCGCCCCGGCAGTGCCATTTTTGCTTGAATGCCGGCTACAATGTCCCGGCCGAACCTGCTAATATTGCGTGATGTTGAAATATGCCCGTCGGATTATCATACTGATTGTAGGAATGACCGTTTTGCTGATAGGCGTTGCCATGCTTGTCCTTCCGGGTCCCGCTATCGTTGTGATCCCGGTCGGGCTTGCGATCCTGGCCACCGAGTACGCCTGGGCCCGACACTGGCTTCGGGTGATTCGCGAGACTACGGAAAAGGGTGCTGAAAAACTGAAGCTGCGGAGCATCTTTTCGCGCAAAGCGGCCTCGAATCCTCAGGGCGCCGCCCCGGAGCGGTAAAAACTCCGGAACCAGGAATGTGTTCCCTTCCAATGTTACGCTGAATTTCGCTGACAGAAGCGCCGCCACACGCTGAAAAAACATATGGCATTGCACGGCCCGGCTCAGCGCTTCAATTTCAGCGACCGTCCTGAAGCCGATATCGATTTGGCTGTTTGCACCACTAGTTCGTGTAATTTGCGGCCGTTTTTTATAAAATCCAGGGGTAACCCGATCGGGCGGTCGTTGAAGGACGAGGGAAGAATTCCCGGCGTATTCGGTCCGGGATTTAGGCACATCAAATGGCAGACTCACCAAGGAAGGCAATTAGCAGGCGCTGGTTACGGCTGGCGGTGATCCTGCCGGCTGCGCTCCTCGCGATCCTGGCATCTGCCTTTTTCCTCATCCAGACCCAAGCCGCAAAAAGCGCCCTCTTCCGTCAGCTGCAAAAATACCTGCGCGAACATTCCGGGATCGAGCTGCAGGCATCCGGTTTCCGTGCGGACCTGATCCGAGGGGAGGCGAGCCTGGAGAATGTGACCCTCCGGCATGTTTCCGCGCCGGGGCTGCCTCCTTTATTCAAAGCAGCCCGCTTCTATGTGCGGGCGGATATTTCCCGGCTGATCCGGGGCTTCCGCGAAATCGAGGAACTGAGGGTGACGGCTCCCGAAGTTAATTATTTTACAGATCCGTACGGCAAAACCAACCTGCCTCCGTCCAAATCCGGACCGGGATCCGATTACAATCTCTTTATCTTCCACGGCGAAGCAAACGATGGAGTTCTGAGGATCCGGGACCTCCGCAGCGGGATTGATCTGCACCTTTCAAATTGTCAGGTATCCGCAGACGGGGACAGCGCCACACACGGCCACCGCTTCGCTTTTGCCATCGGGCAGGAATCTTCTCTCGGATATCAACAACACAAATTTCCCCTGCGCGGACTGACAATTCGGGCAGACCTGAAAAATACAGGCCTTCAGGTCCATTCCCTCGAACTTGAGACGGATGGGATCCGGCTGTCGGCAGCCGGTCTATTGAGCAATTTGTCCAAACCGGTTATGGATCTGCAGATCGAGCCGGATTTGGATTTGAACAGAATCGGGAGCACTCTTGAACTGCCATCCGGGATTGAAGGCCATATCTCAGGAAACGTTTCCGTCAAGGGAACCCTCGAGGAACTTCAGATCGCGGCTCGGCTGAAAGGTTCTTCCGTCGGCGCAGGGGAGTATGGCCCTGCAAGTTTCAGCGGCACCGCGCTCGCCGAATGGCTCGCCGACTCCAAACGGTTGCGCATCCGGAACCTGGACCTTGATTCGGCCGGCGGGTCGATCAAGGGGAACTCGGAGTTGTTTTTTGCGCCCCAAGCGGGCGTCAACTCCATCGAGGCGAGCTTTCAAAACCTCGATCTTTTCCCACTGTGGAAGCTGCTGAAACCGCCCTTTGATCTGGCCAGCCGGGGCGCCGGACAGGCCGCATTTCGATGGAAGGGACCGTTTTCCGCCTCGAAAATATCAGGGAATGTCCACCTCAATCTCTCGGCGGCGCGCGCGGCTCCGGATCTGAACATCCTGCCCATTTCGGGGAAGATCGATGCGCAAATCCAATCGGGCCGCATCGAGGCAGGCTTGAATTCCATCGAGGTGCTCGAGTCTCAGGTAAGCGGCCGGATTTCCCTACGTTCTTTCAGGGAAATCGAGGGCGGCATCCGAGGGTACGCACCGAACACGAACGGCATGATGGCGCAGCTTTCCCGTTTCCTCGGCGGAAGCGGCAGTTTTTTGAGAGACCGCAGGATAGAGGGTCCCGTCGAGTTCACCGCCCAAGCCAGCGGGAAACTAAAGCAGCCGAAGTTCATCATCTCCGCTGACGCCCCGGACCTGCAGATTGGGGGACTGAAAAGCACACGGGCAACTGCCGGAGCGACCATAGAAGGCTCCCACATCTCTTTCGACAGCATCCTCACCCTGCCCGGGGACGCGCTCTCTTCCGTCAAAGGAACGCTGGACCTTTCCGGAACCAAGCCTCTGCTGGACATGGAAGCGCGCGCCGACAGAATTCAGGCGGCCTCGATACTGTCCGTCCTTGGGAGCGAGGTGCCTTTGGAGGGCTATTTCGACGCAGGGCTGCATCTGAACGGGAATTTGGACAGCCTGACCGGTGCGGCTCAGGTTGCAGGCAGCGCATTGTTCCTATACGGGGAACCGCTCGGGCGACTGAATGCAAACCTGGAGGTTTCCGGTACAAAATTACAGTCCACTCAAATCACGTTGCATAAGGATCCGCAAATCCCCGGGGTCGGCGTCCTCGAAGCAAACTTCGCCTACGACCTGGAGTCCGGCCAATTCGAGTTTCAGGCCGACGGGAAGGACATGGCCATCACTCAGCTCAAGCTTCCCGGCGGATACCCGGTGGAAGGAATTTTTTCGGTTGCTGCCTCGGGGACCGGAACGCTTGCGCAACCCTCGATGGATATCAGGCTGACTACCGGCGAGGCTCAAGTCCGACACATGCCTCTCGGGCCCCTATTCATCGAGGGTTCCCTGAGGGAGGGACAGCTTACGGTCGGCGCCTCCGCTCCACGTTACAATATCGACTCCACCGCTCAAATCGCGGTCCGTGTTCCTTATCCTTACAGCGGCGAAATAAGGCTTGGAAATTCCGACCTGTCGCTGCTTGGTTTGAGGGGAGCGAACGGGCAGCTCCTGTCGGGAACCCTAGGAGCTCTGATCACCGGCTCAGGGGAGCTGACCGACGCTTCAAATGCGCGCGTTTCCGCCCGAATCGAGGAGCTGGGCTTGCAGGCCGGAGCGCTGAACATCCGAACCAGGGGCATCATTACTGCGGAATACCGGGACGGTTCGATTGAAATCAGCCCTGGCGCAACCCTCGCCAGCGGGAATTCAACCCTTCAGATAGCCGGAAGGGTGCCGCTCAGGCAGACGGCCCCGGACGGCACACTGACTCTCAAGGGCGAGCTTGATTTAGCTCAGGCTGCCGGATTTGCTCCAACAACGAAGGGATTCAAAGTCGCCGGCATCATGAAACTCGAGCTTTCCCTGTCGGGAAATCCTCGAAACCTGAGCGGTGAGGGCCGCATAGCGCTGGCCGGCGGCACCATGAATTTGCCCGGGATTTCAACGCCGCTGACCGACATGCGGCTCAGAGCAGACCTTAAAGAGGGAGCCCTCATTCTGCAGCAGGCTGAAGCCGCCTGGGGTGACGGAAAAATCGCTTTGACAGGCGAATATCCACTGGGTCTGCTGCCTCAGAATGTCCCTGTTCAGTTCATGCGCAAGCAAGGTCCTGCCAGCTTCACTTTGGATCTGACGGGCATCCGGCCCGAGTCAACCGGATTGCTTCCGCCGGGTGTCACGGGATTGGTATCCCTGCGCGCCGCCGTCAAGGCGGCAAGCCCGGACCTGCGCGCGCTCGACGCCAGGATCGACTTCGGAGAACTGAGCCTGAAGGTCAAGGGGATCCCTCTGAGCCAGGCAGCGCCGTCCGCAATTGTTGTCCGCGATGGGATAGCCTCCATTTCAAGTTTCTCGCTGAACGGGCCCGACACACGCATTGATGCAAGCGGGTCGGCAGGCATTCTTCCGGACGGCCCGTTGAACATCCGGCTGTCCGGGAACGTGGATGCCGGGCTGCTTTCGCTGGTGAAGGACCTGAAAGCGGCCGGGAAACTTGAAGTCCAGGTTGTCACAGCCGGCACCTTGAAGTCCCCCACCTTCTCCGGGCAGGCCGGAATGGACGGCGGGAGATTGAGCCTCCGGGCTCCCCGCGTCGTGGCCGACAGCCTGACTGTCCGCCTTGGCTTCACTCCGGACAAGATATCCATTCGTCAGTTTTCCGGCACCCTCAACGGCGGGACCGTGGACGCGAAGGGCACGATTGGGTATCGCCACGGAGCATTGAACGCTTTCGACGTAAAAATAAATTTCCAGGATTTTTTCCTCGACTTTCCGGAAGGCCTGAAATCCGCTTCCAATGGAAATCTCACGATCACCTCCTCGGAAGAGTCAATCCTGGCCAGCGGAGATGTTCAGGTATTGGAAAGCTCCTACAGGGAATCTTTCGCAGTCGGCGGCCAGCTGATGAGCTACCTCAAGTCACAGCAAATCATCGAGGAAAGCGGCACAACCGACTCCATCCTGGACAGCCTGCGCCTCAACATCAATCTAAAAGCCGATACGCCGCTGCTGGTTCAGAACAACATAGCCAAAGTGGAAGCGGACGCCAATCTCAAGCTGGTGGGCACCTTCCGCGAGCCCTCCCTGATCGGGAGAGCGGATCTCTATGAGGGGGGCGAGATCATTCTGAATCAGCGCATATACTATATCAAGCGGGGCATCGTCACGCTGAACAACCAGATGCGGATCGAGCCCGAGCTCGATGTGCAGGCCCAGACCACGGTGGGCGATTACAGCATCACCCTCCAATTGACCGGCGTGCCCGAAAGGCTGCTGACCACGTTGACATCCGAACCCTCGCTCTCGGAACCTGACATAATGTCGTTGCTTCTCACGGGCAAGACATCTTCGGATGTGGAGGGGCAGGGCAAGGAAATCCATATGGCCCAGACACAGGCCTTGTCGCTGCTTGCGGGACAGGCCGGTGAGGAACTCACGCGAGGCGCCCGGCAGGCGCTGCACCTCAGCACCCTCCGGATCGATCCGGGATTAATCGCGGCCGAATCGGATGCGGGAGCACGGTTAACCCTTGGAGAAGACATAACCAGGGATCTGAGCTTCATGTACTCCATGAACCTCGTCAATGGAGGCGACCAGATCTGGGCAGCCCAATATCAAATCGTGCCGAGGTTCACCACACAGACCACCCGGCAGGCGGACAACAGCTACCGGTTTGAATTCCGGCACGACCTGCATCTTGGGGGCGCAGCCGGATCCAAGCCTGTAAAAAAAGCCAGGAAATTCGTCATCGGCTCCATTGAATTTCAGGGCGGATCCCCATACTCCGAAAAGGACTTCCGGAACCGGCTGAAAATCAAACCCGGCGACAAGTACGATTTCCAGAAAGTTCAGAATGGGCTGGACCGCCTGCAGGAGTTCATGGCCGATGAGAAGAGGCTGGAAGCGGATATCCGGCTTCACCGGGAAACGCGGCAGCAGACGATAGACCTGCAGCTGAACATCGATCCGGGACCCGTCGTGGAGTTTTTCTTTGAAGGCGTGTCCGTCTCTAAGGAAACACAGCAGAAGGTCGAGCAGGCCTGGCGCGATGGTGTTTTCAGCATAGAAAGGCTGGACGAAGCAATCCTAGCAATACGCAGACCGCTTCTGCGGATCGGATTCCTGCAAGCCGAAGTGACCTACCGTCTGGAGGAGGAGCAAAGGATTCATGTGTTTTTCAACATAACGCCGGGACCTCGATTCACCGGCATCCAGCTCTTCTTCCCGGGCGCTTCGGAGATCAGCGCCGCAGAGTTGGACAAGACACTGGACCTGGCGGATTTGAAGCTGGAAATCCATGCCGATCCGCAAAGAGTTGTGGATTACGTGACAAAATACTACCGCGAGCGCGGCTACCTGCAAGCCCGCGTGGAAACGCCCCAGGCAATGCTGGATTCGGAGACCGGAACGGGGAAGATCGAAATGCCGATCCAGGAAGGGCCCCTGTTCCTGATAGGCAATCTGGACTTCAAGGGGAACAGATCCTTTGACTACGATCAACTCTGGAGCGTGATCCCGACTTCAAGCGGCAGCAGCTACGATCCCAATACGCTGCGCGATGCGCTCCGCGCAATCGAGGGCCTCTATCACAAAAAAGGATACAACGACGTAACAAGCACATTCCGTGTCGTCCAGGATTCGAAGGCAGCCCGGGCTCATCTCACATTCGAAATCAATGAGCACCGCCAGTCGGTCATCCGCGACATCGTCGTCGAGGGGAACAGGGAAACGAGCGACGGCTTTATCCTGAAACAGCTGGGATTCCAGTCCGGGGAAGCCCTGGATTTCCTGAAGATCAACGAAACACGGAAGCGTCTCTATGATACGGGTGTTTACACGCTGGTGGACTTCCAGACTGAGGAGATTTCCCCATCCGCGCCCGATCCCGCGGTGAAGGATGTGCGCGTCCGCATACGGGTCGAGGAAATCAGGCCGTATCGATTGCAGTATGGATTTTTTTACGATACGGACCGCGGGGTAGGAGGCCTTTTTGAAGCGCAGCATCGCAACCTGCTGGGCCAAGCTTCGAATCTCGGGCTCCGGCTCCGCCTGGACACGGACTTGAAGGAAGGCCGTATATACTTTCACCAGCCGTTTATCTCGAAAATTCATATCAAGACCGATGCCACGGCTTTCGCGCTCAGGGAAGTTCGGGAGGCCTTTTCAGCCCGGAGGGTCGGTTTTTCCCTGACGCGGGAGGAAAAATTTCCCAAGGAATATCTTTTCACCTACGGCTACCGGTACGACCACGTTCGATGGAACGGGCTTCCACCCGATCCGCAGTATTTTCAAGCCAGCGATCCCGTGGCCCGGGTTCTCGCAACACTGACACGGGATACGAGGGACAGCATCCTCGATGCAACGCGGGGCGAATTTTCGTCGCATAGCCTCGAGTTCGGACCCGAGTGGCTGGGATCGGAAACAGGTTTCATCCGCTATTACGGCCAGTATTTTAGGTATGTGCCGCTTGACAAGATGCTGAATATCCCCCTCAGAGACAAAAGGGGACAGCCGGTCGCTCCAAAACTGATCTACGCAGGCGGCCTTCGGCTCGGGCTGACATCGGCGTTCAATCACAAAACTCTCATTTCCCCGGAGCGATTTTTCGCCGGAGGCGGCACGACCATGAGAGGGTTCGAGCAGGACGGCCTGGGGCCGCAGGAAAACGCGGGAACCCCTGACAATCCCATTTGGAGGCCGACCGGCGGCGAGGCCATGTTCCTGTTCAACAACGAGCTGCGATTCCCGATCTTCGGCATCCTGCACGGAGTCGGCTTTTTGGACATAGGAAATGTCTATCCGCGGGTTACCGATTTCGATTTCAGCATGCGCAAAACGGCGGGCATCGGCCTGCGCCTCAAGATCAAGTTCATCCCTCTGCGCTTCGATTACGGGTGGAAGCTTGACCGCCGCACGGGACAGGAGCCCAGGGAAAACCGGGGGGCCTTTTTCTTCAGCATCGGCCAGGCCTTTTAGCCGGCATTCCTCCCGCGATTTCGAAACGAGGCGGCACGATAGGGCGTGGATCCGAATTGCATGGTTTTTGAAAAGAACCCTCAGGACCCAATGGGCTGCCGGTCCCAGAACATCCCAAAACGGCCGTCATCCCTTAGCCCCTCCGATCCTCCGATCCTTTGATCCTTTGATCCTTCCCCAAGCTGCCCGGCCTGCGGACTACTTTTGATATTCCTCGACCGGAGGACAGACACACACCGGGTTGCGGTCCCCGTAAACGTTGTCGATCCGCCCCACCGGCGGCCAGAATTTATGCTCGCGCGTCCACGGCGCAGGGAAGGCCGCCTCCTGACGAGTATACGGATGATGCCACGCCTCGACCAACAGGGACGCGGCACTGTGCGGCGCATTTTTGAGCAGATTATCCTGCGGATCCGCTTTGCCCTGTTCTATCGCGGAAATTTCGCCGCGTATCGCGATCATCGCTTCGCAGAAACGGTCGAGCTCCTCCCTGGACTCGCTCTCGGTCGGCTCGACCATCATGGTGCCCGGGACGGGGAAAGAGACTGTCGGAGCGTGAAAACCATAATCCATTAACCGCTTTGCCACATCATCGACCTCGACGCCCGCGCTTTTTTTCAAAGCCCGCAAATCCAGGATGCACTCATGGGCGACAAATCCGCGCGCGCCCTTGTACAGGACCGGGTAGTAGGGATCGAGTCTCTTTGCCATGTAATTGGCGTTGAGAATTGCGTAGCAGGTGGCCTCTTTAAGGCCTTCGGCGCCCATCAAGTCGATGTAGGCCCAGGAAATGGGCAGAATGCCGGCGCTGCCCCAGGGTGCGGAAGAAACGGCTCCTACTCCGTCCTTGCCGCCGGTCGCGATGACAGAATGCGAGGGCAGATAGTCCGCCAGATGGGACGCGACCGCTATGGGGCCGATGCCGGGGCCTCCGCCGCCGTGCGGGATGCTGAAGGTTTTATGAAGGTTCAAATGGCACACGTCCGCGCCGATTTCCGCGGGGCGGCACACACCCACCTGTGCATTCATGTTGGCGCCGTCCATGTAGACCTGGCCGCCGGCGGCATGGACGACCGCGCAGATCTCCCGGATGGCCTCTTCGAAAACGCCGTGCGTGGAAGGATACGTGACCATGAGCGCGGCCAGCGTTTTCTGGTGCTTCGCGGCTTTATCCTTGAGATCCGCCAGATCGATGTTGCCGTTTTCGTCGCAGGCCACGACCACAACCTTCAATCCGGCCATTACGGCGCTGGCAGGATTTGTTCCGTGGGCCGATTGTGGGATAAGACAGATGTCCCGATTCCCTTCTCCCCGCTTTTCGTGATATCTGCGGATCACCAGGAGCCCGGAATATTCGCCCTGCGAGCCGGCATTCGGCTGGAGGGAAACAGCCGGCAACCCGGTTATCTCGCCGAGCCAGTCCTGCAACTGGTTAAAGATCTGCTGATACCCTCTCGCCTGGTCCGGCGGCGCGAATGGATGGATTCTGCCGAATTCCGGCCAGGTGATCGGAACCATCTCCGCAGTCGCATTGAGCTTCATCGTGCAGGAGCCAAGGGGAATCATCGATGTATTGAGCGCAAGGTCCCGGCTTTCCAGGCGGTGCACGTAGCGCAGGAATTCCGTTTCCGAGCGATGGCGGTGAAACACCGGGTGCGTGAGATAGGAACTGCTGCGCGCAAGCGGTTCCGGGTATTCCGGCGCAGCCTGATTCATCAGTTCATCCAGCTCGAGGGGCGCCGGACCGGGCGGCGCAAAAACCGAAAACAGATCCGTAAGATCCCCGTCTGATGCTGTCTCGTTCAGGCTGATGCCGATTGCCGTTTCATTCAAGCGGCGCAGGTTCATGCCCCGCTGTTGAGCCAGCTCCAGCAGCCGCTCCGTATCCCGCGGACCGGTTTCCACCCTCAAAGTGTCGAAGAAAGGATCCGGCCCGATTTTATAGCCAAGTCTTTTCAATCCCCGGCCAAGAACTTCTGCAAGAAAATGGATGCGCCGGGCGATCCCCTTCAGCCCATCCGGACCGTGATATACGGCATACATGCTTGCCATGATTGCCAGCAAAACCTGTGCGGTGCAGATGTTGCTCGTGGCTTTATCGCGGCGGATGTGCTGCTCCCGGGTCTGCAGGGCCAGGCGGACGGCAGGGTTTCCCGATACGTCTTTGGATAAGCCGACGATGCGTCCCGGCATCTGCCTTTTGTAGCTATCGCGTGTCGCAAAAAATGCGGCATGCGGCCCGCCGTACCCCAGGGGGACGCCGAAACGCTGCGAATTCCCGACCGCTATGTCCGCCCCGAATTCCCCGGGCGGGCGAAGCAGCGTCAGCGCCAGCAGGTCGGCGGCAACCGTGACCAGAGCGCCTGCCTGATGCGCGCGGTCCACAAATCCGGAGTAGTCCAAAATGGCGCCGTCGCTTGCCGGATATTGCAGCAGTGCGCCGAAAACGGACGGGGTAAAATCAAAGGTCGTATGATCCCCGACTATGACCTGAAATCCCCGAGCGCGGGCGCGCGTCCGGACTACCTCCATCGTCTGGGGATGACACGCCTCCGAAACAAAAAATGCGTCGCCCTCGGTTCTGGAAAGGCTGTAGCTCATGCTCATCGCCTCTGCCGCTGCGGTTCCCTCGTCCAGAAGCGACGCGTTGGCGATATCGAGAGCCGTCAGGTCGGCTATCATCGTCTGAAAATTCAAAAGAGCTTCGAGCCGTCCCTGCGCAATCTCCGCCTGATACGGAGTGTATTGCGTATACCATCCCGGATTTTCGAGGATGTTCCGCTGAATAACAGGCGGGGTGATACAGTCGTGATACCCCATGCCGATAAATGAACGAAGGATCCGGTTTTGCAAAGCCACCTTTCGCAGCCGCTCCAGCATCGAATATTCACTGTGAGGGCCGTCGATATGAAGGGGTTCCGGCAGGCGGATGGACGGGGGAACCGTTTTTTCAATCAAGGCTTCCATCCCGGTCAGCCCCAGGAAATCCAGCATCTCCCGGGCATCATCCGGCCTGGGCCCTATATGCCGGCGGACAAACAAATCGGAAGCTTCCTGAGCATTCCCAGCAATATTTTTTGGCGGCATCGTCATCCCCAATGATAAAGGATTGTCTTCTTAAATCCTGCGACGTGAATAATTAGCACTTTCCTATGCCGCAAGCAAACCCTGAATGTTTCGATGCCGCTCAGGCACGCTATTCTTGACCGCAGAGGCGCGGAGTTCGCAGAGATAGCAGAGATAAAGGTTGCACGGGTCAGGGCCGCTATTCGAACTGCAGGTTGCGCTCGAAATCCGCGGCAGAGGTGGCGGCGGCCTTGGCAGTTTCCAGGCTGATCAGTTCCTTGCGGTAGAGATCGGTCAGATGCTGATCGAAGGTTTGCATTTTATATAGCTCGTGCCCCTTCTCGATATATTCCTTGATCATGTAGGTCTTTGCGGCGTCGGCAACGCATTCCTGGATGGTTTTGGTCTGGCGCATCACCTCGCAGGCCACTACGCGCCCGGTGCCGTCCGCCCTTTGAAGCAGCCGCTGGGAAATGACCGCCAGCAGCGTTTCGCTCAACCTTAATCGCGCCGAAGCCTGCTCCGAGGGATCGAAAACGCTCAGGATTCTGGAAATGGTCCTGGGTGCATCCGTGGTGTGAACGGTGGATAACACCAGGTGTCCCGTTTCCGCAGCCTTGATCGCAATGTCGATGGTTTCCTTATCGCGCATCTCGCCGACCAGAATTATGTCCGGGTCCTGGCGCAGTGCAGCCCGCAGAGCCTTGGCAAAGCTCTCCGTGTCGGATCCACACTCGCGCTGAGCGATGCTGCATTTGTCGTCCCGGTAGAGGAATTCAATGGGATCCTCGATGGTGACGATCTTGCAGTTCTTGTTCTGGTTTATGAGATTGATCATGGCGGCCAGGGTTGTGGATTTGCCGCTGCCTGTTATTCCCGTCACGAGAACCAGGCCGCGCTCCGCCATGGCAATTTCCGCCAGCACAGGAGGAAGCCCGAGTCCCTCGATTGTGGGAAGCACATATGGGATATGGCGAAGAACAAGGGCCAAGGAACGGCGCTGGCTGGCGATGTTGACCCGGTACCGACCGAGCCCCGGCACAGAATAAGAACAGTCGTAATCGGTAAGGCTTTCCACTGTTTGGGCAAGGCTTTCCCTGGAGCATTTGCGTCCCGAAAGCAGTATGCCTCCGGCAATGGCGGCAATTTCGCTGGGCGTCAGCGGTCCGGCCTCCGGGAGGGGTATCAGTTTCCCAAGGACACGGATCCTGAAGCCGCTTCCAACCGATATATGAAGATCGCTGGCCTCTTTTTCCGCCATGATCCTCAGGACGCTGTTAAAGCGCTCAAACGCGTTGAGCGGGGCCCGGTATTCAGCCTGTATGCTCGCAGTTGACATAGTCCTCCTAATTATCGACAGATTCATTAAATAGGAATATATCTCCAGTGAAATATTTGTTCAGATTGGGGTATTTCCCTGCAGCAGTCGGACCGGTCCGCGGGCTCAAATGTATTTCCTAAGGGTGGCGCAAAGGGTGGATGTCTGGTATTTTCCTCCCGTGGGAACATGCGGCTGAAATGTGTATCCTCCGTCAGGGCCAATAGATCTTTCAATGGATTGGCAGACTCAGCCAAATCCTGGATGTGATGGGGTGGAAGGCAGCCTCCTTCCGCCTGAAGGAAGAAGCAGGCCAAGGCACACTATGGCAAATTCGCGCAGCGTCCACATCCTGGCCAAACCGATCGGACCGATCTGCAACCTGAACTGCAGCTATTGCTATTACCTTGAAAAAGAATGGCTTTATCCGCCCCGGGCAAAAATCTCGGATTGGATAATGCCCGAGCAGATACTCGAGGAATTCGTCCGGCAATACATACAATTGCATCCATCCCCGACCGTAAGCTTCGCGTGGCAGGGGGGTGAGCCAACTTTGCTGGGCGTCGAATATTTCGAAAAAGTGGTCGCCCTGCAGCAGAAATACGCAAAGGGGAAACGGATCGAAAACACATTGCAGACAAACGGCATCCTGTTGGACGACCGGTGGGGAGAGTTTCTGGCCGCAAACCGCTTTCTTGTGGGCCTGTCGATCGACGGACCACGCCATCTGCACGATTGCTGCCGCGTCGACAAAGGCGGCGCGCCGAGCTTCGATAAAGCCGTTGCCGGAATCGGCTATCTTAAAAAACACGGGGTGGAATTCAACACGCTCACCGTCGTGCAGAAAAAGAACTCCCTGCACCCCCTGGAGGTCTATCGCTTTCTCAAAGAAGCAGGAAGCGGCTTCATTCAGTTCATACCCATCGTGGAACGTGTGGCAGGCGACGAGGACTCGCGCTTTTTAGCCTCGCCTCACTCACCTGGACCGGCCCGTATTTCGCGCTGGTCTGTCGAGCCGCTGCAGTACGGGAAGTTTCTTTGCGCGGTCTTTGACGATTGGGTGCGCCATGATGTCGGGAAAGTGTTTGTCCAGCTCTTTGACGTAACACTGGAAGCCTGGGTTGGAAGAGAACCCGGCGTCTGTGTATTTCAGCCCACGTGTGGGTCCGCCCTGGTAATCGAGCACAACGGCGATGTCTATTCCTGCGATCATTACGTTTATCCCGAAAACAGGCTGGGAAACATCATGGACCAGCCCCTCGGGTCCATGGTGGGCTCTCCGGATCAAACGCAATTCGGCCGGAACAAACGGGAACGGTTGCCCCGTCCATGTCTGGAGTGCGGCGTCCGATTTGCATGCAACGGCGAGTGCCCGAAACATCGTTTTGTATCGACACCCGACGGAGGAAACAGCCTGAATTATCTCTGCCCTGCCTATAAGCTGTTTTTCACGCACGTGGGTCCCTGCATGGAATTCATGGCTGCGGAGCTGCGCGCGGAGCAGCCTCCCTCAAACGTCATGGCGTGGATCCATGAAGGCCGTACGGGCGGTCAAAAAAAGCCGGGAAGAAACGATCCCTGCCCGTGCGGAAGCGGCCTCAAATACAAGCGCTGCTGTGGAAAAAACTGAAATCCATGGTCCTGCGCCGCGGACATGCGCGGACAATTGATATTTGTGTTTCTCTCAGCGTTCTTCCGCGCTCGAGTCGGCGTCTGTCCGCGTTAGGCAAAAACAAGATGCTCCCCCGAAGCTACTTCATTTCGTTGCCGTAATGATCGGCCAACTGATCTGCGGAAAAGGTCGCCGAGGAAGCTTTGGGATCCTCGGGCAGCATGGTTGTATTCCATGATTCGTAGTCCGATTTGAGTTGTGCGAAAACCGCCGGCTGCTTCTGTTTCAGATTGGCTCTTTCGAGCGAGTCATCCACAACGTTGAACAGGAATTCGTTTTTGCCGATCTTCAGATACTTCATGTCTCCGTCGCGGACCGCTCGCTGCCCGGCATACTTGTAGCGCCAGAAAAGCTTGCGGGCGACGGGAGCCGCGTTCCGCGTGAGAACCGGGGCAAGACTGATCCCGTCCGGGGCAAAATCAGGTTGCGACGAAACTCCAGCTAGCTCCAGGAGCGTCGGCATCCAGTCCATTGAAATCGCCACCTGGCCGGTGGTTTTGCCCGCACGAATGCGTCCGGGCCAGCGCACCATCGCCGCGACTCTCAAGCCGCCCTCCAGGAGCTCGGTTTTCTTGCCTGTGAACGGCCACGTGTCGGAAAAACGCTCGCCTCCATTGTCGCTGGTAAAAATCACGATAGTATTTTTTGCGATACCGGCCGCTTCCAGTGCTTTCAGGACTCGGCCGACCTGCAAATCCAGCTGCCCGACCATACGCGCGAACGTTTTTATGGATCCCCCATCCAGGTGATAAATAGAGCCGAGATTGCGCGCCACCTCTTCATCCCCGGGCGCTTCCCAGGGCCAATGAGGGGCGGTGAAATGCAGGCTCAGGAATAAAGGCCGTTTGCTTTTCGCACAGCTGCCGATTACTTTCACGGCCTGATCCCCAAGGAGATCCGTCAAATAGCCCTCGCGCTGGATCCTTTCATCGTCCTCCCAGAGATCAACGGGGATGTTTTCGCCGGTGCCGAACTTATGCGTGAAGTAATCCACTCCCCCGCCTCTTATGCCCCAGAAATGGTCGTAGCCGCTCTTGAGCGGGCCGAAATTGGGCGGATTTCCCAGATGCCATTTCCCAATCAGCGAGGTTGCGTAGCCTGCCTTTTTCAGCATGGAAGGCAGCGTAGGGTGTTCGGGAGGAAGGCCGACATCTCTCATGCCGAGCGGTTCCTCCAGCCCGACAGGCAATCGGTATTGATAACGGCCCGTAATCAGGGCCGCCCGGGTGGCGGAACACACCGAGGAGTTTGCATATGCCTGGGTGAATTTCGTGCCTCCGGCGGCAATCCGGTCGATATTCGGAGTGCTGAAATCGCGCCGCCCGTAGCAGGAAAGGTCCGCGTAGCCCAGATCGTCGGCCATGATGAAAACGATATTGGGGGGAGGACCTGCCGCCCCGGCCAGAGTGTTTCCCAGGGCCAGGGCAAAAGGGGCTGCCGATGCTTTGAGCAAATTTCTTCGAGTCATGCAAGACCTGTCGGTCATAAGCGCCTCCTCATCCGTTTTTGCCATCTGCCGGACTCCTCTCCAAATGCGCGCCGTGAATCCAGCGGAAGACCGTATCCCGCCTTTCCTCGTCCGGCTTCCTCCTGCCGCGCAGATCATCCAGGCTGCTTTCCATGTTCTGATAGACATCCTGCATGAGCTTGTGTTTTTCCCCCTTCACATACGATGAAAGATCGATAGGACTGCCAATCTTGATCCGTATGATGACGCCCGGGTTTACCTGCAGCGTTTTGGGCATGATCACACGGTAGCTGCCCTCCAGCGTAATCGGGATCAGGGGGACGCCTGTGCGCAGCGCAAGGGAAAAGGCGCCGCTGTGGAATTTTCCCAGTCCTCCCGTCCGGCTGCGGGTTCCTTCCGGGAAGGCGATGGCATTCACCCCGCCCTGGATTGCCCGCGCGGCCTCAATGATGCTCCGGGCGGCTTCACGGGGATTTTCGCGGTCGATGGCGATGTAGCCGGACCGCTTCATATGCCAGCCCATGAAAGGCACCCGGAAAAGGGGTTTTTTGGCAATCCAACGGAACTGGATGGGCAGGAGGGCCGACAGCGAGAGGATGTCGTGCAGCCCGCTGTGGTTGGCGACGAAAATCTGGGGACGGCCCCGGTCAATGTGCTCCATGCCCTCGATATCGACACGGGCGCGGCTCAGCCACAGATTATCCCGGGACCACCGGCGCATGCAGTAGTGCTGAAGTCTGCCGCTGCCCGACACCAGGCTGCCCAGTATTGAAACGGTGGCCCAGAATGCAGTGCTCAGGCCGCATCCCGTCCAGCACCAGATGGTAAAAAGCCGGGCTTTGAGTCGTTCCATTCCCAAGAATTTATCACAAGCAGACGGACCGGGACCTCAGAAAAAGCGGACGATGATTGCAGGGATTTTGCGGATGAAATATATCCTTCCTGATGCCATGAGCGCTGCTTCGATGAAACAGGGAAAATGCCCGCTGTTCTTCAAAAATATTCCGACAATTCCGCAGCGTAAGTCAGGTACCTCCGGCAAAGCCGGAGGCCTGAAAGATTTGTATCGCTCAAAGCGGTTGGAGGAGTTATGCCGGTCTTGAACGCTGACTTACGCGGGCAAAAGCCGATGAGGCGCTTCCGATCCCCGCAGGGGCCAGCGCTCCGCGCTGGACAGTTTTCTGCGGCGGCACTGTGGCAAGCGCCGTGCGGCAAGGAGATGAAGGGCATGAGAAACCGGGCGTTTGCCACAGTGCCGCCGCAGAAAACTCCATCGGAAGCGCCTCATCGGCTTTTGCTCGCCGACCCTCGCCGAACAAATCGGTGACGTTTGTCAGCGCTTTTATCAGCGTTTCAAAATACGGAGCTGTCAACCTCTTTGAGTCTCCCGGCAGAGCCGGGGGTTTACCAATGTAATTATTTGGGCACGATCCCGTCCCGGAGCGCGCGTTTTCGAGCATTCCAGAAGTAGAAAACCGGCATGCCCGTCATGACTATCAGGAGGCCCGGCCAGGTAAATTTCGGCTTTACCCAGAGAAGATCCAGCATCACCAGCGATGCCATGATGATGTATACCCCGGGCAGCACGGGGTAGCCGAACGCTCTATAGGGCCGATCCAGGTCCGGGCGCTTCCTGCGCAGAACAAAAAGCCCGCACACCGTCAGCACGTAAAACAGCAGGGCGGCAAAAATTACATAGTCCAAAAGATCGCTGTACGTGCCGCTGAGCACCAAAATCGACGCCCAGGCAGCCTGGAAAATGAGGGAAAAAACCGGAGTATGGGTTTTGGGTGAGATCCTTGCGGCCCGCTCGAAAAATAGCCCGTCCGACGCCATCGCATAGTAAACACGGGCGCCGGCCAGTATAAGGCCGTTCGCGCATCCAAACGTCGAAACCAGGATGGCCAGATTGATGAAAGTCAGTCCCCAGGGGCCCATCAGCCCCTGCGCGGCCAGCGTGCCCACGCGGTCTTCCGGCGCCGATGCGATGGCGGCCAGCGGCAAAACCTTCAGATAGACTATATTGGTGCAGATATAGATCACGGAAACAACCGCCGTCCCGACAAACAAAGATAAAGGCAGGTTGCGTTTCGGATTTACGACCTCGCTGCCGGTGAAAGTAACATTGTTCCAGGCATCCGAGGAAAACAGCGAACCGACGAGCGTGCCGCCCAAAAGGGCTAGTACCGACAGGCTGATCGAGGCAGGAAAAAGCGAACCGAAATTCTCCCGGACTGCCTCCGGGTTTCCGGGGAGCAACAGCCCCAGCATCACGAGCACCAGCAGTCCCCCCAGCTTCGCGCCCGTAAAGATGTTCTGCACGGTCGCGCCTTCCCGCAACCCCAGGCAATTCACCCAGGTGAGCAGGGCCACGACCAGGATAGCCGTGCAATGCTGGCTGGAGATTTGAAATCCGAAAGGCAGAGTCAGGATGATCCGTGACGCGGACACCCAGGGCACAAAAATTCCGATAAACTTGGCAAAGGCCACCACAACAGCCGCTATCGTGCCGGTTTGAATGACCAGGAAAAGCGTCCAGCCGTAAAGGAATCCAGAGAGAGGGCCGAAGGCTTCGCGGAGAAACACATATTGTCCGCCTGCCTTGGGCATCGCGGCCGCCAACTCGCCGTAACACAACGCCGCCATCACCGTCATTGCGGCGGCGAGCACCCAGGACAGCAACAACAATCCCGGCGACAGGGTCGCACGCGCCATATCGGCCGAAACAATAAATATGCCGGATCCGATCATGCTACCCACGATGATGGCGGTCGCATCGAAGAGCTTGAGCCCCTGCACGAGCTGGTTGGCTTTGCCGACGTTACCCTCGGGCATGAATTTGTCCCCTGAATACACCACGATCCATCCCTGGTGATCCGCGATTGGATCATGCGGGTATTTGAACAAAATTTCTACATCGGGCCCCGTTGTGTTTTACGTTCTTTCCTGCTCGATTCTAAATCCGACCTTAAGGACGACCTGATACTCCACAACCTTCGCGTCTTTGATATGGCCGCGCTGTTCGATGACCTCGAACCAGTCCATGTGGCGCACGGTTTTAGAAGCTTCAGCAATCGCTGATTGAACCGCTTCGGAAAAACCGGCCGGCGAAGTCCCGACGATTTCAATTTTTTTATATGTTCCGGGCATGCGGATACCTCCTTGAATTGTGCCCATCATAAGCGAAAAAGGTGACAGGCGGCAATTTATCAGTATATAAAATAGCAAGAGGGGTGCCGGGGACCGATTACCCTATGGAACTGCTGCCGCGAAGTGAAGCTGAAATCAGGTTAGGGCGGATACAGGAGCAAATGCAGGAATCCTCCGTGGACGCTGTCTTCATCCTGCAGAATGCGGACCTGTACTATTTTTCCGGGACGATTCAACGAGGCCTGCTCTGCCTTCCCCGTGAAGGAAAACCCCTTTACCTCGTGACCAAAAGCCTGAGCCGGGCCAGGTCCGAGGCCGCCTGGGATCGTATTTTCCCCATGACCAGGCTGGAGGATGCCCCGCGTATCCTGGAAACAGCGGGGATCCACTGCCTGAAACGGGTGGGACTTGAAATGGATGTCCTGCCGTCCGCCTATTATTTCCGGCTGGCAAGGACGTTTCCCGGCACGGAGTTCCTGGACATATCCGGGACCATCCGAAAAATCCGGATGATCAAGTCACCCTATGAAGTCGGCCAGATACGGAATGCCGCACGGATGATCCTGCAAGCTTGGCAGGAGCTGCCCTCCTGGATACGCCCCGGCGTTTCCGAGCTGGAAGTGCTGGCGCGGATGGAACAGTACCTGCGTCTTCACGGGCACCAGGGGATCCAGCGCACGCGCGGTTTCAACTATGAGGTTGGCTACGGCGCATTTTCAGCGGGCGCCAGTGCCTGTTTCCCAACCTCCTTCCCGGGCGCCACGGGATTCATGGGCTTATACCCGGCGATCTCCAACACGGGCAGCGTGCACCGTCTGAAGCCGGGGGAACCTTTGCTGGTCGATATATCCGGCGGCTACGGCGGATATCTGGCCGACGCCGCCCGCACCTTTGTCCTGGGCGATCTCGAGCCGGACCTGCGAAAAGCCCACGAGTTTGTGGTGGCGCTGAACGGCGAAATTGAATCGATGCTGATGCCGGGCGTCGAATGCCGTGAGATCTGCGAGCACGCTTTCAGTAAAGCGGAGACCGCTCTGTCCGCGGGCGTTTTCATGGGGGCGGGAGACAACCATCTGCGCTATATCGGACACGGCGTCGGATTGGAGCTGGACGAACTGCCGGTTCTAGCACCCGGAAGCGACGCAATTCTGGAACCCGGCATGACCCTGGCCATCGAGCCCAAGGTTTTTTTCCCCGATCGCGGAGGCGTGGGGATCGAGAATATGTACCGGATCACGGAAACCGGGTTCGAAAAACTCACTCCCTATCCCGAAGATGTGATCGTTATTTAAGGTTCGGCACCGGGAGTCGCCGCATATGTTTTTCAGCGTTTCTCGGAGCTTTCGTCAGCGCAAATCCGAGCTGTTCCTGGAGTTTCCCGCCGCTTTTTTTCGGCTTCCTCCAGCCACCCCCGGCGCGTTTTTTCGATGGAAACACTGGACGTATAGGGCTTGATGTCGAGCACGGGAGTCCCGTCCAGCATGTCAATCCCTTTAAGGTGAAGCGAGGCTCCTTCCCGCTTCACAAGCTCAACGGTGGTAAGCCCGATGGCATTGGGACGCCGCGGAGACCGGGTGGCAAAAACCCCGTGGACCAGTCCATCGGTGGGATTTTTTCCCACAAGCTCGAAGTCCCGCGACTTGTGAAAAATCCAGAGGATCATCAGGTGGGAGAAGCCCTCGATATCCTTAAGACCCGCCTCAAACTCGGGCAGGACCTCAAGCACCCCCTCCATCGTGTGGGTCGTACCGAGACCTTTGGGCACTTCCTGAGCATCCCTATAGGGACTGCGGATGTATCCGATCGGCTGCATTTTCCATTCTTTCATGCGACTGTTTTAGCAAAACAGGGCCACCGATTGCACGCCTAATCGGAGGAACCGGCTGCGCTTATCCGGCGATGGTTGAAATGGGCGGTGGGATTCCCTATGATGTGCCTTTTGAAAAACATCGGGAGTATCAACAGCCATGCCATTGCCAGCCAAGGCGGAGCCAATCCAGACCCATGAAAAGCCCAACAAGCGCGCGACTGCCGAGAGTATGGCCGCGCGCCAGCGGGAGATCTCGATTTCCGAATTTTTCAGCAAAAACCGCCACCTTCTCGGATTCGATAATCCTCAGAAAGCTCTTTTGACGGCTGTCAAGGAAGCGGTGGACAACTCCCTGGACGCCTGCGAAGAAGCGGGAATCCTTCCGGTGCTCAAGGTGGATATCCAGCAGCTGGCCGAAGAACGGTTTCGGATAGCCGTGGAGGACAACGGCCCCGGCATCGTGAAAGCCCAGATACCCAAGATCTTCGGGAAGCTCCTGTATGGATCGAAATTCCACACGCTGAAGCAGGCAAGAGGGCAGCAGGGCATAGGAATTTCGGCGGCAGGCATGTACGGCCTCCTGACCACGGGGAAATCGATCGCGGTGACTTCGCGCACAGCACCGGACAAGCCGGCTCATTACTACGAAATCCAGATAGACACGCGTAAGAATGCGCCGCAGGTCATCATGGACAAGGTGGTCGAATGGGAGCCGCCGCACGGGACAAGGGTGGGAATCGAGCTGATCGGGACCTATAAAAAGGGCCGTCATTCCGTGGACGACTACATCCGGCAGACAGCCATCGCCAATCCTCACTGCGAAATTTTCTATACCGTCCCGGAGTCGGAACAGCCTCTGCATCTCCAGAGAGGCTCCGACATGCTCCCGCCCGAGCCCCGGGAGATCAAGCCCCACCCCTATGGCGTCGAACTCGGCGTGCTCATACGAATGATGAAAGAAACGCCGGCCCGGCAGCTCAGCGCAGCGCTGCAGAAGGATTTCTCGCGCGTAAGCAGCCGCGTGGCGATGGAGATCTGCAAAGCGGCCGCTTTGAGTCCCGGGGCGAACCCGCGCACCATTGTGGTGAACGAGGCGGAGAGGCTTTATAAGGCGATCAACAGCGTGAAAATCATGAGTCCCGCCACAAATTGCCTGTCGCCCATCGGGGAGCAACAGATACTGTCGGGGCTGAAAAAAGAAATCCAGGCATCGTTTTACGCCGCCATCACCCGGGCGCCTGCCGTATACCGGGGCAATCCGTTCCAGGTGGAGGTCGGTCTGGCCTATGGAGGCAGCCTGCCCGCCGACGAACTGGTGGACCTCCTCCGATTCGCGAACCGCGTGCCGCTTCAATACCAGCAGTCGGGATGCGCCATAACCAAGGCCGTGCTCGGGATAGACTGGCGCAGTTACGGACTTTCCCAATCCAAAGGCGCCCTGCCCACGGGACCGGTGGTTTTGTTCGTGCATATCGCATCCGCATGGGTGCCTTTCACATCGGAGAGCAAAGAAGCCGTTGCGGCGTATCCGGAAATCATGCGCGAACTGCGGCGCGCCCTGCAGGATTGCGGGCGAAGGCTGGCGACCCACATCCGGGCGCATCGCCGCGAAGTGGACGAAGAGAAGAAAAAATCGTACATCGAAAAATATATCCCGCATATCGGGATTGCCCTGCGCGAAATCCTGGGGCTCTCCGAAAAGGCGGAAAAAGAGCTGGTTGCAAGACTCAAACACGTGCTCGAACGCAGCCGGTCCAGGGAGCCGATCGAGGATTGAAGACCGAGAGAAACCGGCGGGACAACCGCCGGGGACTTCGTTTGGGGAGAATGACTGATGCCGAAAAAAAAGAGCGCCGGCCCTGAAACAAAGCAGGCTGCAGGAAAGAACGTCCTGAGCGCAATACGGGCGTCTGCGGAAGATATTCACGGCAAGATCATGGCGCGGAAAAAGCCCACCATGAAGCTTCCAGTGCGCTCGCTGTCCAATGTACGCTACCAGCCGCAACGCGGCTTTTTTGAAATGACGGGCCAGAAGAAAGAGCGCACCCTCACGGTCAATACCGTGAAAACCTTCGCGCAAACTCTTCGCATGGTGGCGCTGTCCAAAGAGCTTGTCGAGAACGACGATATCGCCACGAAAAGGGAAGCGTACTACGTATCCAAAAACTGGGAGGATGCCCGTTTCAACGAACAGCCGGAATCGGACACGGTCATGGATGACGTCGAAGCCTACTTCGGCATCAACCGCGAGCAGTTGGGTTTCATCCCCGAAGAAAAAGGGGGCGACGTGGCAGGACGGTTGTTCGTGGTCGACCACGACCGCGATACAGGGAAGGTGCTCCGCATCGACTGCACCAAATTCGGATCGGGCGCATACAGCATCCCTATTTCGGTCGAGCAGCTTCAGTTCGAGACCAACGCCAGCTTCATTCTCGTGATTGAAACAGCCGGGATGTTCCAAAGGCTGGTGAAGCACAACTACTGGAAGAAGGCCAACTGCATTCTCATCAGCATGGGAGGCGTGCCGACCAGGGCTTGCCGCCGCTTCATCCGGCGGCTGGCCGATTTCAAAAAGATCCCGGTCTATGTTTTTGTTGACGGAGACCCTTACGGCATCACCAACATATACCGGACGCTGAAAGTGGGGTCTGGGAACGCCGCGCACCTGAACGAATTCTTCTGCGTGCCGCAGGCCAGATTTTTGGGAATTACGCCTCGGGATATCGTCGACTACAAGCTGCCGACGCATCCGCTGAAGGACGTGGATATAAAGAGAGCCCGGGACGCCATGAAAAACGATCCTTTCATAAAACACTACCGGGAGTGGGTCCATGCGATCGAACACCTGCTCGAAATGGGGGTTCGCGCCGAGCAGCAGGCTTTGGCAAAACACGGGCTGAACTACGTCATCGACACCTATCTGCCTGAAAAGCTCGCTCATCCGGAGCGCTTTCTGCCGTAAAAATCCCAAAGATCTCTTCATATGGCCGGAAACCGGAAAGCCTGAAACGCCTGAGTTCGCGCTATGCGCTGGCATGGGTTCGGAGGCGCTTCATAAACTCTTGCACGCTGACTCTCACATTAAGGGTCAGCGTTCACCATCGCCTTTATCGGCTTTTGTCAGCATTATCTGATCCTGGAGCTGTCAAACTCTGTCATTCCCCCGGCAAAGCTCTGACTACGGGACATATTTGACACTATGGTCCGCTTTGTTGAGGTTACGGAAGGGACGCTGCGAAAGAAGCCCGGAAATTACTGCTTCCGTGCCGGATTCAACGCCGAAGGCGTTGCTTTCCAGAGCTCAGGGTTGGCGGAACGTACGCCAATCCTGGGCTTTGAGACGCTGCCCCGTTGGGGCAGAATGCATAGGATATTCAGGCTGACTTGCCGGGCGATGAACTCAGTCTTGCTTGTGGGCAACAGTCAGAGCAAAGCTGGGGGACAATCAATGGAATTCATAGTATTATCGGGCTGCCGCAATCTAAAACAGTTTTCGAAGGAGGAGTTCAAATATGTTTCGATCAACGGGCCCAGTACTTGCCGCAATACGGCTTGATGAAACCGCAACTGAAGTTCTCCGCCAGGCGGTTGAGATCGCCAGGCACTACAAGGTGAAATTGTATGTCTGCCACATCCTGCCGGATTTGATGGCGGTTCGTCCTTTATTTCCCCAACTTCAGCTCGATGATGCCCTTCAGTCCGCACAGTTTGAAGCTGAAGCCAGGCGCTTGCTGGCTCAACGAGTCGGGGCATTTGCCAACCTGGAAGGCGGCGATTGCGAAATTCTATTGGAGTACGGGACAGAACACTCCGCCATAATAGAAACCGCCCGACGTGTTGATGCGGGCATGATTGTAATCGGACACGGTTCGCAGGAGGAACGGCTGAGCGGAATTTCGGAGCGTGTTGTGCGTTATGCGCATTGCCCGGTCATGATAGCGCGCCCTTCCAGAAACGGCTGTGTTTTGGCCGCCACAGACTTTTCGGATCCGGCGACACCGGCCGTGGAAGCGGCCGCCTCCGAAGCAACCCGCCGACGCCGGGATCTCAGTATCATACATGCCTTTGACACCGTCAAATATGTCCTCGCTCCCGATGCCAACATGCCCGCCCTTATACCGATTGATTTTTCCACCGATATGCAAAAAGCACTGCAGGAGCGCTTGGATTCCTGTGTCCGCGAAGCCTCGGCGAAAAAGGGCATTCTTGTCCATGGCCGGGCCTCCGAGGCGATCCTTGATGCAACGGCAAACCTACCGGCGGATCTTGTAGTAGTCGGAACGCATGGGCGGACAGGCTTAAGCCGCATGGCGATGGGGAGTGTCGCCGAGACTGTAGTACGCGGCGCCGGTTGTTCAGTTCTCGTAGTAAGACTAAAAGTCTGAGCTGGGCTTCACAATCACATTGAGCAACGGGACACTGGGGCCTACCGCTGACCCCGAGTCCTTAATTGCTACGACCCGTTTGCACGAGCGACAATCCGAAGAATAAAAATGGCTTAAACTCAATTCTTATTGGGGCCGGCGGAATAAATGGTTTCACCCGGATATCGCGAAAAAGAAACGAGCCCAGGCGGATTTTAAGCCCCTGCTCCGCGCATAGATCCACCTTAAAGCAGGGAACCAAGGGTTCGTCATCAGCGATGATTAATTGTTAAGTTCATTGCGCTATTTCTCTGGATCCCAACCGGCGGGTGAATCCGGTAAAGCATCGGCGCAACCTGATCCTGCTTGCAGTCTTTAAGCAGAAAATGCACATCAAGGAACTCGCCCTCGAAGTAGGACCAGCCCCGGGGATCTTTGCTGAGGTAAACCGGGATGCCGTCCGTCCAGGCGCTACGGATTTTCGTTTCCACGGTTCCGGCATCCCAGTTCCAACCCGACCAGAGAATTTGCCAGCCGGGACGCAATCCGATTCCGCGGTAGTAATCGAGCACAGGACTATAGTTGCCGGCAATAAGCAAACCCTTATCCGGAATGGAATCACGCACGACGCGGGCAAATTCGATTTTCTGCGTCTGGGCTTGACGATAGGGTGAAAGCACTGCGAGCGCAGCTCCGAAGACAAGGATCTGGGCCGCCGCCCAGATAGCCGGACCTTTCCGGGAAAACACCCAGCGCTGATACAGAGACGCGCAGAATATGAGCGAAGCGGGCAGAGCCACGAGGGCATATCGGGGGTGCATCTGCACATCCGCATCGCGCCACAGCACGGATATCGGCAGCAGCAGGCAGGCGACGACTCCCCAGGCAGCATGCGGGATGGAGCCGGGGCACTGCGAACGCTCGTCCGCAGCACTCAAGGGATTCGGCCGATGGAAGAGACTGTAAAGACCCGCGCCGGCTGCGGCAAACCAGGCGCCGGGACAAACGGCCAGTGTAAACAGGAGGCTCGCCTGGAGGTTGTTCCGGAACTGTATGGGACCGGTTGGAATCGCATGAAGCCAGGTCCGGGTCCGCTCGATGAATCCGGCCGGATCCCCGAAATAGAAAACCATCGCGGGCGCCAGGGCCACGGATGCCGCTGAAACCAGGAACAGAATTGTCGATCGGATCCGGGATCGGGTGGTGTCGCGCCGGCTGAAGATAATCCATATCAACGCGGCTGCCAGCGTCAGGGCCTGCTCCCGAATGCCGATTGCGAAGCCAAAAAAAACGCCTCCCGCAATGTCATTCCAGGGAGCCTTCTTTCTGCCGGATTTCCAAAGGATCAGCGCCGATGCAAGGAGAGCGGCAAGCATCGGGACTTCGGTCATGATAAATCCCGCATATAAAGCGTACACCGGGGATACGGCCAAACCCAAAGCCGCCATCCGGCTTGCGGGAGAACCCAGGATATTCCGGCATAATCGCTGGAAGAGTATAACCCCCAGAGCCCCCAGCAAAACGGCACCGGCCATCGTCACGGTTTCAACTTGTTGGGACTCGAGATGAAAGAGGGTTTTCGCCGATTCCCAAAGCAGGATGTTGTAACCGAGGAACGCCGGTCTTCCAATTCCAAGCGCCGAAACCTGATGGGAAACAATCTGTTTGAGATAGTCAAAACTGTCCCATTGCCCGAGAAATGGCGCGCTGTATGCGACATAGAGATAAAATGCAGTGATGGGCAGAATTATTGAAGATTTCGAAATTTTCAGTGCTCTCTCCCCATCCATCGATACAAAGGATTCTCCAATTGATAGGTCAGCCTCCGGCATTGGAGGAATAATTGCACGGGGACTAAACGGTCCCGTGCCGGGAGGAAACGTAGTCTTTGGCAGCCGGGTACGGGCCCCACGATTCGGCTTTCCGGACTCCCCGGACAATGGCAGTTGCCAGAGCGTCTGCAGCCAGGGCCCCTATCAATCCTGCATCCGCCCCGCCCTCTGCCGTCCATGTTCCCGTACTGAGCGCAAAAACCGTGTCTCCATCCCACGGCATATGGGAAGGACTTATGGCTCGCGCCAGTCCGTCATGGGCCATTGCGGCAACTCTGGCGCACTGTATTTTGGAAAGGCTCGCATTCGATGCGACAACTGCAAGAACCGTATTTCCGTGAAAGGAGGCATCCGGCCTGCAACCCCTGCGCAGCTCTTCCATGGCGCCGGTAAATCCCTTGTTGTCTGCGGAGCGGGCGCCCGCAACGATTCTGCCCGTTGACGGTTCGACCACGTCCCCGATCGAATTGACCGCGACCAGCGCCCCCACCTTGAGTCCATCGGGCCGCGACAGGGCCCACGAACCCAGTCCGCCCTTCATGGCCCGCTCGGCGCCCAGCATTTTGCCCACGGTAGCGCCGGCGCCGGCGCCCGCATTCCCTTCAGGAACCGGGTTGCTGCTTGCGGCGCTTATTGCTTCGTAACCGGCCGAGGCATCCGGCCGGATACTGGAATTTCCAAGCGTGAGGTCGAAGAGAATGGCGCCGCACACAATAGGGACTTTGATCCCTAGGGCATCGAAGCCTCTCCCCTGCTCTTCCAGGTATCGAACCACGCCCGATCCGGCATCGAGGCCGAATGCGCTGCCGCCCGATAGCACAATCGCATCGATTTCTTCCACGCTGTTTCCCGGCTTCAGCAGTTCGGCTTCGCGCGTGCCCGGCGCGCCGCCGCGCACATCGATGGACGCCACGAAAGGCCTCGGTGCGGTGATGACGGTACAGCCTGTGGGACGTTCCGGCGAAGTATAATGCCCTACCAGAATCGGCTCGACATCCGTAAGCGATGGCGTTCGCATCCTATTTTATCCTGATTGGAGTTAAGGATCCGGAGACACGCGGTTCCCGGGATCCCATGCAGAGTGTTTCAAAATTTTGCGGCATCCGCAACTGCTTATTGAGATGACGGATTCGAGGCTTTTGTCTCCCGGCTCTTGGGCTCCAAGTCTCCTTTCTGGCGGGAAGGGGAATTCCCCCAGGCAATTTGAGGCTCAATATTTCGTGAATTCCTGGCATTTCATGCTACAAACTCCTTATCTGAAACAGGAGACACAAAATTCCATGGAATTCCGTGAACCTGGCTTCTGGATTGCCCTTCTGATCGGCTTGTGCTGCCTTGGGATTTTCATTGCCTGGTTGTGGAAAGGCGGCAGAAAACCTCCGTTGCATTGAAAGAGAGCCCTCAGAGGTAGTGTATTACTCCCGGGATTTTGATAGATTAATCGCGGCTTCTTTGGCCGGGGCGAAAGCTGGTATCCATGCAGGCAATCAAAAGCATTTTGTTGACCGGGGGCGGCACGGCGGGTCACGTCAACCCGGCATTGGCAATCGGTTCGGCTCTTGCATCGGAAGGAACGCGGTTCCTTTTCGTCGGTGTTCGCGGCAGGGTCGAAGAAGAGGTCGTGCCGCGAGAAGGGATTCCGATCCGATACGTGCGGGCATCGGGATTTCCTGCCGGATTTTCCGCCGCGCTCGCCAAATTCCTTCTGAACCTGCTCATAGGATCAGTCCAATCCGCCTACATTTTGCTCAGATTCCGGCCCGATATCATCGTGGGAACCGGCGGTTATGTTTCGGCGCCCGTCATCATGGCAGCCTCCTTTCTGCGTAAAATCCGTTTGTGCAAGGCGCGCGTGTTCCTGCACGAACAGAATGCCGTCCCGGGAAAGCTGAACCGGTTGATGGGACGGGCGGCAGATCGGGTTCTGGTCACTTTCCCCGAGACTCTGATGTATTTCCCAAAAAACGGGGCGCTCGTAGGGTATCCGCTGCGCAGGCGCATAGCCAAAGTCGGCCGCGAAGAGGCGCGGCAGAGGCTGGATTTTATGGTCCCGGAGGGAAGGAAAATCGTCCTGGTGTTCGGGGGTTCGCAGGGCTCGCGGATCATGAACCGCGCCCTGATCGACGCACTGGGCGGCCTCATTCCCGCGCGCGACCGCCTGTTCATCATTCATGGAGTCGGGCTTTTCAAGAGCCGCGAGTACCATGCCATCAAAGACACCGAAGAGCGGCTGCGCGGGTCCTACAGCGTTGAGCAGCTCCAATCCATCGAAAGCTTTTATATCTACCGTGCATTCTTTCACAATATCGAGCTCCTGTATGCCTTGAGCGACCTGGTTGTGGCGCGGGCCGGCGCCGGAAGCCTCAGCGAGATCTCGGCTATGGGGCTTCCAGCCCTGATTATTCCCAAGTCCAATCTTCCGGGCGATCATCAGGTGATGAATGCCCGTGCCATGGAGAGAGCCGGTGGCGCGGAAATCCTGTACGAACAGGTGGCCATCCTGAACGGCAGGCTTTCGGAATGGATTGACGGAAAGGTTCTGGCAGAGAAAATACTATCGTTGCTTCAGGACGATGACCGCTTGCGGCGGATGAGCCGGCACAGTCACTCTTTCCTGAACCAGAATGCCCTCGCCCTCATTGAACAGCAGATACTTGGAAACAGCGCGGTGCAGCTCCCTGACTCCGCCGTGCAGCCGACTGAGGCTTCTCCCCTTCCGGAGAACGCCGCTCTTTTGGCCAGTCTCGAGAAGGCCCACACGAAACTTCGATCCGCCTATAAACCCGAACGCGTTATCTCACGCCCGCAGGACCTGGCGTACCTTAAAAATCGGGCAAGCTCCCTGCTGCTGCATCCCGATTGGCAGGAGCGGAATGTCGGAGTCAAACTTCTGGGACTGCTCCACGCAAAGGAGAAGGTGCCTTCCCTGGTCACGCTTTTCTTCGACCGCGAACCTGCCCCATTGCTGAAACGGATCATGGGAGGGGATTTCAAGCAGGTCGGATTCATCCGGCGCAATATCATATCGGCGCTCGTCAGGCTTAACGAATGCTCTCCGGAAGTGGAAAAAGCGCTTCTTATGGGATTGGCAGATCCCTATTACGAGGTGAGGGTTGAGTCCGCCCATGCGGCAGCGTATTTCGGCGACAGGCTCTCTTCCCAGGAACCTTTGATCGCGGCATTAACAAAGCTTTTGGCAGACCCGATTATCGATGTGGCGGCGGCTGCGGCCGAAGCCCTCGGGAAGATCGGGAACAGAGAGAATGCCCTGCCGGTTCTCCTCAGCATGTGGGATACGAAGTTCTGGAGGGTAAGGGCTGCCGTGCTGCGCGGAATCCTTTACCTCGTGGAGCGCGGCGAGGCGACCGATTATGAAATGCTTGAAAAGCGGGTGCCTCAGTTCATTCTGACGTCCACCGATTTCAAGCCGCAGTTTGAAATCAGGTCTGCATACCATCAGCTCATGGAATCCGTTTCCAGGAGAAAGGCCAGGGGAAGCGCGCCATGATTTACTTTCTCGGAAAATACCTTCACCCGCTTTTCGACACGTTTTCTTTCCTGAGGCTCGTCGACTATCTTTCGGCAAGATCCATAGGCGCGGCCCTGACCGCCATAGTGCTTACACTATTTTTTACCCCGATCTTCATACGGTACCTCCACCGCCGCGGATACGTCGATCAGGCACGCGACACGGGTATCGCTTCAGCGTCCGACAAGGCGGGGACTCCCTCGATCGGGGGCGCCATAATGATAGGGTGCGTTCTGGTATCGTGTCTGCTCTGGTGCAATCTTTCCAATGTATTCCTGCTGGTCGTATTGTTGGGGATGGTCTGGTTTGGCGGCATCGGCCTGATCGACGACCTCGCCAAGACGAAGGCAGGGTCCGGAGACCGAGGACTTTCGGAAACCAAGAAGCTCCTGCTCCAGGCTTTGTTTGCGGCCTCTCTGGCCATTTTTCTGACAAGCCCTTTCTCGCCGCTCCCATCCGGACAGCTTGGAGCCTTTTACCTTCCATTTTTGAAGGCCCCGCTTTTCAATTCCATATGGATCTATATGCCGATCCTGTTTTTTTTCGTGCTCGTGGTCGGCAATTCCGTGAACATAACGGACGGGCTGGACGGGCTTGCCGTCGTGCCTTCGGTATTTGTCGTGGGCGTGCTCGGTGTGTTCGGGTACCTGCTGGGTAACTCTATCTGGGCCCGATACCTGAATTATCCATTTCTTCCCGGAACCGGCGAACTGGCAATCTTCTGCTCCGCGTTCGCCGGGGCCGGGATCGGATTCCTCTGGTTCAACGCTTACCCGGCCCAGGTTTTTATGGGAGATACCGGCTCCCTGGCCATCGGCGGATGCATGGCGGTTCTCTCGATTGTCCTGAAGCAGGAAGCCCTTTTTCTGATCCTTGGAGGCCTTTTTGTAGCCGAAGCCGCCAGCTCGCAGATCCAGGATAAGATCGGGATTCGCTGGCTGGGCAGACGGATTTTCCTGCGCGCCCCGCTGCATCACCGGATGCAGCATAAGGGGCTTGCGGAAACGAAAGTGGTCATACGGCTCTGGATAGCCTCCGGCATATTGGCCCTGGCCGCACTGGCCACTCTGAAGCTGCGTTGACCTCCGCTTGTCGCATAGGCAGTCCTGGCCCGGATTTCTTTTGGCCTGTCGCGGCGAAACGGCGGGCAGGGAATGGACACAGGACGTGCAACAGGTGTGGAAATCCCTGGTTCCGGCGGCAATTCCACACGCCAATTATTATTGAGGACGAGTCATTGAATCGAGGGAGTTCCAGCCGGAATGCGGTTTTCGTGGGCGCGGGCATCTTGCTCAGCCGCATCATCGGGCTGGTGAGGGAGCGCCTGTTCGCCCACTACTTCGGGAATACGGACGCAGCCGACGCCTTCAAGGCCGCCCTGAAAATTCCGAACCTGCTTCAAAACCTCTTCGGCGAGGGAGCGCTGTCCTCCTCCTTCATCCCGGTCTACGCCAACCTTCTGGCATCCGGCAAGGAACAGGAAGCAAACCGCGTAGCCAAAGTCATCGGGTCCATTCTGGCCCTGGCGATGTCGGTGCTCGTTCTCGCGGGAGTGCTCGCAACACCGTTTCTGATAGATTTCATTGCTCCCGGATTTTCGGGCGTCAAGCGTGATTTTACCGTCCGGATGGTCCGGATCCTCTTCCCGGGTGTCGGGATCCTTGTGCTCTCCGCATGGTGCCTGGGAATCCTGAACAGCCATCGGCGATTTTTCCTCCCATATGCCGCTCCGGTGCTCTGGAATCTGGCCATGATCTGCGCGCTCCTCGGCTTCGGCGGAAGCTTTCAATCATACCCGCTGGCCGAGGTCGTGGCCTGGGGATCGGTCGCGGGAAGCGTTCTTCAGTTCGGAGTGCAAATTCCGTCGGTTCTGAAGCTGGCGGGGCGCATGCGTTTTCATGTTGAAATGGCTTCCCAAAACACCCGGACTGTCATACGGAATTTTTTGCCGGGGGTCGCGGGCCGGGGCGTGAACCAGGTTAGCAGTTATATAGATGCCATCCTGTGCAGTTTCCTTCCCACGGGGGCGGTGGCTGCGCTTGCGTATGTCCAGACGCTGTACCTTCTGCCCGTCAGCCTCTTCGGCATGTCCATTTCGAACGCCGAGTTGCCCGAGATGGCGGGCCAGACCGGTTCGGCGGATGCCGTGTCGGAAGCTCTCCGCCGCCGTCTCAACGCGGCGCTGGAGCGGATCTCATTCTTCATTGTCCCTTCGGTAGCCGCTTTTCTGGCGCTGGGCGACAGCGTCGTTGCGCTTGTCTACCAGACAGGCAAGTTCACAAGAGGCGATGTGAAATACGTCTGGGCAGCGCTGGCAGGATATACCGTAGGACTTCTGGCGGCCACTTTAGGACGGCTGTACACTTCCGCCTTCTGGGCGCTGAGAGATACCCGCACTCCGCTTCGCTTCGCCGGCCTGAGAGTGGGATTGGCGGCGGCCCTGGGTTGGATGCTGGCTTTCCCGTTGCCAAAATGGCTCGGGCTATCTCCCCACCTGGGCCTTGTCGGGTTGACGATAGCCGCGGGGCTCGCAGCCTGGATCGAATTCAGCCTCCTTCGTTCTTCGATGAACCGCAGAATCGGCAAGACGGGTTTGCAGCCTTCCTACCTGGCCAAGCTGTGGATCCTTGCCATCGCCGCGGCATGCGCAGCGTTCGCGGTCAAATTGCTGATACAAAGCATCCCTCCGCTGCTGTCCGGATCCGTAGTGCTTGCCGTATTCGGATCCGCGTTTTTCCTGGGTTCGGCCGCTCTGCGGATCCCCTGCGCACTCGATCTGCTTCAGTCCATTCATGCCAGGATAAGAAGAAGTTAGCAGCCTGATAGATCCTTGATGAAACGCCGACGCACGCTGACATTCGCGCGGACAAACGCCGAAAAGGCCACTTCGACAGTCGGCGCTGGTCAGCGTTTCCATCGGCTTACATCAGCGTTGATCCGCAAAAGCAGATGAAGCTTTGAGCTTTGGCTGCAGTGCTTTGAACTCCTCGGTCCCGGCGCGGCGCAGCCATTCGAAAACCGCCGCTTCCGTCGTGGTAAGGACCAGCCCGGCCTGGCTCAACCTTTGAAGGGCAATCTGCGCATCGAGAGGCCTGCGGGATGAGGTTGCATCGGCAACGACGAAAATCCTTTTCCCGCCGGCGGCCAGATCCATCGCTGTCTGGGCGACACAGATGTGAGTTTCAATGCCTGCCAGCAAAACCTGATCGCGTTCGAGCGACGCAAGCTTCTCTTCAAAGCCGGGCGCGGGAAAGCACGAAAAGTCCATCTTGGCCAGGGGTTGAACCTCGGGTATAAGCCGGCGGATTTCGCCGATGGTGGGACCCAGCCCCCGCGGGTTCTGCTCGGTCAGAAGTATGGGAACGCCGAGGAGCTTCGCGGCGGTCAACAAAAGGTCAATCTTTGCGAGCACTCGCTGGTGTTCGTGGATGTTAGGGAACAACCGCTCCTGGACATCAATAAGCACCACGGCACTGCGGCCTCGATCCAACAGTTCAGCCTTCATTGTATTTTTCCCCCGGTCTTTATAAGTAACACAGGACCACGCTCCCTCCGACAGAATTTGTGGCCAGGAATGGGTCCCATGGATTAATCTATTGGAGTTCTTAAAGGAGAATGACAGTGAAAAGGATCGTACTTCTAAGACACGGAGAGAGCGTCTGGAATAAAGAAAACCTGTTTACAGGCTGGACCGACGTGGACCTCAGTGAAAAGGGGACCCAGGAAGCCATCGATGCCGGACGGCTTCTACGATCCGAGGGATACGTTTTCGATGTTGCATTCACATCCGTGTTGAAACGGGCGATCCGGACTTTGTGGATTACGCTGGAGCAAATGGACCTCATGTGGATCCCTGTCCATAACAGCTGGCGTCTGAACGAGAGGCATTACGGCGCGCTCCAGGGTCTAAACAAGGTCGCCATGGTGGATCGTTTCGGCGCGGAACAGGTCCAACTCTGGCGCCGGAGCTACGACATCCGCCCGCCCGATCTCAGCCTGGACGACGAACGCTCGCCGGCAAAGGATCCCCGTTATGCACAGCTTAAAAAAGAGGAGATCCCTCCGGCCGAGTGTCTCAAGGACACGGTCGCGCGCGTACTTCCCTATTGGCTGGACACCATAGCCCCGGTCGTCCGATCCGGGCAGCGCGTCATCGTGTCGGCGCACGGCAACAGCATGCGAGCTCTGGTAAAGTATCTCGACAAAATTCCGGATGAAGAGATCGCGGCGCTGAACATCCCCACGGGCATCCCGATGGTCTATGAATTCAGCGACGATATGCTGCCGATCCGCCGCTATTACCTTGGAGATCCGGAAGCCGTCAAGAAGGCAGAGCAAGCCGTCGCCAACCAGACGAACAAGAAAAAGTAGAGGCCGCCAAAAAAATTGTTTCAAAACCGGTTAAAGGCAGAAGGCACGCTTCGCCGGCAGCTTTTGAAGCAGCCTTGTTAAACGGCGGGGGCTTCGGGCAGGTCTCCGGTGTCTGCCCGCAGGTATTTCTGGAGCTGCGGCCGTATCGTGGCCAGGAGTTCCTTGCGGCTTTTTATTCTGAGTGGGACACCCGGGTACAGCTTGCCCATGCGTGCCATGAGGCTCTCCGGCAGAATGCCCGAGAACAACAGCAGCGGCCATGTAAACCTCGGTCCGTTAAGTTTGCGCAATTTGAAGAGCCACAGTCCGAAGGCACCCAGTTTCCAGATAACGGGCGCCCACCATTTGAACTGGGCCGCACGCAGGTTCATCTTCCAGCATTTCATCATCAATTGCCATTGCAGCGCGGTCAGCTGACGGGTCTCGGCCACCCCTTCCGTTTCGGCCATCCCGGTGTCGTGCAGAGGCGTGAATATCGACGGGATGAAAAAAGCAAAGAGATTCCTGCGTTCCGCCTCATAAACAAGGTCCAGCGTGGCCTTCGTATCATCATCCGTCTCTCCGGGGCTGCCGATAATAAGGGTCACCACCGGAAACCAATTGTTGCGGTTCATGATTGTCAGACCCTGGATGAAGACACTCGGCCATTCTTCGATGGGAAACGGCGCGGACTTACCCGGCATGATCTGTTTCGCAAGGCGGACAGATGCCGTCTCGAGGCCTATCAGAGGCGACAGCATTTTTTGGTCCGGGTGGCTGCTGTAACTCGGCAGATGGATGGGGCTTTTTTTCAGAAGAATCTCCGATAGCTTCTCGATCAGGACGGGATCCACCACGGCAGGGGCCATGGTGCTATGGCTCAGCACGTGCTGTTCCACTCCCGGGGTGTTTACGATCTCCGAGTACAGGTCCAGCAACGCTTCCCGGTTCGGGAAATAAAACGGCTTGTTCGTATGCACCTGTCCCCAGATGAACAGGTCCTCGGTCGCCAACGATACTTGTTTGTTTCCGTTCCGGACGTTGGATCGGACCGCGTCCATAATCTTCTCTTTGGGCAATTCCATCTGGGGGCTTAAATCAGGCAGGCAGAATTTGCATCTTCGCCCGCATCCGGTGGTCATTTCCACCACTCCGAATGTGGTTCGTTTGGCGGGGAGAAGGATGCTCTGAACCTCCCTGGGATGGGCGACCTCAATGTTCTGCGGCAGGTTCTCCCCGGCGACCGCCTTACGGAACAGATCCAGGGTTTCCTCCGATTCGCTTCGTCCCTCCACCACACAGTCGATGCCCAACTCGCCGTGGCTGCGGGTCTCGGTGATCTGCCAGGCTCCCGATCCGCCCACGATTACTTTGAAGTTTTTATGCCAGGGGCTTTCCTGAAGGGTCTGGAACAATTGCCGGCTGTAATGGGAATTGATCGGGTTTTTGGAGGTGCCAAATACAGAAGCGTAAACGCCGGCCGCAAAAGTGACCCCCAGCGGATTGTGGGTGGAGACGGCCACGACCCGAGTTCTCGGGCCCAGGAACTTGTGAACGTCGTCCGGATAACAGGCGATGATGTCTTCCGGCGGGAGAATGCGGAGCAGCGATGCTTCCAGTGTCCTTATGCCTGCCGGCATGGATCGTGCCGACCCGTCTTCTTCACGCTCAAGTTCGCGCCATCGCGGATACCGCCGGTTCATGACCCCTTCCATCCAGACCGGCATCGAGGCCATGGCCATTTGGATAAAAAAGCCGGCATGATCTATGATTTCCGTCAATGGAGCCGTCAATACAACAAGCCTTCCTCCATCGCGTGAGGGAGGGACCGATTTATCTTCAACCTGGACGTCCTGTGTCGGAGGAATTGTCATTCAGCACTCGTTGGAGCTGCGTCGGGGCGGCATCGAAAAGTACTTTCTATAGTGGTCCGGCAGCCGGGCCGGACGGCATTGCGCATTGGCAACCACATGAGCCGTCTCTCCCGTGGCGAGCAGACGGCCGCTGGATTTTTCGCAGATTTCGTATTGATAGCGGATTACCCTGTCGGTAGCTTTGGCCAGTGATGTCCGTACCAGAATATCCTCCGCAAAATGGGCCGGGGCCTTGTATCGGCAGGTCGCTTCCGCAACCATCAGGAACCGCTGGTCCCTGGACTCCATTTCGGCGTAGTGAAATCCCTTTGCTCTGCACCACGCGACTCTGCCGACCTCGAACCAGACCAGGTAGTTGGCATAATAGACAATTCCCATTGGGTCGGTTTCCGCGTAGCGGACACTCACCACAGTTTCGACAAAATCCCCGTTCGCAGTATCTTTGCTCATCCGCGATTATCCCGGGCAGGCATCATACCACCTTCAGAAAAGATTTGTGCAGGTTTTGCACAACAGGCCGGCAAGCCACGATGCCCCATGGTTCGTCAGCTATCACAGAGCGCGGTCTCCAATCACTTCCCTGGTATATTTCACCCCGAGTGTCTAGAATGGTGCGGTTCCGGGAAAAGTATCTTTTGGAATTCATGGCTATGTTCTCAAGAATTGCGGCGAAACTTCATGGGGAGGCGAATGCCCTCTACCGGCTTCGTGATGCTCTTACGTCTGAGGGGCGCGCCATATGCGATTTCGTTTCAGGCAACATCAACGATCACGGATATTTTTTCCCCCGGGAGCTACTGGAAGAAATTCTTTTGCAGGCATCCCGGCGGTGCCGCATCTATCGTCCGGATTCCTTCGGCCAGGGAGCCGCGCGAGAGGCGGTGGCCAGCTATTACCGTGCCGGCGGCCTTGAGGTGGATCCGGGGTGCATACTGATCACGCCCGGCACCAGCCTGTCTTACTGGTATTGCTTCAAGCTTCTGGCGGACGAGGGGGATGAGATTCTTTGTCCCTGCCCATCCTACCCCCTCTTTGACTACATCGCCCTGCTGAGCGGGATAAGACTCGTTCCCTACCGGCTCGACGAATCCCGGAACTGGGCCGTAGACGTAGATCAGCTGGAAGCCTGCGTATCCACCCGGACGCGGGCCCTGGTTTTGATCTCTCCCCATAATCCAACAGGGCACGTCGCTTCGGCCGATGAGATCGGCGGGTTGGCCGATGTGGCGCGCCGCCATGAACTGGCGATCATCAGCGACGAGGTGTTCGGCGATTTCCTGCTTCAGGACGGGTCCCTGCCGCGTCCCGCCGGATGCCCGGCGCCGCTGGTTTTCACCCTTAACGGCTTTTCCAAAATGTTCGCCCTGCCGGGGCTCAAATTCGGTTGGATGGCCGTGACGGGCGATCCGGAACCGGTCCGGCGTGCTCTGCGCTCTCTGGAGCTGATTTCGGACACATTTCTCCCGGTGAACGAAATCGTTCAGGCCGCCGCACCCGAAATCATGCAGCGCGGCAGGGACATTCGGATGGAGTTTGCCCGGCGGATACGCGGGTGCTGGGAATGCATGGAGGAATTTCTCCCGCTCTCCCCATATTGCAGCTGTGTCAAACCCCAAGGCGGCTTTTATGCGACTTTGCGCCTGGATGGGGTGGATGAGGAGAGGGCAGCGGAAGCCATTTTATGTGAAAAAAACATGCTCGTACACCCGGGTTACTTCTATGACATGAGTCCCGACCACCTGGTCCTGAGCTTTGTGCAGGAGCAGGAGGCACTCAGGGATTCTCTCCCGGGAATGATGGAAACACTCAACCGATTGGCCATCCGGCCGGAGGCACGCGAATGACAGCAGAAACCGGGAGCCAGACCCCCCAAAAATATGTACGCTACCGCCATCAGGGCAGGATTTCATACGGGATTCTGGATGGAGAAACCGTGAGAGAGATCCGCGGCGGCCTGTTCGGAGACCGCAACGAAACAGGTGCTTCAGCGGCCCTGAACGCCGTTCAGATACTATGGCCGTGTGAACCATCCAAAATCATGGCCGTCGGATTGAATTACAGAAGCCATATTCCCAACCGGCCGATCCCCAAAAATCCTGAATTCTTCTTCGTTCCGACTTCAGCCCTGCTGGAGCCTGGGGGAAGGATCGTGCTTCCTGCGGATTCCAAACAGGTTCACTACGAAGGCGAGCTGGTAATCGTCATCGGCCGGGTAACGCGGCGTGTCACAGCGTCCGAGGCGAATGAGTGCATTTTCGGATTTACCTGCGGGCATGACGTCAGCGAACGCGACTGGCAGAAAAACGACCTGCAGTGGTGGCGCGCCAAAGGCTGCGACACTTTCTCGCCCATGGGGCCCGCCATCGCCACGGGCTTCGACTGGCGCCGGGGCCGTGTCGAAACCCATGTTAACGGGGCCGTTGTGCAGTCCGGAAATTTTACCGAGCTGATCTACGACCCGCCCGCTCTGGTGAGTTTTGCGAGCCAGTATCTTACGCTTCTTCCAGGGGACGTCCTTTACACGGGCACGCCCGGGAGCACCAGTGAACTGCACCCGGGAGATCTGGTGGAAGTTGAGATCCCGGGCATAGGGATCCTGCGCAACACCGTTTCTGCATCCGAGGCCGATTGAGCCGAAAAGCGGAACCAACCCCCTGAGATCGATATCGGCGCGGGTTTTTCGACGGCGCTAGGATTCATCGCGGGCCTACCCGGGCTATTCCTCAAACTTGAATGCCGCGCCCAGCTTTTTGGCGATGCGGTCCTTGATCCAGTGACCGTCCCACCATTCTACCGGATCCACAGGAAGCCCTTGGAGAAGAGTGCAGAAGTGCAGGTGATCGCCTCCGGCCAGGCCGGTTTCCCCCGTCCTCCCTATGATGTCTCCCCGGGCGACCTTTTGTCCCTCAGTCACCGCTATAGAGGAAAGATGGCCGTAAATCGACTGCAGCCCGTATCCGTGATCGATCACGACAGCGTTGCCGTAAATGCCGAAAAATTTGGCATAGGCGACGATGCCGCTGTTGGCAGCGGGAATCGGCGCCTGCTTGGTGACAGCGAGATCATATCCGAGATGAACCTGGTGATCGATGGTCCGTCCCTGATACTGGTAAGTTCTTCGTTCCGCAAAGGCGGCCATTACCTTGCCGTTGGGCATCATGACAAAAGGCCGGCTCCATAAAAATTCAGACTTGGATTTTGCGGCGAGCGATTTAAGCGCTATGTCATTTAGATGGCGCAGGTCCCTGTTGATGGCCAGGTAGTTCTCCAGCGGATTCCCCCGATCTTTGATTTCAGGAGTTTGCGACAAAATTTCCGGCACAACCTTGGCGAAAAAAGCATCGCTGACATCTAGGGTGTCCGACTTGATCGGCTTCGGAAAAAATTTCTCGATGAATCCGACCTCGGCCCGGTTCCCCGCTGCGTCTTCGGCTGCCAGCCGCACGTCAGCCTGCGCCATATCATAGGGTACGGCGAAAATGGCAAAGCGGTCCTGCTTCCCTCCCCCGGGCAAAGGGTAACCCGGGAACCAATAGCTGCCGGACCGCACTCCGTCCTTCGTCGCCGTATTTCCAACCCGATAGGTAACAGCTTCACATCCGCCTTGAGCCACATATGTCTGGATGGAGGTCAATTGAATGGACGGCGGAGTAAGCTGGACAGGCAAACTGATTTCTTCGATCGTGGGATTGGGATGCCTGAGCCAGGTGCCCGCCCTGTCCGCAGTCACACGGATTGTGGCGGTTCCTCCGGTCAAACTCGATACGGCATCGCGCCCTGCCTCGACCTGCAGCACATCTTTGGGTGTCTTGGGGCCCCAGAAGGAAAGATGAGAACCATAGGCGTAGCTCTTTTCCGCGAGCGTCGATGCCTTGCCGTCCTGAACCAGCTCGATTTTTACGTGCGTCAATCCCCTCCGGGGTTCAGAGGCCTCGATTTTCACCGGCGTACGCTTCCCTATTACGGGCGTGCGCGGCTCGATTTTTATGTCGGCGTCGCCTCCGGCACGGAAAATCTCCATTGCGAAAAATGCCAGCAAGATTACGAGTACGGCAATTGAAGCTATCTTCAGGGAACAACCCGTTCGGAACCTGTCATCAGCCATTTTCATCCCATCGCCTCTCTCGGATTTCACCCGGCAGTTTATCATCCCGCAAGCTCATTTTGTCCAATCAAGTTTCAGTAGCAGGATCGAATTGGGAAGGCAAAATGTCAAACATATCCCAATGAACGCCGACGAACGCTTATAGAAGGTACTATTTTCCCCAGCGTTCGTCGGCGTTTTCGTTCGCACAAATTGCCGCCCGATATGGCGTCCTGGCTCTGCCAGCTACGGGAGGCAATTCCCGGTTCATGTTCAATGCCGATTGTTAATACAGTCCGGGATTGCCCTATCCTGTTTCTCAAGGTAGAATCGGTTTACTGGGAGTTGTAAGAGTATTTGTTCAAGGAACCAGGCATAAGGAGACAGCGATGACAAGATTCTGCACGGCTATTTTACTCGTTCTGTTGCTCCTGCTTTCTTTCGGCTGCTCTTCCATCCCTTCCGGTACCGAACGGATCGCCGACCTTCAAGAGAACGGAGCGGCACGGATCGGCCAGGGCGTCGTAGTTGTCGGGATGGCGGACAACAAAAACCCTCTTTCCTCATTCAGGATGATCAAGGTTTATCAGAATGCGGATTTCATCTGGGTTGTGCTTCCGGAAGGGGCAGAAGAGCCTCCTCAGGGAATGAACATCCGGGTTGCCGGGACCTTTCAGCAGAAGGAATTCAACGTTATAGGAAAAGTCTTCTGCATCGAGGCCACAAAAATCACCATGGAGTAGCCGCCTTTCGGCCCGCTTCCAAGGCGCGCTCATCCTGATTGCGGATCATCACTCCGGCGTCCGATCGAAAACTGCGCAGGCCCTTCACTGCAGGTAGTGCGAGAGGAAGCGGGAAAGGCTTTCCCTTGCCGTTGATGCATGGTCCCTCCAGTCGCGGAAGGCCCGTATCATTCCTTCGCCCATGAGCTTCCTGGCCCGATCCCGAATGCCGGTTGCAGGGTCCGTGGAAAAGGGCGCCAGGAATGTGTCCTCCGCTTCATCGCTGATCACCCGCACACAGCTGACCGGGAGCTTTCTGAATACCGCGATACGGGCCAGCGCGGCCGTTTCCATATCCACGACCGAGGCTCCGAATTTGTCGCGGAGCAGGCGCTTGTGCACGGGATCCCCCAGCACGTAGCGTGAGGTCAGGCCATCTCCGGTGCAGGCGGTGAGGCCGATTGATTGCGCAGATCGGGCAAGATCCTCGCAATCCGTCAAATCGAATATGCCATCCAATCGGACATGGTCCCAGTCCGGATTTTCCTTTTCCAGACTGAATGCCAGCGACCGTCTGACTGCGACCAGGTCCCCGAGCTTCAAACCGGCATCCAGGGCACCCGCATAGCCGATTACGAAAACGCGGGAGGGTTTGACTAATTCCAGAGCCCGGTTGAGACTCTCGGCGGACCGCCTCGGTCCCACACCCGATTTCAGGAAAAGAAACGGCCGATCGCCTCGCTCTGCCTGCCAAAGGCTGGCACCCTGGCAGCGGATCCTTTTCGGACTGTGGCAAAGCTCCATCCCGGCTTCCAGTTCATCTTCCATTGCTGCAGCAATCAGTAGCATAGGACATCCAGCTTAGGGCGATTGGCCACCATAAGTAAAGCCGGGGTTGCCGGGAATTTACGGGCGGGATTCCATGTTTTTTTGAACCTCCTGCAATGCCGTTCAACTCTATAGATTCCTGTCGAGGATAAAGTTGAAGGAACATCAATTCATCGGCTATATTGGGCATCCGATGATTCCCTGGGAGTGAAACTAAGATGCCGGCGCCAATATTGATCTTCCTGCTTCTGCTCTGCCCCGGATTCCAGCCTGCTGGAAACCTCGAAGAGGCCGTCCGGCTCTACCACAAGGGAGACTTCAAACAGGCCGCCCAATTGCTGTCCCGGTTGAGCCGCTCGTTCCCGGAAAATCCCGATTTAAGGTTTTGGCTGGGCAAATCCTACCTGAAAGCCCGGGAATGGAACAACGCGGTCCGGGAAATGGAAAAAGCCGTCGAACTGGCTCCGTCCAATGCCCATTACCACCTGTGGCTCGGCCGCGCTTGCGGCGCCCGGGCGTCTCACACGATTTTTTTCAAGGCACTCGGATGGGCTCGCCGTGTTGTTAAGGAGTTCGAGACTGCCATGAAGCTTGCGCCGGAAGATCTCGACATCCGTTTTGACCTGCTCGACTACTACATCAATGCCCCGGGCATTGTAGGCGGGGGCAAGGAGAAAGCGGAAGCTCAGGCCAAGGCTATTGCCCAATTGAATCCGAAAAAGGGTTACGTCGCCCGGGCAATGATCTTCGAAGGCAGCAAAAATCCGGATCTGGCACGAAAAGAGCTGCTCCAGGCAACCATCGATCATCCCGGCGACGCCGACGCGCACAAAGACCTGGCCGATTTCCTCCTCGCCAGGAAGGATTTTGAAGGCGCCCTGGTTCATGCTCAGAGGGCGCTGGCGCTGGACAGCGTCTCGAAGCGCACGAGGCTTATGCTGGCTGCGGCCAGGATCCGGCTGCGCTCGAATCTGGAGGAGGCCGGAAAAGCCTTGCAGGAGCTTGCCGCAGAGCCGCTGCGCGACGAGGATCCGGCATTTGAGGAGGTTTACGGCTGGCTGGGAGAATTTTTTCTCGCAAAGGGCGACAACACCAAAGCACGCGAGACATTCCAATCGGCACTTGCCTTCAATCCTGAATACGAGCCGGCCAAGGACGGGATTTCCCGGCTGCGATAACAGACTCAAACCGGCTGAGGATTTCGTATATGACCAAACTATCGAGATTGTTGACGGTAATCTTCACCATTTTATATCCCTGCGCCGGGACGGCTTTTGCGTCCGATCGTGCAGGGATGTCTCCCAATCCCGAAACCATAGGGTTGACGGTTCAGCAGGCGGTGCAAAGGACGCTGTCTCGTTCCCCCGATGTATTGCTGGCCGAAGCCCAGACGCTTCGCGCCGCCGAGGCTTTGCGCGAAAGCCGCTCGCTGAAGAAGCCCCAGTTGGTTACCGGAACCGGTCTGGCATACAATAACGGCTACCCGCTGAGCATGGAAGGAGCCGCCCCATCGATCTTTCAGATCGGGGCGAGCCAGTCTATCTTCAGCAAACGAAACAACAATCTCATCCGCGAAGCCGAGGAATCCGGGAAAGCCAGCCGGCTTGGCGCGGAGTCCATTCGCAACGAAATGGCCGCGAAAACCGCCCTGGTGTACTGCGAGCTTTACAGATCGCGCCAACTCGGCATTCTTGCATCTGTGCGGCTGGACGCAGCCAGGAAAGAACAGGAGCGTCTGGAAATTCTCCTCGCTGCCGGCAAAGTGCGTCCCGTTGATGTGACTCTGGCCAGGGCCGGCGCATCCTTGGCGCAACAGCAACTCCTGGTGGCGCACGAAGACGCCGGTGTGACCGAAGCCGAGCTCAAGTCTTTGACCGGTTTGGATGAAACCGTTTCGATCGATCTCGCTGAGCCCCGGATCGAAAGCCCGGTTTTTGCTGCGTCCGCAGAGGCGCTCTATCAGCAAGCGCTGGAGCTCGCGCCGGAAATCCTTCAGGCTGAATCCAACATCCGGGCGAAGGAATTCCACCTTGAAGCCGAAAGAGGCGGAAGGTTGCCGCAGATGGACATCATCGGCCAGTATGCCCTGTTCAGCAAGACCAACAATTACGACGACTTTTTCAACCGCTTCACGAGAAACAATTTTCTGATCGGGCTTTCCCTGCAGGTGCCCATTTTCGACGGATCGCGCGTCAGCGCAAGGGTGGCTCAGAGCCGGCAGGAAATTTCCGAGGCTCGTTACCGGCTGCAGCGTCTGCAGTCGGACCTGAGGATGAGCATCCAGCGCAGCCTGAGCGCCTTGCGCGTCGCCCGCGGGGCATACGATCTTGCCCTCCAGGACCTGGAAGCCTCCCGCGAAATGGTCCGGATCAGCGAAACACTGATGGAAGCCGGCCGGATCGAACCCAAAGAGCTGGAAGAATCCCGTGTTCAGATGCGGCAAAAGGAGCAGGCGCTGCTCGAGGCCGATCTATCGGTGACCGAACGCAAGCTGGAACTGCTCCGCACCATCGGCTCCGCCGGTTCAGCGCTCCGCTAGTTTGGCATTTGGAGGCATGGTTTCGAGGATAGGCAGCGCTGACCGCCATGAATAAGCGCCCGCGCAACTTGTACGCGCAGGCCCGCCCACTCAAATTCAGGCCCCGATCTGCGCAGGCAGGCTGCATTGAAAAGCCGGAGCCACGTGGGAATACCAGGGCCAAACGGTTTCGTTGGAGTGGCAATTGTAACAGGAGCGGCGCAGCAGGGACCGGACCTCGGGATCAGCCGTGAGATCGGACTGAACCGGAGGGTTGGACCTTTCAGGCCGTATCGTCTGCAACAGGAGAAAAACCGCCACAAGAACCAGGGCGGTTATCCCGGTCCTTTTGCGAACAATGCTCATGTTCCCTCCCCTGAAGCCTGGAGAAACAGCATTTGTGCCAGGGTGTGACCCTAGGATACATTCCCGCTTTGAGGCCTGCAAACCTTTCTTTGAACTTCCGAGTCCCTGACACAAAGACCATTCAAACTCGGGCTTCCGCCTTCGAATGCCGGCCGCATCGATATATACTGGATTCGGCATATTCCGGGAGAAATGCTATGGATGCAAAGCAAAAAAAATGTCTGGCCGGCATTGCTATACTCATAATCCTTGCCTGGCTGATTTCTCCTCTGCTATTTTCCAGCCGTGAGCCGGCTCTCCCCCTAAGTCAGGAGCCTCCGGCATTCGATGCATCGCAGGCGTACCAGGCGACCGGGAAATTCGTCACTGAAAACCCCCGGAGGCTTCTCGGCAGTCTCGAATCCCGTCAATCCACCGGTTTCCTTCACGACCGCCTTGAGGAGCTGGGGTACGAGGTCGGCTACTCCCATTTTGATGCACGCATAGGCAGGCGCAAAGAGGCCGGCAGGAACATCCTGGCTTACAGGCAGGGCCTGAATCCCGAAATTCTGGCCCTGGAAGCGCATTTCGATACCGCCAGAACCACGGTTCAGGGCGCGATGAAAAACGGCGCCGCGGTGGGTGTGCTCCTGGAAATGGCTCGAGTGCTGGCCGCAAAGCCGACGCGCAGAAGTCTGCTGCTCATTCTCAGCGACGGCGGCGAATGGGGGATGGCGGGAGCACAGGACATCGCCGGGAATTATCCTCAACGCGACCGAATCGCGGCCGTCCTCTCTCTGGATTATGTGGCTGCCGGAGATCTGGCGGCTTTCAGCCTGGAGGAGTCCGGTCAGTTGAAAGGCTATTCCCCTCCCTGGCTGCGCACGCTTGCCCGGCAGGCCGCCGAATCTCAGGGTTTGCCGGTCCTCGAGCCATCAGGATTTCGAGAACACCTCGAACGCGCGCTGCTTATCTCCCGGGCGGATCAGGGTCCATTCCTGAAAGCGGGCATCCCGGCCATAAACCTGGGGAGCCGATCCGTCGATCGGGCGCGGGAACGCGCTATTTACCACACGGAGCAGGATACTCTTGAAAACCTGAAAACCGGCAGCATCCAAAAATATGGGGAAGTGGCCGAAAGGATAATGAGAGCGATGGATGAAAGCCCATCCATCCCGCGCGAATCCATGGAACCCCTCAGGCTGTGGGGCTCTTTGTTCCTGGCTCCAGAGACAATCGCTGCGCTTCAGTGGCTTTCCTTTGTGCCGCTTCCGGTCGTCTTTTATTTCCATTTGAAAAACCATCGAAAGCGTCTGAGCTTGATCCTGATCGGACGGGAGCTGCTTGCAGCGCTGGGTACGGCCGTGCCTTTTCTGATCGTTTACTTTTCCATCGGCCTGTTCCGCGCCGCCCGCCGGCTTCCCCTGTACAACCTCTATCCGGCGACGGCCAGGGATCCCGTGCTGGAAAATCCTCCCTGGGGCATCCTGGGGGGCATTTGGGGGACAGCCCTGCTTGTTGCGATCCTATGCTATATCGTGGCGAAGCTCTCATTCCGGAGCCTGCCCCGGCCTGACTTTCATATCTCCAAACTCGCCCTGCTGGGTCTGCTGATCCTCACTGCAGGCCTGGCTCTGGCATACGATGCCTATTGGGCGTTTTCTTTCCTTATTCTTCCCGCCTGGATTTGGGCCCTTGTCGGCTGGAGCGGACGGTTGCAGGGTCGGGCGCTGAACTGGATCCTGATCCTGGCAGCGGGAACCCCCTGTTATGTTGCTTTGTCGACAATGGCCTCCGGGCTATTCATGAAATGGAATTTTGTCTGGTACCACGCGCTTGCTTTGCACACGGGGCTTTTCACGCCGGCAGGCTATTTTCTGGCTGTGGCAACCTTAGTCATCGGTCTGCGATTCATGGCCATACAAAATCATCGCCCGGGAATTTAGCCATTGCCGGCAATCCTTCGGCCCGAGGCTTATTTCTGCAAATACAGAGGTGAGTATCCTCCGGCAATGCCCTGACTGTTGCCCACACGTGACACTGTGGCCGTGTCCCAACCTTCCTTCTTCCTTCCCTCATGCATTCAGCCCCAACGGGGCTGAGTCCCAAAGCCCAGGGTTGACCGCAAAAAGCGCGGTCAACCCTGGGCCCTGGGACGTAACGCCTTCGGCGTAGAATGTGGCAAGCAAACCGCAGCCGGCAGGCTGCCTGAACCTAATTTCATCCGGAAATAAAAGCAGCCTGCCCACAGTGTCAAGTGTGTCCCGCAGTCAGGGCAAATCCGGAGGCTTTACGGTGGCCGGCCGCTCAATGGGGCCGTATTGCAGCCGATAAAGGATTAATCCGGCTTTCTGCTCCGAAAATAGCGAAGCTGATGAATCCGTTACACCCTTCATTCACCAAATTGAGCGTCGGCGAAGCCGATTTTCATGCGCTTGGGTGCGCCTCGGGCGCATGGAGGACTGTCGCGAAACTCAGAATTTAGGCCCGGAGGGTGGCAGGCACTCGACCCGGCCGTCAGGCCGGGCTTATGGGTGAATAGGAAATGAACGCCAAAGGCGCGGCACAAATTGTTCGGGTCATTGGTTTTAGTGTCGCCCCTTCGGGGCTTTCTATTTTCCTAATCCTACCCCCGGGCTCGCGCCCAGGGCCATTTTCTGTCGGCCCTCCGGGCCTGGATGTCGCATTTCGCGACAGAACCTAATTGGGGGCTGAGACGATGCCGCGAAGCATTCGGATGTGATTGCTTATGTAGGTAGCGTCTTCGGGCGCCGGCGCATGCGCCAGGTAATACTCAAGATCGGCCAAAGCCCTGGCAAACAAGCTCGTCTGCATATACAACACCCCCCGGTCGCGGATTTCGGAACATGTCCCGGGATTGAGCATGAGGATTTTGTCTATTACGGAGATGGCCTTGTAATAGTGCTCCCGCTGGGTATAGATGCCCTTGAGGTTGTACAGCATGCGCGTGAGGATCGCTCTCTTGCCCATCGGCTGGAAGAGTGCCGGGTTTACGGAGACCGTGCCCTCGGAGGTCTTGTCCAGAATCTCCTGGCACTCGTTGCGCGTCAGGATCCGACCGAGCCCGAACGGATCGATGATGATTTCGCGATCGTTGAAAACATGTTTGACCAGAAAGTGCCCCGGGAAACCGATTCCTTCGACTTCAAAGGCCACACGTCTGGCAATTTCCATATAAATGATGGAAAGCGAAATCGGAATTCCCATTTTGCGGTCGAGGACTTCATTCAAATAACTGTTTCTTGGATCGTAGTAATCCTCAGTGTTGCCGCGCAATCCCTCCTGCACAAAAAGCGCTTCGTTGATGCTTTCGATGACGTTAACGGGCCTTCGGTCAATCCCCACCAACGCCTCCACACGGGCAGCAAGCGTATCGAGCCGGCGCAGGTAATGCAGGATATTGAGGTCCGGGTACTCCTCCAGCGCCATTGTGAAAGCTGCCCGGTCAAGGAACAGGGTGTCTTCGTCCAGGGCGGCGATCTCAGAGAAGAATTGTCGGGCCTTAATGGTTTCGAGTATCACACCGGTTCCCCGAAGAGAGCTTGCAGGCTGTCCAGCTGAACTTCTTCCAGAGATGCCGCGATTCTGTCCGCGGCGCTCAGCTTGTCGCGGGGGTAGCTGTTGCTGATTGCCAGGCAGACCATCCCGGCCGCCTGCGCGCCCTTTACGCCGCCGACAGAGTCTTCTATTACCAGGCATTCACCGGGCAGTATGGCGGGCAGCCGGCCCATTTTTGCATTCAGCCGTTCCAGCGCCAGGAGGAAACTTTCCGGGTGTGGTTTTCCCCGGGAAAAATCCTCGGCGGCCACGATAACGGTAAAATAGCCGCTCAACCCGACGGCATCCAGTGTTGCCTCGATCTCTTCCCTGCGCGCGCCCGAGGCCATGGCCAGGGGATAGCGCTGCCCTGCAGCCCTTATAAATCGGACAGCGCCTGGAAACAGCGGGAAATGATTCTGCAGCAGCCGATTGTATATCCTGACCTTGCTCTCCAGCGCCTTTTTTCGTTTCCCCTCGTCCAGCGGGACATGATTGTCCCGGCAGACGGCTTGCAGGCATGCGGCGTCATCCATCGGCAGATATCTATCCCAGTATGCCTCGCGCGTGAGATCGATGCCGAATTCAGCTACGGCATCCCGCATTGCGGCAAAGTGGAGCGGTTCATCATCGAGGATGACACCGTTAAAATCGAAAATAATGGCTTTGAGCATCGGTCGCATACCCGGGAGCCAGGAAATCTGTTTCCGTGTCAGAATTATGGATAGGGCTGAGTCTAGGGAATTTCAGCCTTCAGGGGAGATCGCAGCTTGAATTCAAGGATGGTCTCCGCCGGAATCCTCAGAACCTCTCCTTTTGTCAAAACCTGGACTCCTGTACCGACCGCTGCGCCCGATGCCGCTCCAACGGCCGCTCCTGTACCGCCTCCGGCAATAGCCCCGATAATCGCTCCCAGGGCAGCGGTGCCGCCCACGGTCGCCGCGGTCCGCTTCCCCCGGGATGATCCCACCTCCTGGTAGTCGGACGTTCGCAACATATACGACCGGCCGCCTGCAACCAGGTCTGTAAGTTCAAGAATCAATTGAGGTTGCCCGGATATTTTCCCCGACTCCCTGGCATAGGCTATCTTACCCTTAACGGTAGTGCCGCGGGGGAAAACTGTCCTCTCCTCTGCAACCAGTGCCTCATCCAGGGATGCATCAAAAATATCGCCGACTCTATTACGTTCCGTATCAATTTCGGCCGAAGTTCTTATTACCAGGATTGTTCCCTCAGGGAAAGTCGCCTCGGAGCCCGATATGAAGGCCCGCGGCGCCTCGCGCTCAGCGGCCGGGAGTTGCTTCTGGGATTCGGCAGCAGCCGGTTCCGTCTGAACAGGAATATCTGGAGCAGGCGCGGGCTGGATGGAAGCTGAACCGCCGGGCTCCGAATCCTTGAAAATAATGCGGTCAATTTCGGAAATGCCGAAGCTTTCTATCCTGCCCAGAATCCTAAAATCAACGGTCACTGAATCCCCGCGCACGAACTTGCCCGAGTATGTGGTGCCATCTTTGAGTATGATTTGGTCCGCCAGGGCGGCTGCCGCTGAGAAGCCGACAAGCATGCATGTTAAAAACAAACATATCTTATATTTAGACTTCATTGCCGTTCTCCCTTCATCGGACGGATGCACACCCAAAAACGGATCCGCCGTTCCAAATGACAATGAATAAAGTTAGCGCCGATAGGGAAAAAATTCAAACTCCGAATCAACGGCCACTATCTTCTTCGGCTTTTGAGGGAGGGTAGCCGAGAAATCCGTAGCGAAGGATCTTGACTTTTACCATCCTTCTGCCGAATTCCCTGCACATGTCGTAGTTTGGTATGAAAATGTCGATGATTTTGCCTTTGATCAGCTCACCCGTATCCAGCGCCTGATAGATTCCACCCATGAGCGGCGAATCCACATAGATTATAGAACCCAGCGGTATGACCTTCGGATCGGAGGCGACGCGGCCGGGAGCTGCGGCCGCACCCGATCTGGTAATTCCCGTAACGCAATATGCCGTCGCCTGGAATTCCTCCTGACCTCCGGAGGCAATCGATGATTTCGATATATCATTGTAATAAAATGGTTTATCAGTAATCTTGTTGCATTCGCGATGAGCGAAATGGATGATTCCTGCGAAGCCGGCAATGATAAGTGCGGTCCTCAGAAACGAAATTCGCTTCCGCAAAATTACCTTTTTTATGTCTAACACAGATCCTCCTCACGCAAAACGGTACTTCCCCATTTCGGGCAGAAGATTAACGACTAATTTCAAGTAAGGCTAAAGAGGTGGGGAAAAAGAGACGTCTGCGCCAACAGCACACAGGGGATCGGGCATAAAAACGTCTCTCGGGTGTCGCTCGGCATGGAAAAAGGCTAGCAATTAGGAACCACCCCGGTCAATAGCTTTTTTTCAGGCAGGGAAGGGCTCAAAATGGGCCCTAATGACCGGAATCTTTCATCGGATTACAGCAAGCCTTGCCGTACGGGGGAAGTATTCAATACGCTTCTATGGTATCCTCTAATGGAGCGCCATTTTATGCATGAATTGGGCATCGCGCAAAATATACTTGAGATCGTCCGGCAGGCCGTGCCGGACGAGCAAAAAGCTGCGGTCCGGAAGATCCGTATAAGAGTGGGGCAGCTTTCCGGAATTGTCCCCGATTCGCTCGATTTCTGTTTCAGCGTCATGCTGAATGAATCGCGGATGCCGAAGGCCAGGCTTGCCATTGAAGAGGTGCCGACGATTTCCCGGTGCAGGGATTGCGCGCACCGGTTCCAAATCGAAGATATGGCGTTTCTATGCCCGGCATGCAAAAGCACGAATCTCGAACTCGTTTCCGGCAGAGAACTGGAGGTTGTGGAAATCGAGCTCGCGGACGACCGCGACGAGGCTATATGAGCATAATTACGATCGAGCGTAAAGTATTGGAAAAGAATGATGAAATCGCCCAACGGAACCGCGCGTTTTACCGTGATCGCGGGATTTTTGTATTGAATCTCGTGAGTTCGCCGGGGGCGGGCAAAACCAGCATCCTGGAGAAAACTTTCCAGGAACTCAGGAATTCCATGAGCATCGCCGTCATTGAAGGCGACGTTCAAACCGATCTCGATGCCCGGCGCGTGGCTCAATACGGAGTTCCCGTCGTGCAGATCGTCACCATGGGAGGTTGCCACCTCGAGGCGAAGCTTGTCGAGGATGCCATGGAAAGTCTGGATTTGGAGAAAGTGGACCTTCTTTTTATTGAAAATGTGGGCAATCTGGTTTGCCCTGCCGGGTATGACCTCGGCGAGGCAATCAAAGTGGTGGTTTTAAGCACAACTGAAGGAGACGACAAACCGCTGAAATACCCCGCAATGTTCCGCAATTCCTCCATATTAATCATCAATAAGACGGATCTGATACCTTATGTGAAATGCAATCTGGACGAACTGAAAAAAAACGCTCTGCAGATCAACCCGACGCTTCGAATCTTCGAAATCTCATGTTTCACCGGAGCCGGAATCCCGGAATGGTGCGACTGGCTGCGGAAAAAGGATGCCTCAGGGCTGTGATCCAAAGAATGAACATCGCAATCCGGGGAGCCGTCCAGGGGGTCGGATTCAGGCCTTTTGTGTACAGGCTGGCCACGGAAATGAATCTTCCGGGCTGGGTGCTCAATTCGCCGCAGGGGGTTTTCATCGAAGTCGAGGGCAACGCGGACGCTCTGAAATCATTCCTGCTAAGGCTGCAGCGAGAGAAGCCTTCGCCTTCCTTTATTCAGAGCCTGGAGTTTTCGTTCCTCGATCCGGTCCCTTTCGTCAGGTTCGAGATACGGACCAGCGATCAGAAAGGGACAGCCGTTGCGCTGATCCTGCCCGACATAGCCACCTGCGCGGAATGCATGTCGGAAGTGTTCGATCCTACCAACCGGCGATACCGCTATCCGTTCACGAACTGCACTCATTGTGGCCCCCGTTTTTCGATCATAGAATCGCTTCCCTACGACCGTCCGAATACTTCGATGAAGTCCTTCGAAATGTGCGCGGAATGCCGGAGGGAATACGAAAACCCCGAAGACCGCCGCTTCCATGCACAGCCGAATGCATGCCCGGCCTGCGGACCTGTTTTGCAGCTGTGGGATCCCTCAGGCAAAGCCCTTTCCAGCCGCCACGACGCCCTGGTGCAGGCGGCCGAAGGCATTCGAGAGGGAAAAATTATCGCCCTGAAAGGGCTTGGAGGATTTCAGCTGCTGGCCGACGCGCGCAATGCAGAAACCGTGGAAGCACTGCGTCTCAGGAAACGCCGCGAGGAAAAGCCCTTTGCACTGATGTACCCGTCCCTTGAAGCCGTACGCGCCGACTGCGCGGTCTCGGAGCTGGAAGCCAGACTGTTGGCTGCGCCCGAATCTCCGATAGTTCTCCTCAGCCGAAGACAGGACAGTTTGCAGCCGACTATCTCCACTGCGGTAGCTCCCGGCAATCCCTGCCTGGGTGTCATGCTCCCCTATACGCCGCTGCACCACCTGCTAATGAGAGAGCTCGGCTTCCCTGTGATCGCAACAAGCGGCAACCTCTCCGACGAGCCGATCTGCATTGATGAGCATGAAGCGCTCGTCAGGCTAAAGGACATGGCCGATCTTTTCCTTGTCCATAACCGGCCCATTGTCCGGCACGTGGACGATTCCATAGTCAGAATTATCCGGGGCCGGGAACTCGTCTTGAGGCGCGCGCGCGGATATGCCCCGCTGCCGATTTATTGCGAACAGGCGGCGCCCGGAATCCTGGCGGTCGGCGCGCATTTGAAGAACACCGTGGCTTTGACCGTGGGGAAGAACATATTTGTCAGCCAGCATATCGGAGATCTGGAAAACCGGGAGGCCGGAAGCGCGTTTCGCCGGGTCATCAGCGACTTCCGCCGCCTGTATCCGATCAAGCCTGCTCATATCGCCGCCGATCTGCATCCGGACTATCTTTCGACCAGATTCGCCAGGGAAAGCGGGGTGCCGCTGGTTTCGATACAGCACCACTACGCCCACGTTGCCGCCTGCATGGCCGAAAACAGGATCCATGGCCAAGTGCTGGGCGTGTCCTGGGACGGGACCGGCTATGGACCGGATGGAACTGTCTGGGGAGGTGAGTTCCTCCTGACGGATGAAACAGCCTTTCATCGTGCGGCCACCTTTCGCAAATTCAGGCTGCCGGGCAGCGCATCGGCGATCCGGGAGCCCAGGCGGACAGCTCTCGGGCTGCTCTTTGAAATGATGGGATCAAGCATCTTCCAAAAAAGGGATTCCGATCCGGTCCGCGCATTCCGCGACTCCGAAATTCCCGTACTTTTACGGATGCTGCAAAATGGGATTCATTCCCCCTGGACCACGAGCGCCGGCCGTCTGTTCGATGCAATTGCCTCCATTGCCGGGCTGCGGCAGCGGATCCGATTCGAAGGACAGGCAGCCATGGATCTGGAGTTCGCCATCGGCTCCGAAAAGACCGGGGAGTCGTATCCGTTTGCCATCTCGATACAGGCAGATCCGGAGCCGGGGAGCTTTCAGGCCGGGATGATCGTAGACTGGGAACCCATGGTTCACGCGATTCTCCGCGAAGTCCGGGATGAAATACCCCTGGCGCGGATATCCAGAAAATTCCACAATACTCTTGTGGAGATCATCGTAGAGGTTGCCCGGCGCATCGCCGAAAATCGAGTGGTCCTTACGGGAGGATGTTTTCAGAACAGGTTTTTAATCGAGCATTCGGTCGAGAGGCTGGAAGCGGAGGGATTCAAGCCCTATTGGCACCAGAGGATTCCGCCGAACGACGGCGGGATTGCGCTGGGCCAGGCTGCCGCCGCCGCCCGTTTTCTGGGAAAAGAAGCGGAGGATCGAGGGACTTAAGGATCAAAGGATCAAAGGATCAGAGGATCAGAGGAGTGGAGGAGCAAGGGATAAACGAGTTGATTTCCCTTTGATCCTTTGCCCCTTTGATCCTTCTCTGCGGTTTTTGTCAAAAGTAAAAGGGGGGATTAATACATGTGCCTGGCCGTTCCGGGAAAAATCATGAGCATCGAGGGTGAGGACCCCATATTCCGCTGCGGGAAAGTCAATTTCGGCGGGATCGTCAAACAGATCAATCTCGCCTATGTGCCCGAGGCCAAAATCGGCGATTACGTTCTCGTCCACGTGGGTTTCGCCATCAGCACGATAGACGAGGCGGAGGCGCAGGAGGTCTTCGAATACCTGCGGCAGATCGGGGAACTCGCGGAACTGGAAGAGAACCACACGCCATGAGATTCATTGACGAATATCGCGACGCGCGGGCAGCGCAGCAATATGCTCGAACCCTTAAGCGCATCACGACGAAACCCTGGACCCTAATGGAGGTGTGCGGCGGTCAGACACACGCGATCGTGAAGTTCGGTGTCGATGAGCTTCTGCCGCCCGAGGTGACTCTGGTTCATGGACCGGGCTGTCCCGTTTGCGTCACACCGGTGGAGCTGATCGAAAAGGCGATTGAGATCGCATCCCGTCCGAATGTTATATTCTGTTCCTTCGGGGATATGCTGCGCGTCCCGGGCCTGTCGAAGGATCTGCTGTCTGTGAAAGCCGCGGGGGGCGATGTACGCATCGTTTATTCACCCCTCGACGCCTTCAAGCTTGCCGTGGATCATCCCGAGCGCGAAGTGGTTTTTTTCGCGGTCGGGTTCGAGACCACTGCGCCCGCCAATGCCATGGCTGTGTTTCAGGCCAGCCGGAGTTCGGTGCGCAATTTCTCGCTCCTGGTCTCTCATGTTCTGGTACCTCCGGCCATGGAGGCAATCCTGTCTTTCCCCGACACCCGGGTTCAGGGCTTTCTGGCCGCCGGCCATGTCTGCGCGATAATGGGATTCACCGAATACGAGCCGATCGCCCAAAAGTATCGCGTGCCGATCGTGGTAACGGGATTCGAACCGCTGGACATCCTTCAGGGCATATATATGTGCATTCGCCAGTTGGAAGAAGGACGCGCCGAGGTTGAGAATCAGTATTCCCGGTCAGTGCGCAGGGAAGGAAATCTCCCCGCCCAGAAACTGATTCGCGAAGTGTTCCGGGTTGTGCCGCGCAAGTGGCGTGGAGTCGGGGAAATTCCGCAAAGCGGGCTGGGCTTGCAGGAAAAATACGCCGCATACGATGCCGAGGCGCGCTTCGGCATCGCCCACTATACGGCGGAAGAGCCTGCGGAATGCATGAGCGGACTGATCCTGCAGGGCATCCGTAAGCCCTTGGAATGCCCGGCCTTCGGCGTCCGCTGCACACCGGAGCATCCTCTCGGGGCAACCATGGTTTCGTCCGAGGGCGCCTGCGCGGCCTATTACCAATATCGAAGAAGAAAAAACTGACTCGAGTGAGACCCATGGAATCAAAATCCGGCCCTGCTTTTGTCTGTCCTATCCCGATCGAGCAATATCCCAATGTGCTTCTGGCACATGGCGGAGGGGGCAAGCTGACCAACCAGCTGATCGAAAAAATGTTTCTCCCCGCCTTCGGCAACCCGATGCTGGGCGCAAGGCATGACGGCGCCACATTCGACCTGCCCTCCGGGAAGCTCGCTTTCACAACCGACTCCTATGTCGTTCGCCCGCTGTTTTTTCCGGGGGGCGACATTGGTTCCCTGGCCGTCAACGGCACGGTGAACGATCTGGCAATGTGCGGAGCGCGGCCCTTTTACCTGAGCGCAGGATTTATTCTCGAAGAAGGCCTCCCCATGGACACGCTGTGGCGCGTGATACAGTCCATGGCGCAGGCGGCAAGCCAGGCCGGCGTCCAGCTGGTGACGGGCGATACCAAAGTCGTGGACCGGGGGAAAGGAGACGGGATATTCATCAACACGGCCGGGATCGGTGTTGTGGAATGCGGGCGCGCCATATCACCCGCCGCAGTCCGGGCGGGAGACTCCATACTGTTGAGCGGCGACATAGGGCGCCATGGAATTGCCATCATGGCCGTACGTGAGGGGCTGGAGTTCGAAAGCACAATTGAAAGCGACTGTGCGGCCCTTTCCGGGATTGTGATGGATATGCTGGCGGCTGGGATTGAAGTGCACTGCCTCCGGGATCTCACGCGGGGGGGACTGGCCGGAGCGCTGGTTGAAATAGCGGAAGCAGCCCGGCTGCATTTTGAAATTGATGAGATCGCAATCCCGGTGATGGAGGAAGTCCGCGGCGCCTGCGAAATCCTGGGCTTCGATCCCCTATATGTGGCCAACGAAGGGCGGTTTATCAGCTTTGTGCCCGCCCGGGAAGCGGAGCGCGCGCTGCAGAGGATGCGTGCACACCCCCTGGGCACGCAGGCTCGAATCATCGGGACCGTTGCAGAGGACACCCCCGGCCTGGTGACGATGCGCAGCAGCATAGGCGCTACGCGAATCGTTGATACGCTCAGCGGCGAACAACTGCCTCGCATCTGCTGACAGGCGCATGCGGCGTCAATAAACCGCGGCCAAGCCTGAATCCTGACCGCGGACGCCGATTGCCGGGTTTCATCTGGCACATGGTCCGCGTCACTCAGCGTTACCCAATACCGGAGCCTCCGCAATTTCTTTGATTGAAGCCCGGATTCCATTTGTTAAATTCGTGGCGTTCATGGCAATCTTCTTCACCGTAGGCCCGATCCTTATGTGCGCCATGGGTTGATCGACTCAAAGGAGACTGTCGTGCAGCTTGCGCAGCGTTTCCGGGAAATCCGCGATGGTTTTCAACCGGCATTCTGGGCAGCAAACATCACTGAATTGTTTGAGCGCCTTTCCTATTACGCCGTCAACGCGGTCCTCGCCATTTACCTGCACGAGACTCTCCAATTCTCCCAACAGCAGACAGGAGAGTTGATCGGATTCTTCGGCGGCGTGGTATGGTTCCTGCCGGTGATCGGCGGAACCCTGGCCGACCGTCTCGGATTTCGCCGCTCGCTGGCCGGCGCCTACCTCATCCTTGCCTTCGGATACTTTCTGCTCGGCTCCCTCTCCGCCGCATGGATGGCGCCTCTTAGAGATGCGCTGCCGCTGGCCGTGGTTGTACAACTCATCCTGTGCGTCCCGGCGCTTGGCCCGGCAATCGTGAAACCCTGCGTGGTCGGGACCACCGCAAGAGCCTCCACGGAGAATGTCCGCTCGCTCGGGTATTCCATATACTACACGCTGGTGAATATCGGGGGAACGCTGGGCCCCATCGTGGCGTTCGCCGTCCGGCGCACCATCGGCATCGAAAATGTCTTCAGGGTATCGGCGGCCAGCGTCTTCCTGATGTTTTTCGCGACGATACTGTTCTTCAAAGAGCCGGACCGGCTGATCGAAAGACAAGTGGCGAGTTTCGCCCAGGCTTTCAAAAACATGTTCGTCGTCCTGACGAATGTCCGCTTTATGGCCTTTCTCCTGATCTTTTCCGGCTTCTGGGTGATGTTCTGGCAGGAGTTCATCGCGCTTCCGCTCTTCATCCGCGGCTATGTGAATCCGGATGCCGATGTGGACCTGCTGACGACCGTGGACCCTCTGGCGGTCATTCTTTTCCAGATTCTGATCAGCTATCTCACGCGCAAAATCCGGCCTTTTGGCGCGATGATCACCGGGATTCTCGTCACGAGCCTTTCCTGGCTTATCCTGGCCGCCTGCGACCTCACCTGGCAAATCCATACAACCCTCCGGATCGGCGCATGGGATCTGCCGGTTCAGGGACTTCCGGTGTATGCGGTGCTCGCGCTCGTGGTGCTTGCCGTCGGTGAGATGATTCAGTCGCCCAGGTATTACGAATACGTCTCACGCCTTGCGCCGCCCGGCCAGCAGGGCACTTTCATGGGATTTTCATTTTTGCCGATTGCGATTGGTTTCGTTATAGCCGGCCAGATCGGCGGCCGCCTCGTCAACTATTTCGGGACTGTGCTGGGCAGGCCCCATCAGCTCTGGTATGTCATTGCCGGCATCGGGGCGCTGACGACGCTGTTGATGTGGATCTATGACCGCCTGGTCAAACCGCAGTCCGGACCAGGAGCATAGGGAAGCAGGTTGGGCAGATAGCACGGATCCCGCTCCGGAATCCGGTGTTTCCGGCGGGATTCGCTTTATTTGTGGTCGTTTTTCAGGGAGGCCGTCATGCGATTTTGCGTTGAAGAGAGCGTGTTTCAGATGTTTCCGGGATTTTGCCGGGGAGTTGTGATGGCTTCCGGCATCGATAACAGCCGTCCATGTCCGGAACTGGAGGGCCTGCTGAAGGAACAGGAAGGGAAGCTGAGGCAGGATCCCCAAATCGACTTGGCCACCCACCCGCGGCTGATGGTCTGGAAGGACGCCTACCGCCAGTTCGGCTCCAATCCCAACAAATTCACGCCATCCATCGTATTTTTGGCCAAGCAGGTCAAGGCAGGCAAGCCGGTACGTTCCATTTCACCTGCCGTGGACGCGTTCAACCTCATCAGCATCAAACACATCATTCCATGCGGCGGCGACGACATGGACAGCGTCGAAGGCGATGTGACGCTGGGGCGGGCCGTATCGGATGAAACCTTTGCCCCCATCTTCAAGCCTGAAGAAGTCGAGCATCCGGATGCCGGCGAAATTATCTATGTGAACCGCCGGACAGGGCGGATCCTCTGCAGGCGCTGGAACTGGAGGAACGCCGATTTTTCAAAACTCACCCCGGAAACAACAAACCTGGCAATCAACGTCGACGGCATGATTCCCTCCATAAGCCGTGAGGAAATCGAACAGGCGGCGGAGGGTTTGAAGCAGCTCCTGCTTCGATTCTGCGGGGGCAATATCGCCATCCATTACCTGGACATTCAGACCCGCGAAGTGGATTTCCAGTTTTAGGCAGCACGGGAAGACAGCGCGATATTTTCCGCCAGGGCGGATCTTGCGACTTAGTGAAGATACTATCGAAGGTCGAATTTCGAACCGCAGAAATCAGAACCGGACCTCGAAATTCATCATTCCTTGTTCGGCATTCTGCGTGCGGGATGGCCCGCTGCGCTATGTAAAGGAGTCCAAGCAACACAGCAAAAAGCAGCTGTGACTTTGCTCATCCATAAAGATGTCCGCTGCCAATATTTTTCAGGCTGATGTAGGGCAATCCGTCCGTCGTTCGCTTTGTTTAGACTGGATTCACGCTGATGAATGAAGGCGGACAAGCCGAACGGATTTTGATAGAGCATTGTCCCACTTGGCAACCACATAATGTACCGTCTGCAGTTCCCTGGGTCATTCAGCCCATGGAAACTACATTGCCTTCCCCTATGTTTCCATAGCGGGAGGGCACACAGGTCAAAATAACAATTTGGCATTCTTTGGCGGCTTTCGCCAAAACAGCACCCATAAGGTGCAATCGGTCCGCATCTGTGTAACCTAATGCATCATCTAAAATCAAAGGTGCGCCGCCATCCTTGGAAACTATCATCGAACATGCTGCCCGGAAGATCAGAGACAACTGCTCTCTTGTGCCGCCACTTAAGGAGTCAAACGGAACCGTGACTCCATTCAATGTCCTGCTGGAGACTTGCAGCTCATCACTAATGTCAACTTGGAAAGAATCATCGAAAACCAAACGGCCTAATTGCTCGATTCCTTCTTTGAGCGGAGCAATATATTCTCGCCTGGCCTTATCCCGCTCTTCTCGCATGGTTTCGAAAAGGCACTTGGCAGCGGCAGCTCTTCGGAATAGTGAAGAATTTTCTGTCTTAAGCCTCTCCAGATTTGTCTCCGTTGCGTGCAGTTTCTCAGAAAGGCCTTCCTCTCCGTGGATCTTTAAGCTAGTTTGCACTTCCGTTAATTCTGTTTGGGCTGTGCCGAATCGTTTCTGTGAGGTTTTTAAGGAACCCCTAGCTGTTTCAGCTAGTGTTTTCACCCGCTCGGGATTCATAGCTTTAAGAGATGACTGAGTTTCATCAACCCGACTTCTTTCAGCAATCGTGTTTTGAACCGCATTTGCCAATTCTTTGTCCAACGCTTCGTCGCAGACATTCG
>CAYYTC010000023.1:0-67789 GCA_964474425.1 uncultured Acidobacteriota bacterium
TGATAGATCCGTATTTTGAAACGCTGAGAAACGCTGATAAAAGCGCTGACAAACGTCACCGATTTGTTCGGCAAGGATCGGCTTTTGCCCGCGTAAGCCAGCGTTCAAGATCGGCGTAACTAGTCCAACCGCTTTGAGCGGTCCAAAGCTTTCAAGCCTCGGGTTTTGCCGGAGGCACCTGATATCCCTTAAGAAAATCAGGATGGGATAAATCTTTCCATTTTCGCCTTATTTTGTGTCACCGGTTGCCGGATGATTCGTCCTATTCGTAAGAGCGCAATCCGCAAAGTGAGAATATCAAGACGAATTGCACTGCATCCCTGGCAGAAGTCCAGTGCATCATCCAAAACACAGGAAGAAAAGCTCTTAGGCTTGCGCCGGCGCGAATTCAAGGAACCTGCGGGCGTTTTCAACCAGGAGAGTGTGTATATTCTCGTCGGTCATCCCCTTGATTCGCATGAAAGGTACGAGATTGTTCAATATATGGGCGTATCCGTATCCCCCATAGGCGGCCAGGCAGGCTTTGAAACAATAGTCCTGGGCTATCAGGATCTGGTTGAGGTGCCTTTCCTCGATCATCTGGATTATTTCGTCAATCCTCTGAATATCACTGTGTCCATTCAAAACACGGCCCATTACGCGGAAGTGATAGATCAGCTGCCCGAATCCGTCATAGGAGACATAACAACCCGATTCCAATATCTTGCGTCGAGTGGCCCGGCTGTACTCGAATCCGTCAACATGACTGATGGCAACCCGCGTGAGATCCGCTCCGGCGTCCTTTAATATTCCGATGTCTTCCAGCACCAGCTCATCGCTCATGCTGGGGTGAATGTTCACGGGGGCGCCGGTCCGCCGTTGCGCCAAAGCACAGGCGCGCAAAACTTTCCGCTCGTTGTTTGTCAGAGGTGCGGAACAGCCGATCTCTCCTATGATGCCCGAACGAATCCCCGTGTCTCCAACTCCGACGGTGACGTCATTAATAATCTCCCGGGCGATGTCTTCCTCGGTTTTGGAGTCCATCCCCGGGGGGTGGGACCTGTCAATGTATTAGCCGCTGCCCATCACTATGTTGAGTCCCGTGGCTCTGGCAACCCGTGCCAGACCTATGGGATCGCGCGACATGCCATTTTGGGTGAGCTCCACGATCGTGCTGCCGCCTGCATATTTGAAGGGCATGAGCTCGTCTACGGCCAGCTTCTCATCGGTCTGAACCAGGTTGTCCACGTTGGAGTGCGGATTGGCGCGAACCCAATAGAGATTGGCCTGTCCAACCGGCTGATGCGCCAGCCCTCTTTCATGCGCGGCATCCGGTTCCCTGAAGATGGCAGACAGGTCCCACAGAATATGTTCGTGAGTGCTGGTTATCCCCAGGCTTGTGCCGTCGATCACTCCCAGAACAGTTTGAACTTTCCCCGTAAGTTCTTTGGGCCGTATTCCGGCCTTGCTGAACGGCTGAGACTGTTTTCCGATGCGATCCTGGGCCTCCGTCGGCGCCGCGGAGCCGGTGAATGCCGTTCCCGCAATCCCTGCCGTCATTCCTGCAAGCGCTGATTTCACGAATTCTCTCCGGCTGTTATTTCGGGACATTGTGAACTCCGTATCAGAGTTGTGGAAAACCTCTCTCATGCGCAATCCCGCCGGGACTCTCTGCTTTACCGCCCGGTAAGGACCTGCCCTCGAGCTGGATACGCGGATTCTCAAATGCGGTCGCGCTTTTCAATTAGTTCGGATCTATTTTGCAGATTTTATGGGCAGCGACAGGAAAAATAAACAAGGAATTGCAGAATTACGGCCAACGGGTTTATGTATTCACAGAAAAGTTGTATCTTTGTCCACGCGGCCAGCAGCACCTGCCGGATTATGATCCCTGTCGCTCCGCCGGGTTCTTCTGGACTTGTGGGGCCGAAGTTTGGCAGCATTCCGGTGAGAAAGCTGCCGGAACGGCTGCCCGATCCAACGCCTTTGGTGGATTCCTGGCAGGATGCGGGATTTGTGCCGGCGGCAAGCTTCTGATAGGGGCCAAGTAATGGAAAGGGATGAATGCGATGCTGCAACCGTTAACCCTTGAAGTTTTTTCCGATTATGTCTGACCCTGGTGCTATTTCATTACCGGGCGTATTGAAAAAATCAAAGAAGAATATGGAATCGCGGTTCGATGGCGGGCATTTCCACTGCATCCTGAAACGCCTCAAGAGGGAATTTCGATCGAGGAGCTTTTTGCGGGTCGTGCCATCGATATCCGGGAAACGCGGCTTCGGCTCATCACCGCAGCGGAAAAATTTGGAGTGCCTTTTCGGGGAAGCGACAAAATTTACAACAGCCGCCTTGCCCAGGAACTGGGGCTTTGGGGCGATTCCAAAGGCAGAGGAGACGAAATTCATTTCGCCCTGTTTAAAGCCTACTTTGTGGAGGGCAGGAACATAGCGAAAATCCCGGTCCTGGTAGAGGTAGCCTCCGCGGTTAAGCTCCCGGTTGACGAAGCAGCTGAAATCCTTTCAACAAGAGCGTTCAGGGCCGCGGTCGATGAGGACTGGGCCCTCGCGAGAGAGAAATCAGTCACGGCTGTTCCCACCTTTATCGTCGGTCAGGACCGACTCGTTGGCGCCCAGCCTTACGAAGCTTTGCAGATGCTGGTGGAAGGTTACGGGGCCAGCAGGAAAAGCCTGGCTTGAAACCTGATTGAATCGGCATGCTGCTGGCGCTGTCACGGCCAGGTCCACAAGCGTGGATTGGAGCAGTGGTGCTTCCGCAGCACCGCATACGCCGACGAACTGCTGGCCGGCCTGGAAAAGCTGGACTGGCCGGAACATGTGCTTGCCATGCAACGCAACTGGATAGGACGCGGCGAAGGCGTGAGTTTCAGCATGGAAATCGCCTTATCCGATGAAAAGGTGCTGCGCCAGATCAACGGCAGAAGGATACTAAAGGCGTTTTACGTGAAAGGGCGGCTGATCAATCTCGTGACGGCATAAGCAGATCTGTATCTCCCAAACAGCGCCCGGGATTTCGCCGCTGTTTTTTATTGACAGCAGTCAAACAGCCAGTCTATGACCTAACATGTGAGGAAAATGGGAACGACCGCTTGACCTTGTGGGCTTGTCCCCGGAACCAGGTAAGCACTGACCTTTGGCAGCATCACGACCCTTTCAAGTATGCACGAACAGAGCATTGTCGAATCTCTTTTGACCCTTGCGCTCCATAACGCCGAAAAGGCCAACGCCCGCAAAATTATCAGCATCCATCTGGTTGTCGGCGATTTCACCGGTGTGATGGAGGATGCTGTGAGCTTTTATTTCGGCTTTCTCAGCCAGGATACCAAAGCTGCCGGCGCAAGGATTCGCTATACGCATGTCCCGGGGCAATTGCGGTGCCGCGACTGTGACATCCTTTTCCCTCTGCAAAAACACGATTATCACTGTCCGGAATGTGAAGGCAAACGCGTGGAGATTGTCGGCGGGCGGGAGCTTTATATTGAGAATATGGAAGTGGAATAAATGAGTGCCAGAATATTGACCATAAAAGAGAATATTCTTGGATCGAATGAAAAAAGGGCGGATTCAAACCGCAAATTGCTGGATTCTCACCACGTCCTGATGATTAATATGATGTCCGCTTCCGGCTCCGGCAAGACCAGCCTGATCTTGCGGACCATCGACCGGTTAGGGGACAAATACCGGATTGCCGTGATTCAGGGCGGCGTTGCCCCTTCCATTGATGTGGATCGAATCACCCGGCAGAGTGTTCTGTCGATCCCTATTAACACTGGAGGCGGGTGCCACCTTGACGCTCAAATGATCCGGCAGGCTTTGGAGGCTTTGGATCTGGACCGCACCGATCTCATCCTGATCGAAAATGTCGGCAATCTTGTCTGCACTGCCGAGTTTGACCTCGGCGCGCAAAAAAACGCCGTTATACTCAGCATCCCTGAGGGGGATGACAAACCACGCAAATACCCGTTGATGTTTGTTGAGGCGGATGTGGTTTTAGTGAATAAGACGGACGTTCTACCATACTTTGACTTCAATTTGGATGCTTTCCCGGAAATTATCAGCGGGCTTAATCCTTCGGCAAAGGTCTTCCCGGTTTCCGCTAAGACAGGCGATGGCCTGGATTTCTGGTTTTCATGGCTTGAGGAGGCGTTAGGATAACTGCAGGAGGTTCAAGGAGAGAAAATATGGCCGAAATTGGTATTTACAAGCAGCTGTCGGACAAATTGGGTGTTTGGGAATCCGATCGTTTCCTCAGGATACTGGAAGAGATGCTTACGCCCCGGGAAGCCAGGATTTGTTTGGAATTATTTGAGCCCGCAACCTGCCAGGAACTGGCCGGCCGATTGGACCTCGCGGAGAAGGAAATATCTCAAACTCTGGACGTCCTGGTGGACAAGGGAATGCTTACAAGAGGATTGACCCAGTACGCCTTTCACACAACCCTGCTGGCATTCCATCATGAATGTGTTGCCGATACAGCGCCCCACACCGGTCCCTATGCTCTTTCCAAAAGGGCCAAAGAGCTTTGGGCGGACTTCTTCTATAACGAGTGGTCCTATCACTTCCTGGAACACATTGAACAGATGATCCAGAGGATCGGCCGCAACCTGCCGATCTGGCCCGCCATTGGAGCGCTGGAGCGCAGCCCTGATATCAAACCGGAGGATATCCTGCCCGAGGAGAACTGGAAACTGAGGATCGAAAACGCCAAGAGCCGAATCCTGGCGCCGTGCGGCTGCCGAATCTCCTGGGGCCATGGATGCGACCTTCCGTTGATGACGTGTTTCGCCTGTTTTGACCGGCCAAGGGGCGAGTACTATCTCAGACAACCCGGGCGATTGCTGAAGGAGGTATCGCTGGAAGAATCCCTGGCAGTTGTAAAAGAAGCTGAGGAAGCCGGACTGGTGCATTGGGGCGACTGCTATTGCTGTGACTGCTGCTGTGAAAACCTGTTTCCTGTAACCCGTGCAAAACGCTGGGACCTGATGACGCCAAACCGATTTCTGGCGGTCGTGGACGAAGAGAAATGCACCGGCTGCATGAAATGCGTCGACCGGTGCCCGTTTGAGGCGGTCGAGATGAAGCCGACAGCGGACCCCAAAGAACAAAAGTCGTATATCGATCCTGAGAAGTGCAAAGGTTGCGGTCTCTGCATCATCACCTGCGAACCGAACGCGTTGACCTATAAAATTGTCAGACCGCCGGAATACCTGAAGCCTAAGCCGTTCCCGGAGATTGAACCGGGGAAGCCCGCGCCTTCTTTTCCTGTCTGGGGGCACTATTTCCTTAAATGAATGAATGAAACGGGGACAGTCACCAGTGTCCCCCACCGGCTGAGAAAAACCCATTTCATTTGGCTCCGGGGACGCTGGTGACTGTCCCCATGTTTCGTAAATTCCTATTTCAGCTGACGGATTTCGATGTAAAATTACGCGTTTATAATCTGGGGTCAATGGATGCATCCCAAAGCCGGGCTGTAATTCGCAGTCCGCTTGACTGTCAGATGACCAGAGCGAGGAATTCGATAGCTCAGAGCGTGAAGCTTGTGTATTACGGTTGTCCAATGAAATCTGTGAGGAAATGATTAATGGCTAACAAAACCCCGTCCGAAAGAAAAACCCTGACCGGCGCCCGCATCAACCCTCTGCCGGGCGATTTGCCGTACAAAGCCGTTTCGCTTTGTCCTGAGTGCACGGCAAAGCTGGAGGCCGAGGTCCTCGAAAAGGACGGTAAGGTCATCATGGAGAAAACCTGTCCCGAACACGGTTTCTTCAGGGAAGTGCTTTTATCGGACGCATACTATTATCACCGCATGATGGCCTGGAACCGAGATGTCGGCCGCGGGGTTGCGAATCCCGCCATAACGGATGCCAAAGTGTGCCCGGACGACTGCGGACTATGCAATTTGCACGTCAGCCACCCCGTGCTGGCCAACATAGATTTGACCAACCGCTGCAACCTTTCGTGTCCGATCTGCTTCGCAAACGCGAATGTGAAGGATTATATCTACGAGCCGTCCTACGAACAGGTCGTGCAGATGCTCCAGACGCTTCGCGACTCCCGTCCGGTTTCGGGCCGGGTTATCCAGTTTGCCGGCGGCGAGCCGACTCTTCACCCGGACTGGTTCCGGATATTGAAAAAGGCCGGCGAAATGGGATTCTCCCAGGTGCAATGTGCCACCAATGGCCTCAAGTTCGCCGAAGACCCTTCGTTCGCGGAAAAATCCAGGGAAGCCGGGCTTCATACTCTATATCTGCAGTTCGACGGCACCGATCCGGCCCTGTATGAAAAGATCCGCGGCCGGAAGGATCTTCTGGATATTAAGATGAAGGCCATCGAAAATGTCCGCAAGGCCGGCCTCAAAATCGTCTACGTCCCGACCATAGTCGGCGGCCTGAACGACGACCAGGTTCCGAAGATCGTCCAGTTCGCCCTGGACACTATTGACGTTTCGTCCGGCATCAGTTTCCAGCCGGTCGCCATCACCGGCCGAATCGACCAAGCGGAACGCGAAAAAATGCGCTTCACGTTGGCTGATCTGGCAAACCGCGTCAACGAACTGGGCTACACAACCAAGGAGGACTGGTTCCCGCTTTCCTGCACCACACCGATCACTGAGCTGATCCAGGCCTTGAGGAACGAACCCAATGTCATGGTCTCCTGCCATCCGCTCTGCGGTATCGGGACCTATTTTTTCGTGGACCAGAACAAAAAACCCACTCCGGTCACGCGTTTTCTGGATATCAAGGGATTGTTCGACGATATCCAAAAGGAGGCGGAGAGACTCAAAAACAAAACGACATTCAAGACCCTATATAGCAACCTCAGCAAGTTCAGCCTGTTCAGCAGCGCCAATAAGCGTTTCGATCCGAGCAAGGCCCCGGAAGGCTTAACGCTGGCCAAGCTCGGCCAGACCATAGAAGGGTTGCTTGACAAGAGGGCCGGCCGCGGCAGGAATGACGGCACCTACACGTACAAAACCCTTATGGTGGCCGGTATGCATTTCATGGATTCCTACAATTATGACGTGGAACGCGTCAAGCGCTGCGTCATTCACTATTCTGCGCCCGACGGGCGGCTATACCCGTTCTGCGCCTACAATTCGGGCACCGTTTTCCGCGAACAGATTGAAAAGCAGTTTTCCTGTCAAAAAACGGAATACCGCCAGAAACGTGTGGCGAACCTGGAATAGCCGCGATCGGATGTACTGAATCCGCTTTAGCCGCTGACTTCGGCCGACCCTCACAGTATGGATCGGCCCAAGTCAGCGCCTTTTCAGTGACGTTTGTCTGCGGTTCTTGGTCCTGGAGTCGACAGGCTACGTGAGTCTCCTAAGAATTCAGGGCAGTGCGATGCGGGGAACACCCAAGTATCGCGAACTCCAGGTGACGCAGGGCTATTCCGACAGCTGCGAACAATTCCCTCTGTTTTGGCAGAGTAAGATATTTTTGCTCTGAAATTCCCGTTAATCCGCTTTCCTGAACCTGCTGGGAGACCTGGCGCAAACGGGTCCATGAAGCCGTGCCGATTGAATTCAGGATTACGGGATTCTTCTCAACTTCCTCCGCGAGGCGAGGTGGAATCGTCCGGATATTGAAATCTGAGGCGGCCGGCGAACTCGCTGCAAAAACGGCTATACAGCATAATATTCCGAAAATCCTCATAGCTCAGTTACCCGTCCATTGTTTTTGAAGGACCATTCCTGTTTTTTTATCCAAACGCACATATGCATTGCAGCCTATATCATGGATAGAGATATTAGAGGTGCTGATACTGCCGCAATGAGCCGGATTACCTTTACCTTGATTGAGCCGGTGGCCGCTCCGCCCATCCTAATTGCCGATCCCGAAGCAGATCGCCGGATTGAAGCGCGTTCTCCTTAGCGTTTGCCTCCTAAACCATCGGCTTATTGGAAAAATATCATCCTTGCCGAGATCGTATCCTGCAAATGAGGATAGGCTCCGCCTTCCCCGGATGTAAAAGGAGGATGCACATACTATACTTATCCCATAAAATAGTGACTATTCCTTCCTTTGCGGAAATTATTCGGAGGCGGCCCGTGAGAAAACTGGCACTGTTCCTGTCGGCAGCTTTGAATCTGGCTGTGACCGGTTGTTTTTCCGTCGAAATGCGGGTGCAGTTGCAGCCCGACGGGCAGGGGAACGTTATCGAGCGGGTCGCCATTCAAAAAGCTTTCCTTTCGCAATTGCAGTCCATGATGGACGGCTTCGGCCAGCAGACAGGGGCGGCAAGGAAACCGAAAATCGAGCCGGGGCAGATGTTCTCGGAAAAACAGGCAATAGATCGGGCTGCCAACCTGGGGGCCGGCGTGAGACTTATTTCGTTCAAGCCTGTTTCCACCGCGGAGCAGGAAGGGATGGAAGCGGTTTATGAATTTTCGGATGTCAATCAGCTGAAGCGGGGCTCGCCCTCCTCGGCTTTGCCGGGTGCGGATTCATTGCCTTCCGCAGGGCCCGGGAACATGGGAACGCTTCAGATGGAAAAACTGCCGGGCGGCAGGTCAAGACTCACCATCCAGCATTCAGAACAGACGCCGCAAAGGGATTCCGAGGCTAAGTCATCACCGGATTCCGTGGAATCCAAGATTCCTCCTGCTCCAACCCTTGAGGATTTGGAACAGGTGCGCAAAATTTTCGGGGGAATGCGGTTTGCTGTTTCCGTGGAACTGCTGGGGAAAATTTTGACCCCTTCCTGCCCCTGCCTTACGGAAAATCGCATCAACCTGCTTGAGATGGACATGGACAAACTTCTGGCGGCCGCCGGCAATGCCTCCTTCCTGAGCATTTTGAATCCTTCAGATCCCGCTTCCCTGCAAAAACTGATGCAGCAGGCCGGCGGAATCGACGGGATGAAGGTCTGCCTGGTCCCCAATCTCCAGGTAGAGTTCGCCGGCTTTTAAAGGGGGACGGTCACCGGTGTCCCCAATGATTTGGTGAAAGAGCGTTTCCCATTTGCATCGGGGGACACTGGTGACTGTCCCTCTTCGAGCTTCTTCTGCCTAATGCCCAGGTAAAAACATAGAGAATTGCTACGACCGGGAAGAGCACAAAGGGACTATCGAGATGCAGGCTCCGGTCGCATATCGCGAATCCGGCATAACCGGAGGCTTGATCGTTTACCGCTCAAAGCGGTTGGATGAACTAAGTTGGCTTTTGCACGCCGACCGTTGCCCCATTGATCAGCGTTCTTCAGTTTTGTCAGCGTATTTCGGCGTTCAAAGATCCTGGAACTGTTGCTTCCCGGTTGGGCCATTCACGGCCGGGTTCCTGTTGATACCTGCATTCTGCCTATATAAACTGATAGAGCTTATCTGGCATGCTCATGACGGCTTCTGACGGTTATGTTTTCAAGGCTACCGGGATTACAAAGGTCTACCACATGGGGGAAGTCGAGGTGCATGCGCTCCGCGGAGTAGACCTCGAACTAGCCGAATCGGAATTCGTTGTGCTGCTTGGTCCCTCGGGCAGCGGCAAATCCACGCTCCTCAACATATTGGGGGGACTGGACGTGCCTTCAAGCGGCCGGGTTTTTTACCGTGACCGCGACCTTACCATTGCCGGCGAGAGCGCGCTGACCGAGTACCGCCGCCACCATATCGGCTTCGTTTTCCAGTTCTACAACCTCATACCGAGCCTGACCGCGCGCGAAAACGTCGGCCTGGTCACCGAGATCGTGGAGAACCCGATGGCGCCGGAAGAGGCTCTGGGGCTCGTCAATCTCTCCGATCGCATGGATCACTTCCCCTCCCAGCTTTCCGGCGGAGAGCAGCAACGGGTGGCGATCGCCCGCGCGATTGCCAAACGCCCCGCCGTATTGCTTTGCGATGAACCGACGGGCGCCCTCGATATCGCCACGGGCATCGTGGTGCTTGAAGCAATCGCGCGCGTAAACCGCGAGTTAGGCACTGCGACCGTGGTTATTACCCATAACGCGGCGATTGCGGCCATGGCCGACCGGGTGGTGAGGCTTTCGGACGGTCACATTGCATCCGTCGAGCGCAACCTGCAACGGCGCTCGCCGCAGGAGTTGTCGTGGTGAATTAGGAATTTACGGGACGGGCATAGGAAGCATGCGAATCAGCGCACTCAACCGCAAACTGCTGCGCGACCTGCTGGCCATGAAGGGGCAGGCGATCGCGATCGCCCTCGTGATTGCTTCGGGCGTGGCCATGTTCATCATGTACCTCTCGAATTTTGAGTCGCTGCGCCGCACGCAGCAGGCCTACTACGACCGCCAGCGGTTCGCGGATGTTTTTGTCACCGCAAAGCGCGTGCCGGGGCGCATGGCGGAGCGCGTTGCCGGAATTCCCGGCGTCGGGGCGGTTGATACGCGGGTCGTGGCCGATGTGACGCTGGACATACCGGGAGTCGACACGCCGTCGCGCGGCCGCCTGATTTCGATTCCGGCCGGCGGGCGTCCCCGACTCAACGACGTGTATCTGCGGCGCGGCCGCTGGATCGATGCCTCCCACCCCGGCGAGGTGCTGGCAAGCGAAGCCTTCGCCATCGCCAATGGTTTTGAGCCGGGAGCGGAGATTGCCGCCATCATTAACGGCCGCCGGCGCGTGCTTCGCATTGTCGGCATCGCTCTTTCTCCTGAGTATGTGTATACCATCCCGCCGGGGGAGATCATCCCCGACGACCGCCGGTATGGGATTCTGTGGATGGAACATAAGGCCCTCGCAGGCGCATTCAACATGGAGGGCGGTTTCAATGATGTCTCTCTCCGGCTGTTGCCCAATGTCTCGAGCTCTGAGGTGATCGCGGATCTGGACCGGATGCTGTCGCCCTATGGCGGGTTGGGCGCGATCCCGCGGGCGCTGCAATTCTCCCACTGGACTCTCAACAGCGAGCTGAAGCAGCTCCAGAGTTTCGGCTTCATCGTGCCTGCTCTGTTCCTGGGAGTGGCTGCGTTCATCCTCAACGTGGCGCTGACGCGTGCCCTGGCTTTGCAGAGGCCGCAGATCGCGGCGCTCAAGGCGTTGGGATACACGAATCCCGAGCTTGCCTGGCATTATCTCAAGTGGGCGTTGTTGATTGCGGCGTTGGGCGCCTTGGCCGGCATCGCAGCCGGCGCGTGGCTCGGCAACTTCATGATCCGGCTCTACAACCAATACTTTCGCTTCCCGGTCCTGGACTATGGCATATCGGCCGGCGTCGCAGCCGGCGCAGTGCTTGGGAGCCTGGTTATTGCGGCTCTGGGCGCTCTTTCGGCCGTCCGGCGCGCCGTGAGCATTCCGCCCGCCGAAGCCATGCGTCCGGCATCCCCCGCGCAATACCGCATCAGCCTGGTGGAACGCGGATTCCTCGGACCCCGCCTCAGCCATATCACGCGCATAATTCTGCGCAACATCGAGCGCCAGCCGATCCGGTCCGTGGTCTCGCTTACGGGCATATCCCTGGCAATGGCGATCCTGGTCGTCGGCCTGTTCCTTATCGATGCGATGGATGTCCTTAAGGAGATGCAGTTCTCCTACGTTCAACGGCAGGATATAACGCTCAGCTTCGTCGAGCCGGTCTCCGCATCCGCTCTCTACGAGCTGGGTTCGCTGCCGGGCGTTGAATATGTGGAACCGTTGCGCTCGGTGCCGGTGCGGCTGCGCTATGGCCACCGCTCCCGAAACCTGACGATCCTGGGTTTGCCGCCAGTTCCTACGCTCAACCGTATTGTGGATCGCTCGGGCAAAGTCCTGGCGCCGCCCGCGGAGGGCCTGCTGCTTTCCATGAAGCTGGCTGAAATCCTCCACGTATCGCCCGGTGACCGGGTGCAAATAGAGGTCCTGGAAGGATCGCGGCCCACGCGTGAAGCTGAAGTCGCGGGACTCGTGGACGAATTTCTGGGCCTTTCCGTGTACATGGATCAAGACGCCCTCCATCGTCTCATGCGCGAAGGAAGGAGGCTTTCGGGAGCCTACCTGCAGGTCGATTCGCTGGAAATGCCCCGGCTATACCGGGAGCTTAAATCGACTCCCGAGGTGGCGGGCGTGAGCCTGACACGGGATGCGTTGCGCAGCTTCGAGCGCACGATGGATGAAAACATGGGCATCATGACGACCATCACGGTGGTATTCGCCGTCATCATAGCGTTCGGTGTGGTTTATAATGCGGCGCGTGTGTCCCTGTCGGAGCGTACTCATGAGCTTGCCAGCCTGCGTGTCCTTGGTTTCAGGCGGGCGGAAATATCGATCATACTATTGGGTGAGCTGGCGCTGCTAACGGTTCTGGCGCTTCCGCTGGGCGCCTTCATGGGCGCCCTTATGGCCAAGGGCATTCTTGCCACGGTGGAGAACGAATTGTATCGCATACCCCTGATCATAACGGACCAGAACATTGCGCGCGCATCCCTCATCCTCGCAACCGCGGCCGCGCTCTCCGGACTCGCCGTGCGCCGCAGACTCGACCGGCTGGATCTGGTCGCCGTTCTCAAAACCCGGGAGTGAACGCATGAAGCGCCTGCTGAAAAGCCTCAAGTACCTATCCGGAACGGCTGTCCTCCTTCTGCTTCTGGCGATGGCGTTCTGGCCGAAGCCGGCGGCTGTGGACCTGGCGCGCGCTGAAAAGGGGCCTTTGACGATAACGCTCGACGAAGAAGGGAAGACGCGGGTGCGCAAACGGTTCGTGATCTCGGCTCCCGTGACCGGCCGGTTGCAGCGGATCGAGCTGGAGCCGGGGGACAAGGTCGTTCGCGGCCGGACTGAAGTTGCGGTTATGCAGCCCGCCGATCCCGTTTTGCTGGATGTCCGCAGCCGCACGGAGGCCGAGGCGAATGTCAAAGCCGCCGAGGCAGGGTTGGGCCGTGCGCGGGCGGAGCGCGAAAAAGCTGCAGCCGCAGATCGTCTGGCGCAGTCCGAACGGGTTCGCATGCGCTCTCTTTATGAGGATAAAATAATTGCGCAGCAGGCGTTCGACTCGGCCGAAAGTCAGGCGCGCGAAGCGGAGGAATCGCTGCGCGCCGCGGAATTCGGTGTTGCAGGCGCCGAGCATGAGGTGACCATGGCGCGTGCGCGCCTGCTTTCGCTATCCCGCGAACCGGGCGACCTGCAGCAGCCCGTCGTTATTTGGGCTCCTATTACCGGAGTCGTGTTGAAGCGGCTGCGCGAAAGCGAGTCTGTCGTGCCGTCGGGCGAAGCGTTGCTGGAGCTGGGAGACCCGCGGCAACTCGAAATCGTCACCGATTTCCTGTCGACGGATGCCGTCAGAATCCACGCGGGCGATCCGGTTTGGATCGAGCGCTGGGGAGGGGAAGGAACATTGCGCGGACGTGTGCGGCGCATCGAGCCCGCAGGCTTTATGAAGGTTTCCGCGCTCGGAGTTGAGGAACAGCGTGTGAGTGTGATCATCGACTTCGAGGATCCCTTCGAAGCATGGAAAAGGCTGGGAGACGGCTATCGCGTGGAAGTACGGGTGATCGTGTGGCAGGCAAAGGAAGTGCTCAAGGTGCCCACCAGCAGTCTATTCCGGCACGGAGAGAATTGGGCCGTGTTTACCATTGAAAGCGGGCGCGCCCGGCTGCGGACGATCGAGGTCGGCCCGCGCAACGGCACGGAGGCCCAGATGATCCGGGGCCTGGCCGAAGGGGGAATCGTAATCGTCCATCCGAGCGACACCATCAGGGACCGAAGCCGCGTGAAGGCCCGTGAACCATGAATCAATGGGTACTCCAGCTCTGCTGGCGGACTCAACGAGTTTGACAGTTCCAGGATCATTGAACGCCGACATACACTGCTAAAACGCTGACGGACGCCGGGCCGGTTTTCGTTTATGTGAAAGAGGGCAAAATAATCCGAATGACGCCCATGGAGTTTGATGCGTGGAAGGATTGCATCCTGGGCTGAGAGGACAATATTCCCAAGACGCCCGAATGGCAGGAAGGTGAAACAGGCGTGCCGGCCAAGAATGTCCGGGATCCGGTCAGAGAGTGGAAGGCGGCATATCTTCGGCGTTATTGGCGAAGGATAGGATGATACTATCAGGACGCTCTCATTCCCGAAAAAAAGGAAGACAATTGTGGAGGTTGTGAAATGATCATTTTGGAAAACAGAGTTGCGATTATCACCGGTGGCGCCAAAGGCATGGGCGAAGATATGTGCGTCACTTTTGCTGAAGAGGGCTGCTCCGTGGTCATCGCGGACATTGACTTTGACGGCGCCCGGTCTGTCGCCGGCCGGATCAAGACCAAAGGCGGCAAGGCAATCGCTGTTCGATGTGATATCACCAGACAGGACCAGATCGATGCCATGGTTCAGACTGCCATTCAGGAATACGGCAAAATCGATATCCTGATCAACTGCGCCGGCGGCGTGGCGGGAACCGATGGCACGGGCAGCAGCGAAACCATCCGTATCTCCGACTGGGACAGGATCATCGAACTGAACCTGAAAGGCACCTTCCTCGTGACCATGGCCGTTCTGCCCTGCATGAAAAAGCAGAAATACGGGAAAATCGTCAACTTTTCGTCCATGGGCGCCTTCGACCCCCGCACCTCCGTTCTCCATTACCATGCGGCAAAGGGCGGAGTGGAAAGCCTGACCGCCAACCTCGCTTTCGAATTGGCTCCGCTTCAAATACACGTCAACACCATCGTTCCCGGCCCGATCGTCACTCCTTTCTGGGATGAACTGATGCCCCCCGGTCCGGAAAGGGACGCTTTTTTCAAGGCGCTGTCCGACAAGGAAGCTCCGCTGCAGAGAATGGGGTATCCCAAAGATATCACCGGCGCCGCCCTCTATCTTGCCTCCGATATGTCGGATTATGTGACCGGCCAAAAGATCTATATAGGCGGCGGCATGGGCAACGTCCTGCCCCACGAAGGCACCTTCCTGATGAGCAGGGAGCAGAAGATCCTCAAAAAATAGGCTTCTGGAACATTTCGGGCGCTGCGGGAAAGATCGCTGCGAATTATGGAATGCCGACAGACCCTGAACAATCCCTTTACTCGCAGGTGAAAAAAGTATTGGAAAAACCCATAACTTAAATTATACTGAATAAGCTTCAATATAATTAATATTTTAATTCCGGCGTATGAAATGTGAATTCGGGGATAAGATCCGGGAAGTCAGGAAGCGCAGGCATATGACCATGCTCGAGGTGGCTCAGAAGGCCGGCCTTTCCGAAAGCCTGATCTCGCAGATCGAGCGCAACCGTGTGTCTCCGGCCATCGATACTCTGATCCGCATCATCGAGATACTCGAGATCGACCTGGATTACATATTCTGGGATTATAAGAAAGATCGACCCGTGAACCTGGTGAAGGCGGAGGAGGTCAAGCGGGCTGTCGTCGGAGGCGTCGCCTACGAGCAGCTGTCCCATACTCCTTCATCCGCTGAGGAGCACGCGATAGAGGCCTATTTCCTGGAAATCCCGCCCGGGGGTGGAACCGTCGACGACGAATACGGCCACATCGGCAGGGAACTGGGAGTGATGCTCGATGGAAAGGGCGAATGCAGTGTGGGGAAAAAGGTATATGCGCTGAAAAAAGGTGACAGCATCTCCTTCTCATCGGATGCGCCGCATCAGCTCCGAAACACCGGCAACAAGCCGCTTCGGGCTTTTTGGATCATAACCCCGCCCAAGCGCCTGCTGGGGAATAGATAGGAACCGGGATCTGTTTGGCCGCGCAATGCTTGATTGCTGTTGAAACCATTCAAGGAGGATTGAAATGCCTGGACCCATGACCTTGGGAGAAAAAATTCTGGCCCGAGCGGCCGGATTAAAATATGTAAGCCCCGGCGACGTTATTCTGGCGAAGCTCGATCTTTGCATGGGTAACGACATTACCGCCCCACTGGCCATTCAGGCTTTTTACCAGAACGGCGGCAAGGAGGTCTTTGACCGCAAGCGGGTGGTGCTGGTGCCCGATCATTTCACGCCCAACAAGGACATCAAATCCGCCGAGCAGGCCAAAATCCTGCGCGATTTTGCGCGCGAGCAGCGGCTTCTTTACTATTGGGATCAGGGGGAGGTCGGGGTGGAACATGCGCTCCTGCCCGAGCAGGGCGTAGTGGTATCGGGGGATTTAATGATCGGCGCCGATTCCCACACCTGCACCTATGGAGCGCTCGGGGCATTCTCCACAGGCGTAGGTTCCACCGACCTTGGAGCCGCGATGCTGACGGGCAAAGCCTGGTTCAAGGTGCCCTCGACCATCAAGCTGGTTTTCAACGGAAGGCTGCCGGCCGATGTGACGGCCAAAGACCTGATATTGACGGCCATCGGACGCCTGGGTGTTGAGGGCGCAAACTACAAAGCCCTGGAAATAACCGGGCGCGTTATCGACGGGCTGTCCATGGAAGGCCGGCTGACTATGTGCAATATGGCCATTGAAGCCGGCGCCAAGACGGGAATTGTTCCGCCGGATAAAATTACCCGAGAGTACGTTGAAAAACGCGCCCAGCGCAAACCGCGCTATTACTTTTCGGATCCGGAGGCCGGGTATGAGCGCGTGGAGGAGTTTGATGTCGGCGGAATGGAGCCCGTGGTCGCCAAGCCCCATTTGCCCTCGAATGTTGCGCCGGTTTCCCGGTTGCGGGACGTTTTGCTCGATCAGGCCATCATCGGGTCCTGCACCAACGGCCGGATCGAGGATTTGCGGGAGGCGGCCAGGCTGTTCAAGGGCAAAAAAGTGAGCCCACGGGTGCGAACCATCATCATCCCGGCCACGCCCACGGTCTGGCGCCAGGCCATGAAGGAAGGACTCATGGACATATTTATGGCTGCCGGATGCATCGTATCTCCCCCCACATGCGGGCCTTGCCTGGGCGGGCATATGGGCATTCTGGCCAAGGGTGAAAAGGCGGTCGCGACCACCAACCGTAATTTTGTTGGGCGCATGGGCCACACGGAAAGCGAAGTGTACCTGGCGTCCGCTGCGGTTGCGGCCGCGTCGGCCATCAAGGGACGCCTCGCATTACCCAGGGAAGTCCGGGGCGCTAGCTGGAAACAGGGGGTAAAAAAGTGATTATCATTGGATCGATCTATAAATTCGGGGACGACGTCAACACCGATGAAATTATTCCGGCGCGATATCTGAATACCAGCGATCCCAAAGAACTGGCTGCGCATGTGATGGAAGATGCGGATCCCCAATTTCCGGCCCGGGTCAAAACAGGCGACATAATTGTTGCCGGGAAAAACTTCGGCTGCGGCTCTTCGCGCGAACACGCGCCTCTGGCCATCAAGGCTGCGGGCGTGGCGTGCGTGGTGGCCGAAAGCTTTGCCCGCATTTTTTACCGCAACGCCCTGAACATCGGTCTGACCATTGTGGAATGCCCGGCAGCGGCTGCTGAAGCGCAGACCGGCCATGCGCTCAACGTGGATACCGCGGCCGGACAAATCAAGAATGAGACGCTGACCCGGACCTATTCGGCAAAGCCGATTCCGCCCTTCATGCAGGAATTGATCGCTGCCGGCGGGTTAATGGAATACGTCCGAAAAGGGCTGATGAAGTAACCGGCGGAAGCCAGCCATTCGTTTACATCCGGCAAAGCCGGGGGCTATACGGTTGCTGGCCCCTGCGGGGATCGGAAGCGCCTCATCGGCTTTTGCCCGCGTAAGTCAGCGTTCAAGACCGGCGAAACTAGTGCAACCGCTTTGAGCGGTTCGAATTTTTCAAGCCTCCGGCAAAGCCCTGACTGCGGAACACACTTGACACTGTGGGCAGGCTGGTTTTGATTCCGGCTTAGACGAGGTTCAAGCAACCTTCGGATTAAGGCCTCATTGCCGAATTCAGCGCCGAGGGTTTTGGGAAGCAGCCCCGCTGGGCATGCGCTTCAAGCTAGCCGCATATGATCCAGAACGTAAGATCTGGAAAGCGAGTCCCGGAGGGACGCTATGAGGAAAGCCCGGCACTTCAGTGCCGGGAATGAGGGATACAAAATAGCAAAAGAGTCCCGTTAGGGACGACTGAGTGGTAGAAATATTCGGTCGTCCCTACGAGACTCAAATCGTTATTTTCCGGATATTTCCGGGCACTGAAGTGCCGGGCTGTTTTCACGCCGTCCCTTCCGGGACGGCTCTTTCACATTCGCTTTAGATTGACGCGCATGCTCTTTGGGGCCGAATGCAAAAGGAAACGCAGAGGAAAGGTTGGGACCCGGCCTCAGTGTCACATGTGAGTAACAGTCAGGGCAAAGCCGGAGGTACCTGACTGCTAACGCAAAGGAAGCAGATGCCGGCACAGCTTTTTCACCAGGAATCTTGAATAATCCCCGTAATCCATCTCGCCGCCGGCCAGGTCCATGTAACGATGGATCACGGTTTTGCTTCTTCCCAGAGCCCTGGTAAACAGCTTTTCGGAAATCGCCGGGAACACCAGGTACCGCATGCGCTCAGCCTGCATCATAAAGCGCGCAAGCTTGTGACAGCGATGCCGATAGTGCCTCTCCGCGCTTCGGGGATTTCCATGGCCGGCTGCGTCCAGGATGGCACGGGCTGCGTGGCCGCCGCTTTCCATCGCGAACGCTATGCCCTCGCCGGTTACGGGTTCCACGAAGCCTGCCGCATCCCCTGCCAGTAATATATTTCCTTCTCCCGCCCTCATCCTGAAATTGCAGAACGGTATGGGGTGTCCTTTCCACGGTATGTCCGGCACTTCCCGGCAGATCTGCTTCAGGAAGGCGCGGAAACTGTTCCCAAGACCGGGATTTTTATTCGTAAGCCCCGCGATTCCAATGGTTATCGTTTCCTTTTTGGGGAAAACCCAGCCATAGCCCCAGCGGATAACTCCAAAGTGAATCTCCGGCCGCGCAAGATCCGCTACGCTGCCCTGGCGCGGATACTCGATCTCCAAACCCGCAGCCAGATTTCTCTTCCGGATGGAGAGCCCCAGGCTGGCGGCCATCCTGCCGAGCGCGCCATCGGCGCCGATAATGAAATCTCCGCGCAGGGCGTCGCCATTTTCGAGCCAAACCGTATTGCTTTGCGGTTCCAGGGAAGATGCGCAGGTTTTCTCGAAGAGCGCAGCGCCCTTGCCGACTGCCAGGTTGACAAGGTGATGGTCGAAGAGCGCCCGCATCGTAAAATACATTTTTCTGTAATCGCTGACTTCGTTCAGCAGCCGGGCTCTGTAAAAAAAACCTGCGCCCGACGATTTGAACTCGTAGAGATGCTGCCAGCCATCGCCAAAAATGCTTTTATAGACCCTCTCCGTCTTCTCGCTCAGAAGCCCGCCGCAGAGCTTGTCTCTGGGGAAGGCAGCCTTATCGACCAGAGCGACCCGCATTCCTGCGCCGGCCAGCAGATAGGAAGCGGCCGAACCGGCGGGTCCGGCACCGATTACAATGGCATCGAAATTCCTCATGTCTTCCGCGTCCCATGACAGCTTATTGGAGGTGAAATCATAGTAGATTTCGGGCAAGATAGGAAACCAGTTTCTTGGGCAATGCCGGCGGCGGCAGGCCGTCGTCAGGACATTTCGCCGCCATCTTGACAAGTGCTGCAATCAAAGGTAAACAAAAGCCAGGTTTGCACAGGATCCGGATGCTGGTTTTGGCCCGATGGGATCTTAGGATGAGCTTCAGGGAGGATTGGTATGGCCGAAAACGAATGGCAGAGGCTTTGCAGCGAAGGCGATCTGAAGGAAAGCGTTCCTGCGGCATTTGATCTGGGCAAAAACAGAGTGCTTGCGGTTCGGCAGGGGAAAATTATTCATGCCTGCGGAGGGAAATGCACCCACTACGGAGCTCCGCTGGAGCAGGGATTCCTGAGAGGTCATATCCTGACCTGTCCCTGGCACAACGCGAAATTCGACATAACCACCGGAAACATGAAAACAGCGCCCGCTCTGGGCCACCTGAAGCATTACGAGACCAGGATTGAAGGCGGTGGCGTTTATGTGCGTCCGGTCGCGGCGCCTGCGCCCCGTTTACGGCCTGAAACCGCCAGCCGGACAATTCTGATTCTTGGGTCCGGAGCGGCAGGGAACGCGGCAGCCGAGACTCTACGGGACGAGGGTTTTGCCGGACGCCTGGTCCTGGTCTCACCGGAGGAGGCTTTACCTTACGACCGGCCCAACCTGTCGAAGGACTTTCTGGCGGGGAAAGCAAAGCCGGAGTGGATTCCGCTGCACAGCCGGAAATTCTACGATGACCGGAATATTCAGTTCGTCAAAGGCAAGGCAACCACCGTAGACGCGGCCGCACGCGCAATCATGCTGGACAGCGGCGAAAAGCTTTCCTGGGACTGCCTCCTGCTGGCGACCGGAGCCAAGCCGCGCCCGCTCAATATTCCGGGCGCCAACAGGCAGGGCGTATTCGTTCTGCGAAGCCTCGTCGATTCGGAGGAAATCGTCAAAGCGCTTGACGGCGCCCGCTCGGCGGTGGTCGTCGGCGCCAGCTTCATCGGCCTGGAAGCGGCCTCAGCCCTGAGGCAGCGCGGGCTGGAGGTGTGCGTGGTCGGCCCCGAAGAGATTCCGCTGGGCAAGGTGTTCGGGGAGCAGATCGGGACCTGGCTGAAGGGGATTCACGAAAGCCAGGGCGTCCGGTTCCATATGGGGCGCACGCCCGTTGAAGTCACCGGCGGAGGTCGCGTCGAGGGATTGAAGCTGGACGACGGCACGCTGGTAACCGCGGATGTGGTTATCGTGGGGATTGGAGTCACGCCCGCCCTGGACTATCTGCCGGCAACGGGAATCGTGAGCGAAAATGCCGTCCCCGTCGATTCCTGTCTCCGTACTTCATGGGACGGCATTTTTGCTGCGGGAGATATTGCGGCGGTCCCCTATGCGCCAATCAGCCGCCGTATTCGCGTGGAACACTGGGCGGTTGCGCAGCGGCAGGGACAGCATGCAGCCCGGGCCATGCTTGGTTCCAGCGAGCCATTTAGCGAAATCCCTTTCTTCTGGACACGGCAGCACGAAATGTCGCTCTGCTATCTGGGATGGGCGGCAGCTTACGACCGTATCGTCTTCAGGGGCGCCCTCGGCAAAGAAGGATTTTTGGCCGGGTTTTATGAGAAGGATATGCTGCGCGCCGTCGCATCGCTGCGCCGCAGCACGGATCTCAATATCCTGGGCGAGTTGCTGAAGGACGGCATTGCGGTGTCACCCGAAGAATTTGCGGATGAGAGGAAGGACCTCCAAGCCATGCTTCCCGAAAAGGAGTGACAGATACCGAGGGCCCCGGAATGCCCGAAAATAGTTTCCGGCTTACGTCCAGAAGATCCCATAACGCGGACTCACGCTGACATTCGCCGACGAACGCCGAAAAAAGCATAGATGTATTTTTGGCATCGGCGCAGTTAGGCGCTTCTCTCTCTGCCGATATTTCTTGCCGTGTTCCAGAGAATCCATGCGGTGAAAAGGACTGCCAAACCCAGAATGCCCCAAACGAAGCGCCGGCCTTCAGGCTGCTGCCGCGGGATCGATTCCGGCCGCCGGGCCAGCCGGATTTCCGGACATTTGGCCATCGACCGGGTGTCCATCGAGGCGAGGACTTGCGCGGTCTGATATCGCGGAACCGGCGCCTCGGCATTCCCGGCGTAGAGGTCAAAACGGGAATGCCCCGCAGGTTCAAACACCAGGTATGCCGGCACGGCATATCCCATTACGCCGCTCACTTCGAGCGGCGGACTGTCTCCGTCCTCGATGCGGATCTGAACGTATCGGAATTTCGACGCGACCGCCAGTGCCAATGAACCTTGGCCCTGGGCATTGCGATATATGACTGCGGATCCCAGATACTCCCACGGGCTCTCTACAGTCCTTGTTTTGCCGTACTCCCCGCTTTCGAACCGGATCCTTTCGGTGTGCTGGCGGCTGTTGCGCCCGTAAACGTCGCAACGTTTTTCGAAAATCCTTGCGGGATCCCGGCCGAGCAGCAGTTGAAGCCGCTGAACAGGCAGGTTGCGCTTGCCAAAATCGACTTCCGCCGTACTCGTCCGGTCCTTGGTGCCGTAAGCAGCAAGGACTGCCTGTACGGCGGCTTCGGACGGCCTCCGGACTACCAGATGCCGGCAGCTCACCTGCAGGATCCCCGGCGCCTCTTTTTCGTCCGGCATTTTGCTTAGGGAGACCCGAACATACCGGTAGGTGTTGGGCCCGATATCCAGAGATTCGAAGCGCTTTTCCGGTGTATCGCCTGCCGCGATCAGCCAACCTTCCGGAAGCAGTGTCGACCATTCCCGCAGATCGTCGCTGCCCTCCACACGGACCATACGGCGGAAGCTGTTCCCGGTGGTTTCCACACGGATCCTGTTTTTCGTCACAGGGGAACCGAAATCGACGGTGACGCGGCTGGTGGAAGAATCGGGATATTCCCGATTGAGTTCGGTTCCTCTCAGATTCGTCTCGCGCTGCAATCCCGTTTCGAATACAACGGCATAGGGCACTTCCGAGCCGCGCGAATCGACGATCCTGAAATCCGACAGGTCGCGCTTCTCGCACAGGTCGAGATTCTGGGGGCCAAGCGGAAGCGCCACGATGCGCGTGTCCGGAGCCTGAATCCGGCTCCAGTACTTCCATGCCGCATAGGGCTCTGCGGCGGATGCATACCCGGCGCTGAGGATCAGAAATATTGCGAGAATCATGGATTCACCCCTTGTCCGGCGCGGACGCATTGTCTGCAGCCCGCTTTAAGCGCTCGTGACGGCTGTAGGCATAGGAACAGATCATCAGCAATGCTCCAAGCGCCATAAAGGAAAGAACTCGCCAGATCTGTCGAACTTCGGCCATGTCCAGGAAAAGGACCTTCATTAGGGTTATGCCGAGGAGGCTCAGGGCAAACCAGCGCCAGGCCGGGATATTTCGCGCAATGCCTGTCCCAAGCAGCACCGTAGCATAGACCGCCCAGGCGACTGAGATCAGGGCCAGGCGGACCCAGCCTCGGCTCGATGCGGACCAGTGGCTTAAATACAGTCCCTGTTGAATCTCCACGGCGAGAAGTACTACGCACAATAGATGGGCATAAACCTGAAGACCATCGCGTATCTTCCGGCCGCCTTCCTCGATCCTGCTTCCGATCAGAAAAATGCCCGCAGGCACCAGCACAGCCGCCCAAAAGACCGGATTAAGAAAGACAATGGTTTCACGATGGTGAAAATCAGCCAGGAGCCCGAGGAATGCCAGGCCAAGCACAGCATACTGGACGGCTGAAAGCAGATAAGGCTTTGACCTTGCACGACGGAGAAGCCAAAGCCAGGGACAGGCGGCCCAAAGCACACACAGAACAATATTCCGGTGATCCTGGAGGGATGGGATATCAACTCCGGGAAAGGCAATCATTCCGTCGAACCAGGCGGTCGCCTCGTATGTCAGCAGCGCAATCAACATGAAACTCGATGCGACCTGCAGGATGATCCCAAGTTTGTGGCGGTCTGACCTTTGAGGATATGCGTGGAAATATCGGTGCCCGGCAATAAACCAGGCCAGGATGACGGAGAGCCAGGCAATGAAAATACGGTTGGCGATCGGGATAAAGATTCCCGTGTGGCCTACGGCATAAAAAACACCGGCATAAAGGCCGGCCAGAAGGCAAATGCCGGCGGTGGATTCCAGCAGCAGGCGGCGCGAACGGATGCCCATGTCCGCAAACAAAACTGCGCCCAGGGCCCAGGTCAACATCGCTCCATCCGCCTGGAGGCATGCGGGGATTACGAGGAGAAGGGATCCGGATGCCAGTCCCAGCAAAGCAGCCTCGAGCGCAGGAGTCGCGGCGTTTCTTGAAACAGCCGCTTTTAAAGTGGCGAGCGCGACCAGGGCGAGCGCGCACAGAACAAAGCCCAGGACCTGCTCGTGCCGATCATGAAGTATGTCCCACAGGTGATACACTCCCAGCACCGCTGCCGCGGCAAAAACGGCGCACTCCTCTATCCGGGCGGCCGATTTGTGCCACAGGCCTCTTGAGAGCGAAATGAGTCCGATGAGCAATATCATCCCGCCGGCGCCCGCGTTAGCGACGGAAAGCCGCTCCGGCGAATAGAAGCGGGAAAACCAGCCGGCGTAATAAATCCAGCTGCACGCCAGGCAGAGGCTTGGAATGCCGCGCCAATTGCGCGCAGCATTTACGAAGGCCGCCGCCATCGCCAGTATGGCAAGGAAGGCAAACAACTCCTCTGCCTGGTCCTGCCCCGTGGAAAGCAAATATGGGGTGAGATATGCGGCGATGAGGCCGAGAAAAGCCAGAATTGGGCCCCGGCGCACCACAGCCAGGGCGACGGCAAAAAAGGCAAACCAGCACAGCAGCGCAAAAGTGCCTGTGCGGCCGCTGAAGTCGTAAAATTTGAAGGAGAGGAAGGAAGTTAAAAAAAGCGCTCCGCAGCCGGCAGCCGATACCGACTGCGAAAACAAATCGTGCAGCCTGCGCAGTTTGACCTCACCGAGGAGGAGCAGTACGGCTCCAATGGACATACCGATGGTGACGCGTCCGGCCGGGCCGATCCATCCCCGGTCGTACAGGAATTTGAGCAGGAACGCCGTGCCCGCAAGAATGACCCCAGTGCCGGCCCAGCTCAGCCATCGTGTTCCCAGCAGGCGCTCGAAAGAATTGATACGCTCCGCCAGTGTGGGAACGGCTTGAGCGGAGAAGGGCTCAATCCGAGGAGGGAGTGCCTCAGGAATTCCGGAAGCCGGCGCCGCGATACCATCGGCATTCAAACCCTGCGACGCATATTGAACGCGGACCGCAGCGGGTGGTTGCACTTCCGTCTGCGGCAACCCCGCGAAGATTTCCGGCTTGGAAGCCGGGGGCTCTTCAGGCCGAACGGCAGCCGGCGATTGAGCGCTGGCGCGGCCTATCTCCTCTTGCAGACGGTTCAAATGCTCACTCAATCTGCCGAGTGCGGACTCCAGGCCGGCGAGGCGTTTTCTGAGGAGAATGAGCGAGATCGCGCCCCCGATAAACAAAGCGATCAGGAGGAGCAGCACAATGCTCACCACGGTTTAATCCTGTAAAAATCCGGCGCTACCCTGAGAAAGGCGCCGTCAGTTATTCCGGCTTTCTGCAGCGTTTCATCCTGTGTGGCTCGTGTCCGGATTTGATGGTGCCATTGTATCACTGTAAATCGCGCAGTACCACCTGTCGCTTCGGGTCAGGATCAGTTATAAATAAAAATCATTAAACACCGATATCTTCATTCCAAAGCTCAGGCTTTACTTTAATAAACTCCTCCATCAAACGGATGCATTCCTCGTCCTGAAGAATTTCCAGCAGGACGCCGCGGGAACGCAAATAATCTTCCGGTCCCCGGAAGTTCTTATTCTCGCCGATCACGATCCTGGGAATTTGGTATAGAAGCGCTGTCCCGCTGCACATGTCACAAGGGGAAAGCGTGGAGTAAAGAACGGATCGCCGGTAGTCGCGGGCAGTCAATCGGCCGGCATTTTCAAAACAGTCCACCTCGGCGTGAAGTATGGCGCTTTCACGCTGAACCCGCCGGTTGTGGCCGCGTCCGACTATTCTGTTGTCAATCATCAGGACGGAGCCTATCGGGATCCCGCCTTCAGCGAGGCCCAGTCTGGCTTCCTCAATTGCCGCCTGCAAGAATAGATCCGCCATTATTCCTCCTCAGTCAATTTTCCTGCCCCAATTTTTTTGCCGCCATGAATGCCGGCCCATGAATTGAGGTCCCATGTCACCGGCCGCAGGCGCAAGTCCGGCCTGCCAACCTGATTCGGTCTTACCCAGGCCCTTCCGCGCTGTCACCCTACAAAACGACTCGGGAAATGCGAATTACTAATAGGTTCATTGGTAAGTGGACATTCATGGGATATAAACCATCGACAGGCATAAGCACAACTTGCCACGAATTCCACTAAGCGTTGGGCTGGCCTTCGGCCCCTGCACGAACAACGTTTTTTTGTGAAATTCGTGAAATTCGTGGCTGGCTTTGTTCGGGTTGCCCATTCATAGGTCGGCTTATCTGTGAACTGATTAGTAAGCCAAGCCGGCCTATTTTTTCAGCTTGAAAATAACGGAAACCCCGGCCCGAATGGATATTTTCCCAAGAGCAATCGTCTCGGAAATCTCGCCCGGTCCGCCCTGAACGTTCTGGATTGCATTCTGGGGCATCCCTGCACCGCGGCCGTACCCCCAGCCCGACCAGCTCGAGTAGTAGGATCCGGGTGATCCGCTGTAGGTTTCGCTGATCTGCACGGGAGAGCCGATAGATTGGCCCAGCACACCGGCCATTTTCTCAGCCTTTTCCCTGGCAGCTTCGAGCGCCAGCTTTCTGGCCTGCTCGCGGTACTTCTTGAATTCGGTCGTCTGAAAATCAATACCGTGTATATAGTTCACGCCCGATTGCAGCGCTTTGGTAATCAAACCTTCAACCTTTTCGGTATCGGTCACCGTGACCAGGAGCGTGTTTCTTACGAAGTAGCCCAGAAAATCCTCTCTTCCGTAGTTATCTCTGTACCGGGGCTCGATGGAAAGGTGATCGGTCTGTATTTCCTTGTCCGGGACACCGGACTCGTGAAGGACTGCCAGAGCCTTTTTCAGTATCTCGTTGTTCTTCTGCTTTGCCCCCATGATTTCCATGTCGCGTGTCTCGATTCCGAGCGCGATGACGATCTTGTCCGGCTGCACGTTGACGGTCGCTTCACCATTCACGGTGATTTTGGGCCCGTCTTCGGATGCCTTTGCCTGCTGGGCCATGATCGTGACCGCAATGATCGCCGGAATTGCCAACGCAAAAGCCGCTTTCATAGTTCCTCCTTTAACCGGACGCCGCAAAACGTCAAAAAATCGGGAAGATTAATGGAACCGAGGTTATAGGAAGCCGCATGGGGGAAACAAGCATAAAATGACTGCAGCTGCTTGACAGAAGTCCCATGCCCGGCAAATACACAAAATGAAACATGACGGATTCGGGGGCATCCAATACAGTGTAGAATGAAACATCGAATCGTATTTTCGCGGGGCTGCTGAAATGAAGAGACTCGCTCCTGCAGGGCCCATAGTGTTCGCCTTTGTCGCTTTCTGGGCTGTCCACAGCCCGGCCATGCCGGCAGGCCCGCAAGAGGAGGCGCCGGCAAGCGGGACCGCAACCGTCTCGTCCGGCCAGAAATTCATCATGCGGCTTGAAACCCCGCTTCATACACGCACCACGCGCGAGGGCGAACGGATTGAGTTCACCACTGCCGCCGAAGTGGTTGTGGACAACCAGGTGCTGATTCCCAATAAGTGCCGGATACGGGGCACCGTTACAAAATCCAAGCGGGCAGGTCTGCTTTTCGGGCGGGCTGAAATGCGGCTGCGTTTTGACGAGATCGGGCTGCCGGACGGGACCGTGCTCCCTTTCAAGGCAAGCATTACGCGCATGGGATTTGATCCGGTAGATCCGAAAGCAGGCGAAGATCCCGAACTCAAGGGGGAAGCGGGGGCCGGGGGAGATGCCAAGTCCGTGGCCAGCGGAAGTGCCCAAGGGGCCATCATCGGCGTTCTTACGGGCGGCACAAAGGGGGCCATGTACGGGGCTGCCGCGGGTGCGGCCGTCGCCGCAGCGGGAATGCTGTTCCGGCGCGGCCCCGATCTCGACCTGCCCAGGAGCACGATGTTCGAAGCCCGTTTTGACCAGCCGCTGGAAATTCCCGCGGCTTCGGTCAAGGCACAAAACACGTCCCGGGCTGCCCAGACCGGAGCGGCTCGTCCCGAAGAGTCTGAGACGCCCAGCCGGCCCGTGCTCAAAGATCCCCGCAGAGAACAGCCGCCGGAAGATACTGCCGCTTCAATACCTCCCGAAACTTCTCCTGAAGAGCCTGAAATGCCCAGTAGGCCCGTGTTGAGGGATCCGCGCAGAGAAAGGCCGCCGGAAGAAACGGCTGCTTCTATCCCTCCGGCGCCTCCCACTGTAGCCTCAGCTCCTGCAGGCTCTTCGGCCTCGACGCCTGCGGATCCTGTCCCGGCCGGCGGATCGTCCGGCGGCGGTCTGATCCTCAGTGTCAAGGTAAGCATGGTGCAGGTGGACGCGGTCGTCAGGGATAAGGCCGGCCGCATGATCGGCAAGCTTGCCGCGGAGGATTTCAGAGTTTATGAGGACGGAGTCCTGCAGGAAGTGCAAAGCTTCTCGCGCGACGAGCTTCCTCTTGCGGTAGCGCTTGTGATAGATCGCAGCGGAAGCGTGGCGCCTTATATTTCGGAGTTGCGGCGGGTCGCAACCCGGGCCCTCGATCAGCTCAAACCGCAGGACGAAGTGTGTCTATTTTCATTCGCCGATAACGTCGACCGTCTGGAGGATTTGACCACTGATCGCGATGCCATAGCGGACGCCATCGACAGAATACGGGCGGGCGGGGGCACGGATATCACCGATGCCCTTCATGACGCCGTCAACTACCTTGCCGGCAACGCGCCGGGAAAACGGCACGCCGTGATCCTGGTTTCCGACAACCAGCAGACGGTTTCGCCCAGCGCGAGCGAGGCTGAAGTTATCAAAACAGCCATGGAGACGGAGACCGTTGTCTACAGCCTCAAAACATCGGGAGATGCTCTCCAGCTGGGAGCGCAACTGCCTTCGTTGATTTTCGGGGGAGACACGGTCAACAAAATAACGCGGGAGACCGGGGGCGAGATCATCAACGTCGGACGGGTTTCCTCGGTCAGTTCCGCTCTGGGATCGGTAATCTCCCGGCTCCGCATGCGCTATTCGCTCGGCTACTATCCTACCGGCACGGGCCAGGGCGGCATGTTCCATTCGATTACGGTCCGCCTGACCGACAGCCACGGCAAGGCAGGAAGCGACTACTTCATAAACGCCAAGCGCGGCTATTATGCTACCGGCAGTCCCGGGGGCCCATCAACAGCGCGCAACCCATGAAACACAGGGATTCAGCCGGGTTCGGTTGCCCGGCCGATGGTTTTGCCCCGCTACTGGAAGCCGGAATCCGAAATTCCCTCCCGGCTTCCGTTATTCATCGCCGCATCCTCCGGGGCGGTAAATTCTCCGCTGTTACTATGTCTTGATCGGCTTCAGGCGAGCATTGAGCGAAGGCTCGCTGGTCGGCTTGCCGGTAACCGGGTGAACAAAATGGAATGGGAAAATGTACCCGGTGACGTAGCGCAAATCGTTTTTGTCCATCGGGATATCGGCGACCATCTGCGGGCCCGGAGCACCCGATGAACCTTTCAACATAGGGCCCGCAATATCTTCGGGCATGATCCAGCCTTCGCCGATCCTGACGCCGTAGGGAATGATCCAGTTGATGGACAATATTTTCCAGATGCCGTCCTCTTTGATGTAACCAATTTCGTATATGCCGTTTATAAAGGAGCGGCTGGCCGGCCTGTTGGCCTGTTGCGGCGGATTCGGCATCATGATTCCGCCAAACACATACCATCGTCCCTTGGCCGTCTTGCCGTCAGGTGCAACAGTGATCAGTCCGGCCGTGGGCATGAGTTGATGGCGAAAACCGACGGGAGCCACCTGGTTTACGTCAAAATATTTCCTCACCCCAGTCTTGCCCTTCCATTTTCCCTCGAGCCAATCCAGAAGCACATCGGGGCTGTCGGAAAAGCAATCGATAATTTCCTGTTTCATCATGTGTTCGACGTAATAATTGTACGCATACTGCAGCCTGTTGATCGCCTGCACATCCTCGACTTGCTGGAGACGCTTTTCGAGGGCCTCGACCTTCTCTTCGAGGGATACAGAGCCCTTTCCCGCTTGTGGGGAACAACCGGCGGCCAGCACGCCGGCCGCGGCGGCAACCGTTGTCCCCGCGGCGACCTCTTTCACAAATCCTCTTCGCGACGTTCTTTTTGTCGTCTTCCTGATCATGACGGATTCTCCTATACGGTAGGTGCCGGAAATAATGTGTTTTGAACGATTTCCGTTTCTAGCATATTCGATATCCGATACACAAGAAGAAAGGCAGGCGCGCTTGCCCGATGGGGATGGATCCCTGATTTCGCTTGTTTACCCGATGCGGTTGGGATAAAAACATTTATAGGCTGGAGGGCGGTATGTCTTCGCAGTTCGACGAAGTTGAATTGGTCAGAATTTCCGGCGGCATTCATGCCGAATCCATCGTAGCCGCACTCCGCGGCCGGGGCATCCCGGTGCGCGCCCATGGGGAAGCCGTGGGTCGCATCTATGGTCTGACGCTCGATGGTCTGGGGGAGACATCCATCTTCGTGCCGGAGGAGTATCTGGAAGAAGCCAGATCCATCCTGGCGGCCGGCGAGCATGGAGATCTCCTGCTGGGCGAAAATGATGCGATCGACGGACCGGAGTCCAAGGATCCCTGATCCATATTTTTTTCCTGCCGGATCGGAAGCCAAAGTCTATGCCTGAGGATGCTTTCCCGGACTCTCTCCGCTTTCACAAAAAGCACAGCCTGCATCCGCGTTTGGCCGGCTTGAGCGCATAGGGCGCGCAATCCTCTCGGATACGGGACTGGTTCCTGAAAGGAGTGGAACTATGGCAAAAATTCAGGCATTCCTGGGCGTCGCCAGGGGGCCATTCCTTCTTCTGCCCGTGACGCTGGTTTCTTCGGGGACCGCTGCCGCCTTCCATAGCGGGGTCTTGAACCCTTTCCGGGCGTTGCTTGCGCTCTTGGGGCTCGTGGCGCTCCATGCAAGCGTGAATGCCTTCAACGAAGTCAGCGACATGAAAACGGGCATTGATCTGCGAACTCAAAGAACGCCTTTTTCGGGAGGCAGCGGCACTCTCCCGTCGGGTCGCATGCGAACAGAGACGGCCTACGCATTTGCGCTGGCGATGGCCCTGATCGGGTTTGGGATAGGAATTTATATGTGGATGCGGGTCGGCATGATCCTGCTGCCGATTCTCCTACTGGGTGCCCTGTGCGTTCTTGCTTATGCGGATATCCTTTCGCATACCGGCATCGGCGAAATCGCTGCCGGCCTGGGGCTCGGGCTTTTGCCCGTAATGGGAGCAGCGATTGTGCAGGACGGCCGCCTCCCCATTTCAGCAGTGGCTGCCGGAATTCCGGCCTTTTTCATGACCTTCAACCTTCTTCTGCTTAACGAGTTTCCGGATGTCGCTGCCGATCTTACCGGTGGAAGAAAGAACCTGGTCATCCTGCTGGGCAGGCGCCGTGCGGCCCTGATATATGCCGCAGCGGGATTGCTGACTCCCCTATCAATACTTGTGGCTGTGGCGGTCCGAGCGCTGCCCTCAGCCAGCCTTGCCGCAGTGGTTCCCTCGCTTTTCCTGGCCCGACCGCTGCGCTGGGCGTTCCGGAATCCGGAAAAGCCGGTTCCCATCCCGGCGATGAGTGCCAATGTGATATGGAACCTTCTTACCAATGCATTCCTGGCAGTCTCTCTGGCCGCTGCCGCGGGACTGTTGGATATCCCGGGGTTTTAGCCGCCACTGCCCGGCGCTGATAAATGCTCATCAAGGCGCCGGCAACCGTAAGGCCTCCGGCTCTGCCGAAGTATCCTTGCTGAATCAAGAACTGGAACAGGATTCGCGTCCCTTCTCTAGGACGTTGGACCGGCTTTTCGGCCTCAATGCCGCGAGACAGCGCGCCGTAACCGAAAGCAGGACGATGATCCCTCCGGCAGCAGACCATCGCCCGGGCTTTTCCCCAAGCAGCAGGAATACCCAGATGGGATTGAGAATCGGCTCAAGGACCGGGATCAAAATTCCTTCAATGGCTGTCACATGCTTGATGGCTTCCGCGTACAAAAGATAGGAGCAGCCCAGTTGAAAGATCCCCAGCAAAACAAGTCCCAGCCAGCCCGCGCTGTCGGGGACGGCATGGAATGAAAAAGGAAGCCCTATCAGGAATGTCAGGACATTTCCAAGGAACACGGATTCCAGGGGGGAGCGGTCCTTCTGTTTGCGAAGAAAGAGGACCGTGCCTGCAAAAGACATTCCGCTCATTATGGCGGCGATATTTCCCCAAAATCCCCCCCTGGACAAATCATCCAGAAAGAACAAAACCATTCCCAAAGTGGTCGCGGCAATGGCCGCCACGTCCAGTTTGGTGATGCGTTCCCTCAAGAACCAGTAGCTGAGTATCGCGACATAGATCGGCGCGGTGTATTGCAGGAGGATTGCGTTGGCGGCAGTTGTCAATTTGTTGGCCGCAACAAACAGGATTACGGTTGCGGCGTAGCAGGCGGCCCCCCCCAGTTGGGCGGAACTCCAGTTGAATGCAAACCTGCGGCGGTATCCCAGCATCAACAGCGCGGCGATCGCGCTGCGCGTCCCGGCGATGGCAAAAGGATTCCAGGTTACGGACTTGATCAAAAATCCGCCTGTGCTCCACAGCAAAGCGACAACAATCAGAAGCGCCATTGCGCGGCGCCGACGGCTGCTATCGGGATCCATGCGTCTATCCAGTCAATAAGCGAGAATGAAGCTTACCGGACTGTCGCTCCAAATCCGAGAAAATAAATGCACCGGCAAATCCGCAGCTTTGCCGGTGCGCCCGCGAGGTTTGACCGCTCCAGTATTTGGCAACGCCGGCACGCGGACAAGCGCGCTGATAAACGCTGATTGTTGACTCCAGAGTTTACGGATGCATTGCTTTTTTGAATTTTGCGGGCAAAAATCGGATACTATGCTTGAAAATCCTCTGTATGGGGATTCGTGCTCAGTTGCTGAACAGGAGGTGGGGAAATGCATATGCGATTATCGGCGCGTGTCTGTTTGTTTTGCATTTTGACGTTTTGCATGCTCTTTGCCGCATGTTCCAGGAATCCGGTCACCGGGGCGCGACAGCTGACTCTGATAAGCGAGAGCCAGGAGATTGCCATGGGTCAGGAATCGCATCCGGAGGTGTTGGCCCAGTTTGGAGTCGTCGAAGATAAGGGGCTTCAGAGCTATTTCTCCAACATAGGGACGGAACTGGCCCAAGCATCCCACCGCCCCAATCTGCCCTGGCAATTCGCGGTTGTGGATTCTTCCGTGGTGAACGCTTTTGCGGTGCCTGGCGGTTTTATCTACCTTACGCGCGGAATACTGGAGCATATGAACAACGAGGCGGAAATGGCCGGGGTTCTGGGCCACGAAATCGGGCATGTGACGGCCCGCCATTCGGTGACACAGATGAGCCAGGGACAGCTGCTCAATCTCGGCTTGGGACTAGGCTCCATCCTGTCTCCTACCTTCCAGCAGGTCGGAGGTTTGGCCCAATTAGGCCTTCAGGTCCTCATGCTTAAATACAGCCGCGACGATGAGCGGCAGGCGGATCAGCTCGGCCTGGAATACATGGCCAAATGCGGCTACGACCCCATGCAGATGAGCAAATTCTTTCAGGTGTTCGTGGGCATGAGCGAGGAAAGCGGGCAATCAATTCCAAACTGGCTTTCCTCTCACCCTTCACCGCCGGACAGGATTCAAAAGACCTCGGAAGAGGGCGCCCGCATCAAGCGGGAATCCGGAAGGCAGGATTACAGGATAAACGCCGATGAGTTCCTGCCCCGACTGGATACCCTGGTATATGGAGACAATCCCCGGGAGGGTTTTGTGGAGCAAGGCAGGTTTATCCATCCCGACCTGCGCTTCCAGATGGATGTCCCCCAGGGGTGGGAAGTGGAAAACACTAAAAGCGCCGTAATTATTGTCGAGCCGCAGGGAGGAGCCATGGTTCAGCTCAGCCTGGTTCCACCCGAAGCAGGGCAGTCGCCCGATGTCGTCGCCCAGAAGATCGGGAGCCAGGAAGGGCATCAGCTGGTGTCGGGAGGCTCGGCTCAGATCAACGGGAATCCGGCGTACGTCGGGCTCTATCGTGTCCAGAGCGAAAGCGGCATTCTTGGCGTGAGAGCCGCCTTTATCAGCCATGGCGGGCACATCTACCAGGTTGCGGGCCTTGCGCCCGAATCCACTTTTTCCCGCCATTCACGCTCGCTGGATGGAGTGTTGGGGAGCTTCCGCACATTGACGGACCAGAAACTGCTTTCCGTCCAGCCGGACAAGATGAGGATGTATCGCGCGCGGAAAGGGGAAACGCTGCGCAGCCTGGCAAAATCCACGGACCAGTCGCGCATAGCCCTCGAGGACCTTGTGCGCATCAACCGGATGGATCCGGACCAGCCGCTGAGCGCAGGTGCCTGGGTCAAGCTTGTGCAGCCGGGTAGAAGATAAGGTCGATTCGGTGCAGGCGAAGAAGGGCTGAAACTCCGGCTCGGCGTGCAGAAACTCCTCACGAGCGGAGTAAATTTTCCGGCAACGCCGATAAGGCGCCGGCCTTCGGCCCTCAGCAAGCTTTGCATGCGCAGACCCACATCGTTATTTACTGGCCCGCGTTCGTCAGCGCCTTTGTCTGCGTATGCCGGCGTTGACGGCTCCTGCAGCTGTTAATCCCCGCGCGCCTCCCGTCAAAGTTAAGGCTTTGCGGGTTCATTGGGGCTTATCCCATTTTGCCGGTCTCGGCATTTCTGGAGAACTGCAGGCTTGCCACGGATACGGAGGCGCTCTCCGAGCTGCGGTCTTCAAGCTCGATCCCGCGTTCCCGCACCTGATCCGCCTTATCCATCACTGCGGCAGCCGCCAGGCGATCAAGGACAAAAATCATGCGGCCACCCCGCCGCGCCAGGATATGCCCATACGAAATGGGTACGGAACACTCCGGTTCCATGAGCAGGGCATCCGCGACGGCATCCGCCTTGCGTGTGCCGTTAGCCAGCAGCAGTACCGTCCTGGCCTTGTAAACAAGCTCCGCTCCCATGGAAATTGCGAACTGCGGGCTGTCCTCCCTGCGCGCAAAATGCCCATCGATCACCGCGTTCGTCACGGTATTATCGTCGAGCTTAACGAGCAGCACGGCATTGTCTTTGAACGGAATGCCGGCTTCATGAAAGCCTACATGCCCTCTGCCCCCGACGCCGATGACATGCAGGTCGATACCCCCGCCCGCCTCAATTTTCTCCGCATAGGCATCCTGGATTTCCCTTCGGATCCATCGGAGATAGTCGGACCTGGCTTCCTTTTTAATAACCACCGCTTTGCCCTGGTCGCTGCCCTGCAATTCCCAGTCGGTCGGGTTCGCCTTCATCTCCAACTCCAGCCTGGCCTGGTCGATCAGTGTGCCCCAGGGCACGTTGGTTTCCCGGAACTTGTTCTGCAGCAGGCCGAACAACTCCTGGATCATGAAATAACTATAGCTTTCCTTGTGCAGGGCTCGCTGCTGAGCGTTCCCGCCTGGAAGCCCTATGTATTCATCCAGGTTGTAGCTGACCAGCCTGGACGAGTCGAATTTGCCGGCGTTGGCTGCTTTGGCGATATGCTTGTATACTCCGGTCGGCGAATTTCCTGTGGCGAGACCAAGGGTAAAAACAGGCTTCTCCGATAACCTTTCGCGGAAATCCTGGACAGCCAGTTCGGCAGCCACTTCACTCATGTGATCGAAGTCTCGTGTAACAATTACCTTGAATGACATGCGCTTCATCCTTTGATTTCTGGTTATAGGCCTATCCGATGCATTTCTTGACCACATCCGCCAAAGCTTGGGTCAGCCGTCCTGTCATTTCTTCGGTGGGGCCTTCCACCATTACCCGGCACATCGACTGGGTGCCCGAGTAACGTATCAGAACCCTTCCCTTGTCCTTCAACTCGTTCTCGGCTTCCTTGATGGCCTTCTGCAGCTCGGGAATCCCTCCTATCGGTGGCTTGTCTTTGACCGTCACGTTGATAATCTTTTGCGGTGAGAGAGTCATAATCTTCGCGAGCTCCGACAGGGGCTGTCCAAAGTGGCGCATGGCGCGCAGCAGCTGCAGGGCGGTGATGATGCCGTCGCCCGTGGTGTGATGGTTCAGGAAGATGACATGCCCGGATTCTTCGCCGCCGATGGTGGCATCCTTTTCCTGCATCATCTCCAGCACATAGCGGTCTCCGACCTTGCTGACACCCTCACGGATTCCCATTTTTTTCAGGGCCGCAAAAAAACCGAAATTGCTCATGACCGTCGCCACGACCATGTTGTTCTTGAGAAGGCCGAGCTCCTTATACATTCGGCCGCATATTGCCATGACGTGATCGCCGGTTATTTCCTGCCCCAGTTCGTTTACGGCGATCAGGCGGTCGCCGTCGCCGTCGAAGGCCAGGCCTGCATCGGCGCCCGTTTCGCGCACCTTGGCGACCAGATCCTGCGTGTGCTGCGACCCGCAATGATCGTTGATGTTTACGCCGTTCGGTTCGCAGTGAATGGTTTCCACGGCCGCTCCCAGCTCGGAGAAGACAGTCGGGGCTATTTTGTAAGTGGCTCCGTTGGCGCAATCGAGCACGATCTTCATCCCTTCCAGCGTCTGATCCTCGGGGAATGTGTTTTTGCAGAAAACGATATAGCGTCCGTTGGCATCCTCGATGCGATAGGCTTTGCCGATCTCGTCGGCCGTAGGCCGTATATCCTTGATCCTCCCGGAGGTAATGAGCTCCTCGATCTCGTCTTCCTCGGCATCGGGGAGCTTGAATCCGTTTCGCGAGAAGATTTTGATGCCATTGTCCTGGTAGGGATTGTGAGAAGCCGATATGACCATTCCGGCATCCGCCCTCATGCTGTGCGTGATAAAGGCGATTCCGGGAGTGCTTATGGGTCCGGCCAGGAGGACGTCGACGCCCATCGAGCAGATGCCCGCCGTCAAAGCGGATTCCAGCATATATCCGCTGACGCGGGTGTCTTTCCCGATCACGATTTTGTGCCGGCGCGTCTTGTGTTTCTTGCACACATACGCTGTGGCCCGGCCGATCTCGAGCGCCATTTCCGCCGTCATTGGATGAACGTTGGCGATACCCCGTACTCCGTCAGTTCCGAACATGCGTCCCATAATTTTCCTCTCCGCGTTATATTGTTCTCCAAAGCAATGATGCCGAATCGACGATTTCCTGGAGCCATGCGGATCCGCTTTTGCGGGCCGCAGGCCCGAGGGAGGCCACGGCCTTTACATGGCCGGAAGCCGCATCCGTTTTTTCCCAGTCCTCCAAAAAACTGTCTCGATGTGCGGCGCCGGTCGCCGGTGGAGGACCCGCTTTCAAATGTGTCTCTATCGCGGGCCATCGGTCCGAAAACAGCTGCTGCTGGGTCCGGAGTGCCGGGGGCAGATCTTCACCCGTTTCGGCGCGGGCGCGCTCGATCGATCGTGGCATCTTTTCGGCCAATTCTTGGAGCCGCTTTATGCGTTCCTTGAGGCCATCCTCGATCTGCGCCAGAGCTCCGGCATGGCATGCCCGGCTGAATGCGTCCCTCGACATGGTGCGGACTCGCGCATGCCGGTACCAGGCTTCTAAAGCCCAAAGGTTTCCTATGTAAACAAGATTGTTTGTGACGATCCTCTGGATGCCGCGGTAGACGCCGATGGCGAAGACGCGCGATTCTTTGGTCTCGGCGGGCGCGGCAAAAAGGCTTCTTTCCTGCAGTATGTCCCGGCGGCAGATCGTGCCGGCCGGCAGGACCGTACCATAAGCAATACGCGCCGGGCCGACCAGCCCCCCCTGGCCTCCCAAAAATATCGACGGCTGGTCCAGAAACACTCCGCGGGGCACATCCCCGATCAGCGAGGCTGTCGCTTTGTCCTGGTGAGGCGTGAAATTGAAATGAATGTAGGAGGAGCCGATCTCGCTGTGATTCTTCCGGCTTGTGCCTCCCGCCATCAGCGCATCGCAGAAATTGATCAGGCTGCCTGCGGTAACAAATGAGAGAAATATGGTCTGCTTGAGACCAACCGCGTGCGCTCCCCCGGCTTCCTCCTCCAAAAGCGTTCCCGGCCGGACGTGCGCGGCGCTTCCCATATTGGCCCCGTCCAGTAAAACAGCGCCGGAAAAGTATCCGCCCTTCAGCTCCACCTTCTGGCCAAGCTGACAGTCCTCGATCGCAACCGGGGATTCCTTGCCCAGTTCCGAGCCGGGACCGATCGAAGTCTGAGCCCCTGAGATTCTGCATCCCGTGTGCAGGATAACCCCGGGCGCGATTCGTTCCGGATGGATCGATTCCTCCACCTCTACTGAAAATGGATTGGCAATTCTGACGCCCCTGTCCAAAAGATGCTGAACGGACGGGGGGATATGCGGTGCATCACTCATATTGCTCCTTGTCACCGAAGGACAGCTTCGAAGATTGCTTGTGTGTCGCTAGTATATCCTTAATTCCCATCCGATAGGAGATCCACCGGCTTGAATATCGAATGTCGAATATCGAATGTCGAACCGCAGAAGGTCGGGCGCGGTTTCGAAATTCTTCATTCTGTATTCGGCATTCTGCGGTTAAAAAAGCTTTACAGATGTTTATGGTGTGTGAGACCGGTTTTTTATTTTCCTGGCTGCGAACAGACTCCCTGGAATGGCCAGCAGCCGTAAAGCCTTCGGCCCCGCGGGAGGATGCCTACTGCCTGCCTCTTCCTGTATTCATGACCGGCCCTCAATCCGGCCCGCCATCCTGCCTATTCTATATCGGCCAAATCCCCTTTATATCCATAATCTTAATTCACCCGATTCCGCCGGGCGCTGGGAAAAAGAACGGTTTCATTCAGTGAAGGGGTGTCATAGAATCTGTCTCAAGGAACAAATGGGGAATTGCTTTTCAAAAACAAGACAATCGGCTTCAAAACAGGGAGGTTTACCATATGGCGCAGACAATCTACAAGCTTTACACATACAATCCCACGGAAGCCTGGTACCAGCTGTCTGAAGGTGAGAAGAAGAATTTGCGGGTGCGCGTCCAGGAGGCTTTGAAAAAGGTCAAAGGCAAAGACGTAATCTCGTGTTTCTCAGGGTGGAATTCGGAGCAGTTTCTTGGCTGGGGGGTGGAACAATTTCCGAGTATCGAGGCTGCCCAGAAATACCACGCGCTTCTCGTTGCCATGAACTGGTTCCGATATGTTCAGAGCAACAGCTACCTTGGGACCGAGACGCCCAAATTCTGATTTACACGGTGAGAAGCAGCCGCAAATTATTGTGAACTGGCTGCCCGAAGCGGCGGAATTCCTGTAATTTGCGGCTGCTGTGGATGTCAGGGTTGCCCTTGATGGCGGGGCCGGGTATGCGCTAAGCTCTGTGGCGTTTGCTCCGGCCCGCGGCTCGAGAAGTGTGCAATGGCTGTTCAGGCAAAACAAATTGTGGTGCATGGAAGGGTTCAGGGCGTCGGATTCCGCTACTTCGTCCGAAACGCAGGTATGCGGCTGGGCCTGGTCGGCGATGTTCGCAACCTACCGGATTCCACGGTTGAGATACATGTCGAAGGGGGCGCAGGCAAAATTGCCGAATTTATCAAACTGGTAGAGCGAGGCCCATCGCTTTCCCGCGTTCAGCGCATCGAGGTTTTTGACACTGCGGTTAGGGGTGAGTACAGCTCTTTTCTTATTGAAGGATGGTGAGATGGACGAACAGCATATCAAAGAACTCAAGGCTGCTATTCGCGAAATTCCCGACTGGCCGAAAAAAGGCATTCTTTTTTATGATGTGACCCCTTTGCTCAAACAGGGGCGCTGCCTGGCTCTGACTATCGATGGCCTCGTGGCTCCCTACAAGGGTAAACAGGTGGATATGGTGGTGGGCATCGAAGCGCGCGGCTTTATCTTCGCGCCCGCCGTGGCCTACGCTTTGCAGACGGGCTTTGTTCCCGTGCGCAAACCCGGGAAGCTTCCCGCTGCCAGTTTTCAGATGGAATATGAGCTTGAGTACGGCAGCGACAGGCTGGAGATTCACCAGGACGCCATCGCTCCCGGTATGCGAGTGCTGATCGTCGACGACCTGATTGCCACCGGGGGCACCGCGAAAGCAGTAGCTGAGATGGTGGAGAAGATGGGCGCAACCGTGATCGGGCTGGATTTCGTCGTCGAGCTCACGTCTCTGTGCGGACGGGATAAACTCGCGAAATACGACGTCCGCAGCATTCTCAAGTATTAAGCCCTGGGACAAACGGCTTCGAACTCTTTGAGACCTGGAGCCTTGGCGCTCAGCCATCGATCCGCCGGGACTCCAAGCCTCGAAACCTTTCCGCAAATCAGTCTTTGTACGGTTCGGGCGGCTGCGGCAGAAAAACATTTATCCGATACTTGCTGTAAGGCATGAAGTAGGTGGTGGCCCTATCCGGCCTGTTCTTTGGATTGCCCGCGATGCTTGCGGCAACCGGTTCCTCCATCCAGCCTTTTTCATAGGGAGCCATGTAAGTAAGGCGGTAGGCGAATCTCCAGAACTTCCACTGCCCATCTTCTTTCACATACTCGATGTCGTATTTGCCCAGGCAGGTGAACTGCTTCATCACGTTGTTGGCCGGGAAAGAACATACTCCATGGGAATGCCAGATGCCCTTTGCCTTGGTGCCTTTGCGGTTGATCTCTATAATCGGGTTCACGGTCATGTGGATCGCAAGAAATCCCGGGGCCCTGTGCATGGTGTTCACGTTGAACACTTCATTCCAGAAATAGGTCACGCTTTGGATGCCCTCGTAAACTCCGGCATCTTCGATCTCCATGACCACACCCGGTGTTTTTTGTGCGAATAAACCCGGCACTTCGGAATTCCTTCCGACGTGGTACAGATGCGAATAAAGGGACTGCAGCTTCCATATTTCCAGATAATCTTTGGCCCATGCGTTTTCCGCCACCTGCTTTTTCAGGCGGACTACTTCTTTTTCGAGTTCAGCCAGCGTCATCGCCATTGTTTCAGATTCCTTTCTTTTGCCCCTGGCAAACAATCCAGAGTTTTCCCGAGAGTATAAATAATGCCTATTTGCGGATCAATCATGACGGGGTCCACAGGCTCCGGCAAGGCCGGAAACTTGATGGCAGAACGACTGAAGCTGTTGGCTGAGCTTTACTCGCCTGAATCGTTGACGCACGCTGACTCAATAAACCAGGACGAGAGTCATTGCACAAAGATGCTGAAGTGTTTGAGAGGGGCGTTTCTTCAATATTTCTTAATAGCGATTTATCAAGTTCATCCGCAAATGACTTGTGGAATCTCTCTTTCTGCGCCGCGGGGCGACTTCCAGGCTGGTCGGGCGCTCGGGTTTTCGCCGGGACGCAAATAGGCCGGCAAACGGATTTTTCCAGGCTCCGGCCTGCGAAGCGCCGCCGCGAAGCCTGTTCTGTCCCTTGGGCTCGGGTATGCCGGTCAGTTGGCGGGCCAGTTGATGGTAGCTGTTGCCCAGGTCCGATTTGCTGTTCTTCGCCAGAGGCTTGCCCATCATCATCGCTTTCACGGAATCCTTGTAGTTGTCGGGAATCCTGAAGTAGATGGGATAGTGCAGAGCCTTTTCGATCATGTCGGCGGCAATCTCGTCGTTATCGTGGCTCCGGTTGATCACGAGACGGATCTTTTCGGGAGCCTCGCAGTTGGACAAATGGCGCAGCAAATGACCGGTCCGGGAGATCGAGGACAGCTCGGGATTCAATACGACCACAACCATTTCGGAGGCTTTTGCCACAACCTGCATCTGCTCCGGAGGAAATGAGCGGGGAAGATCGATGATGGTATGCGTATAGGTTTGCGCAGCTACCTTGAGAAGCTTGGCCAGCGTATCCACGCTGGGCAGCTTTTGCCTGCCCCACTCTTTCGGGGCAGGCAGCACGGAAAATCCGTCAGCCGGGCTCATGCAGCTTTCCAGCAGCAGGGAATCAAGGCGCGATCCGGCTGAAAAAACATCTTCAATTTTGTGCTGGGACGCCAGGTTCAGATAAATGGCAGCGTCTCCAACCGGGCTGTCGAGGTCCATGAGGGCTACTCGTGTCTCCGGCAGCGCTGCAAATGCGCTGGCTACATTGATGGCGATCGAGGTTACGCCGCTGCCCTCCTTGCCGGCGGTAAAGCAATAGATCTTTCCCTGTTTCTTGGACTCCAGGATTCGCTTTTTATCGGCGATGTGACGGTCGATGGCCTGGGACAGCCCGGCGGGCTGAATGGGTTTCGCCAGAAATTCACGCGCCCCGGCCCGGACGGCCTGGATGATGAGCTTAGGGTCCGCCTTTTTGGAAATGGCAAGCAGCCGGGTCTCAGGGAGGGCCGAGTGAAGGGTCTCAAGAGACATAATGCCGGCCTGAGCATCATCTATGTCAACCAGGATGATTTCCGGCTTGGCGTGGATGAGTTCCAAGGCGGATTGTTCGTTGGGTCTTGTGCAGTGCTGGTCCGCTTCGATTTCGATAGAGAGCAATCCCGTTGCTTCCGCCAGGTTGCGGACATGTGCACGGCTTTCCGGTGCAGGGATCAGGAGTCCTGCGCTGATTTTATCCGAGGCCATCATTTATATCCTGTGGAACCAGCCAAATTTTGGGATAAAAGGTCTTTTCCTTGCCCCACGATCTTTTTCCGGCCATGAGGCCCGTCTTAGCGGCAGCATACAATGGTCTTCCTCTGCCGCTCGATATTTTCTCGGGCATGGTCATGGCTCTGAAAAGCCTTATCGTCAGGAATAGCGAACCGCTTCTAGATTTTATTTGGGGTATTCTGTGAAGGGATTGACTCTCCGGGATCCGGGCAACGGCTCCCGGATAATTTGAGCCTTGGGCAAAAATCAGGCAGGCGCCCGTCACTCCCCGTAAACGCCTGTATAGTCCCTGTTGTTTGCTTCGTAATTCGCTTTGAGATCGCCCCGGTAGCCGAGAGGGCGTTCTCCTGCCTTGCGCGTGACCGGCCAATGCCGTGCTGCGGCGTTACAGGTGCTCCAGTTCAGGCTCCACGGATCCCGCCTCCGCTTTCCCCAGAAGTTCGAGGTGCTTCCGGATCAATTCACCGTCCGGAGCCTTCTTGTCCAATTCCAGATACCGGGTCATGTGCGCCCGGGCGCCTTCAAGATCCCCCTTGGCTTCCAGGATACGGCCCAAAATGTATTCCACGCGCGGGCTTTGGTTGTACGGATCCAAACGCAAAGCATCCTGCGCGCTTGCAGCCGCCTCGTCCAAGCGCTTCAGCCAGTAGAACGCCACCGCCTGATGTAGATATGCCTCGCGGTATTCCCGCTTTTTATCCAATTTGATAAGTGTCTCCGCGCTTGCGGCCGCACTTTCCCAATCCTTGCTCTTGATTCCGAGTCGCAGCAGCGTCATGTGAGCGGGAAGCAGCTTTGGGTCGTACTGAAGGGCTTTTTTATAGGCTTCGCGCGCCAGTTGCGGATTGTTTTGAGTTTCAGCAAGAACTCCCAGCGCATGCCATCCAAGAGGAAATTTATTTTCTGCCTCAACGGCTGCCTGGAAGCAACGCAGCGCCTCCGGGTAATCTCCCGCATCCATGGCCTTCATCGCATCCTTGAATTTGGACCTCGAACGCAGCGGCACTTTGGCTTCGGCGATGATGATGGCGTATGGATCGGCGATGCGGGAAGAGATGACGATCGGGTCGAGATTGACGTTGGTGTCCATGTATCCATGGAGAGCCGAGATGTCGATGGAGGTGGAATCGTATCCGGCATGGGTCGCCCGGATCACGCACGACCGCGTCCGCATCGGGTCCACATCCATGCGCCATATGTACTCGCCCTTTTTATTTGTCAGTGGCCCGGGCCTTGAACCTTGATAGTCGCTGCACACTCTCTCCAGGGCCACGATAATGGGAGGAGGGGATCCGTCCGGCATTGTGACCTTGCCGCGAAGGATGACGGGGTAATTTTCGCCCATCGCCGGCTCAACGATGGAAACAAGACCTGCGACAATCCAGACACTCAGCAAAGTGCGCGAATTCACGATTCCTCCTAAGTGACGGGTTTATGATGCGGTACAAAACCGGCTCAGGTCTGTGCGAGAGCTTCTTCAGCCTCCCTGCGGACGACGAATGCGCGGTCCCACTCGTGATCCTCATCCAGGCCCAGGATACGGTGACAGGCTGCTTTGAGATGCCCGCGCTCCGTGTCTGTCAGATGGCCGTATTTGGCCATTTTTCCCAGGCTGCGTATGGCTTTGGCTCGAACACACCCATTAGAATCCGACAGGTTGGCATACAGGCAGTCCAGGAATTGCTGCTTCAGCTGCCGGGACATCTGGGCCGGCGGCACGGATTCCACAAGCTTGCCCAATGTGCGGGTTGCCGTATCGCGCAACTCCAGGTCCGGCGAATGCGCGGCCTGGAGAGCCAGCGGGGCCGCCTGAAGGACCTTGGGAGATTTGATTTTTCCCAGTGCATAAAGAAGAAAGGCGCGAAGCAACGGGTCGGATGACCATGCGTATTTTGTCAAAATGGGATCGATCGAATCAGCGCCGATGCGGCCCAGCACATGCGCGATCGCCCACTGGGCCTTGAAATCCCCGGCATTCAGGTCGTCCACCAGGACAGGGATGACCCAGGCGCCGAAGCCGACCGCCAGGCTTATGGCCTGATTCAGGACGGGGACCAGTTCCGGCTGGTCCAGAGTATCTATGTAAAAGAGTGTCGACAGAATTTCGAACAGCGGTTTCGAATCTCTCGATCCGGTTTTCGCGATTTCCTTTTCGACAAGATTCAGCCCTTCGCGCAACTCTTCGGGGCGCGTGCCGGCCAGCAGCGCCCTTATTGCTCGATAAGAATCATCGGCCATGGCAGATTCTCCTTTGGGCAGGACTTCTTCCTGCAATTATACCGCAGAAACCGCTTTCATGTTTGGACTACGAATGCAGGGCCCGGAACAAAGCTTCGCCCGTTTCTGCGGCAATTTCCGTGCCGAGCCGGTCTGCTTCGCTGAGCGCGAAGAAAAGTTTTTCGGGAGTGACATCGAAGGCTTCATTGCCGGCATACGGAGTTTCCAGATGAAAGCACGAAATACAGCGAATTCAGGAAATACCGTCACGAGTTCTTCTATGGACGGCATTACTTTCTCTTCGGGATCGTGCGCTAACCTGGTAGGCCGGGGAGTTCTCCCTGTGCGGCTTCGAGGATTATTCCGTCAGGATCCCTGAAATACATCACAAGGTTGTTGTTGAGGTTTTGGGGCACGCAGTGCGTCCGAACGTTGTTCACCACGAGCGTGCGGAAAAGCTCCTGAATGTCGTCTGTCTTGAAGCAGACGTGGGCGCTGCCCGTGTCGCTGGACTTGTTACCTGCCTGCGGCTTTCCCGTCGGCGCATACTGCACGAGTTCGATGCGGTTTTCTCCGGCAGTCATAAAGACAATGCGCAACTCCGATCCGGGACACCCCGTAAGCCTGTCGGCTACAGGGCCCTTAAACTCTTCCCCCGCCGCCGCCGAATCCCATGCAACCTGTAGCCCCAGAACGTCCCGGTAAAAGGCGATCGACCGTTCCATGTCGCTCACCGTGAAGCTTGTGTGATCTATCCCGCGAATCATTGGGTTCTCCTGTCTCTGAAATTTATCCGAACTCCGGCCCGCATCGCCGCGAAATCCGGCGGGAGATGCCGGTCACGGATGCATCTGTCGATAGTGAATCCGATAAGGCCGCATGGACCACGATCGACTCCGCTTCGGTGATCTGCCGGTTCACCGGCGTCAGCCTTACGGAAAGCAAAACCGCTTTGTCGTGCTCTTGAGCAAGGCCCGTCCAGGCCACCGGACCTGTCTGCACGTCGCACCTATTTTTCGGCTATCACCAGCATCTCGAAGTCTTCAGTTGAGAGGGTGTGATCGCGACTGAAGCCGCCGAGGCGGCATCCGTGAATGGAGCTTTGCTTGAATCCGAGCGAGGCCAGATACCATGAAATTTCCGAAGGAGCGTAATAGCGCTCGTCCGCCTCCAATTCCTTTCTGTTTCCGTCATCATCCCTAACCATCATAATCGAATGGTGGCGGAATGTGATGGGATTGAAGGCGCATTCAGAGGTGGACGCCCTGGTTGGCTCTGCATTCAGGAAATCCTTGAGATTGTGATAGAGGGGGAAGAGCGCGTTTAATGCGGAGAATATCAATTTCCCGGGCGACCGAAGCGCGCGGCCGGCGCCTTCGAGGATCTGAAAATTCAGTGCATCCGTTTCCTGAAGTGAAAATCCGCCCTCGCAGAGCATGATCGCGAAATCGAAGTCATCCTTAAAAGGCAGAGCACAGGCATTGAGCTGACGGAAATGAACGCAGACTCCCGCTTCTTTTGCCTTCTGTCCGGCTCTCTCGAGCTGTGAAGCGGACAGATCGATCCCCGTAACCGAATATCCGCGTCTTGCCAGCTCGATCGCATGGCGGCCTGTGCCGCAGCCGATGTCGAGAATGGATTTGGTTTTGTCATAACCAAACTCTTTTTCGAGGAAATCGACTTCTCCCATGGTTCCGGCAGTAAAGCGCTCGGTGTCGTAGGTCTTTGCATAATTGGTGAAAAGCTCTTCATACCAGCGCTTCATAATCGTTTGGCTCCGAACGGGAATCGGCGGTTTCATGCCGCATGCAGCAGGAATTGGACGCATACAATATCACAGGCGCGGCTATGGACATAATCGGATCGTGTCGATAGGGGCGATTTTTCAACCCCCGGAGCAAAAAAATGTAGGCCGTGCTTCACGGCTGCAAATCCTGCACATTCGGTGTGCATCTCCGCCGGATGTCGGGTTGACCTCTTCCAAGTCCCTATTGCGCCTGGTTTGAACTCCGGGCAACCTGAGCGTGCTGATGACTGCGCTTCAGAGGCGTCCTGAAGCTTTCGCCGGGAGGATATGAATCCGAGATTCAACCGGGCACTCCGCAAAACCTGAATCAGGCGCCGATATCTTTGCGCGGGTCCGTTGCGTGGATGATCTCGCTGACGCCGGCTTGATTGAAGCCCTTGAACCCGTCATTCCGCTCCAGATTTTCGAGGTGCGACCCGATCGCGCCTTTGGCGCGGAACTGCTCGGCCTGTTCAGCGGTGATCGCCCCTGTTTTCCACAAGCGCTCGATTCTTTCAGGGTTCGCCTCCCACCGTTCGCCCTCTGTGAAGGCTTGGCGGAGATAGGGGAAATCCGAGAATGGTTTCATCGCCTTCACGCCCGCCTCTCCGGCCAGCTGTCTGGTGAGGAGATCAAAATCGAACATCGAGGCGAGGTGATGCATTCCGGGCCGCAGAAAGGAGTCGCCGTGCAGTCCGCACCAGAGGCCGACGGTGCCGAGTTTCTGCTGTTCTTCCAGACCTTCGTGGCTGAAATCGCCCATCAACTCATCGGGCGTGAGGTCCACATCGTTGAATGTGATGATTCCGGTGACCGGCTGTTCCATTACCTGCGCGCCCCATCCCGCTTCGCGGCCGGCGTAGAACCGCTCGCGGCACTGCAGACCGAGCTTCTCCCAGACCGCGATCAGGAGCTTGAAGTTTTTGCGCGATGAGCGGTAAGTGTGATGATCGTGGTTGGCCCAGCCCAGTCCGAGTCTGTCCTGACGAGCCTTCTGCGCCCGGGCCGCCCGGTTCCGGCGCATCCAGAACTCGCGCTCCGCGGCAAACCATAAATCGCACGTCAGATCCTTTCCAAGATCGCGGATCGCGCCGTCGATCAACCGGTTCGCCGTCTCAAATCCATCCTCGTCGCGATCGAAGTTTCTCGGGCGTAGCCGGAATTTCTCCCAATGGACCAGCCGATGAATCCCAATCTCCTGTCCCGGGCCTCCCGCATCGAAGCCACCGGTGCCGTGCCGTTCCACAATGGTCAAAGCGCAGTCTCGGGCTTCATAAATTCCGCTTGTTCTCAGAACCGCAAGCGGACTGCCGATAACATCCCGATGCAGCTGATTCGCCGCGAGAAAATCTGCGGCCGACTCGACTTTGATCCCGATTTCCATCCCGCCATCCCACGCCAATACTGCAGGGAAGACGCCGCTGGTGTTTCGATATACAGCGCTCGAAGCACTTTCGCTTTCGGGCCGATACCCCACGCTCTGGAGCTGCGCTGCGTTGCGGTCGCCGCGGTTCAAGCGAATGTGGTCGATCCAGTCGATAAAGCGGGTGCCCGTCTCGCCGCTCATCCGGCCTGCGAACGCCGCTGCTTCGGGGCATGCCTCGAGGAAATCGCGGACCAGCCGGCGGATGAAGCGGAAGGCCTCAGGCTGAGGCGACCACTGGAAGGATTCTAAAAAACTGCCGGGTTTCATATTCATCACTCAACAATTATATCCTTCGCGTCTTTCCCTCTGTCAAAGGAGGCAATTTGCGAAACCGGGGCTGCGGCGCCGCGCTCGCTTCCGGCCTGACTGATGTGGGACACGATCCGGCAGGCCAGATTTTCATGTCCGGAGGAGCCAAAGATCGCGTAATCCCCCCGTCCATCTGGCTGCGCGCCGAGTTTGCCACACACGGGAATAGAACGCTTTTCACCTGAGCCCCCTGAAAAATTACTTCGAAGGCGCTTTCGGGGCCTCGTCGACCGTGATCCACTCGTCGCGGTTCCTGTTGTATTGCGGCCAGCGAAACGGCTTGAAAACCGTGTTGTTTTTCAGCTTCTCCCACTCATCGTGGCTGACTTTTCCGTCCTTATCCGCATCAAACATCTTGATGAAATCTTGTCCGGTCGGACCGCCTTCCACATACGGGCTGTCGGAGGCCATTTGCGTGGCCTGTGTGATTCCCGGGGGTGCATTGGCAGGTTTGGGGATGGGAGCGCCGGGCGATGGAATGACAAAACGTCCCCCGGAATACACAGTGAGGATCCCTTCTTTCTTGGGATCCATCAATTCAGGAATGGCACAGGCCGCCATCTCCTGCCTGGTGATCTTGTCGTCCTTATTGGGATCACACAGCGGGTAAGAGATATCCATCAAACCCAACTCCTTCCATTCTCCCCTGCCGATAAAACCGTCCTTGTTGGCGTCTAATATCGCGAAAAACGGATCGACATTGACCGTCGTTGGACTCTGTGCAAATGCGGGCATCGACAGTGTAAAACAAGCGACCACTGCCCAAAGCATCTCATAAATTTTCATCACGTTTTCTCCCTGTTCGATCCATTTTAAAGCAAATCAGGCCAGAAATCTCATTCCTCTTTTCAGAGACGATTGCCCAATTGTGTTGCCCTCACTCCTCGTCAACATGCGCCGAATGCCGGGATCCGGAATTGACTCGATTACGGTGAGCGATTACGATTTACGTAATATGAGAGACCGCAAGCGCACCTTCGATACAATAGCTCTTCAGCGGGAAATCCTGCTCGGATTCTGGAAAATCCACATCCTCCACCACGCCGGCGAAGATCCAGAAAGGCGCGAATCTATGGAAGCTGGGATTGAGCGCCAAATATGCCAACGCGCCAATTTTCTACAGTGGCCGTTGTTGCCCCCGATGAGCGATCAGCTGCCTCAGGCGTGATCTCGATTGCCCGTTCAGTGGGGGCGGCAATTTCGCCCTCACTGACGGGCGTATTTCTCAGTATCCCGGCACTTATAAGCCTGCCGCTGTTTCTGTCCGGTGGCTTGAAGATCATCTACGATTTAGTGAACTGGGCCAATTTCCGTTCCCTGAAGCCTCCCGAGGAGTATTGACTTGAGATCGGTGATGGTGTGATCCGCGAAACCAGCTTTTTCTGAATACCGGTTCAGGAAAAATTCAGAATAACGTAAGTTGGCGAAGGTGCACGAGGGAATTTATATTTTGGATGGAGGCCCCGGTGCGAATTCTTTTAGTGGAAGACGAACCCAAAGTCGCGGCGGCTCTGCGGCAAGGACTGGAAGCCGAGTCCTGTTCTGTCTCTGTTGCCAATAACGGCGAGGAAGGATTTTTCCTGGCAAGTTCAGAACCGTATGATCTCATCATCCTGGGCGTCATGCTCCCTCGCAGAAGCGGCATCGAAATACTCTCCACAATGCGGGATCGAGGGATAGGGACTCCCGTTATCCTGTTGACTGCCAGGGACGCCGTCCAGGATCGCGTTCTGGGGCTCGATTCCGGCGCAGACGATTACCTCGTGAAACTCTTCGCCTTCCCCGAACTGACGGCGCGCATCCGCACTCTTCTCCGGCGCGGCAAAAAAGAAAGCCCGGCGACATTGAATTTCGGGGATCTACGCATGGATTTGATCCGCCGGACAGTGACGCACGGGACGCAACCGGTCATGCGAATTTGATCTTCTTGAGTACCTTCTTCGAAATAAAGGCGAGGTTGTTTCTCGCGAAATGCTGGCGCGAGATTTATGGAAAGAGGTCATGAGGCATACTCCGCTGGACAATGTTATTGATGTCCCCATGGTCCAACTGCGCCGCAAAATCGACGAGGGATTCCCGTCAAAGCTTATCCGCACGGTGCGTGGCGTCGGCTTTATGTTGGGCTTAGAAGAATAATGAAACCGATCGGCATCCGGAACGTGCGCACGCGGCTCACGCTTTGGTACATAACCGTACTTGCAGGCGTGCTGCTTATCTATGGCGGGAGCGCATCTGCAGTTTTGCTTGACCGGCTTTGCAGCCAGCCGGACCATCTCGCGATAGAAGATCTGGCGACCATCGAGGCATTCTTCACATTTGATCCGAATGGAAGGCTTTTTCTCGGCAATGAGGACCATGATCATCCGTATCCGGTCGCGCCTCAGGGTCGGTTCCTGGAAGTCCTGGCCGAAGACGGGACGATCTTGTACCGCAATGAGCTGCTTGGGAATCGTTTTCTAGGCGGAATCCCTGAACCCGGAGAAGGGGTGGCTTCCTATTCGCCGCGCTCCATTCGACTGTCCGATGGGACTCTCGTGCGTATGGTAAGCAGAAGGCATGCGATCGAGGGACGTCCCACATTGGTCCGGCTCGGCGGGGGTTTTTTAAAACCGGGTCGTTGCTTCCTGGCGCTCCCATCAGGAGCATGCATCCAGCTCTATGCTCTTGTCCGATGCTTCGATACCGCAGCTGCTATTGGCATCTGATGTCAAGAAACGGCACTCGCCTTTTTTGGGATTCTGGGGTGGATTGGGGGAAAGGGCTCAGATTCATTCATTTTTTGGGGCGCAAAATGAATGGCTTGACGAATGACATGATACTGCCATAATATGACAGCATTATGCCATATTCAAAAACGATTACGTCGGTAGCCAGGCATCGCATTGCGCGCGGGTGGTCTCAATCGGAGTTGGCGCTCCGTGCCGGGATTCCCAGAACCACCGTCAGCGCAATTGAAGGCGAAAGGCTTACTCCTTCCGTAACTACGGCCATTGCATTGGCGCATGCGCTGAATTGCGCCGTGGAGGAGCTTTTCCGTACAGGCACAGCAAATCCCGTGGCTGGCATCACGAATTGGGCATGGCCGCCTCATGGCGATCCCTGCCGCTATTGGGAAGCCGAGGTCGGCGGCCGGCGTTGGCTATATCCTGTAGAAAACCTTTCGCTGAATGACACTCCACACGATGGCGTCTGGCAGAGAGGCGCCTTACATGACTCGGGCGGAGCAATGGCAGAGGGAACGCTGGTGCTGGCTTGCTGCGATCCGGCGGCCGGGCTTCTCGCCTCAGAGTACGCAAGAGATACCGGATTGCGCCTGCTAGTGATGGAGCGTGGCGGTGGTGCAGCTCTGGAATTATTGAAGCGAGGCCTGGTACACCTGGCGGGATTGCATCGCTCAACTTCTAAACAGCCCGGAAGAAATCTTGAAACGGTCCGGGAACGACTGGGGGGCAATTATCGTCTGCTTCGTGCTGCAAAATGGCAGGAAGGTTTAGCAATACCAGTCAGGGATCGGTCGCACACTCCATCGACCATCGTTCGGCACTGCCGGCGATGGGCTCTTCGTGAACAGGGCTCAGCGGCACGGGAATGCCTTGATGAATTGCTCGGCGGCCAACCGGCTTCCGGCAAGCCTGTCCATGGTCACAGTGCAGTGGCAGATGCGGTACGAGCGGGCTGGGCCTCAGCCGGCGTTTGTGTGCAACTGACAGCTGAGGACGCCGGACTGCATTTCGTTCCCGTGCGCACCGAGATGTTGGACATCTGCTACTCCGAAGCTCTGGCACGTGATCCGCGCATACTTGCGTTGATCCGATTGCTGCAAAGCCGGCCGCATCGTCGATTGATTAGTGAGCTTCCCGGTTATGATGCAAGCGAGACCGGTGAGATTGTGAGCGTGTAGGCTGGAGGGAGGGCATTATTGCAGTCCTTCTGCTTATCATGTCCTGGTAAGGGTATCTGCGAGAGTTAATTTTCTATTTTTTCCCATATCGAAAAGGCTACGCATGCATAACCGATTCATGATTGTAAGTGGTGCCGCAGTAATATTTTTCGCCCTATCCAGTGATGCGAAAGCCGGCACATCGGAATCAAAACCGGTGCGGGTTGCCGTTATCGGGGGTATGACCATGACGCCGCTTTGGAACGAAATACAAAAAAGATTTGAATCCGAGACCGGAATTAAGGTCGAGGTGGTAGTGACTGGGGAGAAACCGGTCCTTGCGCGCGCCATGAAGGAAGGCAAGGTGGATTTCCTCACCATGCATTCCAGCGATGCGACGAGCAACCTGGTTGCCGACGGGTGGGCTCGCGATTTGCGTCCCTGGGCGAAAAATGATTTGGTTATTGTCGGCCCTGCCAGCGATCCCGCAGGCATATCCGGCATGAAGAACGGCGCCGCAGCTGTCCGCAAAATTGCGGAAGCGAAAGCTAAGTGGCTCGACTTCCAATCCAACGGTCCGAGAGAAACGGCGCACACACTTTTCGCCAATGCCGGAGTCCCAATGATCGGGCCATGGGTGCTTAAGTATGAAAATACCGATTCAGGCGCAATTCTACATTACGTGGCCAGCAAGAATGCGTACATGATCGTCGGCAGAATGCCCATTTTATTTAATAAGATAGAACCCGATCCGGGCGTGAAGATCATGGTTCAGGGCGATCCCGTCATGAGACGACCCTACATGGTTATGGTGGCCAATCCGGAAAAATTTCCGGGATCCAATATTGAGGGCGCAAGCAAGCTGGCCGATTTCCTGCTGTCCGACAGGATACAAAAATTTCTTGCCACCTATGACGGTGGCGTTGGAGACGGAATCCCGATTTTTATTCCCATCCGTGCCGTGCGCTAACTCCATCAATCTCTATCATGGGCATTTTCCTATGCATTTTAACTTTGTTCTTCGTTGTCTGCTCCCCTGTTCCTTGGCCGTGATCTTCCTGACGGGGACCTCCTCGTCCCAAGCTCAAACAAAACAACTCCAAACCTGGCTGGAGGATCTTGCCTATCTGGAAACCTCCACAGCCAGCCCGGAGGATCAGCGGATTGGGGTTGCGCATGTTCTTTCCGCCATCGAATTCTGGCTGAAGCTCTACCCCGATTCCGGAGTTGTCTTGCCTGCTGTTCCGCCACAACCTTGGAATGCCGAACAAACAGGGAGATTAATCGCCGGGTTGCGCGAAAGCGTGCAATCGTTGCTGGCGCAAAACGCGGGCCGTCCTTTCAAGATTGGAGCCTTTGAAATCAGCGTCACCGCAGAGACATCGCCGCTGTCCCCGGTGGTGACCGGAATCAGTCGCAAGGAAATTGGCAAGCTCCATGCCACGGACGTTGCGCAATCGATCCCCCATATCTCGGGCGTCGGCGTCGATCACAATTCCTCCAGCGGGCGGGCAGGAATCATGATCCGCGGTTTTGACACGCGTCAGGTAGGTCTCTATCTGGACGGAATCCCGTTATACGTGCCCTATGATGGGTTCGTGGATATCAGCCGGTTTCTGACCAGCGATATCAGTGAGATCGAGGTTGCCAAGGGATACTCATCCCCTTTGCTGGGTCCCAATGGTTTGGGTGGAGCCGTTAATCTGATAACGCGTCAACCAGAGAAGAAACTGGACGCGGACGCCGCAATCGGCACGGGTTCAGGGAATAGACTGGAGTCATGGCTTCATCTCGGATCGGACTGGCGAAATCTCTTTATTCAGTGCGGCATAGACTGGCTGCAGATGGATCATTACCCGATCTCGAGCGGATTTGTTCCCACCTCGCTTCAGCCGGGAGATGACCGTATCAACTCGGACCGCCGGGATGTTCGGTATAACGGGCGGCTGGCATGGACGCCGAGAACGCAGGACCAATACGTGATGTCCTATATCAATCAGAAATCGGATTACGGAGTTCCGCCATACTCAGGGACAGACACGCAAAATAACAAACCCAAGTTCTGGCGGTGGCCTTATTGGAACAGGGAAATGTACTACCTCAATTCCAATACCGCGCTGGGAAGAGGGGATTCCATCAAATCCCGGGCTTTTTTCGACCGTTATCGAAACAATATGACCGGATTCACCGACGCGACCTATTCCACCGTATCCAGCCTCGCTCCTCTCGACGATCATTCGATCGGTGCTTCGGCGGAGTTTGCGACACGGAGAATTTCCCGACACTCGATTGGGGTGTCATTCTTCCTGAGAGACGACATTCACAAGGAAAGCGGGGCTTCCTATTCCGGAACCAGCGCGCTCGTCCAGCCATGGAGGACACATCATGACAGAATGATTTCTATCGGGATACAGGATGCCATCACCCTTTCGCCCCGGATGCGGGCGACACTCGGATTCAGCGCCGACATGCTGGATGCCATAAGCGCGCAGGACCTCAAGACAACAATTACAGGCAGCGGCAAAAATGCCGTGACCCGTTACTCGGTTACGCCCTTCGACTGCGAGGGTTCCGATTGTCTGGACAGAGCCTGGGCCTATAATCCCCTTGCATCCATTTCCTATTCCGTATCTGAAATGGGATCTCTGTTTATTGCTTTCACGCAGAAAAGTCACTTCCCGACACTCAAAGACAGGTATTCCTACAGATACGGAAGAGCAATTCCAAACCCCACGCTCCAACCGGAGCACACGAGAAACTGGAGCGTGGGATACTCGCATGCTTTCGGGCGAAGCACGATGGTGCAGGCGGATCTATTCCGCAGCGACGTTTATGATGCCATCCAAAATGCAATTGTGCCGTCCGAATATGAAGGCCAGTGCCCGTCCATGGCAGCCGGCACATGCCAGAAGGCAGTGAATATCGGGAAGGAAATTCATCAGGGAACAGAGTTTGCCGTTCGCAGCAATCCTGTTTCTCGATTGGCTTTGAGCGCGAACTACAGTTATTTGAATTGGACTATCTCCGGTCCTTCAAACATGCTGGGCGTTCATCCGGTCCGCGCACCGAAACATAAGATCATTAATATTGGCGATCTCACTCTGCCTCGAAACATTCACTTGCTTGCAACGATTCGATACGAGAGCGGCGCCATAACGGTGAACGATTCCGGCGCGATCGTTCCTGCTTCCAAATTTGCCGCCGCCGACCTTGGACTGATCGTTCCTCTGTGGAAAGGAGCTCGCCTCCAAAGCGGCGTTAATAACCTTTTTGACCGCAACTATTATTATCAGGAGGGATTCCCCGAACCAGGCCGCAACTGGCATTTCAGTGTGCACTATCACTTTTAAGCTCCGGTGAATTGGGAACCGGCTTGATTTCTCAGGATCCAATATGAATTCAACCATCATAAAGACTCTAATCATGATGCTTTCGTTTGGGACATGCATGAGCAGACCCGGTACAGCTGCGGCTGAAACTTTTCTTGTGTATGCCGGCGCAGCCTCCAAACCGCCAACGGAAGAAGTCGCGAAACTGTACGAGCAGAAAACAGGTGTAAAGGTTGACCCGGTCTTCGGCGGTTCGGGATATAGGCTTTCGCAGATGAAGCTCGCCAAGCAAGGCAACATCTGCTTCCCCGGGTCTTCGGACTATATTGAAAAAGCCAAGCGGGAAGGCGCAGTTTATGCCGAATCCGAAAAGGTGATTGTGTACCTGGTGCCTTCCATTAATGTAGTGAAAGGGAACCCGCACGGTATCCGCGCTCTGCAGGATCTGACCAGGCCCGGGATCCGCGTTGCAATTGCCAACCCTGAAGGTGTCTGTCTCGGCGTGTATGCGGTGGAAATCATCGAGAACGCATTCACGCCTGCCCAGAAAGCGGCATTCCACGCCAATCTGGTAATTTACACGGAATCATGCGAGAAGACGGCAACGGCCATTTCGCTGAAAATGGCGGATGCGGTGATTGGCTGGAGCGTTCTCGAACATTGGGATCCCCTGTGCATTCAGACCATAAAGCTGCCGGCAAACCAAATCCCCCGGATCGGCTATATACCCATTGCCATTTCCAAATTCACCAGGAACCGCGAAGCTGCCCAGCGTACCGTTGCAGCCTTTGGCCTGGCGAACAGTCAGCCCGGAGTTACAGTCGGGCTCCCGGAGGGTGCACTATTCTGGATGCCCCATGATTAGAGAATTGACGGCTTATGAGGTTGCCACATGAAAACAATTCTTGTGCGTGGAAGCGGTGACGTCGGATCTGCCGTGGCGCATGCGCTGTTTGGAGCCGGATATGCGGTTTTCATTCATGATTCGGCGCAACCGACAGCGACTCGACGCAAAATGGCATTTTGCGATGCGATATTTGATGGCGTTGCCGCACTGGAGGGAGTGAACGCCAAGTATATGATCGATCTCTCCGAAATCACTGCACATCTGGCTTTGCATGATCTGATACCGGTAACCTCGCTCGATTTACACACTCTGGTTGCTTCCATTAATCCTGACGTACTGGTGGATGCCAGGATGAAAAAGCATGAACAGCCCGAGATACAGATTGCCCTGGCGCCATTCACCGTGGGGCTGGGCCCCAATTTTATTGCAGGAGAAACAGTGCATGCTGCGGTGGAAACCGGATGGAACGAGGAGCTGGGAAAAGTTCTGTGGCAGGGAGCAACCCGGCCATTAGAGGGTGAACCGCAGACAATAGCAGGCCACGCCCGGGATCGCTATGTCTATGCGCCAGTCGCCGGCGTATTTCATACAATATGTCGGATCGGCGATAGGGTCACAGCGGGGCAGAAGGTTGCCAATATTGGAGATTCCATGCTGCATGCTCCAATCAGCGGGATAATTCGCGGGCTTACGCATGACGGCGTGCCGGTGGCGCTAAAAGCCAAGATCATCGAAGTGGATCCTCGCGGTGAGCTATCGAAAACTACTGGTATCGCAGAGCGGCCGAGGCGAATTGCGCTTGGAGTACTGGAGGCAATCGGGCAAAAGAGCCCTCTATAGAACAAGCTAATCTGATCTTGCAGTGAAAAAGCTGAACGGGGATGAATTCATGGGGGGATGAATGGATTTGCAAATGAGCTTTCCGGTATCAGGTGTGACCACCTGGTTTTTCCTTCCCCCACTCGTGGCTTTCGTGGTTTCCTTCTTTGCATCGATGGGAGGAGTTTCCGGAGCCTTTCTCCTGTTGCCATTTCAGATCAGTTGTCTGCATTTCCTTACCCCATCCGTCAGCGCCACCAATTTCGTCTATAACATTGTGGCCATTCCGAGCGGCGTCTATCGCTACATCCGTGAAGGACGCATGGCATGGCATCTTGCCTGGCTCCTGGCTTTATCAACTCTTCCTGGGATATTCCTGGGCTATTATTTGCGGGTTGTATATCTCCCTGATCCTCGAACATTCAGGCTGTTTGTCGCCTGCGTTCTCCTATATGTGGGCGTGCGCCTTGCGCTGGATGCCATGACAAAGGCCCAAAATGGTCGAAACAATGGATTAAACGGAGTTCCAGGCATAAATCAGATGATTGGCATCCCTGTCAGTCTCCGAACCATCTCCTTCTCGGCAAAAAAAACAGAATATGAATTCTGCGGGAACAGCTTTTCATTCGCCACTCCCAAAATGCTGGTTATGGCATTTCTTGTGGGCATCGTCGGAGGCGCATACGGAATTGGAGGAGGATCGATAATCGCGCCCTTCTGCGTGGCTTTCCTGGGCCTTCCGGTATACATGATTGCCGGCGCAGCGCTCTTTGGAACTTTTCTGACCTCAATTGCCGGCGTCCTTTTTTACACCTTTGTGCCGCTGAAACCAGGCATCTCCACCTCTCCCGACTGGCTGCTTGGAATTCTTTTCGGCCTGGGCGGCATGGTGGGGATGTATTGCGGAGCCCGGCTTCAGAAATACATGCCGCAAAAGCTGATCAAAATGATGTTGGGATTTATGCTGCTGTTTCTTGCCGCATGTTATATCAAAGCATTTTTTGCCCGCTAGACTTGCCGACAGTATGATTGATTTGGCTTTTGTTTTTGGGCGGCAACAGCGCTGGAATTTGTGTGTTTCGAGCGCTTGGTTTCTTGGGGCTCGCCGCTCCACGAAGCGGCGGACCCTTTCCTTTGCTGCAATTTCCACTCCCATATAGTGTTTTATCTAGCGATTGAAGTGTTGAGCTATACGGCCATCCACCAAGATCGGCAGACTTTACGGATCTTGTTCCCTGGCCGCGGAATCTTAAAGGATCGGTTTGATTGTGATAGCTGTCCTTCAGCGCAACGACCGTAGTCATGTACCAATGGCGAAGCCTGGGAGCAAACTCCTTGAGGACGCCTTCAATCGGTTTTTCGGCTTTTTCCCTCAGTTCCCTTCTGAAATGCATTTCTTTGGTGGCCCGGCTGATGCCCATAAGAGCGCCAGGTTCCGATATCGTTATCCCATCCAGCTGAGTAAGAGACGGCGCGGGCAAGCCCGAGAGCTTTGGAGGATTGAAATATTGGAGCTCTGATCCAAGATCATTTTCCCTGAGCTCCTTAAGCTGTTCGGCAACTCTTTCTGAGAGAGATTGAAACTCCAATAAAAGGGGATTGAACCTCGACGTCAGTGATCGAATGAGCGTATCAATGAGAATTGTCGCTGGTTTTTGCCCAGAAACTTTGCCATTTGCCGATGCTTGAGCCATCTGGATTGCCGCATTTTCCAGTATTTCCTCTTTGCAGTCGGCAATCTTTTCCAGCTTCTCTCTCCATCGCCGATCGAATTCCTCGATACTTTCATCAGCTGGACGAAGCATCTGCTCTGTTTCCATGGAGGGACCCCTGGAATCAGCCCTGTGACTTGCGTGCATCTCTAAAGTTGCCAGAAGCGAATTGCGCAACGATTGCATCTTTCTATTCATTGAAATCATCAACGATTCCCGCGCTTGTTTCAGAAGAATAAAGATCGTTGCCTGGAACCACTTCTCCATCTCTGGAATCCAGGAATCCACCGAGCTGATAGGAACCACATCCACGGGATAGCCCAAGTGTTCATCAAGGGCGGAGCGCGTATACAACAGGACTTTTTCGACATTCTCCGGCGAAAGCAAATCACACTTGCTGAGCATCACGACCGAAGGTATTCCCGCCAAATGAAGAGCTCTAAGAATATCCAGATCATCGCGCGCGAGCGTTGCCTGGCTGTCTATGAGCACGATTCCGAAATCCGAATCCGGCAGGTAGGCATAAGCAAGCTTGGTGCCGCTGGTTGCCAGAGATGCAATCCCAGGAGTATCCACGAAAGCAATCCTTTCCTGCAGACGCTTTGAGGGCACAGTGACTTCGAGCCCAATGACTCGTTTTGAGTTCGCTGGATTTCCCTGCTCGGTGGCAAATTCGGGAAGAGCTTCGACGCCAAGCGATACGGTTCGATCCATATAGGCAACTCGCAACCGCGGATCTTTGCCGCCAACGATATGGATTGGAACGGCTGTAATTGGCGTTGCGCCTACTGGCAGCAACTGAATTTCCAATAGCCGGTTAATAAGCGAAGATTTCCCGGAACTGACGCGCCCAAATACAGCTATTTCATACCGGTGAGTCTCAAGTTTTCGGGTAATTGAATTCAGGGCTGGGAGGAATTCAACAAGTCGGTGACGCGCCACTATCTCTGATAGTTGCTGGAGAGCAGCGACAAGGGCGGGCTCTGCATGGATCCGAGCCAGATGCGTATCGTGCGACGCGCTTGCCTCAGCGAGAAATGCAAACAGCTGGCTCAAAAGCCGGCGCATTTCCTGAAGAGTCCAGGTGAGATCGCTCGCCGTCGCTTGATCCATTTCCCCATAGCCTCGCAAATGATGGGGATAAAGCTCTTCGAGCGCTATGTCGAGAGATATCAGACTTGTTTTTAGGATCCAGCTTGAAGGCGTAGCGGGAGGGGGTATTTCAATTTTAAACCGCCCGATAAGGCTAAAAAATTGAAATGTGGCATATCCCGACGGCTATTAACATTCCGTATATTTCCTCCGGGAATCCAAACGATCGCGAGATGATGCTGGTAGCCCTGCCGATGGATAAATTGATCGTCATCTATTGTCTGTGTGAAGAGGGCACCGATAGCGCCCGAATGGCATTGGAATTGAAGCGCTTGGGTTACGATAATGACAAAATCAAGGTTTTGGAAGGCGGTTTGATCAAGTGGGATGAATCCGGTTATCCAATGATCAAACAGGAAGTTCCTGAATGACGTTATCGATCCCGGTTTGGGGCCGGAATGCAATAAGGTATTGCAAGGGGGATGTTGGATGAGCTCTGAAGAGAACAAAAAGCCGGTTTTGGTGATTCCGTGCAGCGGGATTGGCAAAGTCCATGGATTGCTGACACGCGAGGCAACATATCTAGTCACGGATAAAATTGCACCGGAACAAACAGAGACAATATGCCTGGGCCTGCTGGTCAAAGGAGAGACTGAAGTCGCAGATGCCGTGAAGACTCAGCCCTGCATCACAATCGATGGCTGCCCTAAGGCGTGCGCCGAAAAGAACGTAAAGATCGCGGGGGGAAATCCTGTTGTGATTGACGTTGTCAAAACCTTGAAAAAACACCCCGGCGCTAAACCCGGCAGTCCAACCGAACTAAATGATGAAGGCTGGAGTATCGCAAGAGAAATTGCTGCTGAGGTTGCTGACAAGGTGGCGAGTCTGCAGAGCGGCAAGGAGGGTGTCCAGTGAGCGAAGAAATCACGAAGGCAGGAATTATTTCATGCAGCGGCGAAGCGATTCCCGAAGGAACCATAGCCCGCCTGGCGGTGAGGCGCGTACTGGAATCTCTGCGGCCAGGCAAGACAGTGACCCTATGCCTGCCGTTGTTCCTGGCCGGGGAGGAAGGCGAACGGAATTTCGCAAAAACACATCCGACTATCGCTATCGATGGCTGCCCGAAGCAATGTGCCAAATGGGGCACCGAAAAGCACAGTGGCCCTGTAAGCGGCGAAATCGTGGTCTCAGAAATTCTGGGAACAACCGCTGAGAGCTGCAGCCGTTCATCGCGCAACGCATCGCAGGTAGACAAGGACGCTGTCGAGGTGGTCGCTGAAAAAATCGCCATAGAAGTCGACAAGGTACTGGTTAATAAATAGCGCATGATCGCTGTCCAAAGAACACGAGTTTAGGATCGGACCCGACTTAATAAATTGTGGAGTCATAAAAGGCATTGAATCTGTGGCTAATATAAGCAACCCCATTTAGCCGCTCTGTTCCGATGGAGGCAATTCCATGAGACAGTCATCCTGCAGCCGAATGCTGAAATTAGGAATGCTCGTTGTTGTTTTAGTAGTTGCTGCATCCGTTTGTTTTTTGACCTGGGCGAGTACCTCAGACAAGCCGAACCGCCCGCAGATCGAGTCTCCCAGGGCGATCGGCGTTTGTCCTCCGTTTCCTCTGCGCGATGAAGCTGGAAACATTATTAATCCCGTCAACGGCACAAATGTATATGTGCCCTATTCGCCTAAGCAAACCTGCGGAGCCCAAGGCTGCCATGATTATGACAAGATCACGCAAGGTTTCCATTTCACCCAAGGGAAGGGCGAGACTATGCCACCAGAATTTGCAGCCCGGTATAATTGGGTGAGCGGCCCCGGAAACTACGGCGGCAACTGGTGTTCTCCATCTCCGCTTTATCGCCAGCTTGCGCCCAAAAGCAATTCGAATCCGCGAACCATTGATATGACTTCTTTCGATTTCGTGACGGCGACCTGCGGAAACTGCCATCCTGGCGGCGGTCCGATGGAATTCGACCGCGATGGGAAGCGATACGATCAACGCATGGCTGATCCCGCTTCGGGTTTTACATCCGGCGGTGATAATGGACTGGATGGCGATTACTATAAGGCCCGGTGGGCTGAGACGGGAGTCATTGAAGCGGACTGCCTGCTATGCCACATGCCTGAATATGATTATAAAAAGCGCAACGCACAGCTGGCCAACCTGAATTTCCGATGGGCTGCAACAGAGGGCGCCGGATTCGGCTCGATCAGCGGCAAAGTTGCTGCGGGCGAAAAACCAAAGGTTGAGTACAAAAAGGATATATTTGATGAGAACGGAAATGTGACCATTCACATCTCGCCCTCCCCTCGAAATGAAACCTGTCTGAACTGCCATGCCAAGCCGGACTGGAAGAAACGCGGCGCTTCCTTTTCCGCTCATACGGATGTTCATATGGCAAAAGGATTGAAGTGCGTCGATTGCCACACATCCGGCAGCCAGGCATCGGATCCCAAAATACGCGGCAAGGAAGTTCACCAGGTTGGCAAAGGCGACGATCCATCGGGTTGGGTGCGGAATGATCTCGACAACACGGTGCAAACCTGCGAATCCTGTCATGCAGACGGTACGCTGGGAGCGCCAATAGCGAAACACTCCTGGCTTCCTCCGCTGCACCTCGATAAAATTGCCTGCGCCACCTGCCACATTCCCCGCCGCTACACGAAATCGGCACTGGTTCAGGCCAGCGATGTATTCAATCCGGCTCCCCGAATTACTCCTCCGCCCAAACACATCTGGACGTTTTATGACCAGGAGATGAATTTCTGGAATCATTATGGCGAATTGGAATTGTTCACGGTGAAAGACCAGCCGGTTAATGAATTCCGTCCGTCGCTTATTCGATACAAAGGCAAGATTTTCCCTGCGAATCGAGTGCACTCCACGTGGGTGGGATATGAAGAAGTCGGCAAGCCAGGTTTGAACCAGCTTTACATGAAAGATTTCTATTCGATGTGGCTCCAGCACAGGAATGATTCGTCGAAATATGCTCCGCTTGCTGTGATTAAGGATGATAACGGCGATGGCACGCTGGAGGTCAATCGTCCGGAAGAAATCGATGCGCTGTTGCAGGCAACATCGGCACTCCTGAAAAACACATCTTTCCCCATGCAGGGAAAGCGGTTGGTGTACGTCAGTGACAGCCGCAAATATTATTCGGGAAACGATAGCCGGGAAATCCCCAGACAGGATTTCGAAGCTACTGCCTATGCTTCGGTGTATAAATACTCACACAATGTCTTGCCGGCTCGCTCAGCGCTCAGCATCGGCGGCTGCACCGATTGTCACAGCCAAAAGGCCCGTTTCTTCACCGCTGCCTTGCTGGACCATCCGTTTTCAGACGGCGGAAAACCTACGTGGATGGCCAACTATAAGATCCTGGGACTCTCGTCGACTGTGATTGGCCTGGGCACTTTCCGGGAGCAATGGCTGAAACCCACGCTCTATCTGTTGCTCACAATTCTGCTGATCCTGGCAGCGATATTTGCCGTGCGGCAATATGTCCTGAGACATGAGATTGGGGAGGCAGCAAGAGCGTATCGATTGTCCTGGTGGGCCGTAGTCTTCGGTATCGCCGGTCTATTTTTTGTGGCCTTTACGCCGCGTCTGCTGGCTTACATGACGGTGGAACGTTTTAAGCTCGACGCCAATCACTTCTGGATAGCGCTGGCTGTCCTTGTTTTGTCCCTGTGGGCGGCCACGGCGAGCAGGGGCGGAAGGAGCCAAGGAAACTTGCCGAAAAAGCTGACTGCAATTCAGTATGTTCTCACCGCAATCGTTGTGATTTGCGGCATCCTGATGCTGATCCGAGGTTCCTGGATTGAATGGCTGAACCGGTTTGCTTATACAGGATTTGATCTGGGATTGACGTTGATGACGGCAGTATCGGTCATCTTGGTCCTGATGCTTCTAGCCGCCAGGAGATACAACGCGACAGAGAAAGGCAGCCCCAAGGCGTTATAAAGAAGGATTGTCTGAACTCACAAAATTGTTTTAAAGGCAGGAGGTTGGAATGCCTCAGAATGCAAATTTGGGGTGCGTCTGTGGGACAACTGTTCCTGGCTTGCGAAGGATAAATTTGCCGGATGGAGACCAGGTCGGACTCATCGGCTTGGACGACATAATGCACGATCTCTTCAAAGAAGGGAAAGTGCCGAATGATGCTGTCGCTATGGAGCTAATCGATCGGCTGAGGAAAAAGAACTACATCAGTTCAAACCCATCCGTTGAAGCTATCTATCAACAGGCTTTGCTAACAGAATATCGACGTTACTTTGAGAGCAAAAAGCGTTAACGAGGCTGATTGCATTCAATATGTTCCGCAAAAAGGTTTGCCGGATTTTGTACGTGCTCTTCCTGCAAACGCTATCGCTTCATATTGGAGCAACAGCATTTTCCCAGGAGACGAAAGAAGCCACATCTAATAAAAAGAAATATGAGGACATCGTAGTCGGACCTTTTCGTCTTGACCTGGGCGCAAATATCAGGCTTCGTCATGAATACCAGGATGGATTTGATGTGCGCCGGTATGCACCCAATACCAGCGACCAGTTCCTGCTTACGCGTGTCATGCTTGATATCAACCTTCGGCTCGATCCCAGCCGAAGGCTGTTTATTCAATTCCGGGACGCGCATGCCCTGGGCACACGGCTTCAACGGGAGGATTTTCCCAGAAGCAATCCGATGGAGGATATCTGGGACATTCGACAGGCCTTTTTTGAATGGAAGAAGATCGGATCAAGCCATTTGGATCTCAAGGTCGGAAGACAGCAGATCAGCTATGGCGATCAGCGCATTTTTGGCCCAGGCTTGTGGGGAAATACAGGGCGCTATGCATGGGACGCCGTGCTTGCCCATGTTGACACTCAGCGTTTTTGGTTTGATGCCTGGGCTGGGCGTCCGATTGAAAATCGCCCGGAGCTGTGGCCAAACAGGGAATTTAAAGCTCCATTTGCATTCGTGCTATATAGCGGAGTAAAAGGTTTTCCATGCAGGCTTGATGTTTTCTATGCCGCAAAGTATGACTATCGATCGACAATCCAGGGAGAATCCGGCAACGGAGGTCTGCTGTCTCATTCCATTGGATTCCAGTTGCAGAAGCCGGTGGGCAAGGGACTCGACTACAGCGCTTCCTTCATTGGACAGATGGGACGATATGGAAACGACAGGATCCGGGCCTTCGGCTCCAATTCTGCTGTGGGTGTCACGCTGCCCTGGAAATGGAGCCCACGGTTGGCGGGCCAATTCACGTGGGGCTCGGGAGATCAAAACCCCTCAGATGGAATTCACGGCACATTTGATGGCGTCTTCGGCGGGGCGGATATCAATTTCTACGGAGACTTGAATCTATTTTTCTGGGCCAATCTGCGTGACTACGAATGGGATTTTCATTTGCAGCCCAGCCAGTCAACAAAACTGTTTTTTGAACATCACTACTTCACACTCGATCAGGATCGAGACGCTTGGTACACAACGGGTTTGGCTCCGCTGCGTCGTGATATGAACGGGCTCTCTGGAAAATCTCTCGGCCACGAAATCGATCTGCGATTTTCCTGGCGGCCGGTTAAAGAACTGGAGTTGCTGATAGGTTTGGGACGCTACTTTCCTGCAGGGTTTGCAAAAGCAACCGGCACGGCAGATCCTGCTACCGGCTACTTTCTTCAGGCTGCTTATGGATTCTAGGCGTGCATCCAGATTTGAATCCGCCCGATCCAAATCGTTCTACTCGGGCACCTCGTTTTTATCATAGGATAGCCCGCCTCATCCCACTTGATCATGCCGCCTTCCAGGACTTTGATCTTATCTCTGCGGAAATCCATACTTCTCAGTATCAATGCCACTTCAGAGCTGTCGGCGCCTTCCTCGCATAGGCAATAAAGCACAATCAGTTTATCTTTGGGGAGAGCCGAAACCATGCTCTCGCGTTTACCCGGATTATCGCGAGATTGAGCGCATACTTGTCGATCAGTGCCAATTTCAAATATCCCGGAGCGCGATCAATAACATCATGCGCGCGCAGGCTCGAAAGAAGGCCGACTTATCTAAGCGCAAGGCTGTCGAGCCGGCGGCAAAGAACACTGAGGCTCAAATCGCTGCAACGGAGCCCAAGATAGGGCCAAATACAGGGATGGATGCAGTAAACCGTGAGGCCCAGCCAATGGATGCCATCGCCCAGCGAATTGCCGAGCTTAAAAAGCGCCCGGCGAAAGTGGAGTCGAATCCCAAGCAATTCCACTACAACCCCAACGAGCCGCTCCATCTCCCGCTGAAAAAGGAGAACCGATAATGAACGGCTGCAGTCATGAAATCAACCGAAAAAATGATGGGCAGCGTTGCAAATTTACCGTTTAGCGATATAATATATAACAATGATAAAGTCGTTCGGTAATCGGGATACGCAATCCCTGTATTCTGGGCGCTGCCCACGACGATGGCAGGCCATTCGGGGCCAGGCAGAACGTAAGCTGGTGCAGTTAGATGCTGCCGCGAGCCTCGACTTTTTACGCGCACCACCCGGCAACCGGCTTGAAAAACTCAAGGGTGATCGGGCGGAACAGTGGAGCATACGGATCAATGATCGTTGGCGGATCTGCTTTCGGTGGGAAGAAACGGATGCCTGCGATGTCGAGATCGTGGATTATCATTGAGAGGGGTGTTGACATGGTTAGGAACAAAATGCGGCCCATTCATCCGGGCGAGATCCTTCGCGAGGAGTATTTGGTCCCGCTCGGCATGTCGGTCAATGCTTTGGCGAAGGCTCTTAATGTAACTCCGGCGCGAATGAATGAAATCGTACGCGAACGGAGGGGAGTTACCGCCGATACGGCTTTGCGACTGGCTCGTTATTTTGGAACGGATGCTCGATCGTGGCTGAATCTGCAGGCGGCCTACGACCTCCGCGTGGCTGAGATTGCGCAAGCAAAGCGAATTACCGCAACGATTCGACCGCGCGCGGCATAAGGCCGCCAATGGACTGAATTTTCTGTAATACTGCATATGCTCAGTCGGCCGGTGCTCCAGTAACACTGGAAGCGTTATAACTTGGGCCTTCAAAGGATCTCCAGGAGGGATTTATGGCACGTAAAAGCGATGGCATTTTCAAGCGCGGCAAGGTCTGGCGGCTGGATTGTATTATCAATGGCCGACGCTATCAACTGTCCTTGGGGAAGGGAATTAAGAGAAGCGTTGCCGTTGATATTGCCATAGCAAAGAGATCGGCCATTTTAAAGAAGGACGTAGGCATTATCACCAAGCGGAAGGATCTAGCCTTCAAGGATGCTACGAGAATATTTTTGGAATGGGTTAAAGCTCATAAAGGCGGGCGAACATATAGCGATTATCAATGCTGCATTGAAAAGCTTCAGGATTACTTTGGAGGTAAGAAGCTATCCCAAATCAATGCTTTTTTGATTGAAGGCTATAAGGTGCGAAGAGTCAAAGAAGGCGCAAAAGTGCGACCGAACAGAGAACTAGCCGTACTCCGCAACCTGTTCAATAAAGTCATCAAGTTTAAGAAGTACGAAGGCGATAATCCCGTGAGGGAATTCGCACCGTTGAAGGAATCGAGAGGTAAGGACAGGATACTCGATCCTGCCGAAGAGAAACGCTTGCTCGCAAAGGCGAAAGAGCCCGTCCGATCACTGATTGTTATCGGCCTTCAAACTGGTTTACGGGAGAACAGGGAAGCACTGACGTTGACATGGGATAATATCAATTTCCCGGGGCGGACCTTGACCGTTGAAGCAGCCTTTTCCAAGAATCAGGAAATGCGCGAAGTAGCCCTAAACTCGGTAGCAATGGAAACACTAAGAAGGCTAAAAGAAACGAGTCCGGGGCCGTGGGTATTTATGACCAGAGGAAAAAGAAAAGACGGTCCTTGGAGGCAACTTAGAAGTTTTAAAAGCGCCTTTGATCGGGCTTGCCGTCGTGCTAATCTCTTGGGGGTCACGCCCCATGGTCTGCGCCATACATGGGCGAGCAGGATGGAAATGAGCGGGGCCTCTCAGAAGACGCTTATGGAACTTGGAGGCTGGAAGGATCCGAAGATGGTGGCCAGATATTCTCACACGTCGAAGCAGCACCGCATGGACGCTGTGGAGAGAATTGCGAGTTATTCCCCTTCGATTTTCCCTACACCAAAAACAACCGAGTCCGTAAATCCTTGTGCGCCTGTAGCTCAGGTGGATAGAGCAACGGTTTCCTAAACCGTGGGTCGCGTGTTCGAGTCACGCCAGGCGCATCCTTTTAGAA
>CAYYTC010000024.1:0-67510 GCA_964474425.1 uncultured Acidobacteriota bacterium
TATCCGCCGGAAAGCTTTTTCTGAAGCAGGTCATTGACGACCTTCGGATTCGCCTGGCCCTTGGTTTCTTTCATCACCTGGCCGACGAAAAATCCGAATACCTTGGCCTTGCCTGCCCGGTATTCCTCGGTCTGTTTGGGATTTGCGGCCAGAATTCCGTCGATCACTGCTCCCAGGCTGGCCTCATCACTGACCTGTGTCAATCCCATGCGCCTGATAATGGCGGCAGGCTCTTCCGAGGCGCGGCACATTTCCTCGAAAACCGTTTTGGCAATCTTTCCCGAAATTTCTCCCGAATCCACGGTCTGAATCAATGCCGCCAGCTGTCCCGGCAGGACCGGAGACTCCTCTATGTCTTTGCCGGAATTTTTCAGAACGTAGGCAAGGTCCCCCATGATCCAATTGGCAGATGCCCGCGCATTCCCGGACTTTCCGGCGCACTCTTCAAAAAAGTCGGCTATTGCCGGAGTCGCAGTCAGGAGCAGGGCGTCATCCACCGGCAGGCTGTATTCCTGCATCGACCGTTTCATCCTGGCGCCGGGCAATCCCGGCAGTTCCTGCCTCACCCTTTCAATCCAGGCTGGATCCAGTTTCAGCGGCAGCAGATCGGGTTCGGGGAAGTAGCGGTAATCGTGGGCTTCCTCTTTGATGCGCATCGGGATTGTGCGCCCGCCCGATTCGTCCCACAGACGGGTCTCCTGGGTGATTTTCCCTCCCTCGGACAATATCTGCGTCTGACGTTCAATCTCATAATCCAATGCCTTCTGCAAAAACCGGAATGAGTTGAGGTTCTTGATTTCAACTTTGGTCCCGAGCTTCTCAGCCCCCTCGGGCCGGACCGACACATTCGCGTCGCAGCGCAGGCTTCCCTCTTCCATGTTGCCGTCGCATACGCGCAGGTAAAGGAGGGTCTTGCGAAGGTGGGTCAGATAATCGTAGGCCTCCTGGCTGCTGCGGAAATCAGGCTCGCTGACTATTTCCACAAGGGGGACACCGCTCCGGTTCAGGTTGACATGGGATTTTGCCGCAGCATCCGGATTCCCCTCGTGGATCGATTTTCCGGCATCATCCTCCATGTGAAGGCGCGTGATTCCGAAAGCCTTCTCCCGCCGGTCCGCTATTTTTCCCGTGTCCGTCCTCTCTCCGGAAAATATCATCACACGGCCATGCTCTCCGAGGGGACGATCGAACTGGGAAATCTGATACCCCTTGGGCATATCGGGATAGAAATAATTTTTTCGCGCAAAGAAGGACGTAACATTGATACGGCATCCCAGAGCCATCGCCGCCTTGACCGCCATCGTAACCGCCTCCCGGTTCAGTACCGGAAGCGCACCGGGAAGGCCCAGGCATACGGGGCAAGTATTTGAATTGGGAGGAGCGCCGAATTGCGTGCTGCAGCCACAGAAGAGCTTGCTGCGAGTGAGCAATTGAGCGTGCACTTCAAGTCCGATAACAGGTTCAAATTTCATGGTCCTATTATAGTCCTGAACGTATCTGGAAATCCTCTGGCGCTTGAATCCTGGATCTGCAGACCGTTCCCCATCTCAAATCCGCAGAAAAAGATGTTTATTTCGCACAAATAAATGAGCACAAACAATCATTTTGCTCTGACGACAATCGGAAGGCGCGCCTGAACCACACAGCCTAAGTATTCCATTATCAGTTGGTTATATCTATAAACCGGCCGTTTTGCCGAGCTGGCACAGATCATGCAATCTGACAGTTGTTGAGAGCGCTGCTTTGGATCCGGCCGGCTCTGGGCCACGCGATTCGAGGGATGCCCGGCTGATGGTCACGGGCAGCGCCTCACTCCAGGAAAGCAGGTTGGGCAGCAAGAAACTCCGCCACAAGCGCCGCTGCTTTTTGCCGGAGTTCCTCAAACCCGGTCTGTCCGTCCAGCCACATGATATTCCGGTCCGATCGGAACCACGTGAGTTGTCTTTTGGCATAATGCCGGCTTTCCTTCCTGGTTTCCTCCAGCGCCTGCTCCAGGGAGATCGTTCCTTCGAGATATTCCGCTGCCTGACGATACCCGATCGCCTTGAAAGCCTGTGAGGACCTTGAAAATTTCCCCAGCAGCCACCGGACCTCCTCCAAAAAACCTGTCTGAAACATCACCTCGACGCGCCGGTCAATATTACGGTATAACTGTTCCCGCGGCAGATCTATGCCGAGCTTTAACCAGCGAAAGCCCTGGAAAGCATCCCTGGGCTGCTGCTGCCACCAGCTTATGGTTTTCCCGCTGACAAGATACACTTCATAGGCCCGAATAATCCGTTCTGCGTCTTTCTCCGCGATCCTGGCTGCCGATTGAGGATCCACGCGCAGCAAAGCCCGGTAGAGGGTCCGGAGACCCCTGCGCCGGATGATCCGCCGCATTCGAATTCTCAGGGTTTCGGATCGAGCCGGGCCCTCAAAGAGACCTTCAATCAGGGCGCGAAGATAAAATCCTGAACCGCCGGTTACAAATGCAAGATGTCCGCGTGCGCGAATCTCCCGGACCGCCTGTCTTGCCATGCGCTGGTAGTCTCCGGCCGAGAAGTCTTCATCGGGATTCCGTATGTCCAGCATGTGATGCGGCACCAGTGTCTTTTCGGCCAACGAGGCTTTGGCGGTGCCGATATTCATGTGCGCGTAAACCTGAAGTGCGTCGCAACTGACAATTTCCCCGTGGAACAGGCCTGCAAGGGCAATGCCGAGGCGGGATTTTCCCGACGCGGTGGGGCCGAGAATGACGATTCCGGGGTATTCGTCCATCACGCTAATCCGTTGAGGGACCCCCCGGCTCTGCCGGGGAGGCGGCACGAGTTCGACCATTCCTGGATTTTTTTGATCTCAGGTCCGTACTATAACCAAGGGGGCAAATACTGGAATATCGAACTGCAGAACACGCACTTCGAGGTTCATCATTCGTTATTCGACATTCTGCAGCTCCAAAACATCCATAGCGCATGGAACCTCTTTCATCCTTTGCCGGCGGCAATCAGGCCCCTTTAAAGGGCCGGCGACCATAAAGCATCCGGTTCTGCCGGAGGATACTTACGGATCCGGATTTCTCACGGGATTTCCTGCAAAGGCGCATATCAGAACCCGTCCATTCAGGTTGCAGACTGCAAACCTTCGACCCGCAACCTTCAATCGGGGGAATGCCTGTCCGCCTGATCCGCTGCAGCAGGAAAGCTGCGAGAAATAAAGGTTACCCAAGCCTAAAATAATATCGGATGCAGGCAAGCAGCAAAAACACCAATGCCAGCAGGATAATTCCCAGCACTTGCGAGCGAAGACGATCCATCATGATGGATTCGAGATTCGAATCTCGAGATAGAGCTAGTACGCCTTGCGAATCTGAACGCCCTGGTAATAGGTTTTCAATATTTCTTCATAGCTGTGTCCGGCTCGCGCCATGCCGAAAGCTCCCACCTGGCAAAGTCCGACCCCGTGACCCCATCCGTGCCCGTGGAATATGAAATTTGCTATGCCGCCGTCCGGGCCGTGCTCCCGCGTGATGGTGAAAAGGGTATCTCTGAGTCCCAGCGCATTTCGGACCTTATAGCCGTTGAGCACAACGGTCCCGCGACTGCCCTTGACCTCGATTTGGACCGCCCTGCCCGAATTCCCGATCCGGGCGGGCTTGAGGTCTGCAATTTCCCCGATCCCCCCGGACAAGGTTCGCAGCTTTTCTGAAACCACCGATCGGGAGATCGAAACATCCCATGCTGCCGCGGGAGAGTAACGGTCGCTGGAGGCTCCTGTCGGATTAAGCTCCACTTCGAGGAAATCCACAAAACCCTCCGAATGGACATGGAAGGACAGCTTTTCATTCCCTATAACCTTGAGACTGTCTACCGGCATGGCCCTGCCGCCATCCAGCCTGAACAGCGCCAGTTTTTCCGATAAGGGAAATTCCAGTGTCCGGTTTCCCCATTTGATGCTTATGGCCGAATTTATCCGAGTCCCAGTTTCCGCGGCAATTGCGCCGACAAAAGATCCTCTTCGGAGAATCTCCGGCCTGGCCGATTCCAGCCAACGAAGGATGAGGAACAGCGCGCCGCTCCGCTGCATGGGGGCATGCGGTCTGGCCGAGTTGTCCAAATCCGGTAGCCATAGTCCGCGCTGAATCAGGTAGGCCATCGCATAGCGGGCCGGTTCTGGAACGCTGCCGCCATCCCGGAGGTTGCTCATGTAATATTCCACATCACGGGACGATATCCGGCGCCGTATTTCCTCGGCGCCGAAGAACAGCTCGGCTGCGTACTGAAGAAAGGCCGCCCGGGTTCCCGTTTCTGCGGCGGAACACTGGTCTCCGGCAAGGATTTTCTGGGTGATTTTTACCGAATTTCTGATCCACCGATCGACCTCACAGCCTTCGGGTGAGCCCGAAAGAAACTCCGGAGACAGCTCCGAGCCGGACTCGACCACACCCAGGATGCGTGCAAATTCAAGATTCCGGTTGGCGGTACTCCCATCATCGGACTTGATCAGCTGTTCTATTTCGTGGCTCCCATTCAGGACCGTTTCGCTGTTTTCGGGACTACCTTCGATTGCGCAAAATACGCTCTTCAGGTAAGGGACCGGTGCGGCATCGAAGACGTTGGCATAATCCTCTGTCCGGCCTCCGCACGTGGACATATACATGGCGTCGATAAGTTTGCCCTGGTAATAGAGGGCAAGCCCGGCGGTTCGTTTCACCGCTTGATTGGTGGAGTCCTTCTCCATGGCCACACCGCCATAGACCTGCGTCCTGGTATCGGCGCTCAAGTCATATCCTTCGGAGCGGTACCGGCCCATGTTCTTGAGCGCGTACGTGCGCGCCGCAATCGATTGTGCGGCCAAGGCGTCAAATTCAGGATACTGCGTTGGGCTGATCTCTGCAGGAACGACGCCGTAGAGGTACTCTTCCATGTTCAGCTGGTTTACGACCGTGATTCGACCGGATGGATTCAGCACGATGTCAAAAATGCCCCGATAGGGTTTTCCATTCAAAGTCAGAAAGCCCCCGCCGGGAACCGGCGAGATAAGAAATCCTTTCGGGTTCTGTCGGAACATGTTTTCAGAACCCCGTAACGCCAGCATGGTTTTGCCGCCTCCGGAAGAAGAGGTTTCTCTGACGGTAAAAGCGTCCGTGTAGCCCGATGCTGCGACTGTTTTCTGCAGTGCCTGTGCCTCCTCTTTGGTCGGGAATGAACCCACGCGGACCTGATGGGTGCCGACTTGGGTATTTTTTCTTACCATCACCGGGGCAGGGAACTGACCTTCCAGTTTATGTTTCAGTTCCTCTGCAGCCTCCGGCTTTGTGAAGGAAGCAACCTGCACCCGGAAAATATCGGCGGATTCTTCCACTTCCTGTCCGGTTCGCAATTGAACTTCGCCCTGTACCAGCTGTTGCCCCGATCCCGACGCTTTTTCCGACAGGTAGAGTCCTCCGGGAGATGAAACGCGTATGTCCGTTGCGGCGGTAGTCAGCCCGATTCTGATTGAGGGTCCGGGCGAACCTGCGCTCATGGCGGCTGGTTCGTCCACCGATGGTTCGGGGAGCTTCGTGCCGGAGGCTCGCGTTGGTTTTTCCGGGACGGGCTGCTTTTGCGCCGCCGTCGGGACCTGCCTTTTCGAGGAAGGCGAAGATTTTGACGAAGGGGCCGCCGGCGGGGGAGTCTTGATCTGAGCTTTATGTTTTCCGCAGCCAGCAAAAAAAAGCAGCAGGATTGGCAGGCTAAACCACAGCGTCAGATTTAGGACTTTGTTCCAGGGAACCCGGAACCGGCAAGCTATCCGCTTTGACGGCGAACATAAAAAAGACCCCCGGAATCGCAAATAGGAAAACTTCACTTGCAGGCTCCCTGCGTCGTTCGCCTTTCTTATTGAGGTTCGTTGTAGGAAAAAATGAACTTGGCGCCGACATGGTCTCCCGGGAAGCCTTTAGGCAGCGGCGGGAAGGGATTGGATGCCATCACGGCGTTCAATGCGGCGAGATCCAGGGAATCACTGCCTGATGACGCGACAATGCGGGCGTCGGTGAACCTGCCCTCTTTGTTGATAAAAAAGACAACGGTGGTGTGTCCCTGCGAGTCCCTCAGATGTGAAGGGATGAACCATTTTCCCTTGATACGCTCGATGATGAGGTTGGCGTACTCACCCAGCGGAAAGCCCTTGGTGTCAAAAAATCCGCCCTCGGGACTGCGAAGCGCCTGCTGCTCGTTTTCGAATATCCTGGCTTCCGGCTTGTTCGGATTTTTCTGGGCGCCCGAAGCGCCGGCGGAAGGCTTTGAATTTGGTATGGATCCGGGCGCCGAATCGGCATCCAGGTCCACTTTCTGTTTTGGCTCTTCCCCCGGGGGCGGCAGATAAAAACCCTTTCGCCCGCCGGATTCAGTCTCAGCCGTATCGCGGCCGGATGAAGGCGCCGGGTTTGTCGCCGGCGAAAATACCGGCGGGGCAACCGATGTTTCGCTGGCCGGGGGCAGCGGCTGTTGGGGTTTGGGCCGCGGCACCGGGGTTGAAGCCTCATTCAAAGCCGCCTTCTGTTCGTTCCCCCAACGGATGCGGACCGGCGGTGCACCGGAATCCTTTTTATTCCAATCGTATGCATATTTCCTGAGCGTGGCGGCCGAAGGAGCCATCATGGGCGAATGATCCCTTAGAACCGTGACCGTACGCCAGTTTTCGTTTTCGTCCTGCGCGAGGAGATCCTGAATGGAGCTTAACGCGCGGAAGCGGTGATACATCCCCCCCTGCAGCAATTGCGGAAACTGGATTAGCGTCATGAGCATAAGGAAGTGCAGGCAACAGCTGGCAATCCATGAGGCATAAACACGTTTTGCCGGCCGTCGCTGCCTGTTCCGGGATATGGCGTAATCTAGCATCCGATCGCTCCGCCCTGGGCGTAGCTTAAAGTATAGAAAAGGGCCCTAATCCCTGTCAATTTCAACAGCCTGAGCCTTTTCCGCCTGCGCCAGTATCTGGAGGGCGAGCGCCAGGGCCCTCCGTCCGTCTTCCCCGCTGCATTCGACGGGCGCCAGCCCTTGAACAGCATTCAGAAAGGATCCAAGTTCCAGCTGAAGCGGTTCCTTTTTTTCGGGCGTCAAGCGGCAGCTCACAATTTCAGGGATCCCCGGTCCAGGATTATGTTTCAGGCTGAAAACCGAAACGTCCTGCCGCGTGTAGTCCAGCGAAATGTATTCCTGTTTCTGGAACAACCGAAGCTTGCGAATCTTTTCCATGGAAACGCGGCTGGCCGTGATGTTGGCTACGCACCCGTCCGAAAATTGAATCCGGGTGTTCGCGATATCGATGCGGTTTGTAAGGATCGCAATGCCCACGGCCGTCAGGTGCGCGACGGGCGAAGGGACAAGCAGCGAGATGATATCCAGATCATGAATCATCAAATCCAGGATCACATCGATATCGAGGCTGCGCGGCGAGAACAGGCCCATTCGGTGGGCTTCAAAAAAGCGGGGCTTTGTAACAATTTTGCGGAGCTCAAGCACCGCGGGATTGAAACGCTCCAGATGTCCGACCTGGAGGATCCGGCCGTTGTCCCTGGCCGCACGGATCAGCCGATCGGCGGCTTCCAGGGTGTGGGCGATCGGTTTTTCGACCAGAACATGAATCCCATGCCGCAGAAACTGTTCGCCGATCTCCGCATGAAGGACGGTCGGTGTCGCAATGCTTACCGCGTCGATCTTGCCGAATAGTTCTTCGTGACTCGGGAACACTTTTGTTCCGAGCGGTCCCGCGATCTCCTCGGCCCTTCCGGGAAGGGTATCGACGACTCCAACCAGGGATGCTCCGGGCAGCGAGGAATAGACGCGCGCATGGTGTTGACCCAACGCTCCTACTCCTACCACCCCGACTCGAACTATATCCATCGGTAGCTCCGATTTGCAATCTGCAAAAAATGCGCCAAAAAGGCGCCTGTGAGCGGGCGCCGCTGCGTCGGTGCGTCCGTCGCAGTTTCAGCTTTCCATGGGGGGCAGGACAACGACCGCTACATTATGGCCGTCTGCCGCCTCAACCAGTTTTTCTTTGTCCAGAACAATAGTGCGTTGAGCGTCGATCACCAGCGCGGTCGCGCCCGAATCGATCATATGCTCCAGAGTGGCAATCCCGACCACGGGTATGTCAAAGCGCATGTCCTGTTTGGGCTTGCTTACCTTGATGACGGTCAGATCTTTTTTGTGCACCAGATCCCCGGCACGCCGTATCACCGCATCTGTCCCTTCCATGGCTTCGACCGCGACTACAGCCCGATCCCTGACAACGATGGTCTGTCCGATGTCCATTGCGGCGATGCGGTGCGCGATGGGGCGCCCGTAATCGACATCAGCCTGTTCGGAGGGACTCAGCCCTCGGCGTGTCAAAACTCCCTGGACCGCCATGTGCGGCTTCAACAGGATTGTGGAGTCTACCAGAGAAATGCCGGCCTCTTCCAGAATACGGGCGACGCCCCCGATCAGCGAATCCGTGTTTTTGTGCTTCAGCCCGGCCAGCATGCGGATCATGGTCCAATCAGGGAAAGAAGAGCCGAAAATCTGAACATGTTTCACCTGCCCCGCCATGATTGCTTTTTGAACGCCCGAGTCCCGGAACAGGCGTATGAGCTTTCCCAATTCTCCCAGACCGAGCCAGTGAACGGGATATCCGCATGACTCGATCCCGGTAAAAGTCTCTTCCTTTATTGCAGCGACAACCACATCCAGGTTCTGCTGGCGGGCTGATTGCAGCACCACAAACGGAAACCGGCCGTTTCCGGCGATGAGCCCGTATTTTTCCATGTCGGCGGCCATATAAAAAGATAGGGGACCCGGAATCCGAGATTATGCAAAGCCGGTGGATGCCGGATCCCGGGCGTCCGTTAACGGATGAATCCGCGTTCCGAACTTTCCATGAACTCGATCAGCGTCGCTACTTCCGGCGCCGTCCATTGTTTTTCCTTCACCTTCGCCAGCGCCTCTCCGGCGTTCATTTTGGAGCGGAAACAGATCCGGTAAGCCCGCTTCAATTCATCGATGGACTGTTCGGGAAAATTTTTGCGCCGCAACCCCAGGGAATTGATTCCGTAAATCTTCGCCTGGTTGCGGTCGCCGACAGTCTTGATAAAGGGAAGCGCGTCACGCGTGATCACGGAGAATCCCCCGATAAAAGCGTGCGGACCCACCCGACAGAACTGATGCACTGCCGAAAAGGCGCCCACCGTCGCATGATCTGCCACAGTGACGTGTCCGGCGAGGGTTGCGGCATTGGCCATGATTACGTGGCTGCCTACGATGCAATCGTGGGCCACGTGACTGTACGCCATCAGGAAATTGCTGTCGCCGATGACGGTGACGCTATGCCCTCCCGGTGTGCCGCGGTGCAGGCTCACAAATTCGCGAAAAACGTTGTCGTGGCCGATCCTCAGCAGAGTTGGTTCACCCCTGTATTTAAGATCCTGGGGATCGTTTCCGATGGAGCCGTGGCAATGGAAACGACATCTCTCCCCGATAATGGTCCAGCCATGAATGTGAATGTGCGAATCCAGTATGGTGCCGGCTCCTATCTGGGTTTTGGGCCCGACGACGCAGTAAGGCCCTATGCTGGTTTCGGTGGAAATCTCGGCGGATGGATCGACAATGGCTGTAGGGTGTATGGGCATGTCATCTCGAAACAGCAGCGCGGGCTGGCCCTTCGCTCACTTTTGGAAAAAAAGCCGACCGCGATTCAGGGGCGATCGACCAGGGAACAGGACAGTTCCGCTTCGACTGCGACATTGCCTTCGACCAGCGCCTGCCCTCTCATCCGAAAGTAGTTATCGCGCTGCTTCAGCACGATCACTTCCATGATGAGTTGATCTCCGGGAACCACGGGTTGCCGGAAGCGGCATTTGTCAATGCCCGAAAAATAGACCAGCTTCGAGCTCCTGGTTTGGTCATTGCTCAAAAGCAGGACAACCCCGACCTGCGCGAGCGCTTCCACCAGCAGCACACCCGGCATGACAGGATGGTCCGGAAAGTGCCCCTGGAAAAAAGGCTCATTGATGGTGACGTTTTTTAGACCTACCATGCGAGTCAAGCCGTCGGTTTCGAGAATGCGGTCGACCAGTAAAAAGGGATAGCGCTGAGGCAGTATCTTCAGGATGTCATTTATTTTATGGGTTGAAATACCGCTTCCCATGGCTGTTCGCAGTGCAGCTCAAGCTGATGTCCCCCACCGCTTCCGCGACCGGGCCATCGGCCGAAATCCGGAGATGGAGAATGCAATGGCTTGCGCTGCTGTTTTTAGGGCTTAGAAGCAGGAGCCGCGGCTGCCGGCGCTTTTGCTCCGGCGACCGGGTATGTCTGGTTGTAAGCCTTTACGACATCTTCGGTAATATTGAGCGACGGATCCACCCAGGCGTCCCGGGAGGAATTGAAATACTGAACCGCGTTGAATCCTTTTTCTTTGGCAACCTTTTCGATGACGGGCAGTAGTCTTTTCCCGACATAATTGGTAGCGCGCACACGCCGGTTGTCAATTTCCTTCTGAGTGTCCTGCTGGAACCGCTGCAGATTTGTGTCTTTGACCTCGACCTGGCTTTCCAGGTCTGCGCGAGCTTCGTCGGTCAATTTGGAGCCCTGCACGTTGAGCTGATTTCTGATGCTCTCCGCTTCTTTACGCAAGTTTTCCAGTTCGGTGTTCTTGGCGTCTACAAATTTCTGGACTTCCGAAAACTCCTTCTTCCCCTCATCGCAGCTGAAAATAGCCTGCTCCAGGTTCATCCAGGCTATTTTTGCCGCCGGGGCCTGGGCGGCGGTCTGTGCAATGCCGAGCACCGGTATACAGAAAGCGGCGAGAAGAACGCGCAAAATTAATCGGCTCATTTACTCTAATCTCCTTTTAAATTCGTCCGGGCGAAACCCCCGGCTGAATTGTTGGAATTACCCGTGGAAATATCCGGGCATCGCCTAAAACCCTTAAATCTACTACAGTTCAGGTCCCGGGCCAAGAGGAATCAGAAACTGCGTCCAACCGTGAACTTGATGTCCTTGCTGGGTTCTCTTAGCGTGATGGACCGGTCTCCCGCATTGACAGTCTCGTTTAGCCTTTGAGGATTGTAAGCGAAGATCAGGCGGAAGGGTGCGCTTACAACAGGGAGTATGAACTGTATTTCCACGCCCGTCGACCCATGCACCTTGTTGTTGGAAGCAGGAACCATCTGCACGCTGCTTGCTCCCATATCTCCCAGCGAACTCGTTCGGGAAACCCGGGATATCCCCACGTCATAAAATGCCGCGATGGATAGCGGGCCGGCGACCGGTATCCGATACTCAAAGTTCATGACTCCAACGGTATCGCCTCCCACGGCAGTGATATTGTAGCTCACCGCAGGCAGACCGGTCTTGAGGTCTATAATCGGATTCCCGTGGGTGTCGAATAGCGGGGTCGAAAATACCGCCAGCGGGCTGATCGACCGGATATCGAATCCGCGAATGGTGTCTTCGCCGCCGATGTAGAAGCGTTCATAGAATGGGATATAGGATCCGTGGTAGGGCTGGATGTATTGTCCCATCAGTCTGAAAGCGAAGACATTGTGCCCGCCGCTGAGCCACCGGTCCGGGAAAAAATGGCGGTATTCAGCCACCGGACGAACCATGCTGAAATCGCCGCCCAGAATTCCGCCGGAAATTGCGGTCGAGAAGTTTAAACTGGAACCGCGGGTCGCGTTGAAGTAGGCGTTGGTCGAGTTGTAGCTCAGCATCGGGGTGATTTCACTTCGAAGTATTCCCTGCAGAGCATCCTCGGGATTGTTGCTTGTCGTAAAGCCCACAAACTGGCTCAGTGCGTAGGTTTCGTAACCCGGTGCAATGTCGGTGATCCCTATCTTCTGGAAACTGTAACTGGCGCCGAAAGACCACATGGAATAACCCAGACGGCGGTTCATGGTAAGAGTCGTGCCTCTTGTCTTTTGCGTGAACAGTTCCGTGGGTTCACCCGTAATGTAATCGGTCACTCCGTAGACGTTATAGGTGTCGTAACGGTAGCGCGTATTATAAACCGAGAGTCCCATGCTCCACCGGGTGTCGAGCAGATAAGGTTCGGTGAAAGAGACCATGAAGTTCGTGGTCCGGGTGCCGGCCGTAACGCTGATATCCAGCGTTTCGCCCCGGCCAAGGAAATTGTTGGTCGAATAGTTTAGCCCGATAAAGCTTCCCGAAATACCGCTCACACCTCCCGTAAAACCGATGGATTGCTGGCTTTTTTCTTTCACCGTGAGATTCACGTCTACCTGCCCGCTTTTGTCGTCGGGTTTCACTTCATAGTCTTTTTCCTCGATCTTTTCGAAGAATCCCAACTGATTCAGACGCAGGACGGAAGCATCCAGCGCCGCGCTGCTGAAGATTTTCCCTTCTTCCAGTATGAACTCGCGGCGCATGACCTTGTCGCGTGTCTTTGTGTTTCCGAGGAAATTGATGCGCTTGACGAAAAATTGCTTGTCGGGCTCGAATTTCAGCACCAGGTCCATGGTCTTTTTTTGAGCATCAAAACGCTGTTCCGGCAGGTAGGACCAGTTGATGTAGCCGAAATTGCCGTACAGTTTCTTTATTTGTTCGAGCGTGTCCTTGATTTTTTTGAAGTCGACGACATCCCCCGGCTTTAGACCGAAGGTGGTAGCAAGCGCATCGCATTTGAAGTTGCCGCAATTCTGCAATTCAAGTTTCCCGATGCGGTATTGATCCCCCGCCTCGATCGGTATTTCAATGTAGAACTGCTGGCGCGTCTTCCGCATCAAAGGCATCACGCCGCGAGGCCCCTCGAAAATGCGGGTAACGGGTTCTCCTACCTGGACCTGCATGTAGCCGTGTTCTTTGTAAAAAGCTTTCAGGTTCATTTCGATATCCGCATCCAGCTTGTCTTTATGGTATTTGTCCGTCCCCTTGAACATCGTGATCATGTTTCGCTCTTTGTCGAGCTTAAGCGCGCCCTTGAGTTCTCCATCGCTGAACACTTTATCGCCGACAAACCGTATCTGCCCGATGCGGACTTTCGGGCCCTCGTCCATAACAAAGCGCACCTTTACGCTCGAAGGGGGAATGTTTTCTATTTCCGTGCGGACAGTTCCAAGGGGCTTTCCGTTCTGAGTCATCAGATCCTTCAAAACCCGTTCGGCAGATCGAATCTTGGCGGGATCGTACTGGCTGTCGACCGTCAGTCCTACCTTCTTTTCTTTGAACTCATCCAGGATATTGGACTCGGTAAAAGCTTTATTGCCGACATACTCAATGGATCGGATGAGAGGCTTCTCCTTCAGAATAAAAGTGATAATTTTGCCTGTATCTCCATCCCTTTCCTGAACTTCTATGTTTTCAAAAAAATTGGCCTTATAAAGCGCCCTGAGATCGAATTCCAGACGTCCCTCGTCGTAAGGTTCGCCGGGCCGGGTCTGGATGTAGAAACGTATGGTCTCTTCCGGAATCCTCCGGTTGCCCCGGATGTCGATGCGCTCGATTGTGGGTGCTTTGGTGCTCTGGGCAAAAACTGCAATGCCTGAAACAAGGAACCAAAATATGTAGATTCCCAGCCTGACTGATTTGGCCATCGATCCTCCCGCCGCTCGACCTTCAGAAAATAAACCCTTATCTTAGTGAAAACAGCCCGTGAAATCCAGCATGAGTCTCGCCCTGCGGCGCGGCCCGCATTTCGCGGTGCATTCGTGCTGCGCGGGCCCATGCGCATTCAGGATTTCCTGATTGAAGGTTACGGCAATCCTTAGAACCTGAACAAAAATACTCCCGTGCGCGCTTCACCCGGAAATCCTGCGAATAAAGTGCATCAGGCGGTTTATCCACACCCCTGCCCTGCCGGATGTCCCGGGCTACCAGCTATAGACTCCGGCATTCGAAAGGGGTTCAATTTTTTTTGCGGCATGGGGCCCGGCCTCCGGCCCCTATAGCGGCAGTCTTATGCCGGAATCCGGGGCCTCTCCGCTTCGCGTGAAATGAAGGGCATCGTTATGCACGCAAATTTCAAGGATGGAATCCGCCGGGACACGGTTTTGGATGATCCGCTCGGAAAGCGGATCTTCGATATATTTCTGAATCGCCCGGCGAAGAGGCCGTGCACCGTAGGCGCGGTCGTGGCAGGTCTTGGCCACGATCCACTTTCGCGCATCCGGCCGCAAGCGGATAGACAGCCGCTTCTGCTTCATGACGTCATTCACCATACCGATGAGCAGATCCACGATGTTTTCGAGATCCTCATCCGTAAGCGATTCGAAAAGAATGATTTCGTCAAGACGATTGAGAAACTCCGGGTTGAAGATGCGCTTGACCTCGCTGTGGATCAGGTCCTCCATGCGGCGGGCATCGGATGCCGTCCCGGTGCGAAACCCCAGGTTCCCGCGTTTCTCCAGAAAACGTGCGCCGATATTGGATGTCATGATGATGATGGCATTCTTGAAATCGATGGTGTTACCCAGGGAATCCGTCAGCTGGCCGTCTTCGAAAACCTGCAGCAGAATATTGAAGACGTCCGGGTGCGCTTTTTCGATTTCATCCAGAAGCAGGACGGAGTAAGGATTGCGCTTGACCTTTTCCGTCAGCTGGCCGCCTTCTTCATGCCCCACATAGCCGGGAGGGGAGCCGATCAATTTGGACACGGAGTGCTTCTCCATGTACTCGGACATATCGAGGCGGATCATGGCGCTCTCGCTGCCGAAAAGAAACGCAGCCAGCGAACGGGCGGTTTCGGTTTTGCCCACACCTGTAGGCCCGAGGAAGAGGAAAGAGCCCACCGGTCGTTTGGGAGATTTCAATCCCGCCCGGGATCGACGGATGGCCTTGCTCAGCGCGCCGATAGCGCGGTCCTGGCCTATCAGCCGTTTATGCAGCTCTTCCTCCATCCGGAGAAGCTTGGTCATCTCCTCTTCCTGGATGGAAGATATGGGGATGCCGGTCCACCGGGCAATCACCTCCTCGATGTCCTCGCGGGTAACCTTGATCGGGACCACCGGCTTCAGGTTCCAGCGTTCCCTGACCACCTGGAGGTTTTCCTGCTCGCGGTCTTCTTCAAGACGGTAGCGCGCGGCTTTCTCAAATTCCCGGGACGAGATGGCGCTTTCGACCCGGTCATCGATCACACGGATTTTTCCCTGAGCGCGGATCATCTCGTCCGGTATGGAAGAATTCCGAAGCTTGACCCGAGCGCCCGCCTCATCGATGAGGTCGATGGCTTTGTCCGGCAGGAACCGGTCGGGGATATAGCGGTTGGAAAGATAGACGGCAGCCTCCAATGCTTCATCGGTGTACTCCAGTGCATGGAAGCTTTCATATTTATCCTTGATGCCTTTGAGAATTTGGATGCTCTCCTGCTCCGAAGGGGGCGGGACCTTGATCGCCTGGAAACGGCGCTCCAGAGACCGGTCCTTCTCGATTGAGCGGCGGAATTCATGGGGAGTCGAAGATCCGATGCATTGAATTTCGCCCCGGGACAGGGCGGGCTTGAGAATATTTGCGGCATCCAGGGACCCTTCCGCCGAGCCCGCCCCTATGAGCGTGTGGAGCTCATCCACAAAAACAATCAGGTTCCGGTTCTCTGCCAGCTCCTTCATGATCGTCTTTAGCCGTTCTTCAAACTGGCCCCGGTACTTTGTCCCGGCGACGATGAGCGAGATATCCAGCGCGAGAATTTTCCTGTCTGCAAGCTGCGGCGGCACCTGCCCGCGGATGATTCTTTGCGCCAATCCTTCAACAATCGCGGTTTTGCCGACGCCGGGTTCTCCAATGAGAGCAGGGTTGTTTTTGGTCCTGCGACAGAGTATTTGGATCATGCGCTCGATTTCCGTTTCTCTGCCAATCAGCGGATCCAGCACGCCCATACCGGCTGCTTCCGTCAGGTCCCGGGAAAACTCCGCCAGACTCAGCGGCTCCCTCGATCGGTTTGGGACGTGCTTTTCGGAAATGCCGCGGCTGAATTCTTCCCGGATCATTCTAGCGCGGAGCCCGTGTTCCCGCAAAATTTCAGCGGCAACCGATTTTTCCTCCTGAAGGAGACCCAGGAGGATATGCTCCACCCCGATATACTTGTGACCCAAACGCTCCGATTCATCGGCCGCAGCGTTGAGAACGCGCTTGCTCTCCTCGGAGAAGGGCAGGTCCACAGAAGTGAAAACTTTTTCGTGAACCTGCGTGCGGCCCTCGATCTCCTTGCGTATGTCCTGAATGGTAACGTTTGCTCGGGGAAAGAAACGGGCGGTCAGGTTTTTGTCTTCACGGATCAAACCGAGCAAAAGATGCTCTGTTTCAATATACGGGCTTCCGAACTGGTTCGCCTCGTAGCGCGCGAAGAATATGACCCTTCTGGCCTTTTCGGTATATTTTTCAAACATAGCGCCCCGATCCGGCTTTCAAGCCTGCTATTTATTATACGAATAGATTTTGGCGAGTGCAAAGACCCAAAGAAATTCGCAACCGAGGTTGGAAACACGGCGCTCCGAAGGAATTGGGGACTGATTTTCCGGGAAAGAGCGTGGCGCAATGTTGAAAACGGCGAATGCATCCATCGTTATTCGTCCATCGTCATTCGTAATTCGTCATTCAGTCTGCCGTTTTCCAGACGATAGACGCTTGAACAGATATGGGCGAGTTTTTCGTTGTGGGTAACGATAATGGAGGTCAATCTGCGCCTGGCATGAAGTCCTTTGAGCAATTCACCGATTGCCTGGCCCGTCTGCGGATCGACGTTGCCCGTGGGCTCATCCGCGAGCAGGAGACGCGGGCTGCCGATCAGGGCCCTGGCCAGCGCCACCCGCTGCTGCTCCCCTCCGGATAGCTCGCCCGGGCGATGATGGTTGCGCTTGTCCAATCCCACTTCAGCCAGCATGGCCGCGGCCGTGGGCGCAGCCTCCGTCTGCAGCATTCCCCTGAGCAGCAACGGCATCATGACATTTTCCAGGGCGGTAAACTCCGGCAGGAGGTGGTGAAACTGAAAGACGAAACCGATGATCCGGTTGCGGAAGTCGGACAATTCCGTCCGGCCCAATCCGGAAAGCTCCTGGCCCAGGATCCCGATCGATCCGCGGTCCGGACGATCCATTCCTCCCAGGAGATGCAGGAGAGTGCTTTTGCCCGAGCCCGAAACTCCTGTAATTCCCATCATTTCCCCTTCATCGGCTGTAAGACTGAGACCGGTGAGAACCTCCAAACGCTGCTCTCCGGAGCGATAGCTTTTGTGGACTTCGCGCACGTCGATGATCCTATTCATAGCGCAAAACCTCTACCGGATCGAGCTTCGCCGCGTTCCGCGCGGGGTAAATCGTTGCCAGGTAACTGATCAGGATTGCGGTTACGGAAACCAGAACCACATCCCAGACCCTTACGTGGAACGGGACATACGGTATGCTGTAAACCGCAGCTTCCAGCCGGATCAATCTGAAGGCGTTCAGAGTCCAGCTGATGCCCACTCCAAGCAGATCACCCAGGAGGGTTCCCGCAAGCCCGATAATCAGGCCCTGCAGCATGAACACTCTCTGAATTGTCCGGGCGGTCGCTCCCATGGCCGTGAGGATTGCTATGTCCCCCTGTTTTTCCAGCACCATCATGATGAGAGTGGTCACTATATTCAGGGAAGCGACAAAAACAATCAGCCCTATCGTGAGAAACAACACCAGCTTTTCCAGTTTCAGAGCTGAAAAAAGCGGCTTGTTGGTTTCCATCCAGGTCGTTGTGTAAAATCCCGGACCGGCTTTGGCCCGGATTTCATCGGCTATGGCCCCGGCATCGTCGAGATCGTCCGTCTTGAACTGTATGACCGATGCTGATCCGTGAGGGAAGGAGAAAAGGCGGCGGGCGGAGTCTATGTGGACATAAGCCCAGTTTGAATCGATATCCCAGAGGCCGGACTCGAAGACTGCCGCAACGCGAAATGTTCTCTCGGAGGCCGTCATCCCCAGAGGAGTCAGCCTTCCCATGGGATAAAAGACCTTCAGCGTCTCTCCCACTCCCACGCCCATGGCTCTGGCCATTTCCTTGCCTATGATGATGTTGTCGGGGGGCGGAACAGATTCATCCGGCAAAAACGTCTCCCGCTTTTCAAGAGCCCGGGGATCCCCCGATGCAACATGTGAAAAAAAATCGGACACCTGTTTTTCCCGGACCGGATCGATGCCTTTGAGCGCGGCGCCCTGATTGCGGGTCGAACTGGCAACGAACACCTGGTTCAGGATGGCTGGGGCGCTGCCGGCCACGCGGGGCACATTGCCGATACGGCGAAGCAGAGCTTCGTAATCGGCCAGAGGAGTGCTGTCGATCCGAAGCAAATTGATTGCGGATGTCGCACCGACTATCTTGCTCTGGATATCCTCCTTGAACCCGGTTGACAGCGCCAGTGCGATCACCAGCGCCATGACCCCTGCGGCGATGCCCAAAACCGAAATTGCGGAGATCACCGAGACCAGGGTTTGTTTACGTCGGGCCCGGAGATATCGCAGTGCTATAAAAAATTCAAATTTCATGTCGGAGGTCTGTACCCAAGAATTACGAATGACGAAACGAACCTCAGGCAAAGGAAAACCATTGATGACCGATAGGGCTGTCTTGAATCGTTAAGACCTGCCTGTTTTTCAATTCATCATTCGCAATTCGTCATTCGTCAATTGTATGTTCCGGCTTCAGCAGAGGGAACAGGATAACGTCGCGGATGGACGGCGAGTTGGTCAGGATCATGGTCAGGCGGTCGATGCCGATGCCTTCTCCTGCCGTCGGGGGCATGCCGTAGCTGAGCGCCCTAATGTAATCGGCGTCCATATCATGGGCCTCTTCGTCCCCGCGCCCGCGGGCCTTGAGCTGCTCTTCAAACCGCGCCTTCTGTTCCGCCGGATCGTTGAGCTCTGAATAGGCGTTGGCGATTTCCATGCCGGCTGCATACAGCTCGAATCTCTCAACCGTCTCCGGATCGTCCGGCCTGGTCTTGGACAGGGGAGAGACCTCCGCCGGGTAGTCATGGATAATTGTCGGCTGAATCAGGTGATCCTCGGCAACCGTTTCGAAGATGATGGCCAGAAGCTTGCCCGGGCCGTCGGAGAGCTCAAAATGGGCGTGGAGCGATTCCGCGAAAAATCGGAGCCTTTCCAATGACCGCAGATCTTCCTCCGTGGGTGGGATCAGCGAGCCGGGCCAGAACCGCAGGATGGCTTCCTTCATGGAGAACCGCTGCCAGTGATCAAAGTCGAGGATATGCTCGCCGTATCGGACCTGCCGTGATCCTGAGACGGCCTCGGCGACCCGCGTAATCATTTCCTGGGAAAGGTCCATCAGGTCCCGATAGTCGCTATAGGCCTGATAGAACTCGAGCATCGTGAACTCGGGGTTGTGATGCGTCGAAATCCCTTCGTTCCGGAAAATCCGGCTCAACTCATAGACCCTGGGGATCCCGCCCACGATCAGCCGCTTGAGATACAGCTCCAGCGCGATCCTCAGGTAAAGGTCTGTGTCCAGCGCGTTGTGGTGGGTGCGGAATGGGCGAGCCAGAGCCCCTCCGGCAATGGTCTGCAGCACGGGAGTCTCAACCTCCAGGTAGCCGCGCGCATCCAGGAAATTCCGGATTTCGTGGATAATGCGGTTGCGCTTGACAAAAACAGTCCGGACCTCCGGATTTACAATCAAATCCACATATCGCTGGCGGAACCGGGTTTCCACATCGGTAAGGCCATGCCACTTTTCCGGAAGCGGCAGTAGATTCTTCGAAAGATGAAATACCCTGGAAGCCGAAACCGTGAGCTCGTTGGTGCGCGTACGGAATACCGTTCCCTCGGCGCCGATGATGTCGCCCAGGTCGAACAGCTGAAAGAGCTCGAAATCCGAGGACCCCACGAAATCGCGGCGCACATATACCTGGATCCTGTGCTCACCGTCCGACAGATCCATAAAGCCGGCTTTGCCCTGGGACCGCATGGAAATAATGCGGCCGCACACACGCACGAATTCCTTCCTTTCCTCAAGTTCGGCGGAGCCGGCGGCGTCCAGCTGTTCCCGTACCTGACCCAGCGTGTGGCTGTACTCGAATTTATGCGGGTAGGGATCATGGCCCAGGCGCTTCAACTCCGCCAGCTTGAAGCGCCGCTGCTCCAGGAGGTTAGTATGCTTTTCCATCGCTGCCTCGCCTCTTTTCTATCAGGTCGTTTTTGATGCTGTCCAGGATCCCGTTGACAAATTGGGCCGAATCAGCCGTGGAGAACTTCTTGGCAATTTCGAGGGCTTCGTTGATGACAACTGTTTCCGGAGTACGGCTGACCGACAGGAATTCGTATACGGCAATCCTGAGGACATTTCTATCTACGGCCGCCATTCTCACCAGCCGCCAGTTTTTGGTGTGCTGCTGGATTATCCTGTCGATTTCTTTCAGCCGTTGAACCGTTCCCTCAAAGAGCTGGACGGCGAAATCGCGGACCTTCTGGGGATGCTCGTTTATCTGCCAGAAGGTCCGCAGAATCTCATCCTTCGTATGTTTTCCAATGTCCAGCTCATACAGCATTTGAAGCGCGCATTCGCGCGCAGTCCTTCGAAGTCCCATGGATGCGGTCCCGGAAATATGCGGATGGCGGCAATCGATCAGAGTTGCTTCAACAGCTGGATCATCTCGATGGCCGTAATGGACGCGTCGAAGCCCTTGTTGCCGGTTTTGAGCCCGGCTCGATCCACCGCCTGTTCCATAGTGTTGCAGGTCAGGATGCCGTTGATGACGGGAATTCCGGCATCCAATCCTATGGCTCCCAGCTCTTTCGTCACTGTGGAGGAGAGGTACTCAAAATGAGGCGTCTCCCCGCGCAAGAGTACGCCCAGGCATAGCACCGCATCATATTTCTGCGACAGGGCCAGTTTTTTGGCTACGGAAGGAACTTCAAAACTCCCCGGAACCCAGACGATGGTAATGTCGTCGGAGGACGCCCCGTGTCTCTCCAGCGCGTCCAGCGCGCCCGTTAGCAGCCTGTCGCTGATGAAGGAATTGAATCGGCTGATGACGATGGCAAAACGACTGCCCTTCGCATCCAGCTTCCCCTGGATTATTTTGGCCATTGCCCTAATCTCCCATATTTTCTAGGCTGAACCTGTATCCGTTTCCCCGAAATGCCGGCGGATCAGGCCGCGGCAATAAATTCTGCAAGAGTAACGCCTACTTTACAAGCGATTCCTTTAATGGAAGCGGTTAGTGGTTAGTGGTTAGTTGAATGGGCGACTAGCGGGCCGAAGCGTTCCTATCATCTCCCGAGGGAAGTCTCATCTGGGCCAAAAGGCAAGGCATCCCAGCTTTATTTTGGCGTTTGCGTGTTTCTCTATGAATTCTCAAATTTTGTACCAACCACTAACCACTAACCGCTAACCGCTTCAAAAGCAGATCGAAAAAGTCACGGACGGTTCTTCCGCTCGGATATACGGGCTTGCCGAGGCGCTCCGACAGATCAGGAACCGACAGATCGTCGATCAGGACACCCTCTCCCCTCGACACTGCTTCCTGAGGAATGATTACAAAGTTGCCCGTCTCTTTGCCGTGCAGCGCATGAAGAATATCCCGCCCGGCAAGCAGGCCGGCCACGGTTATGCCTCTGCCCATGAACCGGTTCACCGCCCGGCAAACCCGCACACGGGCTCCGAATCTGCGATTGAAACGCTCCATGCATGCCTGGAGCGTAGGATAAAAGAGCCTTCCCGTTACCAGGGTGCCGTGCAAAGCAACCGCTGGCCTTTTGCGCCGGCTGAGTTCGGCTTCGAATTCGTCCAGGAATGCTCGAACCATTCCCACGCCGTCCTCAATCTGTGCAAATTCGCCGTAATGCTCCGACGGAGGAATTTCTTCTCCCCCGCGCATGTAAAACTCGTCGGCCAGATAGGCGAAAGCCATGCCCGTTCGCTTCCGGAACTCCTTTTGCCATGGGAACACGCGTCGGATCACCTTGCGGCAGAAATCCGGAGTGACCGGGGACAGGCGCATGGAGGGCCTCCCATGGCCGGAAAGCCCGACCGGCACAATGGCAACGGACTGCACGGAGGGATAAAGCCGAAAGAGGTCGAAAACCGTCTTTTCGAGGTGCCCGTCATCGTTGATCCCCGGCATGAGAACGATCTGAGCGTGCAGGCGAATCCCGCCCCGGGCCAGCTTGAGGAGTTTGCCCTCGAGGTCATCCGCTTTCTTCCGCCCGAGAATCAGGGCGCGCAGTTGCGGGTCGGTTGCATGGATTGAGACGTAAAGCGGCGAAAGCCTTTGCTCGAGGATGCGGTCCAGTTCTTTTCCGGAAAGGTTTGTAAGCGTGATGTAGTTGCCGTGGAGGAAGGACAGCCGGTAATCGTCGTCCTTGACCTTGAGCGCAGGCCGGACACAGGGCGGCAGTTGATCGATAAAACAGAATATGCAGGAGTTGTTGCAGGTCCGTGTGCGGAATTCCTCGACCGTAATGCCCAAATCCGCCCCTTCGGGCAAATCGGTTACGAAGCATTCTTTGGTTCCGTCCGGGTGTTGGACGCAAAGCTCGATGTTTTCCCCGGACAGGTAGAACCTGAGGGCAAGCTCATCGGGCACTTCACGGCCGTTCAGAGTCAGTATCTGATCTCCCGGTGCGAGGCCGATCTCTCTGGCCCTGGAAGCGGCTCCAACTTCAAGAATCCTGATCGCTCTTTTGGACATTCCCTGCTTCCTGATAGGACTCGATGAGCTTCACGGATTTATAGGCGTAGTGAAAGCCGGATGCCAGCGTAAAGGCCAGGGTGGAGTGCACGATTAAGGGGAAAATCGCCACGGCCAGGTTTATCTCAAAATTCGCCAGCATGCATACGCCGACCGTCATCAGCTGAACGGCGGTCGTACATTTGCCGAGCAGGCTGGGAGGGAATTGCGAATGATGGGTTTGCAGGTGGATGATCAGCGCCGAGACCGCGATGAGGACGTCACGGCTGATGGTGAGAATGGTCAGCCAGGTCGGTATGTGCAGAACCAGGGGCAGGGAAGGGACGGTCAAAGTGACAAAAGCAGCCGTCAAAAGGATTTTATCCGCCATCGGGTCCAGGAAGGATCCCAGAACGGTTTTCTGCTGAAGTTTCCGCGCAAGGAGCCCGTCCAGTCCGTCTGTGAAGGCCGCGATTACGAACAGAACGGTGGCGGATTTTGGGTAGCCGTAGATGAGGAGCAGAACGAAGCACGGAACAAAAGCCATCCGCAGAATTGTCAATTGGTTGGCATAGGTAAGAACCAAGAACAACTTCCTCCCGCTTGTGGTTTTCAATCCCCCGGTTAACCGGCATGCCAATCGTACGTCAGTTTTGCGATCGGCCTGCGCCAAAATCCTATCTTACAAGGTTTTTCCATTAATTGTATAGATGCCCTTCCAGAATCCGATAAGCTAATCGGAGAATTTTACAGCCTGGCGAAAGGATGGCGCGGCCGGATGTCCCTGTCGGGAAGGCTGAAAACAATGGATCTGCCGGAAGTCCTTCAATGGGTGACCCTTGGAAGGAAGACCGGCGCGCTCGCCTTCGTCAAGGATAAAATAAAGGTTTATATATATTTAAAGGACGGGAAGATCATTTCTTCCCGCTCGAACGACCCTACCAAGCAGCTTGGGCAATTTCTGCTGTTTCAGGGCAAAGTGACGGAATCCCAGCTCAAACGGGCTTTTGAAATCCACCTGCAGTCGCGGGCGCTTTTGGGGAAAATACTGGTCCAGGAGAAACTGGTCTCCCGGGAAGATGTGGAAAAGGCATTGATCACGCGAACCGAGGAAGTCATCTACGACCTGTTCCTTTGGGACGAAGGCTACTTTCACTTTTCGGCCGGCGAATATGATCTCGACGATCTGATTTTGATCAAAATGGATATCAACTCCCTCATATTCGAGGGCATCCGCCGCAAAGACGAGTGGGCCCGCATCCGGTCCGTGTTCCCCAGCAACGACGTGGTCCTGTCCATCCGCCCCCAGGCGGATTTGAAGAGCCTCAGCCTTTCCCCCCTGCAGAAAAAACTGCTGTTTCTCCTCACCCTGAAGAAGCCGATATCCGAAATCATCCTCGAAATGCACGGCTCGGATTTCTGGGTCTGCTTTGAGCTTTTTCAGCTTTACGAGCAGGACATCGTCGAGGTCAAAGAAATCGTTCATCCCGCACCCGAGATGGAAACTCCTGCGAAGATGTTTCAAAAAGGCCTCGAGTGCATGCAGCGCCACAATTTCCACGATGCGATCTCCATATTCCAGGAAGTGCTCAAGGCGGATCCGCAGAACGTGCTGGCGTCCGAGCAGATCGAGCAGGCGGAGAAAGCCATTTGCCAGGAATTCTACCGGGGATCGATCCCGGCGGGCAAAGTGCCCTATTTCCTGGTCCCCGAATCTTCGCTGACCCGGCATAATTTGACCCACGAGGAAGGGTTCGTGGCATCCCGGATCAACGGGACCTGGGATGTTAAATCGATCGTCATGCTTTCGCCGCTGAGAGAGCTCGAAATTCTCCGCGTTTTGGAAAAGCTGATGAGGCTGGGCCTTGTGGCGCTCAAATAGCGCATTGGCAATCCCCCGGCTTTGAAGGGCCCTCCGGAGTTTGACGAATCCCCTATCGGCCGACGCGGACATGAGCGGATAGAAACTCTGACCCATAGGCCCGCGGTGGGCGTATTTCATCGAGAAAGATCCACGGAGCCTTTGTATCGGCGCTGGACATTTCTCGCTCAAGCTCGGGCAATGTACGGATGCGCCCGGCTTTCTGCAGTTCTTCCACACGGCCTGGCCGGGAAACTACTAACGGATAAGTTAAAGGAAAAATCGCTCTTGACGGGGAAGGCGCCGGACGATATTAAGTATGCACTCACTTATATTATTGAGGGAGCGGATGCCTATGAAGATCAAGGCTGCGGTTGCGCCGGCGGCGGAAGCGCCCCCGGGGCGAAAGCGGTTCCCGGCTGAAAAGCGCCGCGAACAGCTGCTTAAGATTGCGGTCCGGTTATTTTCGAAGCGGGGTTTCGAGGGGACGACCACGAAATCCATCGCGGCGGCGGCGGGCGTGAGCGAAGGAATCCTCTTCCAGCACTTCGCGACCAAGGAGGAACTCTACAAGAGCATCCTCGACTATTCCGCCAAGGAATCGGGCATCGAGGAGTGGGAGGGGCAGCTGCGCCGGTATGCCGAGCGCGAAGACGACGAGGCCCTGGTCCGATCGATGGTGGAGAGAATACTGCTGTCCCACCGGAAGGATCCGCAGTTTCAAAGGCTGATGTACCAGGCAGTGCTGACCGGGCATCCGCTGCCCAGAATCATGGCTCAGCGGGTCCTGCCGCTGCATAATTTTATCTGCGATTACATCACGAAGCGGCAGAAAAAGGGTGTCTTTACAAAATGCGATCCCAATGTTGCCGTGCATGCGATCTTGAGCATGCCCAGCTATTACGGGCTCGCCAAGGGCATCTTCGGGATGGACCTTCTCAAACAGCCGGAGCGGAAACTCGCGGAGAGTTTCACCCGCCTGATCCTGGGAGGGTTGAGGGCATCCAGAAAGCCTGCCCGCAGGCGAAGCAGGCCGGTATCTCCCGAATCTCATGCCGTGCGTCCGGTAAATGCGTAGAAAGGCAGAACGTTGGCTATGATCAGACTTTATGTTTCAATGTTCCTTATTGTTTTGTTCATGACCGCTTGTCCCGGCCCCCCCCAAAGCGGCCCCGTCTCAGCCAGGGAAGATGCGACCAGGAAGCCTGTCGTGACCGTGGCAAAAGCTACGGTCCGGTCTGTCCCGAGTTCTTTCCAGGCGACAGGATCGTTCATAGCCGAGGAGTCGTCGGATGTCGCGCCCACAATCGGCGGAAGAGTCGCTTCGACGCCCGTTGAGGTGGGAGATTATGTTCGAAAAGGACAGGCGATTTGCATCCTGGAGCAGCGCGATGCGCAACTGAGGCTTGAACAGGCGCGGGCAGGCCGGGAGCAAGCCAAGTTCCTATTGAATCAGGCGCAGTCAAGGGTCGGCTGGAGCGGCGATGGCCATTTCAATCCCGATCTGGTGCCGGAGGTGGCGTCGTCGCTGGCTTCCTATGAATCCGCCCTGGCGTCGGCCAAACTGGCAGCCGCGGACGCGCAGCGATACGAAAACCTGGTGAAGAGCGGGGATGTTTCCCAGAGCAACTACGAGAAGTTCAAGACACAGCAGCTTATGGCTGAAGCTGCAGCCAATTCCGCCCGGAAACAATACGAAGCCCAGGTCAACGCAGCGCGCCAGAACTTCCGTGCGATCGAGGCTGCAGAGGCGTCTCTGGCAGCCGCCGAATCTCAGGTGGCCCAGGCCCAAAAGAACCTGGCGGATACGACGGTCCGCGCTCCCTTCGACGGATATATCACGGAGCGGCCGGTATCAGCAGGGCAATGGGTGGGAACGAACAACAAGGTCGCCACTCTGGTTCGCATTTCCACGGTGCGGCTTCAGCTGCAGGTCCCCGAACAGCGCGCCGCTGAAGTGAAAACCGACATGACCGTGACGGCCCGCGTCGCCGCCTATCCGGACCGGGACTTCACCGGCAAGATTCATGCGGTCATCCCCTCCGTAAATTCAAGCTCGCGGGCATTCATGGTCGAAGCCCGGTTCGAGAATCTCAAAGCGGAACTCCGCCCGGGCATGTTCGCCAACGCGAAACTGATGCTGCCCGCCACGGAGCAGGCGGTCTTCGTGCCTGCTAAAGCAGTTTTCTACGACGGCACGACCGATGCCTATCATGTTTACAGTGCTGTTAACGGCCTGGCCCACCTGAATGTGGTCCAGAAAGGGGACACGGACGGCGATCAGATAAGGATTCTCAGCGGGCTGACAGGGAACGAGATGGTCGCCACCGACAATCAGGCCGGCCTATACGACGGAGCGTCTATCGCTGCCCGTTAGCAGCCGAAAGGGTTTTCTCATGCATGCATTAGCAAGACTCTGCATCAAACGCCCCGTTTTCGCGACCATGTTGATGCTGTCGTTTGTCGTGGCCGGGGTTTTTTCCTATTTCTCGCTCGGAGTGGACCGGATGCCGAACGTCGATGCTCCGATGGTGGCCGTGACAACCGTGAATCTCGGCGCCTCACCGGAGGAAATCGAGACCGAGATCACGCGGAAAATCGAGGACGCGGTCAACAGCATCAACGGGCTGGATGAAATCAGTTCGACTTCGTCCGAAGGAATATCCGTGATCCGGATCGAATTCGACCTTTCCAAGAGCGGGATCGTCGCGGCCGAGGAAGTTCAGAATAAGGTCAACCAGATTGTCAACGAGCTGCCCTCAAGCGCCGAAGTCCCCGTCATATCGAAAATGGATCCTGATGCAGGCTCGGTTTTACAGATCGCCGTATCGGCGCCCCGCTCCACCCGCGACGTGACCATGGTCGCCGACAAGCTGATCAAGCAGAGGCTGGAGAACTGCGAGGGCGTCGGCCAGGTTCAGATCCAGGGCGGCGCGGATCGTGAAATCCACATCATCGTCAACCCGGAGCGTCTGCGCGCCTACAACCTGTCGGTCACGGATGTCTTCAATGCGTTGAGAAGCCAGAATATGGAAATGCCCGGAGGAAGCCTGAAGAGCGGCGCAGAGGACCTCACGATACGGACCTCCGGGAAGATCAAGGACCCGGCAGACTTCAACAAGGTTGTGATCACCACAAGGAACGGGTACCAAGTTAAGGTCAGCGACGTGGGGTATGCAAAGGATAGCTCCAAAGAACCGACCACCGCAGTCCGGCTCAACGGCGTACCCGCCGTACAACTGGCGGTATCCAAGCAATCGGGAACGAACACGGTGGAGGTTGTCCGCGCCGTCAAGGAACGCCTGGCGCAGGTCCAGGAAACCCTGCCCCGGGATGTCCAGGTTGAGATCATCAATGACGGATCCATTTTCATCGAGGCCTGCATCAACGGCATCCGGAACCACCTGTTCGAGGGAAGCCTGCTCGCGGCCATCGTCCTGTTTTTCTTTCTGGCCAACTGGCGCACGACGGTGATTGCGGCCATCGCGATCCCCGTTTCGATCATCTCCGCATTCTCCCTCATGGCGATCATGAATTACACCATGAACCAGATAACCATGCTCGCCCTTACGCTCATGGTCGGAGTGGTGGTCGACGATGCCATCATTGTGCTCGAAAATATCTATCGCTATATGGAGGAGAAGGGATTGTCGCCCTGGGAGGCGGCCATCCACGGAACAAAGGAAATCGGGCTTGCGGTGCTGGCGACAACGGTCTCGTTGCTGGCGGTCTTTCTGCCGGTCGGTTTTATGGGCGGAATGGCGGGAAAGTTTATGGGCGCCTTTGGCTTCACGTGCGCGGGAGCCGTTGTTGTTTCGCTGCTGGTATCCTTCACCCTCACCCCCATGCTGTGTTCCCGCTTTGTACGGCCGTCCGCCGACAAGACAGGCCGCAAGTCGAAAGATACGCGCTTTTTCCGCCTCCTGGATGCCACCTATACGAAGGCATTGGTATGGGCAATGGGGCACCGCAAGACCGTTGTCGTTGGCTGCCTCCTGGTTGTATTCAGCATCGCGCCTCTGTCCCTGATGATTGGCAAAGACATGATGCCCAGGGACGACCAGTCACAATTCAACATCAGTATTCGGCTTCCCGAAGGGAGCTCGCTGGCCGCAACCACAAAATACGCGGAAAGCGTCGCCCGCATGGTCCGGCCCCTGGAGGGTGTGACTCACACTCTTACGACCGTTGGTGGGAGTTCCAGCGGCGCCATCAATGAAGCCTCGGTTTTTGTCAAGCTCGTGGACATTGGAGATCGAAAACTGTCGTCCGATGAGATGGCGACAAAGGTTCGAGAACTCCTTAAGAACCATCCTTCCAATATTTTTGTATCAGTAGTTGCCGCAACCGGGATGGGAGGCGGCGGGCCGGGGATGTCCGACATCCAGTACGTTTTGCAGGGCCCGGACCTGAAAAAGCTCGGGGAGTATTCCGATAGGCTCGTGGCTCAGGCGAAAACAATACCCGGCTTGGGAGATCTGGACAGCTCGCTGCGGACCGGCAAACCGGAGGTGAGCCTGGAAATCGATCGAGCGAGGGCTGCCGATCTTGGAGTTTCCGTGCAGGACATCCAGCAGGCGCTCAATACTCTGATTGCCGGGCAGACAGCCAGCACCTTCAGCGCGGGAGACGATCAATATGATGTCGTCGTGCGGGCGGAAGACCGTTTTCGCGGATCGATGGAAGGCCTGGAAAAGCTGACCGTCGCGTCCACAAAAAGCGGGGCGGTCGGTCTGAACGAGGTCGTGCGCAGCAGCATGATTTCAGGACCCTCCTCCGTCAAGCGGCTCAACCGGCAGCGTATCGTCGAAATCACAGGCAACCTGTTACAGGGCGGATCTCAATCTGCTGCCGTGAACGGCTTTGACCGCCTGGTCCAAGGATTGAACATGGGACCCGATTACAGAGGAGCGCCTTCCGGTATGACCCAGAGAATGAACGAGCTGTTCTACAATTTCGGCATTGCATTCGCGCTTGCCTTCATCTTCATGTACATCGCGCTTGCCGCCCAGTTCGAGTCGTTTGTCCACCCGGTCACGATCCTGATCTCTCTTCCCCTGGCTATTCCGTTCGGCCTCTTCTCCATGCTTGTTACGGGCCAGAGCATCAACGTGTTTTCAGGATTAGGACTGCTGCTGCTGTTCGGCATCGTGAAGAAGAACGCAATCCTGCAGATCGACCACACCAATGGGCTGCGCGCGGCGGGAATGAACCGCTCCGAGGCCATCATCCAGGCAAACCGGGACCGTTTGCGGCCGATCCTGATGACAACCCTCGCTCTGGTGTGCGGCATGATCCCGCTTTTGCTTTCGCGCGGAGCGGGCGCAACGACAAACCACTCCATAGGCGTCATGGTGGCGGGCGGACAGACCCTCTGTCTGGCTCTCACGCTGCTGGCCGTCCCCGTTTTCTATTCCCTTTGGGAGGATCTGGCCAACCGGTTGCGCTCCATCCGCACCGTCCGCTGGAAAGCCAAACAGGCGGCAAAGGCCGCCGCGATCGTGTCGCTTCTGGTCGTTTTTGTTACTGCCTCTCCGGCTCAAACTCCCGTGACGGCTCTGAATAGGGACATACCTCAGTCCGTCAATCTGCAGCCGATGAAGGCGTTTGATATAGCTCCGCGGATCGGGGTGCAGGGCAAGGCAAATCTTACCCTTAAGGAAGCCATCGAGCGGGTGCTGGCCAACGACCCGGAACTTGCGATCTCTTACATATCCGTCGAAAAGGCCGGATATAGCGTCAAGGGCGCAAAAGGCCATTTCGATCCGATCTTCACCTTGGACGGATTCAAATCCCGCACCCAGACACCGATTGCCACGATCATCGGCGGTTCGGAAAGCGGCAAGCTGACCTCGACCGATTTCACATTTACTCCCAAACTAACCGGCTTATCGCCCTGGCTGGGGACTTCTTACACCCTGACCTTCTCCGATTCCAAGCAGTCCAACGACAGCAAATTCACCACCCTGAATCCCCAGTTTCCCTCGTCTCTGTCTCTGAATTTCACCCAGCCGCTCTGGCGTGATCTGCGCATAGACGCCGGGCGGCACTCGCTGATGGTAGCGAAAAAAAACCGGGACCTCAGCGCCGAGCAGTTGCGCCAAAAGGTGATCGAGCGGGTCACGCAGGCGGTGCAGTTTTACTGGGAACTGGTCTATGCCTGGCAGAACCTTGAAGTGCAGACTGAAGCCGTGAGGCTTGCCACGGAGCAGTACGAAAGCAACCGCCGGCAAGTGGAACAGGGGCTGCTGGCACCGATTGAAATTATCGCCGCGCAGAGACAGGTGGCGACCTACCGGCAAACCCTCGCGCTTTCGCAGGAAACGCTGACGGCGGCCGAGAATAACCTGAAGCAGATGACGCTGAGCGGCAGGGAAGACCCGATGTGGAATGAAGCGCTGATCCCGGAGACTCAGCTCAGTACGGACGTTCTGGTGCCCGTGTTGGAAGACGCCCTGAAACAGGCTTTGGCTTCCCGTCCGGAACTGTCCGGAAACTCCATCAGTCTGGACATAAACAAAGTCGACACGCGCTTCTACAAGGACCAGAAAAAGCCGCAGGTGGACCTGTTCGCCACCGCCACGGCATCCGGTCTCGCCGGAACGCCCCAGGAGTTCTCGCCATTCCCGGGTTTTCCCGGAGGACAGGTGGCGGAAGTCCTCATCGGGGGCAACCGGCAGTCGCTTTATAACATCTGGGCCGGGAACTTTCCGACTTTCAAGGCGGGAATACAGATTTCACTGCCCCTGTCCAACCGCGCGGCTGAAGCGAATGCGGCAACCGCCCTGGCGGAGGGCCGAAGGCTTCAGCTTGTAAGGAAACAGCTGGAAATGTACGTGGTCGCCGACGTGCGCAACGCGCTGGAACAGTTGAACTCGGCGCGCGCCCGGTATGATGCCGCGCAAATGGCCGCTCAAAGCGCGCTGGAGCAATATGCCAGCGCGCAGCGCCAGTTCCAGTCCGGCACGACCACCATGTATCTTGTGCTGGAGCGTCAAAACAGCTACGTCATCGCCCGCAGCAGCGAGGTCCGCGCCCGTGCGAATCTGGCCGAAGCCATCGCCAACGTGGATCGGTCCATCGCGCGCACTTTGGAAACCTATCAGATCCGCCTGAACCCTTAGCCTGAATTTCCCGGAGGACTTCGAGGCGAGTTGCGGATATGAGCCTGTAAGCTGCAGGCTGCAGGTCCGGAAAGCAGCCAAGAGGATAAACACCGGAATATCGAATGTCGAATTTCGAATACCGAGCCGCAGAAGTTGGCGCCGCACCCAGAGCTTCAGCATTCGTTATTCGACATTCTGCGGTTCCGTTTTTATTGAGATGTCTCTGCCGCCTTCTTTGGACCCATCGGGTTGGCCTTGATCATGTCCAGCTCTTCCTCGAGGTCGCTGCCCAGGTAGTATTTTGGAGGTGCCAGGTTTTCCCCGCGCTCTTTGGCATCCCAGGCTGCTTTGACTTTGGCCGGAGTCGCCGGCAGCGAGTAGATGCGGACGCCGCAAGCGTTGTTTATCGCGTTGATCACCGCCATATGGTTGCAGCATTGGAAGACCTCGGAGCAGCCGCAGGATCCGTGGGGACCGGACGGCCGCGGAGTTTCCGTAAAGAACAGCTGGATGTCATCCGGAATCACGTCGATCGTGGGTATCCCGCAACCGACCATATCGCCATGCTTGTCCTGGGCATCGTAATCTTCCATGAGCGCGAAGCCGATGGAATGCGAAATGCCGCCATAGGCCTGACCTTCGACGGAGAGCCTGTTACCGATAGTGCCCACGTCACCCCAAAATGCGAACCTTAAAACCGTGGTTTTGCCGGTTTTGACATCGACTTCGACCAGAGCAATGTTAAGCCCATACATGTAAGTGGGCACTTTTTCGCCTTCTCCGGTATCGGGGTCCAGGTCAGGGGAAAGGCCGACATTATGCTGGTCGTAATGTCCTACGTATTTGGTGGGGATACCCTCGGCGGCCATTTCGGCATAGGTGCGGTACGTGCCGTCCTTTTTGCGCATGGCATCCATCAGCTGTCGGGCTGCATCCAGTGTCGCATTGCCTGCCATATAGTGGGAGCGGCTGGCGGCGGACAGGAGCGTGTCCGGGCATTTTTTGCTGTCGTTCATCACCAGCCGAACCTGGGACGCCCGGATGCCCAAAGGTTCCAGGGCCTTCACCGTATGGGTCAGGGTGCCGATGTCGCCGCCCTGTCCCACATCCTGCCAGGTGTTGAAATGAGTGATGGTCCCGTCAGAATTCAGTTCCAGCGCCACCTCGGCATGATCCCACGCTCCAATGGTAATGACGAAGCTGCCCATGCTCATCCCGACGCCTGCGTGCCGACCTTCATTTTTGGCTGCCTCTGCTTCGGCCTTGTACCTGTCATAGGTTGGCTTGGCCAGTTCCAGCAGTTTCGGGTAGAGGTAATCGTGATACGGACGGCTGTTGATGGTGAGATCGCCCGGCCTGGCCGCGTTCTTATAGCGGAACTCCCATGGATCCATCCCTGCCTTCTCGGCGGCCATATCGATGAGGGCTTCGGTGGCCGTGTAGACCTGAGGGCCGCCAAAGCCGCGATAGGCAGTGTTGAATGCATGGTTGGTGGAACCGCCGCGGGCCAGCGCCTTGAAGTTCGGAATGTTGTAGCCGTGAAACCCGACCGAAACCAGATTGTTGAAGATTGGAACGAGCGCGTAGGCGCCGTGGTCCAGGGCAATGTCATACTCAGCGGCGATGATTTTGCCGTCCTTGTCGCAGGCTATCCGGCCGTTGGTGAACGTAGCGGACCTCTTCCCGGTCGTATGATTGTGTTCGGCGTAGCTTAGACTCAGGCTGACAGGCATATTCAGGTCCATGGCGGCCACGGCAACAAGCGCATGGACATTCGAGGCAATGGCGTAACCAAAAGAACCCCCGACGCAGTTCAGCAGCATCCGGATGTTTTCCTTGGGGATGCCGCAGGCCAGTGCGATACCCTCGGCGTTTTCCGAAAGATTCTGACACTTGGATTGGATCGTTAGCATCCCGTCAACACCCCAGTAGGCCTGACAGACATCCGGCTCGACGGGAAGATGCGGCTGATGCTGGGAGTGGAAGCTTCCCTCGGCTACAAAGGCCGCCTCCTCGAACACCTCTGCCGTATCCCGGCCTTTTAGACAGGGTTGTTCCAGATAGAAATTGGGAATGGTTTCATGCAGCTGAATCGCATTGGGCATCACGGCTTCCGGAAACGTCATGTAGGAAGGCAGAATCTCAAAGCTCTTTTTGACCTTTTCGGCGGCGGCTCGGGCATGTTCTCTGGTGTCCGCCGCGACCAGAGCCACCACATCGCCTCGTCTCCGGACCCTCTTGCCTGCAATGACGGGGAACTCCCGGACGCCATGTCCCTTCTGCCGGATAACGTGCCCCTGAACAGGCATGCTGTTCGTGCCCTTGACATCTTTGGCGGTCAGGACCTTGAGGACGCCCGGCATCTTCTCTGCTTCGCTGGTGTCGATGCCAACGATATTGGCATGATGGACTTCAGCCAGCACCACCGCGAGGTGCGCGACGCCTTCCGGCATCTGCTGCGCAACGTCATTGCCGTAATCCGCAAGGCCGGTGACTTTCGCGAGGGCAGAAGGCCTGGGATGCCTCGAACCGTAGATGTCCTTCTCACCGGCAAAGTCATAGGTGATGTCTTGCATTGCGGCTTCGCCGCGCATTACCTTCGCCGCCTCCGTCACCGCATCAACCAGGGGCTTGTAGCCGGTGCAGCGGCAAATGTTGCGATGCTTCCTGAACCATTCGCGGACCTCTTCGCGAGCAGGAGATTTGTTTTCAGCCAGGAGTTGATAGGCGGAAACGATGAATCCCGGAGAACAGAAACCGCATTGAACGCCGCCATAGGTGATCCATGCTTGTTGCAGCGGATGTAGATGATTCGGCGTGCCGATACCTTCAATCGTGGTGACCTTGCTGAATTCGGCAACAGTCTTCATCTTCCGGGTGCAGGAACGCACGACCTTTCCGTTTAAAATGACAGAGCATGCCCCACAGACACCGGTGCCGCATCCGACCTTGACGCCCGTTAGGCCCATGCGTCGCAGAACGTCAGACAATGAATCTTTTTCGGGGTTGCAGACAACAAACCTTTCGATTCCGTTAAGGGTCAGGCTTAATCGTGTGAGTCTCATTTTTACTACCTCAGGGCAAAAGGGAAGCCGGATGAGTCCCGGTAACGGCAAGCTCGAAGTTCGCTCTCATCATTTCCTGGTTCCGATCCAGATACAACAAACCGAAGAATCGGAAAAATGACAATAAAGGATAACTTCCCGCAGTTTGTCAACCACAATAGCCGAATCGGGATTTGCGGAAGAAGGATTCAGTCGAATTCGATCGCCGGGACAGCCTGGAATTCACGATGCCGGGATGCTCTGCCGATTCGGATCCGGATCCATTGAAAAGCGAACCGCCAAAGCCAGACTGCTGATTGGCCGAACGAACCTGCGGCCGTCGCAAAATCAGGGATTTTGAGAAGGGCCTAAAACCCGGCGCGCAGGCCGATCCGGAAGTGCCTGCCCAGCGATGGATAGCCCAACGCCTCCATGTAGAACTCGTCGGTGACATTCCGGAGCGTGGCAAAAAGCGACATATCGCCGACGAGCCTAAAATTCGCCATCAGGTTCAGCAAGCTGTAGCCTTCATTTCTTGTTATGCCCAATCCGGAAAAATCGGAATCCACGCGGGACCCGACCAGGATCGCGCTTGCGCCCAGCGTCAGACGTCCGGGCTTCCAGCGCAAATCCAGATAGCCTGAATGCCGGGGCCGGCGGAAAAGCTCCTGCCCCTTGGCAAACGCGGGATCGGAACTGCCTGAAGCTTCCAGAACTTCCGAATCCAGGAATGTGTAGGTCGCTCCGATCCCCAGGTTCCAGCGAAGATCGTGCCTGGCGGATGCTTCCAGGCCGCGCGCGCGGGATTTGCCCATGTTGAAATAGGAACCGGCAAAGGTCGAGTAATCGGTAATCGAAAAGCCGATCTGATCCCGGAAGTGATTCTGGAAATAGGTCAACTCCAGAACGCCGCGGCCGGAATGAATCTGCTGCTCGATGCCGGCATCGTAGCTGGTCGTTTTTTCCGGGCGAAGGTCCGGATTGCCCATGTAATAGATCGACGTGCTGTACGACTCCAAAAGTGTGGGCTCTTTGATGCCAAGGCCGAAATTGGCCTTGATTTTTGTCATGCCCCAGAACTTCTTCGCATCGGCATGCCTTGCCATCAATGCGAGGGAAACGCGGGGCGATGCGTAAAACCCGAAGCTGTCATTCTGATCCAAGCGGACCCCCGCCGTCGCGAAGAATCGGTTTTTCAAAGTCCACTGGTCCTGGAAAAATCCGCCGAAATTATCCCGCGAGGCGGAGCCTGGATTGTAATTGGGATCTCCCACAATTCCCGATTCGTGTTCGTAGTCGACGCCTGCGGTCAGGAGGTGCCCGCGGGGCAGGATCAGGTCGCTTTGATAGTTCACCTTCTGGCGCCTGGTCTGGTTCAGGTGTTCATAAACCCAGTCGGAGTACGGAAACGGGGCGATGCGCCCCTGGTATTGCGGCGTATAGCTTCCGGAATCCAGCGGGCTGGCCGAGAACTGGCGCGAATCATTCACAGTGTAGGAAAGCCTTTGGGTCCACGCCGACGTCTGGAAATGAGTCAGGGTGAGAGCACCCGACTCCTCCCTGTGCTCGTAATAAGCGTCAAGGTCCGGGCGCTCGAATGCCCAAGGCCCGGGCACTCCCGACCGGCCGGCCTCGCTGCGGAAGACGGCCCTTAGTTCGGTTTTGCGGGACAGCTGGAATCCCAGGTTCCCTGCAATGGTTGTCTCATTGAAAGAGCCGTTCGCGACATCGTTGTCGGTGTCCATGCGCGAAAACGAAGCGGCGTAGTCCATCCAGCTGCTGCTTCCTTCCACTCCGCCGCCGTAACGGAGGGTTGCATAGGACCCGCCCTCGACCATCACCGACGGTTTGGGCGACAGGCCTTCGCTTTTCCCGCGTTTTGTGAAGATCTGGATAACTCCCGAGATGGCATCCGAGCCGAACAGCGCGCTCTGAGGGCCGCGCACCACTTCAATCCGGTCAATCTCCGAGGTGGACAGATTAGCAAAGTTGTAGCTGCCTCCGGGCTCATTCATTGGGATTCCGTCGATGAGTATTTTAGTGTAATCCGATTCGCCTCCCCGCATGAACAGCGATGTCACGGTTCCCACGCCGCCGCTTTGAACGACCGCAATCCCTGCGACCTCCTTCAGGGCCTCCGACACCGAGGACATGCCCTTCAGCGAAAGCTCTTCTCCGGAAATAACGGTTGTGCTGCTGCCGATCTGGGACAGCGGCGTTTCTGTCCGCGTCGCCGTCACCACAACCTGCTCCTGCGGCGATGATATTTGCAGAGTCAGGTCCATGGGGGCGGTTTCGGAAGGCACCCTCACGATTCTGTCTTTGACGGCGGCAAATCCCGCCAGCGTTGCCGACAGCGTGTATTCCCCTTCCGGCAAATCCAGAGAATACTCCCCCCTGCCGTTGGTCCGCGTGGCGGCAATGAGCTTTCCCCGGCTGTCGCGTATCTCGACCAGGGTTTGCGGCAGCGGCGCTCTGCTGGGATCCACGATCATTCCCGAGATCTTTCCGGCCTCCGACGGCCCATCCCCGACGGACCGGGCCCGGAGCTGGACAGACATAAAAGTGACCGCAACAACAGAGGCCGCGATAACGGCCGGCCATTTCGGCAATCTTGAGGCGTTCATGGGTTCATTCCTTGTTGATAACGGGGACGATTTCCACCTTTTCTCCGGGGAGAGGGCGTATGGAGAAATCGAGACCGAAGATTGACTTCAGGTTTTCCTGCGTCAGGACCTCCCGGACACTGCCCTGGCAGCGGATCACTCCCTGGCTCATGAGGATGATCCTGTCGCAAAAAGTTCCCAGGAGATTGATTTCGTGCGACACGACAAGCGTCGCGATGCTTTTTTCCCGCGTGATGCGCTGTACCAGCCGCATCAATTCCACCTGATAGTTGATGTCCAAGTTGGCGGTGAATTCATCCAAAAGCAAAATTCCCGTCTGCTGGGCCAGCGCCCGGGCGAGAAGCAGACGCTGTTTTTCACCGCCGGATATCTGCGATACGCGCGCATTCCGATAATGCGTGAGCTGGGTCATTTCCAGCGCCTCCAAGGCGATCCTCTCATCCTGGAGGCTTTCAAAAGCCAGGAGCGAGAGGTGGGGAGACCTGCCCTGGATCGCGAACTGAAAAACCGTCTGATAGTGGTACGATCCGCCGTTCTGCGGGACCATCGCGATGTGGCGCGCAACTTCCTTCCGGTTCAAGCCGGAAAGAGGACGATCCCCTCCCAGAAGAATCTGTCCGGAGAGCGGAGGCACGATTCCATCGAGGAGACGCAGGATCGTCGTCTTTCCGGAGCCGTTGGGACCGATGATTCCCGTCACGGTCCCCGGTCCCAGGCTGAAAGAAATATCCCGCACGATTGGCCGGTGATAATTAAAGCTTACACCCCGGGCTTCCAGCATCACTTTTCCCTGGCTCATGAGCTCCTCCCTTTACGTCGCAGCAGGTATATGAAAAGGGGGGCTCCGCACAGGGCGGTCACGATGCCGACCGGAAGCTCGGTGGGCGAGAGAACGGTCCTTGCCAGGGTGTCGGCCAGAAGGGTGAAAATGGCTCCGAAGATAAAAACAGTGGGAAACAGGATCCGGTTGTCGCTGCCGAACAGCATGCGTCCCATGTGCGGACAAATGAGCCCGATATATGCGATAGGACCGCTGACTGAGACAACGGCCCCTGTGATCAGCGAAGCAGTGATGTAGACGCAGGTCTTCACGCGCCGCACCTCGATGCCGAGAATCAGCGCGTCGTCCTCCCCCATTCCGATCAGGTTCAGGCTGTGTGAAAAAAGATAGAGCAGAGAGAATCCCGCGAAAACCAGCACAGTTACCGGATAAATCGAGGCGTCCACCGGGCGGCTGAGATCCCCGATAAGCCAGTAGAAGATTCCGCGAAGATCCGCCTGGCTTGTGCTGGTCAGGAGGAACACGTTGATGGATGAAAGGAACGATGCCAGCACGATTCCTGCGAGCAGCAGCCGCTGCGAGCTCTCCCCGTCGCGATGCGACCCGGATGCGACCACATACACAGCCCCGATCGTGAAGACGGCGCCCAGAAATGCTGCGAGAGGGCGGCCATACACAAACCCGCCGCCGCCCACGGCAAATCCCAGCCAGCCGGCAAATATGGAATAGAGAATTGTACCCATGGACGCGCCCGTAGAGACTCCGAGCACATAAGGATCCGCCAGGGGATTGCGCAGCAAAGACTGAAAGGCGGTCCCCGCCGCAGCGAGACCTGCTCCCACCAGGGAACCCAGAAGCACACGGGGCAACCGCACTGAAAAAAGAACGGAGCCCAGGGGGTCCTCTGCCGTATCGGCGCCTGCCAGCCACCCCGCCCATAGCCTCAGGGAAGTCCGGACAGGTATCGGGACGCTTCCGATGTTCAGCGAAGCTACGGCCACGACCAACCATGTGCCGAGCAGTGCAAGGCTTACCGACAGGATTTTTGTACCCGAAAGACGGCTCATCGAAAACGCTCCGGGTAAAGTTTCTGGGCCAGCTCCTCTACGCCGTTGACGAACAGCGGAGAGGGGTGCTGGAGGAATTCCGTCAGAACGTAAATCCTTCCTTCCCGGACCGCCCGCAGATCCCGCCAGCCGGAGATCCTTTTTAATTCGGGGATCGGATTCCCTTCCTGCTTGACGGTGATGATGGCATCCGGATCTTCTAAAAGGAGCCGTTCCAGGCTGTACCGGGGATAGAACTGCGGGATCCCGGCCGTAACGGAAAGCACTCCGGCCAGGCCCAGCACGTCATTTTCAAATGTCGTTTTCCCCGGCGCCAGCAGGGGATCAAACCAGGTGACAAAAAAGGCGCGGACCGGGGGAAGCCCCGCGATCCTGAGCCTTATTCTTTCCAGCCGCTCCTTCATTTCGGCGACAAGCTGAAGCCCTCGGTCGGCACAATCGGTAATGCGCCCCATCTGCTCGACAGATTCAAAAATCCTATCCACGTTCCGCGGCGCCACGACATAAACCGGGAGGCCCAGGGCGGCCAGTTTCATGACCGCGGCCCGGTCGTTCCCGGCCGTGGAGGAGATGACAAGGTCGGGCTTGGCCGCCAGGATGACTTCGTAGTTCGGGTTCAGGAGATCGCCTACCTTGGGTTTGTGTTTCGCCGCCTCCGGCCAGGTGCATTGCGTGGTGTCGCCGACAAGACGGTCCTGGGCTCCGAGCAGGTAGAGGGTCTCGGTCACATCGGGAGCCAGCGATATGATTTTCATCGGACGCCTGGGGATGTCCACAGGCCTTCCGATCCCATCTATATAGGAGACTTTTTCCGACGCTTCCCGAACCGCTGGCTGCGAGCCGGCCTGGCGGCCGCTTTGGCAACCCGACCCTGCAAGGCAAAGCAGAATGCATGCGAATGCAATAGCAATATTTTTCGGCTTGAAGGGCGGAACTCCTGAGGAACCCTGGAGCTTGATGCGGTATGAACTGCAGAACTGCATTTCAGTACTCTTTCTCGCGAAGAGCTGGCTGAAGTCAACGAAGAGGCAGGTTTCCTGACTTTCGGGTCGTTGCCGGGCATCTCGCCTTCCCCGTTATTCTGCTGAAACGAGTGGCGGGCTTTTGGTACTGCCAAGGCCAAAGATGCGGGGCTTTCCGATTACAGTGGCGGGACCGTGTGGGAATCTCACCCACTTCCCTTTTACCCCGACCGCGGGCACCTCATTCGATTTTCATAGATCAAGGATCTTTTATATCATCATAATTGGATTTCTGTCAAAGGAATCCGCGACCCTGAGTGTGCGACTCCCGGGGCCCGAATGCATCCGCAACGTTTCCGTTCGCCGGGGTCCCGCGGGACTTGACAGCTCCAGGATTTTTCCGGTTCCGGCCAACGCCGGAAAAACGCATTGGAACGTCTGCGTTGGAAGGCCCGTCTGCGAATAAGCTTCCCGGAGCCCTTCAAAAAACGGGGCGCTTACGATAGACTTCGCCTTTCTTGAGGATGCGGATGATACGAACGATCGAGTGGACGGAATCCGGCGTGGTGATGCTGGACCAGCGACTGCTGCCGGCTGAAGAAGTTTACAATACATACACGGATCACGCCGGAATCGCGCAAGCGATTCGAAGCATGGTGGTCCGCGGGGCTCCGGCCATCGGTATCGCTGCGGCCATGGGGATTGCGCTGGGTGTGAAGAAGGCCGATTGTGCCGATATCGCGGAACTGGATGCGGCGTTGGATCGCATTTGTGCAGACATACGGAGAACGCGCCCTACGGCCGTCAACCTTTTCTGGGCCGTTGAACGCATGAAAGCTGTCTACGAGAGGGAGCGGAACAACGGGATCCAGACCATCCGCACGGTGCTGATTCAGGAGTCGCTCAGGATGCATTCGGAAGACATCGAGGCCAACCGGAGGATCGGGCGTTTTGGACAGGCACTGATTCCCGGAAAGGCTCGAGTTTTGACGCACTGCAATGCGGGCGCTCTGGCGACAGCCGGCTATGGAACCGCCCTTGGAGTGATTCGGGCCGCTGTTGAAGCAGGCAAGCATATCCAGGTTTTTGCAGACGAAACGCGTCCTTTTCTGCAAGGGGCGAGGCTGACGGCGTGGGAACTGCAGAAGGACGGCATACCGGTCACCGTAATCACGGATAACATGGCGGGCTACTTCCTGCAGAAGGGAGATATCGACTGTGTCGTGGTGGGCGCCGACCGCATTGCGGCCAACGGCGATGTGGCCAACAAGATCGGGACCTATCCTTTATCCGTGCTTGCGAAAGAGAACGGTGTGCCTTTTTACGTCGCCGCACCCGTATCGACACTGGACCTGTCCATCTCCGACGGCAGCCGCATACCGATCGAGGAGCGGGATCCGGACGAGGTGCGCAGAATCAAGGGCATCGCCATTACACCGTCTGATGTCAGGGTGGCCAACCCGGCATTCGATGTTACGCCGGGCCGTTATGTTCATGCCATTATCACCGACCGGGGAGTTGCCCGGGCTCCATTTGGGGATTCGCTGCGTAAACTGATGCAATAAGACGAACCGGGATCCGCATGGCTGCAGGTCCGGGATTTCGGTCCGCAGGATTAAACCGACAATGCTGGTATTGGGAATAGAGTCTTCCTGCGATGAAACGGCTGCCGCGCTCGTAGAGGACGGGCACCGCATCCTTTCCAACGTGGTGGCTTCACAGGTCAAAATCCACCGCGGCTTCGGGGGCGTGGTTCCCGAACTGGCCAGCCGCGAACACCTGCACAATATCGGATACGTAGTCCGAAAGGCCTTTGCGGACGCGGGAAAAGCTTACGGTGATATCGACGGAATCGCGGTCACTCAGGGGCCCGGACTCATCGGGTCCCTGCTGGTCGGCGTATCATTCGCCAAGGCGATGGCCTTCTCCATTCACAAGCCGCTGGTTCCCGTCAATCATATCGAAGGGCATCTTCATTCGGCCTTCATCGAGCACAGGGAGATAGAATACCCCGTGCTGGCCTTGACCGTATCCGGCGGCCATACATCCCTGATCCACTCTCCTTCGCCGGGCAACTATCAGTCCGTCGGAAGGACCCGGGACGACGCGGCCGGAGAAGCACTGGACAAAATAGCCAAATTTCTCGGCCTGGGCTATCCCGGCGGACCGCTTATCGACAGGCTGTCGAAAGACGGGAACGCAAGCCGTTTCTCATTTTCTATCCCAAAGATAAGCGACGGCAGCCTGGACTTCAGCTTCAGCGGATTCAAGACCGCCGCTCTGCGCCACATCCAGGAGAAAGGAATCAAGCCGCGCCGACCCGGCGGGAGGATCTCACAGACGATCCTGGACCTTGTCGCCAGCTACCAGCAGGCTATTGTGAATACGCTGGTTTTTCAGACGCAGAAAGCTCAATCCCGGCTGCATCCGCGCTCGATCCTGCTGGTCGGAGGCGTAGCCTGCAACTCCCTGTTACGGCAAACGTTCAAAATGGTTTTTGAGGCACAGGCCCGAAACCTTGTGCATTCGCCGCGTGTCTATTTCCCGAGCCCGGACCTGACCACCGACAACGGCGCCATGATTGCGGCGGCCGGCACGCCGAAGCTGCTTCAGACATGTCCGCTGGACCTCGATCTTAACGCGTCAGCCGATCTGAGGCTCTGTTGAGCAGGCCCGGACTGCGCGACGCGGCGTCTCAGCCCCGGCTCCCTGCACGCTCGCTGTTTCCAATGCTTTTTGCCACGGGACGGCAGGAAAACCAGGAGCGCATCTCTGCAGGCGCCACCCTCCTGCGGTGAAACAAGGATTTGCGGCGCGCCCAGGATCGGGGAATAGCCCGTAGGATCAGCGGGATGCCGGGGAGGGAAGACCACTCGCGGATCAGAACATATCCCAATATTCCGATGTCGCGCAGCGTGATCGGGAGGAAAAACCGTGCGTATGTCCCAGGATCCATGTTTTTGATGCGCAGGAGGAAACGATTTTTGAAGGAGTGCATATTCACGATGCGGGGCAACGCCGGACGCCGCTCGGGCAGCACCTTTCTCTCATGGTAGCCCCTGGCCTCGGGCACATACAGGCAACGCCACCCCATCCACTGAGCCCGCCAGGCCAGATCTGCGTCCTCCCGATAGGCAAAAAAGCTTTCATCGAAGTATTCCTTTCCTTCCTGTATTTCCTGCAGCATCGCGCGCCGATAGAACGCCGCGGCTCCCGTTGCTCCGAAGACATACTCCCGCCTGTCATACTGACCCGCATCGCTTTCACCGGAGCCCCGGTCAAAATGGCGCTGGTTCGGAGTGATGTATATTCCCGCACTGTCCAGGACCCTGGCGGAGGCTCCCTGCCGGGAGTAAAACGCCTCAGGATTATCGGTCTCCGGCGGCCAGCGGAGCAATTTGCCGGTCGCCGACCCGGCCCCGGAATCCTCTTCCATGGCCCGCATCAGGATTTCCAGGAAACGCGTTTCGAGCACGACATCGGGATTCAACACCAGCACGTATTCCGAGCGTGTCGAAGAGATCACGCGGTTGTGCGCGGAGCAAAATCCCAGGTTGCTTTTCGAAAAATGAGCGGAGGTCAGAACATCCCTGTGTGCGTCGATGATCGAGGGAGTCTCATCCGTGGAGGCGTTGTCCCACAGGCAAACGCGGAAATCTCGGAAAGTCTGCCTTTTCAGGCTTTCAAGGCAGGAGCTCAAGCTGCGTCCCGAATTGAAAGTTACGATGCTGATCAGCAGCCTGGCGTTCATGCCGCCACCTCTCGAAGTTTTCCGATGCGCCTGGCGGCGATCCAGAAAACTCGCGCCGACGAGAGCCGCGAGGACCCGGGCGCCAGCGGATAGGCGATGGAAAACGCGCTTCGCAAAAGCAGCCCCAGGATGACGATTTTTCTTACACGGCCTGCGATGCGCGGTCCGTGATGCTTGCGGAAATAGCGGATCTGGTTTGCATGGAAAGATTCCAGGAAGTCCTGCCGGGGCATCCGGCTGAGGCTGTACCCGCCATGATGAATGAAGCGTGCCCCCGGCTCATACCTTATCCGGCCGCCCTGATTCCGAATGCGTTTGCAGAGATCCACGTCCTCAAACCACGCCGGGCGGAAGCTTTCGTCGAAGCCTCCCGCAGATTCCAGAGCCGTCCTCTGGACCATCAGACACGCTGCTGCCGGCTGGTCCACATCCATCGCGACGGCGCCGCAGTCGGCCCGGCGGTATCGGGCCCGTGGGCCGAGACGCCGAACTTCGTCAAGAAACAGCATGTCTGCCGCAACCTTTCCGACGGTGGGAAATGACCTCACATTGAAATCCGGTTGGGACTGTCCGGATGGGCTTAGCAGGCAGCCGCCCGCCGCCCAGACTCCATCGTCTGCAGACAGTGCGCTGTCCAGGCATTCGACAGAACCGGGGAGACTTTCTGCGTCGGGATTGAGAAACAGGATTCGGGTCCCTTTGCTCTCCCGCCACCCGAGATTGTTCGCGGCTGCAAAGCCGAGATTACGGCTGTTCCGCAGCACGGAAACCTCCGCCCCCATCCCTTCCAGAAATGTCAGGCTGGAATCCGTGGAAGCGTTATCGACGACGATGATCTGGCATCCCGCGGCATTCCTGATCAGGGACTGCACGCAGTTATCCAGCAACCTTCCCGAATTCCAATTTACTATGATGATCGAAACCATCCGGCCTCCGGGCCCTTTACGATGTTCCGGCGTTTCCTGCAAATCAAAACAGGCGGAAATACCATTTCAAAAACAGAGAAACGGGCTCCGCCGGCGCGGGCGCGAAATCCCTGCGCGCAAGGGATTCGGATTTGAGGATCTCCTGCCAGAGCCGCTCCGCTGACTTTTGCCAGTACGGGCGGAGCCGTGCGCGGTCCCCGAGCATTGCCGGCGCCAGCCGCAGTGCTTCCGCCACACCCCGGATATATTGAGGCAAACGCTTATGGATCACGGCCCGCATCAGCCACCACAGCTGTGAAAGGAAAATCATCGGGAGGCACCGCAACAATATGCGCGCGGGGATGCTCTTGGTCAGCACGAGGAGTGCATTGCGCGTGCGCAGCCGCACCGCCAGCGGCGAAAACTCGCCTCCGCTTGTCGCCGCCCCATGGTGGTAGACCTCAGCGCGCGGCACGTAATAGCCGCGGTATCCCGCCGCCCGAAGCCTCAGCCCAAGGTCGACGTCCTCAAGATAGGCAAAAAAGCGCTCATCGTAGCCTCCGAGTTCTTCAAGCGCCTGCCGGTGATACAAGGCTGCACATCCGGACGCCGCGAATATTTCGCATTCCTCGTGATAGCGCGCCCGGTCTCGCTGATCCTGGCCCCTTCGATAGCCTATGCCCGCACGCAGGATACAGTCCCCCGCGCTGTAGATACGGCGGCGTTCGCGGAAATTCAGGATCCTGCAGGCCAGAAAGCCGGCATCCGGGTAATTCCGGATGGCGCGCATACATTCCAGCAGCCAGTCCGCGGCCACTTCGGTATCGTTGTTGAGGACAGCCACCCAGTCTCCCCTGGAAACCCGTATCCCTGCGTTGGCTCCGCCTGCAAACCCGAGGTTCCTTGTCTGTTCCAGCAAAATGGCCTGCGGCGCCAGAGAGCGCGCAATTTCGACGGACCGGTCGCGGGAGGCGTTATCCACGATGATAATTTCCATTTTTGTATAGGACTGGGCCAGCAGCGACCGCAGGCAGTTTTGCAGGTATCCGCAACCGTCCCGATTCGGGATGACAATCGATAAGAGGGGCAAATTCGGCATGGATTTCGCAGGTGAAAAACAAGTAGTCTGTAGAATCTCACAGATCGGTCATGCCGGACAGTACAGACATCTTTTATCTTAATATCTCTGTTTATCCGTTTGAAATCAGGGGCTATTATAACCATTTTTCGGGGGCTGCGATATGAAACTCTCGGTGGTCGTACCGGTATACAACGAAAAGAACACCATTCTGCAGGTCATCGACCGCGTGCGCGGCGTAAGCCTGAATAAGGAGATCATCGTCGTGGATGATTGCTCCACGGACGGAACCCGTGAAATTCTGCAGGCTTTGCCTCCATCGGATGACCTGAAAATTATCCTGCAGCCTCAGAATGATGGGAAAGGGGCGGCGGTGCGCAAAGGATTTTCTTCGGTGTCCGGAGACATTGTCGTGATCCAGGACGCGGATCTCGAATACGACCCGGCGGAATACCCGAACCTGATCCAACCGATCCTTGCCAACAAGGCCGATGTGGTTTTCGGCTCGCGCTTTTTGGGAGGGCCTCACCGCGTTCTGCTTTTCTGGCATTCGGTGGGAAACCGGTTCCTGACAACTCTGTCGAACATGCTGACCGATCTGAACCTCACCGACATGGAGACCTGCTATAAGGTCTTTCGCGCCGATATCCTGAAAAAAATTACGCTGCGGGAAAACCGGTTCGGTTTCGAGCCGGAATTCACGGCAAAAGTGGGCAAAGCCCGTTTCAGGATCTATGAGGTGCCAATATCTTACAGCGGGCGCGATTATTCCGAAGGGAAGAAGATCGGCTGGAAGGATGGAATCGCCGCCATCTATTTCATCCTCCGTTACACTTTCTGGGACTGAGCCCGGGTTCCATCCGTAATTCGCAAATCCTTGAGAAGCTTTGCCGTGGCCCGGAAAACCTCTTCCACGGAAACGGCATCCATGCAGGTGAATCCCTTCGGACATACACCCATGTAGCAAGGGCTGCATTCAAACCCTGAAGTGATTTTTGCCCCGCGACCGTAGAATTCGATCTCCTGGTGACAGGTCGGGCCGAAAATTGCGACAATGGGAACTCTGAGACCGATGGCGATATGAAGCGCCAGCGTGTCTCCGGTTATGATGAGGCTGCAATTCCCCACGATGCCCGCGAACTCCCGTATGGGATTGCCGTTGCCGGTGTTCAGCAGCGGATGACGGGCCGCTGCCGCGATCCGCATATTCCGTTCCACTTCCTCCGGTCCGCCCAACAGCAACACTCCGGCGCCCAGTTCCTCGATCAGCCGGTCGGCGAGCCGGGCATAGCCCTCTTCTGTCCACTTTTTGCTGGCGAAGAGCTCCCCGGCGCCGGTATTGAGTCCAATCTTGAGATCTGCGGGAGACAGGCCTATGGAATGCAGGATCCTTCTTTCTTCCCTGATTTCCGTCGACAGATCCGCAAGACAGTATTCCTGCGGTTCGAGATAGGGAATACCCGCACATTCATAGATCAGCTCCTGATAGGTTTTTGTATTGACGCGAAATTTCAGGTTATCGTCGATCCCCAATCGATAGGCGTATTCGGATTCTTCGTTCAAAGGGACGATGTTCCCGAAAGCGCTCATTCCGAATCCGATCTTGCGCTTGGACCGGAGTTTCACAGCCAACGCGGCGGCTTTAGGCTCCTTGTCCAAACAGCAGACCTCGTCAAACGTTTCCATTTCCAGCTGGAGAAGCGTCTCGTAGGAATAGGGCAGAAGTCGGTCGATTTCAGGAATTCCCTGCAGCAGCGGGATGACATTCGCCTCCGTGAGCCAGGTGATGTGGCACCCAGGGTCTCCTGCGCGCAGCCCCCGCAGCAAGGGAGTAGTCCGCAACACATCTCCCATCGCTGCCAGCTTGATGATCAGAACCCTCTTCCCAAAAGGGGCATAATGCTCACACCCCGAGCACTCGCGACGGAACCGGCATGGCTTCATCCCTTCAAAATAGCGGCAATCGAACCTGAAACTCATGACTCCACCCCGGACGCTTTCCACCCGCTTTGACGGAGCCGGACCCAGACAAGGAGCAGCCACACGAACCGGAAGGGGAGGATCATCACTTTCAGCAGCGTGAACAACAGCGTAAAGGCCGCATTCAGGCAGCGCGAACGTGCCTCCGCATGGGGCCGCTCCCTCATCCGGCGGGACATGAGTTGGACCCACCGGCGGAAACCGAAGAAAAAATAATCCCCGGTTTCGTCGAACACCAACTTGCGCTTTGCTCCAAGCATGAAGGAAAAAGTTTTTACCTTCCAATAGCCGGGATCGCCGGTCAGGAAAAGCACCGCCGCGTCGAACCGCTCGTGCCTCAATTTCCGGAGATGGCCCCAAAAACCGCGTGTTTCCGAGTGCACCAGGATGCGGCCCAGCATCGGTTGCCCCTGAAAGCTCTCGATGGATTCCTGCTTGTTGCGGCAAAAAACCGTGTAGTCGGGATTTTGAAACGGCGGTTTATCTCTCAGCGCTTCCATGGCTTGGAGCACATAGGCAGGCTCTGCGGATTGCAGGATGAGGATTTTCTCCTTCCCCGGACCCGACCGCAACCGGTCAAAACCGGATGGGGCCACGGATAGAGGACGCTTGCCGAAAATCGGCTTTGGAGGCGTTGCTCCTTCAATCAGAATGTCCGTCATCTTCTCATCTTCAATGTTATCTTCAATAAAGCAGTCTTTCATTCACCGGGATCCGTTCTTCATGCGCGGAGATGAATCCGTGGTTGCCGTTCCGGCCTCCTCGGACTATTCGACCCATGCATGCGGACGGCTTTCCAGCGCCGTATGAATGGCTGGCCGCGCGATCGCCCGTCTTGCAGGCGCCGTCGCGTGAGAGATCTCGAGAGAGTCCGGCCGGTTCAGGTAATGACGGTACAGAGCGTCGAGTTGTCCAGCCGATCGTTCCCATCCGTAGAACTGCTCGGCGGTTCTTCTTCCCTCCGCCCCGAGTCTTTGCCTGAGCTCGGGATTTCTCAACGACAGGGTTATCTGCGCCGCCAGCTCCCGTGTGGAGTCCGCAATCAGGATATTTTTGCCGTGCTCACAGCGCAATCCGGCGCAACCGACGGGCGTGGACACCACGGCCATCGCCATGCTCCAGGCCTCAAGGATTTTGCCCCGTATGCCCACACCGAGACGGAGCGGGACGACATAAACGGCACTGAGGGCCATGAACGGCCGAATGTCGGCGACAAATCCGGTGACGTGAACCCCCGGGATCTCCGAGAGGCCCAGAATGGACGGCGCGGGATTGCTTCCGACAATAAACAATTCTGCACAAGGCGTCTCTTTCCGGACCAGCGGGAGCACCTCCCGGCAGAAATAGATCATGGCCTCGACGTTCGGCAGGTGCTGGAAAGCGCCGACAAAAACCAGGCGGGATCCCTCCGCCGGCAGCTTGGGAGGCCTGAAATACTCGAGATCCACGCCTGTGTTTATCACGTGCGTTGGCACGGAGGGGCAATACCTTTTCAGTTCCCGGGCATCCGGATCGGTCATGCAGACGGCGGCGTCCGCCTCGCGCGTGAGTTTTACCTCCCGGTCCAGAACCTGGAGATAGTTGTAAAACCAGCGCGCCTTGCCGGCGAAGCCAGACTCCATCCTTGCGCGGCGGGAACATGCGGCGAAATCAACCTCATGCTTTGTAAGAATCGTCGGGATCCGTCGACTCCTGTCCGCATAGCAGGCCATCTGGGTGTACTCCAGCTGTATGAGGTCGAAGTCGGATTCCTCGAGACACCGGTCTAATGCCCGCTCCATTTCGGGCGTGCGAAATTCATCAAAGGGCTCGTAGGCGAAAATATGCCACCGTCTGCGCCTCGAGCGCCTCATGGCGATTACGCTCTCGCACAGCCTCTGAACCTCGGGCAGGAATGCTCTCTCATCGTCGGTCTCGAGAAAACTCAGCAGCGTGATCCGATAGTGCGGGGAGAGGCGCTTCAGCAGCTGAAACATTCGGCCTGCCCCGGCGTGGCGCCCCGTGTGGGGCAGGTAAGCCGTGAGCCACAGCAGACGCGGTTTGGATGCGTTTGGGTTCACCGTGTGCAGGTTAAGGGATTTGCGTTTCCAGAAGTACAGTCCCGGTTTGGAGAAGGGCTCAAAAACCTCAGCGTCGGTGAGCATCCGCCGGTAGGGAAGTCTCAGTTTTTCGGCCATGGCCGAGGGGAGCGCGCGTATCGCCCGGATCATACCCTTCGCGGGCACGATCCCATGATCGCGCATCATTCGATACAGATTCCATGGCAGATAAAGGCCGTGAGATATCAGGAATTTCCAGTCGCGGATGTTGATCCAGAAAAAAAGCAGCTGATTGCGGGTGATAAGCATTTCAAGCTCCGAAGGGCTCAAAAGCCGGCTGCTCGTGGCTCTGTGTTTGTGATATACGATCGATTGCGGCGCCCAGAGTACTTCCCAGCCTGCGCTCCAGGCCTGGTATGAAAGATCGGTGTCCTCCACGTAGGCGGGCGAATACAGCTTGCGGAAGCCGCCGAGTTCGAGAAACCTCCGCCGATGGAAGGCCGAGGACCCGCCGCCTGCCCAGAAGGCAGGGTAGTATTCGCGCGCAAAAGCCTCTTCCTCAAGTTCACTGTGGGCGTAGCCAATCCAGCCGCGGCGAAAGGCTGCCGTCGTTTTGCCGGTTTCCTCGCGTCTCTTGGCCTGATCCTGGAAATAAATCCGGCTGGAAACCGCGAAGGTCCTGGGGCCGAAACCCCGCAGCAGCGGTCCCAAAAAACCTCGATCCACGATCATATCGTTATTGAGAAGGACAACCACGTCATTCAGGGCGGCCCGGACTCCGGCGTTGTTGCCCTCGGCAAATCCAAGGTTCTCCGGCAAAGCCAGGATGCGCACATCGGGATACGATTGGCGTAAATACTCAACCGAGCCGTCCGTGCTTCCGTTGTCGACCACAAGGACTTCGTGGGGCCGGCCATCCTGGCGCACCGCCTCCAGGATAGAGGGAATGCCCTGAGCCAGCAGGTCTTTGCCGTTCCAGTTGAGAACCACAATGGAAGCGACGCCGAATGGGGGCGGGTATTCGGCGGGCAGCCGCTTCCCGGCAGGGAGGCAAAGACGCCCGATCCCGTTGCAGATGAACAGCATCAGCCAAAGCACCAACAGCCATGGGGTGCATAGAAGGACTATGGCGGCCAGAAACAGCATACGAATATAATAAAACATTGTCTTACCTGAAGACCTGTTTCACGGTTCCCACCCGCAAGCAATCGCGTTACGAGTGCATGCGCTCTGTCTGCGGGCCGCCGTCTGCGCCAAATGCCATATCCGGCGAAAAGCCGGAGCGCATTCCATTTGCCCGGGAGATCCCCGGGATTCGCCTGCATCCCCCGAATCTAATGCAGGTTTTCTGAGGCTTCGGCAGCCGGATTTTCATATCCTTCAAGGATTGCTTTCAGGGCGGTTTCAAACGTTTCCGGCGAACAATCGATCGATACACGCTGCAGAGCCGCCTGGCGTATTTGATCCCAGAGCCCGGCATCGCTGTGCAGGCGAATGCATTGTTCCGCAAATGACTGCGCGTCATCGGCGACAAGCAGATGCTCCCGGTTCGACCATCCGAGTTGGCGCATCAGAAGCGAAGTTGCAACCACAGGAAGGCCGCGCGCAGCGGCTTCATGGATCTTGTGCGGGATTCCGGCGGCGAATCGTGTAGGGGCAACAAAGACGCGCGCTTGATCATAAATGGGGGAAAGGTCCTCAACCCTTCCCAGGATTTTCGGATGGCAGGGATTGGCGGGGATGTCTATTCTGTTAATCCCGGCGATGGCGAAGGGCACGCCTCCCAGCTTATCCTGAATGATCGGCAGTATCTCAGTGACAAACCATAATACGGCATCTCCGTTGGGACTGTTCTCTTCCAGGATTGAGCCTACGAATAGGAAGCCCTCGCGCTCCGGGAATGACCGCGGCGTGGGCGCAACGCGCAGGGCATGCCCCAGGACTCGGACATTGCGGATCCCGTGCCGGGCAAACTCCCCGGCTTCCGATTCCGATACGGAAATGACAAGGTCTGCCTCTGCAGCCAATTCCACTTCACTTTTTGTCAATTGCTCGATGCTCTTTGCAGCGGGCTCTTCGCCCCTGAGCTTCAGATTTGCCAACTCCCGGAACGCGAACAAAGCCTCGGCGTCATAGATGATTCTTGTGTTTCGAAACCAGTCCGGATGCGCTTGAAGGATGGGTCTGGCAAACTGCATGTTGTGCGGGCGGCTGATAAAAACCAGGTCGTAATAGCCCTTCCTTTCCGTCAGGAACTGCAAAAGACCGCCCGGCCCGCGCCCCTGCGCCACCTCGACTTCGCGAGGAATGTCCGCGTATACATCATGCCAATCTTCATCGAGGACGGCGGTCGGATAGTAAGTGACGAAGCAGCCTGATTTTACGAGCCCGGAGAGGATTGTGTTCGAACGCGGGAATCCCGATCCGAGCGCCCGGTGCGGCGCTCGGTCGTCGATGAACAGCGCCTTCAAGCGGTTCCCGAAAACGCAGCGGGCCTGCAGCACATTTTGGGCGTCGGGTTCGCGGTGATTCAGCAGGAAGTCCCGGTGGCGCCGGAGAAACACTCCCTGATTGCGCGCATGCCACTCCTGAGCCTCTTCCGAAGACGACGAACTGGCAAACTCATAATGAAGGACCGCAGCGTCGGGCTCGTATACTACCCGAAGCCCCCGCTCCCAGAGCCTGAGGCAGTAATCGGTTTCTTCATAATAGAAGGGCTGGTAGGCCTCATCGAATCCTCCCAGGCTCAGAAAGGTTTCGCGCCGGGTGAGCAGAAAAGCTCCGGAACAATAGTCGACATCCCTACGGAACATGTATTCGGGCAGAAGAGGATCGTTGCCGCGCCCATAGCCGAGACACGAGCCGTCTCTCCAAACGATATTCCCGGCTTCCTGGATCGTTCCGTCCGGCAGAATGAGTTTGCCTCCTACCGCCCCGATATTATCGGAGCTTTCGAGGATATGAACTGCTGCCCGAATTGACCCGGGCATAACCTGCGCATCGTTGTTTAGAAAAAGTATGTGGCGGCCGCGCGCTTTGGATGCCCCCGCGTTTGCCGCCTTGATGAAATGGAGATTTGAGGAATTGCGCAGGATGATTGCCCCCTCGAGCCGGTCCAGGAGGAAGGGTGTATCGTCAATGGACTTGTTGTCCACGATGATGACTTCCATCGATTCGTACCCGTTCTCGGCCAGGGATCGCAGACATTGGAATGTCAGCTCGGCGCGGTTGAATAGCACGAGAATCACGCTGACGACAGGTTCCCCGTCGGCCGGCAGCCGGAATCGGGCTTGCGATGAAAGGAAACTGCGCAAAGAAATTTTGGATAGCCCCGTAAGCATGCGCCGGGCATTGTCCAGGCCCTCCTGCGCACGCGTCTTACGGTCCTTCGGCGCAACATCGGCCGTAACTGTCTCGATTTCAGGTCCGTCAGGCTGAAAACCCGCCAAGGAAAGGGCCCGCCTTGAAATCCCGCAGCCGTTTGGAGAGCGGGACCTCTCACGCATCAACTGGTAGCGCTCAGCCAGCCAGCGGAGACCCGGGCGCATCTTCCAGGAGATCGACTGGAAGATGCCGGAAAGCACGAGGTCGCGCTCAAAGAGAGCGAGCAGGGAACCCCAGGAGGAGACCAGACGATGGTTCTCGTTGAGAATAAATTTCCGGCGGGCGCCGATCAGCAGAGAAAAATACTTGATCTTCCAATAGCTCGGATCCCCCGTAAAAAATACTACGACGGCATCAAAGCGCTCTCTTCTGAAATCATCCAGGTGTTTCCACCATCCTCGGGTTTCAATATGGGGAAGAATTGTGTGCAACAAGGGGTGGCCGGCAAGGTGCCTGAGAATTTCGGACCGGTCCCGGCAAAATACCGTGCAGCGTCCGCCGGAAATCAGTGGAAGGCTTTTCAGGCGATCCAATCCCTTAAGCACGGAATCGGGCTCCGCAGACTGGATGATGAGGATGTTGGGGATTTTTTCCCTTATGGCGGGCGGCTCTCCGCTGTCGCGGCCCCTATGCCCGGGCGAACGCCGGAAGACATACACCAGCTTCAGCAGCAGAAAAAACAATGCCAGGGCAACAATAAGGGGCGAGATCAGCAGGCCGATCAAAAACAGGATTAAACGGCTTAAGAAAACAAGCATGCTATTCCGCTAAAGGCAGGATCCCTCGTGCCAGGCAATGGATCGGCGTGCACCGGCGCTCATCGGGGGTTGATTCCTCGCATCCCGATTCGCCCATTTTGGCAGAAGATCCGGTTTCCAGGACCCTCCGCGGGCCTGACTTCTGCCTCCCCGGCACACCTGCGAATTCTACACCCAAGGAAGGCCGCACCTCCAGCCTACAGCTTGATTTTGCCGAGGAAGCGATCATAAATCCTTCTTCCGGTGCTCAGCGGCGGCAAAATCCGGTCACGAAAAGCGAAGAATTTCTGGAGCAGCTTCCACGCTCTTCCGGATTGGAGGATGCGCAACTGCTTCTCGAGTCCCTCAATTTGCTGCGCTTGATAATCCTTTTCGAGCTGCATGGCGTCGATTTGAGATGCCCGCCACTGGAGGGCTTCTTCACGCGCGCTGATGATGATTTGAAATTGGCGCTCCTGCTCTTCTCTCCATGCCAGGGCTTCCTGCTGCGAGCGGATGGATGTCTCCAATTCGCTCTGGATCCTATCTCGTTCTTTTATTAGCGAATTGGTATTGTCTGCCAAAAATTCGCTTGCAGGGCCCGGTGGCATCTCGGTGTCCGATGCCGTGCCGATGAAGTACAGGGGAGCCCGGCGATCTGCCTGAGAGACCAAAAAACCGTCAGCGCCGCGATCGATGAACATCCCGGATCCGGGTCCGTATGAGGGGGATTCAGTGGCCCATAGACTCGAATTACAGTACACGCGCTGTCCCAGAAACCGGACTTGTGAAAAAAAGCGTTTCAGCAAGGTCCTGAATTCCTCGAAATCGAGCTCCTTCACGTGGTAGGGATTCGACGGCTCCAGCAGGCGGTATTCCGGCCTATTGGGGGTCGAAATCATCAGCATGCCCCCCGGAGCAAGAAGCCGTTTGATTTCGGAAAGCAGTTTGTCGTGGTCCTGAACATGTTCTATGAGCTCGAAGCAGACGACGACGTCAAAGCGGGCCGCCAGAGGAATCTCGGTAACCGAGCCGACGACAAAGTGAATATTGGCTCCCGCATATTTCCTGTGCGCATGACGCACGGTTTTTTCGTCGATGTCGATTCCGACGACCGAAAAGGCTGTACGGGCGATCAACGCAGATCCGTAACCCTCGCCGGAAGCCAGGTCGAGCACCCTTTTGCCTTCGATATATCGGGATGCATAGGCGTAGCGATGCAAATGCTCATAGGTCATTACGGGATCGTCCGCCCACGGCAGGTAGCGCTCTCCGGTAGGTTCCAGACCGGAACCTTCATCTTCATGGCGCTCTTGAGCTGTTTTTTTAAAAGGTTCCATAGGCGCTTTCCTAATCGGCGCTTTCCTAATCCAATCGGAGAGCCACCGGCTCTGCATATCAGACTATCGATTCGCCGCACCCAATCCCTCGGGGATGATACGGAAGTTTTTCCAGACAGCCGTTCCATCGCCTGTCTTCCTTAATGTAATGCATTCGTCCGAGATTTCAATGGAACCCTTGCCCTCAAGCTCATAGTCCACCCGCGCGCCCTTGGGAATGCGCACGGGAAATTTCATTTCCGGCAGGACCTGTTTGAGTAGAACGCCTCCGGGATACCATACCGGGACTGAGGAGTAGTCGGGAGGGACCACCTGCGGCAAGCTGCGCACAAACGGGCTGATCTGCATCAGTTCCAGCCTGTCCAGGGAGCTTCGCGATATGCTGTAAGGGACAAGCCCGAAATGGCTGTCGTGAAAGCCCGCGCCCGCCGCGGCGACAAAAGTGCGGACAGGATAAGTGTCTTCAAGATCGACCTGTGACAGCAGCAGCAAAAGCGGCGCCAGTTCCCCGGAAAGACCGTAGGAAAAGGAAGCTTGCCTGACGATGAGATCTCCTCCTTTGGGGCGCATGTCCGTATTGTCGAGCGTCTCTATTCCCCTTTGTTCGAGGTAAAAGCGTAGACCCGATTCCGTTGCGCTCCAAATGCGGAAGCCTTGCCGCTGCAAAGGATCGATCGTCTTCACGACCCATTCCCGATAGGAATTTACAAATCGATAATCGCCGGCGGCTATTAAGACAGACAAAATCATGGTGACCGTAACCACAGGGACTGCGGCCACGCGGCGCAGGCGATGGAAGGCAATCAGGAAAACAGGCGGCAGGCTTAGGAGAAAATAGCGGGCGTTGACCATCTCCGCCGACAACAGGAAGAACAGAAATGTTGCCGGGAACCAAAGGAGAAGGAAATCCCGGCCCGGCGGACAGGCGGCGGATTCGCGGCGCGCGGCTTTCATAGCAAAAACCACGAGCAACCCGATGCCGGAAGATGCCAGCAGCACAAACCACATCCGGGAGTATGGAGTTGGCCAGCTGTGGAAAAAACTCATCAGGAATGCCGCCAAAACGGCGGACACGGCCAGAATTTTCTTTCGAGGGATGTCGACCAGCGCCAAAAATGCCCAGGGAAACAGGCTGACACCTCCAAGGAAGCTGATGGTGGGAAGGACATTTGCAGGAAACGAAAGGTGCGAAGCAAGGTAGCGGACCATCCCGGCCGCAGGGAGTTCGCCAAAATGGGATTTCATGATCACCAGCCATGCTGCCACCCCCATCGCGGCCAGGGCTATGCTGCACAATTCCCGAACCGGCCGTTTCCGGGCAATCGCCCAAAGGAAAAGGCAGCCTGTCGGCACCAATGCCGAATATCCGATTCCGGCGGACACGGTTAAACACACAGCAGCCGGCAAAAGATTAATTTCCCGCCCCTGGAGGCCGTCCAGGTAAAACGCCAGTCCCCAGAGTAAAAAGGCCAGCATGGGGATATCCATCATCAGCGTCGGGCTTATGACAAAAAAGGCGGGACAGACCGCAAACAATGAGGCGATCGGCAGCGGGTTCGCAGTGAAATGACGGGCCAGACGATAGAAGCCCAGCACTGCGGCCAGCGGGAAAACGGCCCACAACAGCCGGAAACGGACTTCATCGAAGCCCCCGAAAAGCTTGAGCATCAGCGCCAGAGCATACTCGCCCAATGGAGGGTGCGTGTGGGCCGCGAGATTCTGGTAGCGGGTGCCGAAAAATACCCACGGCGTGTCCTGGGGAAACCTCCAGTCTTTCTCAAGGGCGGTTCCCGCGACGTGCAGGTAAATATGCTCGTCAAGATAAACGGCGCGGTCCGCGAACGGAACGATGCTGCAGAGCACAAGAGCTATGAGGATTGCGTAAGGCACCCAGTTTTTCATGCCGGAATCAGGGGTCATGGCATTTATGAGCCAAACAATATCACTTCCGTATGGCCGGGCCGGATTCAAACCGGATCACGACTTCAGACGGTACAGACGGATGGTTTGTCCGCCAGGGATTGCCAATCGATCGGCCAGCCGGTATTGATCCGGGCGATCCATAATGTAATGGTTGATCCGGCCAAGATCCTTGGAGTAAAAAGCCGCGTACCCCTGGTCTCCCTCGGACACCAGGATGCAGTCCTGGCCGGCGATCGCCTTCTCATCAAAATACCACAGGCGTGTGACCGTTATGTTGTATCCACGAAGCGCAGAGTAAAACTCGAAGGCTTCCGGGTCAAAACGCGGGATGCTGGGAACAATTCCCATCCTGACCTTAGGGCCTTGGACCTCGGCTATCTGCGACAGAACTTGTTCAATTTTCCAATCTTCGCGCGCAGGAGGGCCGAGAAGCTGAAAATAGGTCTGCGTGTAAAGATTCCAGTCCCAGGAGAGCGGGCCTTCTATCCCTTTTAGCAGAATAATCCTTTCGGGCAGATTGCGGATCCCGAAGGATACCAGGTAGTGCTGAAAGAGCAGCAGGCAAGCCAATGCAGCGGTCCATAGCCGCCGGTTTTGCAAAACTGAAGCGCTGATGAGAGCCACCGCAGGGAGCAGGGGCACTGTATAGCGCGGATCCTTGTTCTGGAACAAAAGCAGGCTGAACCATCCGCCGGCGATCCAAAGAACGACAGGAATCCATGCCGGATAGAAATTCCGTATCAGGAAGACGGCACCTGCTACAAAAAGGACGAATAGCGGTAGAAACAGCTGATACCCTTCCAGCGCGCGGACATAGAAGACCAGGGATTGGCAGCTGAGCTTTAAAGGATCTCCTTCAGCCACGCCTCCGGCCCTGTTTATGTTAAAAAAAGATTCAATCGCCCGCCATTGGGACGCATACCAGGTTGCCGATACGGCGGATGCGGTCAGAGCGGCGATTCCGGCGTTTTTCCAGTTTTTTCGGGCCGTCCAGATGGCGGGCAGAGCCACGAACAGGGGGAAGGTCCATTTGGTCAGCATCCCAAGCCCGCACACGACGCCGAACAGAGCGGATTCGGACCTTTTGGAGAAGCCTTCCGTGCGGAACAGACACAACATTGCCAGCGTCACGAAGGCTGCCAGCCAGTAGTCGATGAGCGTTTCACGCGAGAGCCAAAGCATCAAGGGGAAGAAGTTTGCGAGCACTGCGGCGGTTGCCGCCGCAAAGGGCGTCATCAGGCGCTTCCCCAGGCCGTAAGCGGCAAACAGGAGTATGGCGATCGCCGGGAGGTTGGCCAGCATTGCGGAATGGATGGATTTCCCCAAAAGCGCATAGAAAATTGCAATTACGGAATGAAACAGGGGCGGGTAAAAACCCGTCAGATGCGGGATTTCCACGAGCCCGGGAATGCCGCGGCTCTGGATGACATCGTAGATGTTCAGGGCTTTGGCCTGGTGGTAGGCCATGTCGAAGAAAGGCGGGCGGGCGTCTTTCGAAATCCAGATTAGGTTGGCCGCGCAAAGGTACACCAGAGCTATACAGAGCAGAATCCCGGGATTGATTCGGTTAAGTTTATCCGCAGGGCGAGGTCCGAAATTTACCATTTGGCGGCAATGCCCGCATAGGCCGGCCCGTCAGGGCCGGCATTGTTAGGACTGCATCATTCCATTGAACCATTGAAGCAAGAAGTCTAGCCCACTTGCTGGAGGATTTGTAGCGGATAAAGGGATCCGGAGATCATGGACATACCGTCTTTCTGGAGGATGCTTGTATACGCACACTATGCGGAAATTGGCCAGCCGGATATTGTCCGCCGGACCTGCCCCGAGCGCACATTTCTGATCAGCATGCGTTCTTCGGTTATCAGTGTCTTCGGAAAATTTTCCGTATCAGGGGCCATGCAGGTCCTGCAAGAAGCCGGATCATGCCTTTGGCGTTCTGTTTCCAGCGGCGAGGGTATTCATCCCCGCCTTTCGGGGTTCCAGCTTTGCCGGATATCCGGTCTAATGCCTCTCTCAATGCGACAGTCTCGGTTTCGAGTGCCGAAATCCGCTCCGACAGATCGTCCTGAAGACTCAAGGCAGCGCCCTCTCGCAACGCAGCCTCGAGTGGAGTCCCTCGCCGAATTGTTGAAGCCGTCGCTTCCACGAGGTTCGAGGGAGTTCGCATGATCACAAGATCCTGCCTGTTTCCCACGCCTCGTTTGACATAGTCCAGGATTTCGAAATACTTGGACCACTCCCGCAGGGTGTATTCGCGTGTCTGGAAAACGCCCCTGTAGTATCCCTCAGGTGCGATTCCATTCAGGGTGGAATCCCCAATATCATCCAAAATGCCTTTGCGCAACAGATCTTGCATGCGTCCCGGAATTTCATCGCCCGCTACGGATTTGCCATGAACTGATGCCAGAAAAATTCCCCCCGGCGAGAGCAACCGGCGCATTTCCAAAAGCCATGCATTTTGGGCCTCGCGTTTTAAATGAGTCAAAACCGAAAGACCAATAATGACGTCGAAGCTTGAATCGGCATAGGGCGTCGGCGGATACGGCTGAATGGCGGCGAATTTTCCGGCAGAAAGGTTCTCCCGGCACCAACTCACCGCTTCCGCGTCGATGTCGCAGCCATGGACTTTAAAGTTGTCGCCCAGCGCTAAAAAATGAATTGTCATGCGCCCACACCCGCAACCCCAGTCGAGCATGGTATGCAAAGCGTTCGGTTCCACATATTGCAGGATGGGCTTGAGAAATTCACCGAAGGACTTGGCGCCGCTTGTTTTGAATGCGCGCTTGTCGCGGTTGTTTACGACTCGATACATCAGATCCGGATTGGGGGTTGGTTCAACCGCCTCGATATTTGTGTGGAACAGGATATTCATCTGGCAGACCGGTCGATCCGCCCGATACCCTATCAGGTCCAGCCAGCCGTAATTGCCGTCCGCCGTCGCCTCGTAGGGCAATTGAAAACTGAATCCCGAATATCCTGCGTCTTTTATGCGGGATAGTTCGCGGGCAACATCGGGGCGATATACGGGGGGACTCACGGCAGCAGGCTCGCCGTTGATATAAGCGTGAATCGCGTCAATCCTTGATCCTTGCAGAAGCATCCACCCCGTGGCCGTCAGGAGGCCCGGATGGTATTCGATGTCATCGAAATAGCCTCGAGCAATCTCGATTCGTTTGAAGGAATCCATGGGGGCGGCCAGCTTAGAGAGGTCTTTGGGAATCACGGCTTATCCTCGAGATCATGCATTTTCCTTTTCCTCGCAGGAAATGTAGCTCCGTACGTCCGCGTCCAAGCGCAGCATGCCGTAGATCAGATCCTGTGAGCGGATGGTGAAAACCAGGGCGTTGTCGATCCAGTCGCACATATCATGCTGCAGCAGGCTCCCTTTGGCGACGGCGGGCGAAAGGGTGTAACTCCCCACGGCAAGGGCAGGCAGCCGGACTGAAAAATCGCTGGTGCAGATCTGGTCCTTTCGCGCCCGGGGCAAGGGGTAACCTGCGAAAGTGGTGTTGCTGGCCGAGATTTCGATGCCCAGCCTGTTCCGGAGCGTATACCCGAGAATGGGCTGATCAATCTCGCAGTGGAATTGCGCGGAGATACGTATGGTAATATTTTGTCCTGTGAATGCCTCCGCAACCGGCTTCTCCTGCTCGTCCAGCAACTCCATCCCAAGAATTGAGGCTTCCTTGTTCCCGAACCGGTGATCGATGTTCGGTATGGAACGCGCGATGGGCATTTTGTCCGCCGACGTGAACAGGCCGGAGATGCCCAACGATTCATTGCTTCGGCTGAAATCGATCCGGCCACGCTCCCGTTCGAAGATGAGGGCGCGGTACTTCTGAACGACGAGTTCCGGTTTGCCGTTTTCAAGAATCCGGCCGCCGTCCAGAAGCAGAGCATGGTCGCAAAACTTCGTGACGGCATCCAGATCATGCGTGACAAGGACAATAGTCTTGCCGCCGTCCCGCAGATGATTCATCCGGTGCATGCACCGGTGCTGAAAAATCAGATCCCCGACCGCAAGCGCCTCGTCCACGAGCAGGATATCGGGATCCACGTTTACGGCTACGGCAAATGCCAGGCGCATGAACATCCCGCTGGAGTATGTCTTCACGGGCTGGTCCATGAAGTTGCCGATCTCCGCGAATGCCGCGATGTCGTCGAAACGCTTTTCCATCTGGCGCGTGTCGAGGCCCAGGATCGCCCCGTTCATAAAGACATTCTCGCGCCCCGTAAACTCCGGATTGAATCCTGATCCGAGTTCGAGCAGGGCTGAGACCTTGCCCGATACAAAACAATCTCCGCCGGTCTGGAGCATGATCCCTGCCAGGATCTGCAGCAGAGTGCTTTTCCCTGATCCGTTCTGGCCGATTATTCCCAGTGTCCGGCCGGAGTCCAGGCTGAAGGAAATGTCCTTCAAAGCCCAGAATTCCCGGTGAAGTCTGCCCGATCCAAGACCGGTTGCCTCGCGCAGCTTGTCCCAGGGGCTACGGTAAATCCGGTATCTCTTCGACAGGTTCTGGACTTGAATGGCACGCATCAGAGAACATCCACGAATTCGCGTTTTATCACCCGGAAAAATATGCCGCCGCCTGCAAACACAAGCAGGGACGCTACGCCCAGGATGGCCAGTATGCCCATGTCGGGCATACGCATGCGCAGCAGACAATCCCGGTAACCGGCAACGACCTGAGCCAGGGGATTCCAATCGACCAGGAAGCGCATCCCGGCAGGGAACCGGTCGGTCGAATAGAAGATCGGCGTGAACCAGAACCAGAATGTCAGAACCACGCTGAGTATCTGGGAAACATCGCGCACGAACACATTCAGGCCGGCAACGAACCACGACAGTCCCAGCGTAAAGAACATCAGGAGGATGAAGTAGACCGGAATCAGGAGTATGAAAACGCTAATCTTGCCCAGGGTGAAGAGCAGGATGCAGAGGAGTATGGCAAACCCGATCAGGTGATTGACGACGCCCGCCAGCATTACGGAGAGAGGCAGAATTTCACTGGGAAACAGGGTTTTGGTCACCAAATTGGCATTTTCAATGATAACGGTGCTTGAACGCTGGAGAGTATCCTGGAAAAAAAGCCAGGGAAGAATGCTGCAGAAAAGGAAGAGCGGAAAGCTGGTCGTGCCGGCATCGGGCCTTGGCCGGACACCGAATATTACGGAAAAGACAAAGGTATAACTGACCAGGAGCACGATCGGATGGATCACGCTCCAGAAAAATCCCATAAAAGATCCGATATAACGGGCCCTCAAATCGCGCACGACGAAATTGTGAATCAGGCTGCGCTGGATGTAGATCTTGCGCAGGAAATTGGAAAGGATGACCCATGGCGCCAGCATGGGAGGGACTCTCGACCTTGTTTGCATTCCACTCCTCAGGCAAGGCGCGCATTATAGCAAACTATTGAGTCGGATGCCTCCTGCTTGGCTCAAAAGCCCGGCTTGGGCGGCGGACTCACAATGTTATCCGGTTCCCTTGATGGATAACGCCGACGAACGCTGAAAAAAACGCTGAAGAACGGCATTCAGGCTGAGGTCAGTCTATGGAAAAGCCTATCATACTGATCGATCACGCTCTCCCATGAGTAAAAGGCGCAGGCGCGTTCCAGTGCTGCCGCTTTAAGCCCGGCGAACCTTGCGGGATTGTCGGCGATTTCCTGCAGGCATCGGGACAAATCGTCCCCATCGTTTTTCCGATACGTGAGGCCGGCGGTATCCAGCACCTCGATATTTTCGGGCGTGCCGTTTGCCACGATGATGTTTCCCTGTCCCATGGCCTCGATGAGAGCCGGATGCGTTCCTCCTACCTCGGTGGCATGGATGTAACAGAAGGCGTTTGCCTGCAGTTGCCGATAAGAAGGTCCATAGAGGGCGCCCGGGAAAAGAATCCGCGGATCCTGCGTCGCCCGAACCTTCTCAATATATTCCGGAGCGTAGGGAGCATCGCCCACAACGATCAGGCGCTTGGATGTCTTCACTTTCTCGAAAGCTTTTACCACCAGGAGTGCGTTGTTCTCCGGCTCCAGCCGGCTTACATAGAGGAAATACTCTCCGCTTTTCACTCCGAGCCGCTCCAGGACTTCACATCCCTGAGGCTTTTCGGTGAACGCGCCGTAGGGAATAAATACCGAAGCTGTGCCGTACGCATCCCGGTAATACCTTTCTATCACGCGCGCGTCCGTGACAATGACAGTGGGGAACCATGTGGAAAGATATTCGCACAGGTGATAATAGGCTCTTCCCAGACGATTCCATTTCCGCCGGTGTCTTTCGATGCCATCGACATTGAGAACAACGGGAGTTCCAAAAATCCGCGGGATCCACGTGAAGACGCTATTGGCCGCATTACACATCAGAATGACGTCGAACCTGCGGAAGAGGACGTGTATCACAGAAAAAAAAGCATGGACCACGGTATCCGTATATTTCCAAGCGAGCGTCGGAAGCACTACCAGCCGGACACCCCGGTGCAGAGCCATTGTTCTCGGAACATAGTGCGGCCGGCCGTAGACGGTGACCTCATGCCCCCGGGCAACGAGGCCCGCGGCGCACTCCTCGGCAAAGGTTTCAAAGCCTCCATAATTCGCCGGAATGCCCCGTGTTCCAAGAATTGCTATTTTCAATCGGAATCCTGTTCCCGGCCGCACAATGCCGGCCGGCCTGGTTTGCATGTGATGGATGCTGTCATACCTTGGATTCCGGAACCGCCCGCGCAAGCGGATCTTCGGCTCTGTTTTGGGCGAAAGCATAGGGAACGCTCGTTGTGAAGAGAAACAATATGAGCACTTCCGAATCCCCGAAATTGTATTCAAACATTCCAGCAACCACCAGCGCCGCCCATGAGCCGAGGGCAGCCGAAGAAATCATGGCGGCTTCGCGGCGGAGTTTTTCGCCCCCGGGATAAGAGGCATGCCGAAGGGCTCCGCGATAGGTGCCCAGCGCGTCCCATGCAAGCCGGAGCATGAACCACAGCCACAAAGCGAGGCCGACGATGCCGGTTTCCGCGGCAATTTGGAGGACGTTGTTATGCATGTGCTGGTACATCCAGTCCGGAAACTCATTGCTCCCGCGGTATTTCAGCGCTTCATATTTTATGTTTTTGGGGCCCACCCCAAGCCAGGGATGGTCGCGGATTACCCGCATCGAGGTCTGGAAAAGTTCAATGCGGTTCCGGGTGTTCGGATCGCTGGGATCAAGGCCGGACCGGAAACGTTCCCTGATCATATCCGGAGACAGAAGGTATAAGGCCAGCACCAGCAAAATCAAAGCGGCAATTGCCCGGGGGCGCCACAACAGGATCAACACGGCAATCCCAGCCATCGCTCCCATCCAGGAACTTCGGGTCTGTGAAAATAGAAGCGCGGGAAAGATGAAGGCCAAGACCGGGATCACCCAGACATGGTGTCTCAGCCCGAAGTGCAAGGCGTAGGCGACAAGAATCACGAGCGCAAGCATCAGCAGGCCGGAGTAGGTCATCCACTGGCTCATGAAGCCCGAGATGCGGTGCAGCAGATCCCTGTGCGGATCGGAAACAAACTGGGCCAGGCCACAAAGGGAAGCAAAAAGGGCAGCTGCAAACAATGCTTTGCAGATCCAGATCGCTCTGCCTTCGCCGCGCGCGATGAAGGGGACCAGAAACACGAGCAGGTACAGGTAAAATTTCTTGGCGATAGTCAATCCGAGGGCAGGATTGGGTGACGCGAGAGCTGCAATGATCATCCATGCCATGAAAGCGAGCATCGGCAGGATAATCCTCTTCCCCGGAGGCACGGGGCCATCCTGCTGCCTGCGGAGCCGGAGGTACCCCAAACCCGCAACAGCCAGCAGGATTTCGGATGCAGCGATGGAAACCATTGCCAGGGAAACGCAGCCTGCCAGCGCAAGGAATGCCGCCGCCTCGGGTTTGCTTCTCAGGGAAGGAGGCAGGTATTTTGGCGGCAAATTAGACATAGGCGCTTCCCGGCGCACGGACCGGCTTTTTAAGCAGGGTAGCGCAAAGCTGTTCCGTTTCCAAAATTTTCCGGTCGAGCGTGAATTGTTCTTCCATGCGCGCCCTTCCTCGCCGGCCCATCCTCAGGCATTCTTGAGGATTTTCCGAAAGCTGCTGTATGGCTTGGGCAAGAGCCGCCGGATCTCCAGGCGGTACGAGCAGCCCGTTGTCTCCGCTGGTCACCAGCTCGGGAATGCCTCCCACGTGGGTTGCGACGATCGGAAGGGAAGCCGACATCGCCTCCAGAATCGCGGAGGACAATCCTTCGGAAAGGCTGGGAAGGACAAACATATCGAAGGATTTCATGAACGAGGAGATGTCGGAATGGAACCCGGCAAAATGAAACACCTCGTTCAGATCCTTTTCTTCAACAAGCTTCTCAAGCTCCCGCCGGCAATTCCCATTGCCGACTATGACGAAGCGCATGCGCTCTTGTACATCCGGAATCAAGGAAGCAGCCTCGATGAGATGGTTGAGGCCTTTTTCACGGCTCAGGTGTGCCACTGTGCCGATCACGGTTGGCTCATCGGAACGGCGCGCCTTGAGGGGAACGTGCACCGGATAGTGCGACAGATCCATCCCTTCGTAAATCGTTCTGATTTTGGAGGCCGGGATCCCGCAGACCTGCAACTGCAGCCGGATCGATTCCGAGATGGCCACGATGCAGTCGATTCCCCAGGTGTATTTAAGCAGAGTAAAATAATTTTTCCGCAACGGAAAATTGACCCTGCGAAAAATAATCCTTGCGCCCACCGAAGCGAAGCGCGAAGCCAGGGTTCCGCACAGGATAGCTCTCGGTGTGTTAAACGCGAGGATCTCAGGGCGGATTTTAAGAAGAACCGCCAACAGGCGCAGAAATGCTATCGGCCCCGCTTCGCTCCGGATCGCAACCGGGTGCACGATGATGCCATATTCGCGGGCACGGGCTTCCAGTAGCGTGCCGGGCTGGCATACAACGTGCACGGCGTGGCCGCGCCCACGCAGCCCCTTTAAAAGAGCGAGAAGCTGATCCTGCCCCCCTCTCCAGACTCGTTCCGTATCCACAAAAAGAAACGAGAGCATTTTCCCCGTGCGCTTGAATGAGTATCTCCGACTGCATGTCCGGAAGGTTTTGAGCAATCCACCCGCGTAATCGATGATAGTGTCTTTTCCCAATAACGGTTCCGGTATCCTATTGGGGGCCAACCGCTGCTGCCTCCAATCCGCTGCGGTACCACGCCAGCACGCGCTCCAGTCCTTCCTCGAGGGAGACTTCTGGAGAATATCCCAGCATTCGAGAGGCCTTGCTTATATCCGCCACGGAATGCCGAACATCGCCCTTGCGGGCTTCTTCGTAGGCCGTTTGGACCGGGCTTCCGAGGATGGCCTTGAGCATTTCAGTCAAACGGTTCAGGCTGGTCTGGGCGCCGCATCCGATGTTAAAAGCTTCACCGGCAACGCCGGGACTGGTCGCTGCTTTCCAGTTTGCCTGGACAACATTGGTCACATAGGTGAAATCCCTGCTTTGTTCCCCGTCGCCATAAACGACTGGCGGTATGCCGGCCAGCAGACGGGTGCAGAAGCGTGGAATCACCGCCGCATATTCGGATTTCGGATCCTGACGAGGTCCGAAAACATTAAAGTATCGCAGGCAAACCGTTTCGAGCCCGTAAAGCTGGTAAAAAAGCCTGCAGTAATTTTCCGTTACAAACTTGCTCAGCGCGTAAGGAGAGAGCGCACGCCCCGTGCCATCCTCCCTTTTCGGCAGGTTCGGATCGTCCCCGTAAATTGAGGAGGAGGATGCCGCGATTACCCTCTGGACTCCAGCGTCGCGCGCCGCGATCAGCACCGACAGCGTCCCATTGATATTTGCCAATTGCGTAGCGGCCGGATCGGCAATGGAGCGCGCGACAGAAGGAATGGCTGCCAGGTGAAATACATACGAAACCCCGCGGAACGCCCTGCGCAAACGATCGGTTTTATTGATGTCCAGGTGAAGGAATTTGAACTTTTTCCCTGCGTGCTCAGACCAGCCTGACAGGTTCTGAATCCTTCCCGTGCTCAGGTTGTCGATTATGGCAACCGAATGGCCCTGGTTTACGAGATGCTCGGAAAGATTGGACCCTATGAATCCTGCGCCCCCCGTGACGACCATCTTATCCATGATTACGCGCCTTTCCATGGTTTGCCCCTTGAAGGGTATCGAGAACGGCAGATGTTATCAAAGAAGGCATGGATCCGCAATTTGCGAATCCGGCAGCATCCCCGGCCTCTAAGGCGCTGCGCAAAAATAACTTCACATTTTTGACGGCTTCAAAGTGTAGTTCCAT
>CAYYTC010000025.1:0-63265 GCA_964474425.1 uncultured Acidobacteriota bacterium
AGGCGAATCCGAAGGTCGTCAATGACCTGCTTCAGAAAAAGCTTTCCGGCGGATAGGCCCGACCAATCCAGCGCCTCAAGCTTTGGACGAATGGCGGACGGATCGATGGATCCCGGACAACGCTATGGGAAATTCCACAACAAGAAGAAGAGCCGCGGCGCAGCGCCACGAACAGATCCGGGCCAAGACCTCAGGGCTGGTGCGCCAGGAAAAGGCCAACCCTCGTTTCATAGCGGATGTGATGCTGGGCCGGCTTGCGAAATGGCTGCGCATTGCCGGATTCGATGTCCTTTACTCCAACCGGTTCTCGGACAATGAGCTGATAACCCTGTCCAACCGGGACGGGAGGATACTCCTGTCCCGCGATACGCGGCTTCTGGTGCGAAAGCCGGTCAGGGATTTCATATTCCTGGAAAGCCAGGACATTCAGGATCAAGTCCGGCAGATATTGGGGGCTTTGAGTCTCACGCATCTCCCTTCCCTTCTTACCCGCTGCCTCTCATGCAACGAGGCGCTTGTGGGCGCCTCGCGCGAAATGGTGCGGAACAGCATCCCGGTCTTTGTTTATGAAACGCAACGGCAATTCAAGTCCTGTCCCAAATGCGGCAGGATTTTCTGGGCCGGAACCCACCGCAGTTCCGTCATCCGGACGATTGAAAAGCTATTACCGGAAAGCCGGACGGGCTGATGCCGGCGGTCTTCCCGCTTGACTTATGGAGGAATCCGAAAATAGCATGCATGCGGCAACCGGCTGAAAAAAAATCAGCCGCAGGGATCATTGGAGATTTAGGGATACAATTTATTGTGAGGATCGTTCTATGCGGCATCTCCTGGCATTTATTATTTTCCTGACAGCAGCCTTTTCGGCGGCATCGGCAGAAACACCCGGTTCATCTCCCACCTCGCCCGCACCTGTCGGGGCGACCGTCACCGGATTATTGAGTGCGGCGAAGGGTATACGTCGCACGAGCTTTATGACATGAAAATCACTTTGCTTGAAGTTGTGCGGGCGGATGAGGCATGGAAACGTATCCGGGAAGCCGACAGCTCCAATAAGGCGTCCAATCCCGGCTTTGACTATTTGCTCGCCCGCGTTAAATTCGAATACTACGCCAGGGGTACTCCCGGACTCTGCGTTCATCAGTTGACCCCGGACCAGTTCACCGCCTATTCCGCCGGCGGAGCAGACTACAAATCCGCTTCCGCGGCGCCGCCGAAGCCGGAAATGCGCAAAGCCCTCAAATCGGGAGAGGCTCTGGAAGGATGGCTTGTTTTTTCCGTCAATCAGCAGGACGCGGCGCCCCTGATGTCCTATTCCGCAGACACGGGCGGTGCGGTCATGCATGGTGGGGGCAAGTGGTTTCTTCTCCGCTGACCGAAAACCAGAAAAACCGCGTAGTCCGGCTCATTCAGTCCCTGAAAGCCAGTAGCTTTACATTCCGCGACGCCGTGCGCTGGCTAGACCTGAACAGCGATGACCGCAGAAGTCTGCAGCGTTTTCTAGACGAACTGGATGCCGCAGGAATAATCCGTCGCGTGAAGCGTGGAAAATATAGCCTGCCGGCGCACGAAAACCTCGTTTCGGGAGTTCTGACCTGCCATCGGGATGGCTACGGCTTCGTAATTCCGGATGACCGCACGCAGTACAAAGAAGATATCTTCATTCCGGCCCGGAACATGGAGGATGCGCTCCATGAAGATCGCGTCCTGGTAAAGGTTGCCCAAAAGCAGACCCAACAGCGCCATCGCGGTCGGCGCCGCATTCACGAAGAGGAAAAGCCGCGGCTCGAGGGAGCCGTTGTCCGGGTGCTTGAAAGACGCCGGTCGACCTTTGTGGCGAGCTATCACGAGCACATTCGCTTTCCCTTTGTCACCCCCCTGGACACCCGCGTCATTTACGACATACGGATCCCATTTCATGCCGGCAGAGGAGCGAAAGAGGGCCAGATTGTCGTGGTTGCCATCACTCTCCCGCCCGGAAGGAACCAGATCCCTCAGGGTAAAGTCATCGAAATTCTCGGGTACCCGGGGGACCCCGGAATCGAATACAAGATCGTTCAGCACAAATTCGGCCTGCCCGTGGATTTCAGCACGGAAGCTCTTCGCGAAGCGGCGATGCTTCCCGAACACGTCTTGCGGGAGGAATGTGCGGGGCGCGAAGACTTCCGCGGGGAGATTGCCGTAACCATCGACGGAGAGACAGCCCGGGATTTCGACGACGCAGTTAGCCTCAGAAAACTCCAATCAGGTAACTATCTCTTGGGAGTACATATAGCGGATGTTTCTCACTATGTGCGCGAAAACACGGCTCTCGATTCCGAAGCCTACCAACGGGGAACGTCCGTTTACTTTCCGGACCGCGCCATCCCCATGCTTCCGCACAATCTTTCCAGCGGAATCTGCAGCCTCAAGCCCGGTTCGGACCGGCTCGTTCTGTCAGCGCTCATGGAAATTGATCCCAAGGGCAAGGTCGTTCAAAGGTCTTTTGCAGAGGGAGTTTTGAGGAGCCGTGCGCGGATGACCTATACTTCCGTGGCAAAAATCCTCCAAGACCGGGATCCCAAGGAAAGGCGGCGCTATGCCGGACTGGTGCCTCTTTTCGAGACCATGGAGGAGCTTTGCCGGATCCTGTCCAGGAAGAGATATCGGCGCGGAGCGGTCGATTTCGACCTGCCGGAGGCGGAGATACGGTTTTCCGAAGGCGGCGAGGTAACCGGTGTTGTCCCTGCCGAACGGAACATCGCTCACCGCATTATTGAGGAATTCATGCTGCTGGCCAACGAGTGTGTCGCCGGGAAGCTGACCTCTTCGGGAAGCCCGGTCCTCTACCGCGTGCATGAAAAGCCCGATCCTAAAAAGGTGGAGGATTTCGCGGAATTTGCCCGGGCTCTTGGATACAGGCTGGAGAAACATGACGGGGAATACCATCCAAAGGACTTTCAAAAGTTCATGGCGCAGCTGGAAGGGAAAAGCGAGCAGCGCTTTCTTGCATATTTCATGCTGCGCTCCTTCATGCAGGCGCGCTATTCGGAATCCAATGTGGGGCACTTTGGCCTGGCTGCGGCCGAATACACCCACTTCACTTCCCCTATCCGCAGATATCCGGATCTGTTGGTCCACCGGCTCCTGAAAGAATGCCTCCGGGAAACGCCGTCATCCGCCTGGCAGGCGCAGGTGGCAGAGCGGCTCGGGCAGACCGCCCTGCACACGTCAGCCAGGGAACGCGTGGCGGACGAGGCCGAACGTGAAATAGAACGCATCAAGAAAGCCCAGTTCATGGCCGACAAGGTCGGAGACACGTTCAATGCACTTGTTTTTTCCGTCTCACGGCAGGGATTCTTCGTGGAACTGCTGGAGCACTTCGTCGAAGGGTTCGTCCCTTTCATCACCCTGACAGACGACGACTACGCGTATCACGAAAAAACTCACTCCCTGGTTGGAAGGCGCCGCCGTTTCCAGCTTGGATCGAGAATCCGGGTGCGCCTGGACAGGGTCGAAATGGAAACCGCTCGCCTGGTGTTTTCAGTGGTTAGTGGTTAGTGGTTAGTGGTTAGTGGTTAGTGGTTAGTGGTTAGTGGTTGATTCCTCTTATGAGGAATCACTTTGTAAATAATCATGGGCCATCATAGACTAACCGCCAACCGCTAACCGCTAGCCACTGCGCTGCAGAGGCCCTCAATGAGGGCGGGTTCCTGTTCCGGGAAGACTGTTCGCAGATCCACGAGAAGCTTGTCTTCTTCCAGCCTGACGATTATGGGCGTCGCCTGAGACCGCAGTCTGGATTCGACCGCATTCGGGCTCAGGGAGCCGGGTTCGAGAGCGATCAGTGTCGTGGGGAGTTCGCAGTCGGGGCACGATCCGCCGCCCACGACCGAGTTTCCTTTCAACACATGCGTTTTTATTCCCTCGGGCAGCCGTGTCCGCAGCCTGCGGGCGAACCGGCGCGCCCTTTTGCCCAAATCCGTTTCAGTCGCCGCAATCATCCGCAGGATGGGGATTTCCTTTTCCGCTCTCCCCAATCTGTAGCTGTTGATCGTGGCCTCCAGCGCCCCGTAGATCAGCTTCTCAACCCTGTAAGTGCGCATGAGAGGATTCCTGCGAATGGGGTCCACCAGCTTTTTCGCGCCGGCAATGATTCCCGCCTGGGGCCCTCCCAGAAGCTTATCTCCGCTGAAGCAGACCAGATCCACCCCGCGGTCGAAACTTTCCCGGACCAGCGGCTCGCCGTCGATCCCATAGGGCCGCAGATCCACGAGACAGCCGCTTCCTATGTCTTCAACCAGCGGGATATTGGAATTGCGCGCAAGGCCGGCCAGTTCGTGCAGTTCCGGTCTTTCCGTAAATCCCCGCATCCGGAAATTGCTCGGGTGCACCCGGAGCAGCAGCGCGGTATTCGGGCCGATGGAATTCTGATAGTCCTGAATCCGGGACTTGTTGGTCGTACCGACCTCCCGCAGTATCGCTCCGCTGCGCGCGAGAATGTCCGGGATGCGGAAGGAACCGCCGATCTCGACCAATTCTCCACGCGACACCACGACCTCTCTGCCTGCAGCCAGGGTATTGAGGATCAGAAACACGGCGGCCGCGTTGTTGTTTACAGCGATTGCAGCCTCGCAACCCAACACTTCCCCCAGCACCGGCTCCAGCAGCTTATCCCGGTGAGACCTGCGTCCCGTGTCAATATCGTATTCCAGATTGGTGTAAAAGGCCGAAAATGCCGATAAACTCTTTTGGGCGGCTTCGGAGAGGGGCGCCCGGCCCAGATTGGTGTGCAAAATGACGCCGGTCGCATTAATGACGGTGCGCAGATTGGGAAGCAGGCGCTTCTGAAGTTTCAGGGCAAGGGCCTGGTCCAACCGTTCAGGGTCCATATCTTTGTCCGGGTCGGCCCGGCCGGCGCGGATTCCTTCCCGGATCTCCTGGAGGAGTTTCTGGATTTCGAAAACGACGAATTCGCGGCTGGTGCGCGCCACCCAGGAAGCTACCGAAGGCCGCAACAGCAGTTGATCAACTGCCGGAATTTTCCGGAGGCTGTCTTGTTGAAGGGCTGTGTCCATCGAGGTATTTCAACACAGCAAGAGGAAGACTGTCAATCGGCGTTTGATTCCCGGGCTCATCCGCTGAACGCAGCCCGCAATCAAAGAGCCGATCATTATTGAAGGCAGGGACACTGTGTACGACGAAGATCTCGCGAACCTGGAGGAATGGCTCCGCCGCCTGAAGATCGAGTACCATATCTTTTTTTCAGGCAACAGGAAGAAACCCCCGGACGACCTCAAACTTCGGGTGGAAAAACTTGTGAAGAAGTTGTCCGAGTGCTCGGACATGTCCGCATCCCAGCGTTTTCGGTTCACTACGCTCATCACGCGGTTTTATGTATACAGGGACCTTTGGCGGCGTACGCTGCAGGAAAAAGAAATGGGGATCCACGCAAGGGCCAAAGGCGACACTGCGGCTCCTCCGCCCCCCTCGCCCGCAGAATCCCGGGCGGATGCCGTTCGCATTTCCATTGCAGATCCTGATGCGGAGGAGGAAAAGGTCCGGGAACTTTATCGCGCCCTTGTGCATCTCAAACAGCCGGGCGGGAAGGAAACACGGATCTCGTACGAGCAGTTTGTCCGGTACATTGCCGCACAGACTCAAGGCATCCGCAAAAAATACGGCTGCCCCGCTGTCGCATTTACCATTGCGCTGGAAGAAGACTCCGTACGGTTTACTGCTGCTGCAGATAAATCCTAGGCCTCAGCCTGCCGTTGAGGTTCAAGCCTTATCACCTGTTCAGCCTGCGGGCCGCGCGGTCCCACCTTAACGTCAAACTCAACCTGCTCGCCTTCGCGAAGTGTTCGATATCCCTTTTCCTGGATCGAGCTGTAGTGCACGAAAACATCGGCTCCAGTAGACTGGGATATGAATCCGTACCCTTTGGTGTTGTTGAACCACTTCACAGTGCCGGTAATTCTACTCATATACATTCCCCTCGCAATACTTGAACCACCGCCGCATTGTCGCTCCGCAAGCCTTCATGGGCCATGCTCAGGACATGCGCAACTCAAGCTTTTTTGCTGATTTAGATATTTTAAAGCAGCGTAGACGACCGGATTTGCGATTGTCAAGCATAAAATGACAGTTCATGATTCGTATTTGCTATAGCGAGGGCACTTATCGGTCCTCCCCCGGGGCCAATAAAATGGCCGGCTGCCTGCTGATTTCTTGAAACACAATGCGTATACTATCCTGGAATGCATTGCCCGGGGAGGTGATCCATGGTTACGATTCATCGAGCTCTGATCAGTGTTTCCGATAAGAGCGGCTTGTCGGAATTTGCGCAGTTTCTTCATAACATGGGGGCACAGCTACTATCGACCGGAGGAACGGCAACCTTCCTGCGGCAGCAAAAAATTCCCGTACTGGATGTCTCGGACTACACTGGATTCCCCGAGATCCTGGACGGGAGGGTGAAAACGCTGCATCCGAAAATCCACGGCGGCTTGCTGGCCATCAGGGAAAAGGCCTCCCATCAGGCTCAGATGCAGGCGCAGGATATCAAGGCTATAGATATGGTGGTCGTCAATCTCTATCCGTTCCGCGAGACGGCGGCCCGTGAGGGCGTTTCGTATGCCGAAGTGGTGGAGCAGATCGATATTGGCGGTCCCAGCATGGTGCGGTCCGCAGCGAAAAACCATGCGGGCGTCGCCGTGGTCACCGATCCGCGCGACTACGCCTGGATCATGGAAGAGATGAGAAACCGGGACGGCGCGCTGAGCGACACGACCCGCTTCGTCCTGGCTCAAAAGGCTTTCGCCTCGACGGCTTCTTACGACAGCGCCATATCCGCCTATCTCTCCGAAAGAGTCTGGTCTCCCCAAGGCCCCCAAAAGCGATCCGCAGCCTTGCCTCTCCTGGAAGTGCTGCCGTTGGAAAAGATCAGCGACCTGCGCTACGGCGAGAATCCGCACCAGCGTGCGGCGCTGTATCGCAGAATTTCCGAACCGTCCTTCGGCGTGGCGGGCGCGGAGTTCCTGCACGGTAAGGAACTGAGCTACAACAATCTTCTGGATTCGGACAGCGCGTGGAACCTGGTGCTGGAGTTCGACAAGCCCGCCGCAGCCGTTATCAAACATACAAATCCCTGCGGCGTAGCGCAATCGGACACTCTCGTTGAAGCGTATACCCTGGCGCGGGACTGCGATCCCGTCTCGGCGTTCGGATCCGTCGTGGCGCTGAACCGTTCCGTCGACACAGATACCGCGACAGAGATCAATAAAACCTTTGTGGAGGTGATTCTCGCGCCGGATTTTTCCCAGGGCGCACTTGCCGTTTTGGAACAGAAAAAGAACATACGCCTGTTGCGCGTCAACCTGGACGCGCCTTCGGCGCTCCAGCACCGCCAGATCGGGGGAGGCTTCCTGGTTCAGGACAAGGATGTGCACTACGTGCGGCCCGCGGATCTTAAGCCCGTGACCAGACGCGCTCCCACGCCGGAAGAACTGGAGGCCCTGCTCTTCGGGTGGCGCGTGGTGAAACACGTAAAATCCAACGCCATCGTCTTCTCAAACGCCTCGCGAATGCTCGGCATCGGCGCCGGCCAGACCAGCCGCGTGGATGCCGTGAAATGGGGCGCAATGAAAGCAACCCTCCCGCTGCAGGGTTGCGCTATGGCTTCGGATGCCTTTTTCCCGTTCCCCGACGGGATATTGGCCGCCGCAGGCTATGGAATACGTGCGGTCATCCAACCGGGCGGTTCGGTGCGCGACGCGGAAGCTATCGATGCGGCCAATGAACACGACATCGCAATGGTCTTTACCGGAATCCGGCATTTCAAGCATTGATGCGACGATGATTTACCCAGACAGACAATCGGCCAAAGGCTTTGCCCCGGATGAACCGCCAGATGGGCATTGAATCCCGGGCAAATCTGCCGCATCCTGAATTATTGCAAAACGCTCCCCAATCCGGAGATTCCCTGCGATCGAGACTTGCGGCTTTTTATCAGCGGAATGAGAGATATGCCGGAATAGCGATTTTCGGTCTGGGCTTCCTCTTGGATTCGCTGACCCTGACACGCGTCGACAACCTGGCCGATAATATCATCCTGCTCCTTTATCTGATCGCCATCGCTTTCATGATAATCCTGACGCTGAGGCGACAGGGAGGAAAGGCTCCGGCAGGATGGATTCTGAAGTTTGAACCTCACTTTGCCTGGGCTATGCAATTTTGTTTCGGAGGCCTTTTTTCAAGCTATGTCATCTTCTATTTTAAAAGCGCCTCCTGGACCAGGACCCAGTTCTTTTTTCTCATTCTGGTGCTGCTGTGGATCGGGAATGAATTCCTTCAGCATCGGCTGCAAAATCCGAAGCTTCTCGCAATTCTCTATTGCTTCTGCCTGTTTTCCTTCCTGGCATTCTTTTTGCCGGTTGTCTGGGCAAGAGTCGACGCGGGGATCTTTCTTGCGGCTGGACTGATCAGCCTGTTTGTCAGCCTCTTTGTCTTTTCCTTGGGCCTGGCGGGGCCATCGGGCGAAATAAAGCGCCGCATGCCGGCGGCCGGCTGCTGGATCCTTTGCACATGGCTGGGTGTAAACATACTGTACTTTGCGGGCTTGATCCCCCCCGTGCCGCTGGCACTCAAATCCGCAGGCATTTATCACGAGGTTGTTCGAACAGACGATGGATACCAGGTTCAGTTTGTCCAGCCTCCCTTCTATCGGTTCTGGAAAAAGTGGGAGGATCCCTTCAATTATGCGCCCGGCGAAAAGGCCTTTTGCTATACCGCCGTATTCGCGCCCCAAAAAATCCGCGTGCCCGTGTCTCACATCTGGAGCCGCAAAACAGAGCAAGGATGGATCGCAACCGACCGCATAGGATTTGAAATCTCGGGCGGCCGCGAAGGGGGCTATCGCGGATTTACGGAAAAAAGCGGGATCACGCCCGGGAAATGGCGCGTCGAAGTACAAACCGAAGGGGGACGGGTGCTGGGCCGGATCGATTTCACAGTCATTGCCGGCTCCGAACCGCATCCGCCGGTTGTAACGAAATTGATCCGCTGAACCAGAGCCGATGCCGCGAGCCGGCAGCTTCCGGTAAAGCCAAAGCGCCTGCCGATGTATCCAAAAAGGCGGGATAGCGGTTTGTTTGATCCCCGGCAACCGGGTGTGGCACAATCATTCGGCACTGAAAAATTATGAACTATTACAACTATTTCACGGAGATCGAGGAGCATTTCGTAAGGAGGCGCGGGAAGCATCTGCTTCTCTCACCCATGGACTGGGGATTGATCGCCTCCTGGCGCGATACAGGCGTCCCACTGCAGGTAGCCCTGCGCGGCATCGATATCGCCATGGATAGCTTCATGGCGCGGCAAAGGCGCGGCAGCGCCAAGGTAAACAGCCTCTGTTACTGCCACGACAGCGTCATGGCGGAATTTGCCAATTACGCCGAAGCCCATGTGGGAGAAGACGTGGCGGAAGTGCACGCCGGTTCCGGGGATCAGCCAACCGGATCCGAGGCGAAAGATGAACTCCCGAATGAAGAGGTTTTGGGCCTGGTGGCCGCAAGAATAAGTGAAATAAAAGGGCTTTCCGCGAAACATATATTGAGCGGCCCGGCACTGGAAAGCATGGATCGGGTGCTGGCAAGGCTCGAGGAGATGATGCAGAGCCTGGAAGCAGCCAGCCATGCCGACTCCGAATCTGTCGAAAGGGATCTCAGCATGGTCGACCGGCTTTTGATGGAAGGGCTCAGCGCGGCCGTGCCGGCCGAGGAGATTAATGAGTGGGAAAAAGAGGCCAAAAAGGAACTTAAAATCTACAGGAAGAGACTGCCCGAGGAAACCTACGGGAAGATACTTGCCAATTTCATGCACAGCAAAATTCACAGCAAGTTCGGTATCGGGGAACTGAGCCTCTTTCGTCTGTAAGCCGGCGGTTGGTTTTCAGACCGGCTTTATCCCGGTATTTTTCTGCGAGGCAGCGCCATGACGGAAATTCAGTGAGCAGCCGGGGAACAGGATCAAGGACTCATGACAAAATCCGAAAGAACAGTCAAGGCCTTCAAGATTAGGGTTGAGAAGCTCGTTTACGGGGGAGCAGGGCTGGGGCGCCATCTTGGAAAAGTGATTTTTGTACCGTATTCCGTCCCCGGAGACCGGCTGCTCGTGCGCCCGGTCGAGGAAAAAAAGACTTTCATCCGGGCCGAAATAATCAGGATTCTCGAGGCCGGAAGCGGGCGCGTGGCCCCGCCGTGCCCGTATTTCGGGAAATGCGGCGGATGTCATTGGCAGCAGTTGGAATACATGCGCCAGGTCGAGGCCAAGCGCATGATCCTTGAAGAAATATTCCGGCACCGGTTCCCGCAGTCAAGCGGCCTTCCGATCACCATGACCGCGTGCACACATCCTTTCGAGTACAGATCCCGGGCGCGCATCCAGGTACGAGGGTGCGGGCCCGGGGCGAGGGTGGGATTCTACCGGCAGGGGTCCCACACGGTCGAGGATGTGGAGAGTTGCCCGCTGTTCAGGCCTTCGCTGAACGAAGCCCTGGGCTCCCTGCGCCAGTTCAAGCTCAAGGCGGATACGGATTCTGCACCCCAGGAAATGGATATCGCCTGCTCTGAAGAGGAAGGCTCCTGGGCCACAGCCAGGTTGGGCTCCGACCTCAACCAGGGTATTTCAACCTTGATCGGGCCAGGAAGGAATGAAGAGGTTATCCTGCGAAGAAGCGTCGGTGAATTCAGGTATGGCGTAACAGCTTCGGTTTTCTTCCAGGCCAACGATTTCATGGTCCACGAGCTGGCGGCGCTGGTTCAAAGGGCCGCCCGAGACGCCGGCCGTGGGACTGCTCTTGAGCTCTTTGCCGGCGCAGGGCTCTTTTCCTTGCCTTTGGCCCGTCAGTTCAGCAAGGTCGTGGCAGTGGATAATTCTCCCTCGGCATGCCGGCTCTGCTCCGCCAATGCTTCCGCGGCCGGGCTCGCCCATATTCAGACGATATGTGCCGACATATCGGAATGGATAAGGTCCGACGAGTCTTTCCCGCTGCCCGGACTCGAGCTTGTTGTATTGGATCCGCCGCGCAGCGGAGCCGGCGTGGAAATCATGGAGCGGATCCAAAAGTGGGCTCCCAAAATCATCATTTACGTATCCTGCGATCCTCAGACTCTTGCGAGGGATCTTGCCCGGCTTTCCGGCCGCAACTACAGAATAGACCTTGTACAGGGGCTCGACATGTTCCCCCAAACCTATCATTTCGAAACGGTTGTGCGCCTGGTCCAAGCATAGGCATCCGCGATGGACGATCGGAAGGACTCTTCGGGCGGTAGCCGGGAGCGACCCGGATGTAAATCATGGATCGAGTCAGTCCCGGTTCCGATTTCATTGCCTACACCGTAAGCCGTCAATCCGACAGTCCGGCCGCGGCAGCAGCGCTGGCCTTCTCCCTGGGAATCGGTTTCTCGCTCCTTATCAGCGAATGTTCGTTCGCCGGCCTGGCGTTCGCCGGCGCCTTCCTTGCCGCGGCATCTTTCCTGGCGCTGCGCAGGAGTCGGCTGCCTTTGGCGCTGGCGCTCGGCCTCGCCGCCATCTGTTTGGGCGGGATGCTGACCGCGATTGCGCAGCGCGACGGCTATTCGGATGCCGATCTTCGCTCTCTGCTGCCGCGGCACGCATTGAGGCTGAACGAGCCGGTTTCTTTCGAGGGGTGCATGGCGGAGGATAGCGTCAGACGGGGCGACGAGAGCACGGCCATCATCGATCTGCGTGCATTCCTTCAAAATGGCCGATGGGTTCCATGCAAGGGCAAAGGCATAATCCGCATAGCCGGGATCAACGCCGGAACCTCCCCGACAGCCGGTGCCAACCTGCTTCAGGGCGACAGTGTTCGGGGATGGGCCGTCTGGCATATGCCCCGCAACTATGGCAACCCGGGGTCCTCAGACCGGAAAGCATCTCTGGCACGGCGCGGAATCTTCGTCATCGGGAGGGTCAAGTCGCCCCGACTCCTGGAAACGGTCCCCCGCGGCTGTGCCGGTCCGTGGATAAAAGCTGCGGTCTCAGTCCGGGAGCGTGTGCGCAAAAGCTTCGCGCCGCTCGGCGGAATAAAAAAAGAGCAGCCGGCAGCCATCCTGTCCAGTTTGACCGTCGGGGACTATTCTGAGCTGGATGCGGGGACCCGGGAGGTTTTCCAAAATTCAGGGACATTCCACGTCCTGATTGTTTCGGGACTTCACGTCGCATGGATTGCCGGCGCGCTGCTTCTATTTCTAAAATGGGCCGGCGTGCCGGAACGCGCCCGTTACCTGCTGGCCGCGCTGGTGATTTTTTTCTACACCTTCGTGGTCGGCTTTCAGGCAAGCATCACCCGATGCCTCTGGATGTTTCTGCTCTACCTGGTTGGCCGGTTGATTCTGCGCAGGGCTTCCGCGGTAAACATCCTGTGCGCTGCAGCCCTGCTTCTGCTGACCGCGAAGCCGGACTGGATTCTCGAAACAGGATTTCAGCTTTCTTTCCTCTCCGTCGCAGCCATCGCCCTGACCGCAGTGCCGGCTATCGAGAATCGTCTAAGGCCTTTGCTGGAACCTCTGCGCAATGCCGGGGATCCCGCCCGCCTGTTTCTTCAGACCGGATGCTGGCATCGTCGGGGCCGGAGCCTGCGCACACGCAGCGAGATCCTTGTGGAAAGCATCGCGGACGCTCTCCATCCTGCCGCATCGGCAGCGCTGCTCCAAGCCTGCAGGATGGCAGCCGGCGCGGCCATGGCTGCCGGCAGCATGGTTTTGGTGTCGGTGGCCATCCAGCTATGGATGGAGCCGGTTCTCGCCTGTCGCTTCAACCGCATGAGCTGGATATCTCCAGTTTCCAATCTGCTGATTGTCCCCCTCTCCTCCTTCACCCTGGCCGCAGGGCTTGCCAGCGCACTTTTGGAGGGAGTGCCCTGTGTCGGGAACGCGCTTCTGCAGTGCGCCGGCTCACTGGCTTCCCTGCTGTTGCATGGGGCTGAACGCACAGCGGCTTTGGCCGGCGCATGGCAGCGCTGCCCGACTCCCACTGCGCCCTGGGTTGTTGCGGGCGTACTGCTCCTTCTCGTCTGGAGCTTTTTCCGTTGGCGGCACGCGTGGATTGCATATTCCTATATCCTAATCCTGCTCGCATGCCTGTCCGTCGGATCCGTCCCGGGACTTGGAATCCTGATCTGCGGGTGCAGGTCCCTGACCCGCAGCAGCCAGGAAACGTTCTGGCCCGAAAAAACCCCTGTCTTGAGCTTTACGTTTCTTGATGTGGGCGAAGGCGACTCCGCCTGGATACGCTTTCCCAATGGAACAAACTGGCTCGTGGACGCGGGAGGCTTGCTGCAGGGGACGTCCAGAGATGATACGGCCTATGCCTTCGATTTCGGCGAAGCGGTTGTAAGCCGCTGTCTGTGGCACGCATGGATCACCCGTCTGGACCGTTTAGTCCTTTCCCACACGGACCTCGATCACGCGGGCGGAGCTCCCTCGATCCTGAAGAACTTCCGGGTTGAGAGGCTGGATTGCCTGCAATCGGCTCCGGATACGGTTCTCGACAGGATACTGGATACTGCCCGTCAGAGGCGGACCGCTGCGAATCAGCCCTTCGCCGGCGCCCGGGAAAAAGTCGGCCGGGTGCGGGTAAGGGTCCTTCATCCGCAGGCCGGCTTCGCATCGGGCTCATCCAATGACAACTCCATAGTGCTGGAATTTGCCTTCGGGCGATTCTCGGCCCTTCTGACCGGGGATCTCGAAAAGTCCGGAGAGGCGGAAGTCCTTTCCTACTCGAGCGACCTGCAGGGCCTGCTGCTCAAGGTCGCACACCATGGAAGCCGATCGGCAACAACCGACGCCCTGCTGGAGCGCACAGGAGCGCGCTGGGCCGTAATATCGGCCGGCCGGAACAATCCCTACGGCCATCCTTCATCGGATGTGATGGGCCGCCTTCAGCGCCACGGCGCGCAACCTTTTCTTACCATGAACGAAGGCGCCGTCACTTTCGAAACCGACGGGGAAGCCTATATCATCAAGAGCTATTTCCGCGGAGTTTTGGAGAGGGGAGAATTGTAGTGGTTAGCGGTTAGTGGTTAGCGGCTGGCGCAATAACGAATGACGAATTGGCTGCATTCGTCATTCGTTATTCGCAATTGATATATGCTGTGAATCTTGTCCTCCATGCCCGGCTCATAGGTGCCCCATTCCGAATTCATCCCGTAGGGACCACGCGCGGAGGACAGCTTCGATGCTGCGGAAGCGTTTCAGCTGCCCTGCGCGCTGTCCCCTGCAAATTAGATACTTGCGTTCAAATTTGTATATCAAATGACTTGAAAAAATTCGAGTATAGTCCAGTCGTTAGCCCGTTAGAGGATTAAGCAATAATGCAGGCTTTTTGCTTCCACAAATACTGAATTCCTCTTCTGGCTCCTGGCTCCTGACTTCTAAATCCCCGAGCGCGGCATGATATTTTCGAGCTCTATCAAGTATCGCTAGCGCGGGGATTTCAAGGGGCGAAGCCCCTTGGCAAGTATTCGACGTCCATCCGCGCATGCTTCAGATTATGTTGGCGCTATAGGGTCCTGGAGCCGTCAAACTTCGAAGTCCCCGGTGAAACGGGTGGATCACCGATGCCTTTATTTGTGCGACATGATCGCGCGCATGTATTGCGCCCGCTCAAAGGCAGCAGGATCGGCGCAGTACTTTTGGCTCATGCTTCCCTGAAGCTGACGAACCGATTGATAATCATGGTCCGTCAGCCAACTGGACATCTCCGTCTCCATTTCCCGGATCACGGAGAGTCCTTTGCTGAGAAGAACCGAGCAAAGCATGGTGACATCCGCACCGACCATGAGCATCTTCAGAACGTCCATGGCGTTATGAATCCCGGTCGTTGCCGCCAGGTCGGCCTTGACGCGACCGTAAAGGATCGCGATCCATCGCAGGGGCAGACGCATTTCGTGGGCGGTGCTGAGCTGGATGTTCGTCTGTACCTCAAGGTTTTCGAGGCTGATGTCGGGCTGATAGAACCGGTTGAACAAGACCAGGCCATCCGCTCCCGCCTGATCCAGCCGTTTCGCCATGTTGGCCATATTGCTGAAAAATGGGCTCAATTTCACGGCCACGGGGATGCGGACGACCGATTTGACCGCCGTCACAATATCAAGACAGGATTGCTCGATTTCCAAGGACGTCCGGTCCATCTCCGTCGGGATGGAATAGATGTTGAGTTCGAGTGCATCGGCGCCGGCCTGCTGGATCTGTTTTGAGTAATCAATCCAGCCGCCGATCGCCGCGCCGTTCAGGCTGGCGATAATCGGCAGGCGCACGGCTTCTTTGGCCTTTCTGATCTGGCTAAGATATTCTTCCGGCCCCGTGATGAACTCGGTCGGCTTCGGGAAAAAGGACTGGGCTTCAGCAAAGCTGTCGGTCCCGTACATCAAGTGATATTGAACGGCATCCTGTTCGCTTCTCACCTGCTCTTCAAAGACCGAGTGCAGTACGACAGCGGAAGCGCCGGCGTCTTCCATGCGTTTAATGTTGTCCAGCTCGTCTGAAAGCGGCGAGGCAGAAGGCACCAAGGGGGTACGCAAATTCAAACCTAGGTATCTGGTGGTCAAATCCATATTAAGCTCTCCGATACAATGGGATCCATTGATCCCGGCAAGTTAGGCAAATGCAAGCCGGGACCCGCAGGAATAGAAATGCTGTCCCGACAATTGTCTCTACAGTTCAATTTCAGCCCTAATGATCCCGTCCTCCTCCAGGTTAAGCCGGCGGAAGCCGAGCCTGTCTATTATTCTCAGCATATCCCGGTTCTCTGGCAAGATATCGCCATAAATCCGGCTCAGCTTTTCCTCGCGGCCGATTTCAACCAGGCGCCTCAAAAGCTCGAGCCCAAGTCCGCGATGATGCCAATTATCGCTCACAAGAATGGCAAATTCCGCTTCTTTAGTGCCATGCAGCTTGTTCATACGGCCGACGGCAAGTATCTCCTGTTCCCCGCTTTCCGGAATGGTCCGGGAAACAACCAGCGCCATCTCGCGCGCGTAGTCGATGAAACACATTTGCGTTAGACGTTCATGGGCAGTGCGCTGGGGCAGACGCATGGCATGGAAATAGCGAAAGTAGACGCTGCGCTCTGAAAGCGTTTCGTGAAACTTGACCATGAGCGGTTCATCCTCCGGCCTGATGGGCCGAATTGTAACCGACGTTCCGTCCGAAATCTTCCATGGGTGCACATACTGGGTGGGATAAGGCCGAATGGCAAGTTCGGGGATGGATTCGGCCCTGACGTCTGCCCCGTGCAGAACCACACGCGCATCCAAAGCCATGCTCCGCCCCGATGAGGCCAGCAAAGGATTGATGTCGATTTCCTTGATCCAGTGTTGCTCAACCACGAGAAGGCTGAAATGGACCAGAATCTGCTCCATGGCCCTCAGGTCGATATTCGACCGCGAGTCCCTGAGGGCCGAGTATATTCGGGTCTGTTCCATCACGCGACGCGCGAGCGTCATGTTCAGGGGAGGCAGGGCCAATGCGCGGTCTTTGAAAAAATCGAGCAGCCGGCCGCCGGCTCCGAAAAGCAATACGGGGCCGAATTGCGGATCGATACTGCTGCCGAGGATGACCTCATAGCCGTCATGCTTGACCATGGGCTGGACGGTGACACCCTGGAAATGCTCCGGTCCGAAATTCTCCCTGACAGCCGATCGGATTTTGCGATAGGAAATGCGGACCGCCACCGAATCGGGCAGGCCAAGGTAAACGCCTCCTGCATTGGATTTGTGCGCGATGGTGTTCGATAGCAGCTTCAAAACAACCGGATACCCGATCGCTTCCGCAGCCTGAGCGGCCTGGTCTTCATTCACAGCCAGCCGGGTTTCGACTGTCGGGATACCGTATGCGTTCAGGACCTTTTTGGATTCGAATTCATTGAGCAGCGTCCTGCCCGACCTGCGTGCATCCCGTATCATCTCTTCGGCCAGGGCGCAATCTCTCACGGGATCCAAAGACTGGGGCAGAATGGGGGTTTCGTACAGGCCGCGCAGGTTATAGGTATAGCGCCACATATAGTTAAAAGCGCGCACCGCGGTATCGGGATACTGGAAAGTCGGAATGTTGTTGCGGTTCAAAATGGTCTCACCCGTCGCAACGTCAGCCCCACCCATCCAGCTGGCAAGGATCGGCTTGCCGTCAAGTCTTGCCAGCGGTCTCAGCTGCTCCGCGGTTCGCGTTGGATCCGTGTTGGCCTGAGGAGTCAGAATGACCAGGACACCGTCGCTATTCGGATCCTTTGCAGCGATTTCAACCGCACGGAAATAGCGCTCCGGCGATGCGTCGCCCAGAATGTCAATAGGGTTGTTGTGGCTCCAGTGCCAGGGCAGAAGCTGGTTGAGCGCGTTCATGGATTCCTGGGAAAGCTCCGCCAGTTCCCCGCCGCTTCCGATCAGTGCGTCCGTTGCAAGCACTCCCAATCCGCCGGCGTTCGTAACGATTGCAAGACGGGGGCCCTTGGGTCTGGGCTGCCTGGCCAGCACCTCGGCCATGGCAAACAGCTCGGAAACATTGTTCACACGCAGCACGCCGCCACGCCTGAAAGCCGCATCCAGCACATCATCGGATCCCGTCAGAGAACCCGTGTGCGAAGCAGCGGCTTTGACCGCAGCTTCTGTCCGGCCCGCCTTTATGACAATGATGGGCTTGGTAAGCGCAACTTCCCGCGCAGCAGACAAAAAAGACCGCGCATCCCCGACAGACTCCATGTAGATTACGATGCTGCGCGTCCTCTGATCATCACCCAGATAGTCTATGAGGTCCCCCCAGCCGACATCCACCATCGAGCCAATAGAAATAAAGCAGCTGAAACCCACCATTTCCCGCAGGCTCCAGTCGAGGACGGCAGTGCACAAAGCGCCGCTCTGGCTTATGAAGGCTACATTCCCCGGCCGTGCCATTCCGACGGCGAATGTGGCATTCAGGCCGGTCAAAGGGCTCATGACTCCAAGGCAATTGGGGCCGATGACACGGAGCGCGCCACGCCGGGCGTTCTTCAGAATCTCATCCTCAAGTTGGAGACCGGCATGGCCGATTTCCTTGAATCCGGCGGACAGTATAATAGCGCCTCTTACTCCCGCATCGGAGCATTCGGAGATTAGGGCCGGAACGGTTTCAGGGGGCGTGGCCAGCACAGCCAGATCCACTTTCTCCGGCACCGATGCAATGCAGGGATAGGTCTTGATCCCGAGAACGCTTGTCCGTTCAGGGTTTACGGGAAAGACGGTTCCTCCAAAAGGATTCGTGACCAGATTCCAAAGCACGGTGCGCCCCATGCTGCCCGTGCTCTCATCCGCTCCCAGGACTGCAACTGTTCGCGGAGAGAAAAATACGCTCAGAGGCTGCTTGGCCCACCGGAGAATGTTGCTTGCCGAATCTATCCGGGGAAGCCCGGCTTGTGCCGTTCCGGATCCGGCGTCGCTGTCTGCAATCATATATCGATCCCGGTGAATTTGTTGGAGTACCATCGGGATAAGGCCCTGGTCCCATCCCAACCATTGCCCGGTTCGGCAAGATATTATCAGCCGCGCCTCTCCGGATCCACAACTGAAAACGGACGCACCCCTGGGTCGGGTAATCTGCTTCTGAAGCGGCTCATTTGCGGCAGATGCAGGAACAGCAAAAATATTGAGAAACCGACCCGCTGTAGTTCATCCAAATCCCCGAGCACGGTGTGACAGTATCGGGTACCATCCGCTTTTGTGTTCGAGGGGATTTCGAGGGGCAAAGCCCCTTGGCAAACATTTATCGGTTGATTCTGCAATCCACCTCGGTAAGAATATCGCCCATGGATGCTGCAATTATAGGTCGAATCGCCCAGGAAACCTTTATACCCGAGAGTTCCGTCGCGGCTACCGTCGCGCTTTTCGAAAAAGGAGCGACAGGGCCCTTTATTGTCCATTACCGCAAGGAAGCGACCGGAGGCCTGGACGAGGCCAAGGTCCGCTCCATTCAGGAGCGCATGGCGCATTACCGCGAGGTATGGGACCAGCGCGTGTCTCTTCTGAAGTTTCTGTCGGATCAGGGAAAATTGACGGATGAGCTGCGGGCCAAAATAGAAAGCCATTTCACCAGAGTTGAGCTGGATGATCTACACCATCAGTTCCGTCCCAGGAAGAAGACGCGGGCAACCGAAGCCATTGAAAAAGGGCTGGAGCCCCTAGCCGAATACTTCTGGAACCAGGAACCGGACGCCTGGAGCGTCGAGGAACATATCGATGTGTTCGTGGACCCCGCCAAAGGCATATCCGCCCGAGAGCAGGCGCTGCAGGGTGTGGTGGACATCATTGCGGAATGGATCTGGGAAAACGCCGATCACCGCCGGACTCTCCGCGAGCTTTTATGGAATGAAGGATCCGTTGTCTCGACGGTCGTGCCCGCGAAGGTGGGTCAAAAAACCAAATACAACATGTACTATGAGCGGCGCGAGTCCGTTACCACAATTCCTTCTCATCGGGTCCTGGCCATACGGCGTGGGTGCAAGGAAGGAATTCTTGTCTCGTCCATCGAGTGCGACAACTCCAAGGCGATGGAATGCATACTCGGGCCGGTCATCAAAGACAAAGAGTCGTTTTTTGCGCCGGTTCTCGAGGCTGCAGTGAGGGAAAGCTATAACCGGATCCTGCGCCCGCTGATCGAAACCGAGGTACGGACGCAATTGAAGGAGAGAGCAGACCGGGAGGCCATCCGTGTATTCCAGGAAAACCTGGCCAACCTGCTGCTCGCGCCGCCTGCCGGTCCAATTGTCGTCATGGGAGTAGACTGGGGGAAAGGCGACGAATGCAGCGTCGTGGTGATTAACGAAGCAGGCATGTTCCTCGAAGGCGCAAAGATACGGCTGACTCCGGTTCCTGTGCGCGCCAAAGCCCAGACGGAACCGGTCCCCGATCCCGGGGGAACCGAACCTCAGCCCCAGGCGCCCGATCTGCAACCGGCTGCGGAACAGAAAGAAGCGTCGCCCGAAGAAAACGTGCCGCCCGAATCTCCGGCAGATTCTCCGCCGCAGGAAATGGTCGCGGCCGAGGCGATCCCTCCGGACGCGCCCCTCCCCTCAGAAACGGATGAAGGAATGTCCAGCCGGTCGTCGGCTGAAAATCATTCCGATGCCGCTGCCGTTGTTGAGCCTGCTGACGCACCGGAATGTGCAATCGACCCCGAGGCTTCACCCTCGGAGATTTCGCCCTCGGCTTCGCCCGGTGTTTCAGCCGAGCCGGAGAAATTTACCCAATCCGGACCCGAGCAAAGCGACGCCGGCGCCAAGCCTCCCCTGGAGGAGGCGCGCAGCGTCCTTCGCGGCCTTCTGGCCAAATACCGCGTCCGCGCCATCTCGATCGGCGCCGGCACGGGCGCGCGCGAATTGGAAACTGCATTGCGGGAGATTGTGTCCGAGGAGGATTTTCAAGACATTCTGGTGGCTGCCGTCAATGATGCCGGAATCGCGATTTACTCCTCTTCCCGTATCGCCCGCGAAGAGTTTCCCGATTGGAGCGCATCGGCCCGATGCGCCGTGAGCCTGGCACGAAGGCTGCAGGATCCCCTGGCTGAGCTTGTTAAGATCGACCCGAAACTGATCGGGGTCGGGCAGTATCAACACGACGTGGACCAGAAGGAACTCCACCGCGGGCTTCTACAGACCGTACAATACTGCGTCAACAAGGTTGGAGTGAACGTCAACACGGCGGGAGAGCCCCTGCTGCGCTACGTTTCGGGCCTGAATGAAAAGCTTGCACGCAGGCTTGCCGCCATCAGGAATCAACAAGGCCCATTCCGGACCCGACCCGCAATTCAATCGGCCATGGGGATGGATGCATCGACGTACGAGCAGTCTGCAGGCTTTTTGCGCATCCCGGACGGCGAAAATCCGCTCGACCGGACGGCGGTCCATCCGGAGTCCTATCCGGTCGTCGAAAAAATGGCGGCCGCCCTGAATGTCGGGATCAACGATCTGATAGGAAACCGACAACTTATATCATCCCTGAGACTTGAGGATTTTGTAACGGAATCGGCAGGGATTCCAACTCTGAACGATATACGCGAGGAGATTCTGCGGCCCGGAAGAGATCCCAGGAAAACTTTCAAAATACCCAAATTCAGGGCCGATGTAAAAGAAATGTCCGATCTGAAACCGGGTATGACACTGGAGGGTACTGTTACCAACGTGACCAATTTCGGCGCATTCGTGGATGTCGGCGTGCGCCAGGATGGATTGGTTCATCTCAGTCAGATGTCGAACCGGTTCATCCGCGATCCAAGGGAAGCCGTAAAGGTCGGGGATGTCGTACAGGTAAAAGTGATATCTGTCGAGCCGGAGACTAAAAGAATCGGGCTGTCCATGAAGGCTCTATTGCCTGCAGCGCAGAGGCGGCGAAAAAAGCAACAGAAGCGAAGCCCGAAGCCGGTTGAGCCTATCGGGCAAGCAGAAGGAATGGCGGCTTCACAGTCCGCCGATGCCGCTTCCCCGGCAGTCCCCATCGGAACATCCTCATCGCCAGGTCAGCGCCCGAGATCCGGCAGGCCTTATGATGGACCGCCCCGGCGTCGCGGGCGAGGAATCCGCCGGCGCGAAATAGCGGAGGATATGCAGCAGCCGAAAGAATCGGAGCCCAAGCTGCCCGAACCCACGCTTCAGGAGAAAATTGCAATCCTGCAGTCCAAGTTTCGAGGAATTAGCTAAGACGGACGTGCGGTTGCAGCAGAATCCCTGAAGTCCCGCGGATATCGAGGCATTCGAATCCCGACTGCGGAGCCTGGCCTGAGCACCAGAAATCAAAGCCATGAAAAATGCATTCCCCGCGCCTTCCGCTTTTGGGATTGGGCTTCGGCCCGGAGCCGCATGTCCGCGCCTCCGGGCCAAAGCCCGGGAGCGCTGTCCCACGATTAAGACGAACCGTCTCGACACGCTCTGCAATACGCGGACGGCGTCTTTATCGTGGACACAAACAAACACATCCTCCTCTGGAACAGGGGCGCCGAAACGATTTTAAAATTTCCGGCAACGCGCGGGCAGTCGCCCATATATTCAGAAAAGGAATTCTTTGGCTTCAACTCGGGGATATAGCATGCAGGCAATCCACAACAAAAACCTGTCGCCGGACTTTCGCCAAACTCCGCCCCTTGAGCTGGACACATCGAGAACTCCTATCGAACACCTGGTGGAGTATCTACTGACCGGGAGCCTTGCACCCAATGCCCCCGCAGAAACAGAGGAATTCGCAGAACAGGTTTTGCGTTTCGATCTGCAAAGCACCCGTGTGGTAGTTCTCGGTGGCGGGACGGGCCTGTCCACCGTGGTAGGCGGCAATTCAAGAATGCCCGATTGGCCGGATAAGCCTTATGTGGGAATGAAGCAGGAATTTCCCGATCTGCATTCGGTTGTCTGCACGACAGACGACGGCGGATCGACCGGCCTGCTTCTTAAATCGCTGCCTTTGATCGGTGTGGGCGACCTTAGAAAACTCCTGATCTCATCAATCCTCCTCGAAAATCTGCGCCGAAGATACGGGATTGCCGAGCAGGAGGCGCATCAGCTGGTGCGATTGATACATGCCTTATTCAACTACAGGTTCCCCGAAGATGCTTCCGGACTCCGTGTTCTCGCGAATCCGCTGAAGGCTGTACCCGTCCCGCTCCGCCGTGTATGTCCCAAACCGCTTTCCGACGCATTCCGAATGCTCGGGACTTATATTTCTCCAGGCGGGTGGGGGCCGAGCGTCGATCCCGCAGGACATTCGCTCGGCAATCTGATGCTCACCGCCGCAATTTTCAGGGCAGCCCGCGGGAGGACGGACCGTGCTCCCGGACTGGGGGAGATTCAAACGGGGATTGACGACATCGCCGCCTTAATCGGGGCGCCGGGGGGAAGGATTCATCCGGCCACGGCAGCGCCGGGTCAATTGAAGATCCTTTACGCCAACGGGGTGGAAGTGTACGGGCAGAGCAAGCCGGCTTATTCGCGTCGTAATTCCCCCGTGGAACGTATTGTGGCGGAATTTGCCCGCAAGCCGGTTGTGAGCGCTGCGGTTCAGCAGGCCATCGAAAATGCTGATTTGATCATCTATGCTCCGGGAAGTCTATATACTTCCACCATCCCGGTTCTTCAACTGGAGCCGATAGCGGCCGCAATCCGCAAAAACAGGAAGGCCCTGAAAGTACTGGGGGCCAACTCCTGGGTCCAGGAAGGGGAGACGGATATTTCGCTCAAGAACCAGGGCCGTGGCTTTCTCGTTTCGGAATTGATCGAGGCCTACGATCGAAACATACCGGGCGGGATCCAGGGTCTGTTTGACGTGGTTCTGAGCGCCAACCTGGAACATATTCCCGGCAGCATTCTGCGCAACTACGCCCTGGAGGGGAAAAGCCCTATTCACATGGACCGGGCGAATGTGGAAGCTACGGGCATACAACCGGTTGAAGCGACCCTATTTCTCCCGGTGCGCCAGAGCCAGACGCGCGTCATCCATCATGATGCCCGCCGATTCGCCCTGGCGATCCGAACGCTGTTATATGCCGACAGACGGCTTAAAAATAAAAAGGGCTACGCGCTCAGGAACAGAACGGCCCGGGAAAGATCCGTGCAGGCTCCCCAAAAAGGAAAACGCGCGCAAGCTTCCAGCCGGCAACAAAACCCGTTGCTGTGCGAGTATCTCGAAACTGTCAAAAATATTCTGAGCGAAAAGGATTTTCGTCCTGCAAGGCTGAGAAACTTCCTGCTCGACCTTGCCTGGGAAAACCGGGACATCCGCCCATCCCACCTCGGATTTTTCCGCGGCGCGCGCGTGATTCCGGCCCGGCGCTGGAACCGGAGCACCGAATGGGACAATGTTCTCGGCTACTATGACCCTCAGGACCGGATCCTTAAGCTTCACGAGGATTTGCTCGCGAATCCCGAAAGGCTTTGCGAGGATATGCTGATTGCGCTCGGGGAATCCTTGCTGGGACAGTACGTCCAGCAGCGCCGCTGGATGGAGCAATATGGCGCCCGCTGCTTTGAAATCGTGCTCAGGCCACCCGCACAAAGAGGGTGTTTCCTGACCGATGCGCAGATTCGCGCCTACCTCGGGCTGGCACGGATGATTCCCGACCCTTCCGACGACCGCGTCTTCCGGATCGTGATCAATAACGACGGAGGGTTTCTGCCTCCGGGTCTATTGTTCGGGCTCGTCTATTCCTGGTATCTCTGCGGCAGCGGATTTACGATGGAATACGAGATGACGCTGTTGCGATGGCCATTGAAAAGCCTTATCCCCCTCCATGCCAGGGACCGTATCCGCAAGCAGGCGCTGGTGACATTTTTCCGAAAGGAAATTTTTTGTCACATGGACGAGGAATGACCTGACCGGATCCGTTTCCGCCGAAACCGGCCGTCATCCGGAAAGCCGTGGGAACGGCCTGTCTGGTTTATTTGCGTTTGACTGAACCGGATCGCGGACTTATATTTTCATTGCAATCATACAAATAGCATGGAGGTATGCCTGGTGCCGATCTATGAGTATCAATGCACTAAATGCGGCGAGGTCTTTGAGGCCTTCCAGAAGATTACGGATGAGCCGCTGGGGCAGTGCAAATTTTGCGGGGCGAAGGTGGAAAAACTGATCAGCCATTCGAATTTTCAGCTCAAAGGAAGCGGATGGTATCTGACAGACTACGCCCGACGGAACTCGAGCAGTTCCATGGATAAACCCAAAACCACCGAAGCCGCCGAGAAATCGGCGGGAACTACAACTTCGACAGAGACAAAAAGCACGGATAAGGGCGCCGAAAGCAAAACATGATCCCGGATGACACCTGCCGGTTTTCATCACCTCAGCGCAGCCTGGTTTTCCAGGCTCTGGACGAGGCCGAAGAACGCACCCGCGGGTATTACTGCATACCGCTCTTCCGCTGGGAAAAGCTCAGATACGACCTGCTCACCCGGAGCGATCACGGCTGGGAGCCGTTGCCGGAACCGATGTTTGCCCGAGTGAGGTGCCTCCAGAGAATCCATAACAGCCTGCCTTTCGATTTTTACCGTATCGAGCTCAACGACGAGAGCATATTGGCTGCCGCGCAAAGGGAGAATCTGTTGGGGGAGCGGGACCTTTATCCCTTGTTTGTCTACATTTTGACCCACGAAATGGTCCACATGGTCCGGCTCAGCAGCATTTTGGAAAACTGGACCGAAACCCTGGTTCCTTTTGACGAGTCCGAGGAACGAAGAGTGCAACGCATATCACGCAGGATTCTGACCGGCGCGTCCGATTTCAAGCCGGTTCTCGACCGATTCTGCAGCTGAATTTACCTTTGAATGGACCCGCGGGCCATTCGATCATACGCTCAAAGCCCCAGGCAGCCGTGGAGGTGTGCCGCAATGCCCCGACATAAACTCGCCGACTCGGTCGCAGAGCACAGGGAAAAATCCGGCCTGCGCGCCGGCGTTGCCGTAATTACCCTCTCTACATCGCGATCCCGGTCCCGCTCCCCGGAGCCTGATAAATCCGGCGATTTGATCCAGAGCCTTTTGGAAAAAGCAGGACACAGCGTTCCGGTAAGGAAGCTCATCCCTGACAGCCGCAGCATCCTGCGTGCGAGCCTGGGCCGACTGATCCGGGACGAGCGGATTCAGGCCATCATCACAACAGGCGGAACGGGCCTGGCGCCGACGGATGTCACGATAGAAGCAGTTCGGGGGATGCTGGAGAAGGAACTCCCCGGATTCAACTCGCTCTTTATGCTCCTCAGCTACCCCCAGGTCAAAACCGCTGCAATGCTTTCGCGGGCGCTCGCGGGAACTATCAAGGGTAAAATCATTTTTTGTCTGCCGGGCAGCCCCCGGGCATGCAAGCTGGCAACGGAATCTCTGATTTTGCCGGAACTGGGACATATCCTGATGCTCCTGAGGAGTTAAATGGCCCCTCCGTCACCGCGCCCCTGCAGCTGTTTTCTCTTCGATCTTGACGGGACATTGATCGATTCGCGCGAAGACATCACCACCTCCCTGAATCTTGCGCTGGCGCGCATGGGACTGAACCCTTTGCCGGAGCCCCGCGTGACTGAATTTGTGGGCTCCGGCGTTCAGGTGCTCGTGGAACGCTCGCTTCGGGAAGTAACAGGCTCGGTTCCCCCTGAAGGCCTTGTCCGGCTGGGCGTTGCTCTGTTCAAGGAAGAGTACGGGATACATCTTCTGGACCGGACGCATCTTTATCCGGGAGTAATAGATAGCCTGGACCATCTCTGCTGGGCCAGGTTTGCCGTCGTGAGCAACAAGCCCGAAATATTCTGCCGCCGGATACTTGATGGCCTGGGCGTGGGCGTGCGGTTCCTGGCGGTTCTTGGAGAGGACAGCGCCCTGCGCAAACCCGATCCTGCTTCCCTGCTGAAGGCCATGGAATCTTGCGGGGCCGGCCCGCACGAAACGGCTATGGTTGGGGACAGTCCGGTGGACATTCAGGCCGGCAAGGCGGCCGGAGTGATGACTTGCGGCGTCCTGGGAGGATTTCACTCGAGAGCGGATTTGGAGGCTGCCGGGAGCGATCTCCTCATCCATAACCTGCTGGACCTAGTCGACAATTTTTGCCCCTCTCGGCCCTGATACTGTATCCCGATAGTTACAGGTTCCTATGCACGCGGAAAATCAAACCGACGGAGGCGGATGCTGAAGCCGGGAGATAGGATACGGAGACCGGATGAAGCCGCTTCAGGCGGACCAGTATCAAGCCGCGGCATTTTCCGGAGGCTTGCTGCTAACAGCAGCGATTGGGCCGGGCGTATTTTTCATTCAGCCGGGAAACGTAAAATTCCCTTGCAGTTGGGAGCCGCACTCCAGGATGCCTGGAATGCATATGCTCGCAATAGCGTGCATATTCCCCCTCTCCCAGGATCTGGCCCAACAGGTCCCACAATTTTCGAAACAATCGCATTTTCCCTCGCATAATGCCAATTCCGGCCGTGAAGCCGGCCACAGGTCCGACCTCCTCTTTGGCAATCTGGCCCAGGGATTTCCCATCCCTGCGCATGGAGGCGAACAGGATCACAAAATCCTGAACACATCCGCCCAGCACAGCCCCGATAATCAGCCAGAGCGTCCCGGGCAGGTATCCCAGCTGGGCCGCGAGCGTAGGTCCAACGAGGGGCCCGGGGCCGGCGATGGCGGCAAAGTGGTGGCCGAAACCGTAAAGCCTCAGGCTATGGCGGAAGATAGTCACTCCCACTCAAATTTTGAGTATTCATGGTCCGGGTGATACAGTTGTCCTATGACGCAACGAGTCAGTGCGGGTTTGCTGATGTATCGCATGAAGGAGGGTGCTTTGCAGGTCCTCCTGGCCCATCCCGGCGGCCCCCTGTTTCAAAACAAGGATGATGGGCATTGGACGATACCCAAGGGGGAGCCGCCCGCGGGCGAATCCTTGCTGCAGGCTGCTCGGCGAGAGTTTGAGGAAGAAACCGGAATAAGGCCGCGGGGCCCCTTGATCGAGCTCGGATCGGTCCGGCAGAAGGGCGGCAAGATCGTCTATGCCTGGGCCCTCGAAGGCGATCCCGACGATTCCCAGCCAGTGCGCAGCAACACATTTGAAATGCAGTGGCCGCCCGGATCCGGACGCGTTCAGAGCTTTCCCGAGGTGGACAAGGTCCGGTTCTTTTCGCTCGCCGAAGGGAGAAGGAAGCTGAAAGATGCGCAGTGGCCTCTGGTGGAGCGGCTGGCGGCTCACCTGGGCTCCGCCTTGGATACGGGACCATAACCTATGCGAGTGCTTCTGATATCGGGCAACCGGGAGGATGCGGACATACGCGTTCCCGCTCTGGGACTGGCCTGTGTCGCAGCAGCCACGGAGGCCGCGGGCCATGATGTGCTCCTGCGCGACCTCCTTATCGCCAGGGACCCCCGGGCGGCGGTTGCGGAATCCATCAGAGAATGCAAGCCCGATGCCGTCGGGGTTTCGGTAAGAAATATCGACGACCAGAAAATGCGAGGCACGCGGTTTCTGCTGGATCACGCACGGGACGTTGTCGGCTGGTGCAAGGCAATCTGCACGGCTCCCGTGATCCTGGGGGGTGCCGGATTCAGCATCATCCCCCAGCCTGTCCTCGATTACGTGGGCGCCGATATGGGAATCCAGGGCGAAGGGGAAACGGTTTTCCCGGAACTGCTCAGGCGGATACAACGGGGAGATACAATCTACGGCCTGCCCGGCCTGTTTCTCAAAAATGGCGTTTCTCCTGTCCGGCGAGCCTTTGCCAGGGACCTGGACGCATTGCCTCTCCCGGATCCTTCATTGCTGGCGCGTTCGCTTTCAGGGGCCATGGACGCACCCGTTCCCGTACAAACGCGTCGCGGCTGTCCGCTATCCTGCAGTTACTGCTCCACACCCACCATCGAGGGAAAAACCGTACGGTGGCGCTCCCCGGAATCCGTGGTGGCATGGATGACGCGATGGGCGCAGGAAGGATTCCGGAATTTCTATTTTGTCGACAATACATTCAACCTCCCCCCATCCTACGCCGCAAGCCTCTGCGCAAAAATCATCGCCGCCGGGCTGGATATTTCCTGGAGGTGTATTCTCTTTCCTGCCGGGCTCGACCCGAAGCATGTGGAATTGATGGCCCGGGCCGGATGCAAGGAAGCCAGCATTGGATTTGAGAGCGGGGCCGAGGGCATGCTGCGCCGGATGAACAAGCAATTCGCCATTGACGAAGTGAGGCGTACTTCCGACCTTCTGAGAAAGAATAATATCCGCAGGATGGGATTCCTTATGCTTGGAGGTCCAGGCGAAACCAGGGAATCGGTGGAAGAAAGCCTGGCATTTGCTGAAACGCTCGAACTGGATTTCCTGAAGCTGAGCATCGGCATCCGCATTTATCCGAATACCGATGTTGCGCGCGCCGCCATGGACGAAAAGCTGATAGCCTCGGAGCGGGATCTCCTGTTCCCCAAATTCTACGTCGTCCGGGATCTTGAAGAATGGATATACGAAACGGTCGCCCGGCACATTTCAACTAAGCCTCGCTGGGTTTTTTGAAAGCGCCGTTAAACATTCTCGGGATATCCATGGCGTTCCTTTTCGCAAGGGCCAGTTTGCAGGTGCTTTCATGGCCAAATACTGGTAGAATGCAGATACCTCCTATGTGCCGCAGATTCCCTGCCGGCCGATTAAAGTTAAGATGTCTATAATGGCTGATGCATCCGGACATAGTGCATATTCAAAAGCAATCGCCGCAGGAAACCGATGGAAATCCACTCATTGGTCCTGTCCCAATCCGGGCAGCCGGGAGATCGCATATGCAATTTCGTCCCTATGATCCGCAGTGGGGTTTTTCGGGCCCTGTCGGTCGATCAGGCATGCCAACCGAAGGCGCCGTATCGCGATTGAACCGGCCCATTCGCGGCATGATCAGGATTCTGCTGGCGGATGATCACGCCGTGATGCGGCAAGGGTTGGCCGCATCTCTCTCCCGGGAACCTGATATTGTGATCGTGGGTGAGGCAGTGGACGGCAAAATGGCTGTGGAAAGGGCAAGAAGTCTGCAACCGGATGTAATCTTGATGGATATCTCAATGCCCCAACTGGGAGGCATTGAGGCAACCCAGGAAATTCACCTTCAGCTGCCCAAGGTGCGCGTCATTGCTCTTTCCATGTTCGAAGAGGACGATTGTGCCCAGGCAATGCTTGAGGCCGGTGCCGTGGCCTATTTAAGCAAGAGCTGCACGATTGACGCACTGACTTCCACAATCCGCCGGTGCGTTTTATAGGCTGAATCCCGTACCTTCGCTAATCATCAAAAACGCGTGGCGGGCGTTCGTCCAGAAGCCGGTTCAGAACAGACCGCTCCTCCTCTTCCACCTCGGACAATGTATGCACCCGGCCGTTTTCGAAGGACGCGACCGGCACACCATCACGATATACGATTTTGTTTCCGAGGATCGCGGGAATGCGCGGTCCGGGAGTCAGAATCCCGGCCAGATTGAGCGGATCGCATGCCGATACCTTCAAATAAACACCGGCCTGATTTTTTTTGCGCACTCCGCGCAAAGCATCCACCGCCTCGGGCAAAGCGAACTGTTCCCCGTTGAGGCCTGAGATGAAGCGGCCCCCGCGTATTTCACCCCGCGCCTCGGAACGCCGCAAGACTTTCAGGAGTTCGCGCCAGGGAGGCGCTGACGGCTCGCGCATCAGCAATTCCCGGCAAAGCACCCCATAGCGGCGCACGTACTGAAGCGTCCAGAACTCCGGTTTCTTTTCAGAAACATCCCCCTGGATCTCCAGAAGGGACCATCTTCCTTCGCGCGTCCGGCGGGGCAGCCGCCTGCGGCGGCGGGAGTGCTCCTGCCGCTTGGTCTCGCCGCTTGCAAGGGAACGGAGCGCAGCGAAGGAGTCCGCCGTAACCAGGCCGGCGGCTACAAGCTGCCACAGAGCGTCTTCAACCTCCGAAGGAAGGCGACGGGTGCCTGCGGTGATTTCCGGGAAAAAAGAGGCCCCATGCCTCCTTAGAAAGCCGAGAGCGTCCCGGGAAGCAGCGGAAAGAGCTTCCTCGTCGGCAGGAGTCTCGTCAAGGAGGAAAGGCATGTCTTCGCGAAGGGCCAAACCGACGGGGGCTGTGCGGCTTAATCCGGGACGGCGCGCAGGAACTTCTGCCAGGGTGCCGCGCTTTTTCCAGCGCCCCCACACCACATCACCGCCCAGGCAGAGGCTGTCGAGGAAATCCGGCTTGTAGTCCGGGATCCTCGCCCGCAGGATTTCGTCCTCCCACGCTCCGGCGGCCGCCTCAAATCCCTGGAGCTGTTCGATGGCTTCGAGGACTCCGTTCTCTCCCGCAAGCTGCGTATCCGGGGCTGCATGGTGCCACTCGAATAAAAAACGGAGAAATGCCGCGGCAGGCACAGGCTCGATTTCTCTGCGCAGATGCGCGAGGGTCGCCCGGTGGATCCTGGCCAAAATGCGGCGGTCGCAGAACTCCTCCACCCCTTTCCCGGTAAAAGACCCCCGCAGAACCAATCCTTCCTCTTCCAGGCGGTTCAACGCCGTGCACACGACCTCCGGTGTAAATCCCAGAATTTCAGCCAGTTCCCCCGCTGTTATCGGACCGCTCGCCTCGATCCACCCCCGAACCGGCGCCACAGCCGGATTCCCGACCTCACGCGCTTCGGGGTGGAGCACAGCCGCCGCGAAATTGCCGAGATTCGGGATCAGCTCGCGCGCCTCTGCCGCCGCCCAATAACGGCGTCCGTTCATTTCGGCCAGAAAGATCCTGCCGTCAACAACAAGGGCATCGATCCATCGGGCGGCCTCTGGAGGCAGACGCCGGAGCTGTTTTTCCGGAAACAGGACCAGCGAAAACAGGGCATCGTGAAATTCCTCCGCATTCCGCATGTCCGGCCACGCATCTTCCGCTGCGGCTCGAATCGCATCGGGATCCAGCCGGGCCAGGTCATCGGCGCGCTCCGGCAAGGCTCTCCTGAGAATAACGGCGCGCGCCCGCCGCTCTTCAAGCGGAGCATCATCCAGAAAAGCATAGGGCATCGCATTCAAAATCTGATGAGCGAAGACAGAAGGGACGGGAGTATCCTTGGCATAAAACGCGATTTCGCCCCGCTCGATCCACTCCAGCACACGCTGCAGCCCCGCCAGGTCCATCGCCTCGCAGAGACAATCCCGCAAAGCTTCGAACACCAGCGGATGATCCGGCACGGGTGCATCCGGACCCATCGGGTGATCCCGGCCCGGCCCCTGGAGCGGAAAGACCGCATCCCACAGATCTTCGGAACGTATGCGCTGGATGGGCGCCGGCACGCGCCTGCCTCCCGAAAAACGCAGCAATGCAAGAGACCGCGTGAGCGTCCAGCGCCACCGTGTCGCAAAAAGCGGGGAAGTCAGAACGGCCCGCACCAGATCTTTTTCGATTCCGCGGGATTCAAGAAACTGCAAAAGGTTCTCAATGGGAAAGGAGTGATGCGACCCCAAAGAGAGATTGATGCCGTCATCGGTTGCCGATGCCTGCAATTCGGAGTCAAGATGTTGCCCAAGGCGCAGGCGCAGGGCGAATCCCAGGGCCTTGTTGATCCTCGCACCGAAAGGGGCGTGAATCACGAGCTGCATGCCCCCGGCCTCGTCAAAGAAACGTTCCGCAACTACCCGCCTGGCTGAAGGCACGGACCCCAGGACACGTTTCCCTTCCCCCATATAGGCGTACGCCTGTTGCGCAGCGACCTCAGATAGCCCCACCTGCCTGCTCAGCCATTCGATGCAATCCTGAGGATTCCCGGAACGGCGGTCGATGCCTTCACGCACCTGGGAAACCAGTTCCGAGAGCTCGGCGGTGCGGGCCGGCGCTTCGCCGCGCCAGAAGGGCACATTGGGCGCCTGCCCGTGCGCATCCTCGACACGGACCTTCCCTTTCTCGATGCGGCGGATCCGCCACGATGTGTTCCCGAGCAGAAAGACATCCCCGGCGATGCTTTCAAAAGCGAATTCCTCATGTACGCTTCCCACATAGGTGTCTTCGGGCTCGGCGAGGACATCGTAATCGGCATTATCGGGGATAGCTCCACCGCTGGTCATGGCCGCAAGGCGGGCGCCGCGCCGCCCTCTGAGAACGCCATGAATACGGTCGTAATGGAGGTAGCTCGACCTGCGGCCCAGGCGCGTTGAAAATCCTTCCGAAAGCATGCGTACGACGCTATTGAAGGATTCGCGAGGCAGCCGGCTGTAAGGATAGGCTCTGCAGAGAATCGCGAATAGCTCTTCAACATACCACTCCTCGGCAGCACACATGGCCACGATCTGCTGGCAGAGGACATCCAGGGGCCATGGAGGAATGCCGAGACGGTCCAACTCGCCTTTTCGTACGGCGTACAGGAGAGCCGCGCATTCAATCAACTCGTCCCTTGTCAGAGGGAAAATGCGTCCCTTCGGCAAGCCGTCCAGCCGGTGGCCGGATCTGCCGATCCGCTGCAAAAGCACACCGATGGACCGTGGAGATCCGATCTGGCATACAAGATCGACCGCGCCTATATCGATACCCAGTTCCAGGGATGCTGTCGCTACGCAAGCTCTTGCCTCTCCCTGTTTCAGCAGATCTTCCGCTCTCAGCCTGGTCTTGCGGGACAGGCTTCCATGGTGCGCTACGATATTCTCCTCCCCGATTATGTGCGATAACCGGTGAGCCAACCGCTCCACCAGGCGGCGCGTGTTGACGAAAATCAGCGTGGATCGATGTGCGCCTACAAGATCGGCCAGGCGCGAAACCGTCTCATCCCAGAGTTCAAGCGTTGCGATGGGGCCGAGTTCCAATGCGGGCATTTCGACCTGCAAATCCATATTTCGAAAATGGCCGATATCGATAATCGTGCAGTCCGGTTCCCTGCCGGCGGCTGCGTCGGATACCCCAACCAGGAAGCGCGCCACTTCTTCGATGGGGCGCAGAGTCGCACTCAAGCCGATTCGAGTGACCGGCCTTCCGGCAAGACCGCAGAGGCGTTCCACGGAAAGGGACAGATGGGCGCCTCTCTTATTGCCTGCGAGGGAATGGATTTCGTCAAGGATGAGTGTATGGACGCCGGAAAGCCCGCGGCGTCCGCTCTCCGAGGCAAGCAGGATGTACAGAGACTCGGGCGTGGTAATCCAGACATGAGGGGGTTTGAGGGCCCTTGCCCGACGCTCGCCGGCGGTCGTATCGCCTGTTCGGACCGCAATGCGGATTTCAGGGACCTTTATGCCCTTGTCTGCCGCCAGACGAAGAATCTCATCCAAAGGCAATGACAGGTTCCTGTGAATATCGTTGGACAGCGCCTTGAGAGGCGACACGTAGACGACCTGGCAGGATTCGGGCAGCGTGCCTTCAACGGCGGCCCTGAACAGCCGGTCCATGCAAAACAGGAAAGCGGCCAGTGTCTTGCCGGACCCTGTCGGCGCGGAGATCAGGGTGTGGCGGCCCCGGGCAATCGCCGGCCAGCCCAATGACTGAGCCTCCGTGGGCGATGGAAAGGCGCGTTCGAACCACTCGCGAACTACCGGATGGAAGGCGGACAGCGGATTCATTTGTTCAACTATAGACCAGGGACGCTGCGATGGGAATGCCTGAGTCCGATATCGAAAATATGCATGGCCTGCAGGCGTCCGTGCTATAAAAGAGTTCATGCACCCCGACCAAGACGTCATCCTGAAGATTGCACAGCTTCTTGCCGGGTCCCAGCGCGCCCTAGCCTTCACCGGCGCCGGTATCAGCACGGAAAGCGGAATCGCGGATTTCCGCAGCCCCAGCGGGATCTGGAGCAGATACCAGCCCGTCCTGTTCCGGGATTTTCTGGAAAGCGAGGAAGCCCGCCGCCGTTACTGGAAAATGAAGAGAGAAGGATATTACGAACTGAAAACGGCACGGCCCAACGAAGGGCACCGGGCCCTGGCGCAGCTGGAAGAGTCCGGCAAAATCATCGCCGTCATCACGCAAAACATCGACGGCCTGCACCAGGATGCGGGAAGCCGCCGCGTACTCGAACTGCACGGGACGAGCCGCCGATGCGTTTGCCTGGGCTGCGACAAACGGTTCAGCAGCGACGATATGCAGGCACGGCTGGAAGCCGGCGAAGAAATACCGCTGTGCGACCATTGCGGAGGATTCGTCAAGTCGGCGACGATTTCGTTCGGCCAATCCCTGCCCGCAGATGTTCTGGCTGAAGCCTTCGATCTCTCAATGAGCACCGACCTGGTTCTGGCACTGGGATCTTCGCTTGTCGTGGAACCGGCGGCATCCCTACCGCTGCAGGCGAAAAACAATGGGGCCCGGCTCGTCATTGTCAACAACTCGGAAACGCCGCTGGACGGGCTTGCCGACGTCGTCGTGCACCGCTCAATCGGCTCCACTATGTCCCGGGTAGTGCATCATCTTGAAAAAATGTGAGACTTGCTTTTGCAGGGCTCTCTCATCCAGGGAAACAGACTTCCGGCGCAGCCGCGTCCGCATTGCATCCGCCGTGCATATCTGGCCTTAAGCGTTCGAAACCGGCTGTGCCGATCCTCCAGCAGCCGCTCGTTTTTTTGAGTCACGCCATCGATCATCCTGCAGCCGGCCGCATGCGGTTTCATGATTACGGAGCCGGTTTGGAATCCGCTTTCACGGTCCAATCATCGTTCATATAAACGGTGGCGATCACGGACAATCCCGGCCTCAGAGGATGGACGTCATCCTCTCCGCGGTCGATCACGATCTTCACGGGGACGCGCTGCACAACTTTCACATAGTTTCCCGTCGCGTTTTCGGGCGGCAACAGGCTGAATCGGGCGCCCGTGGCCGCCGCGATGCTGTCGATATGCCCTTCATATTTGCGCCCGCCGTAGGCGTCCACCGTAATGGTCGCTTTTTGCCCCGGACGCATATTTTTCAGCTGATTTTCCTTGTAATTTGCCGTCACCCAGACATCGTGGAGCGGGACGACGGCCAGGAGCGATTGCCCGATCTGCACATATTGCCCCAGTTCCACTTTCCGCTGGCTGATGATTCCGTCGATAGGCGCCTTAACCTCCGTATACTCGAGGTTCAGCTTCGCCTGTGCAAGAACCGCCTCAGCCAGTTGAACTCTGGCCAGCGCCGTCTGTGCGTTGGAGCGGCTTATCGACATTTGCTGCGGCGCTGTTTGAGTAGCCTGCAGGTTGGCGTGAGCTTCCTTGATCCGGGCTTCCGCCTGCGCCACACGTGCCTGGCCCGCTTCGATCGCTTTGGCGGCCTCCTCGACGCCGGACTGCGCCGAATCACGCGACGCGCGGGCCGCGTCCGCCGCAGCGACGGCGGCATCATACTGCTGTCTGGAAATTTCATCCTTGGCGATCAGAAGCTTCATCCTTTCCAGGTCCTGCAGGATCTTCGTATAGTTGGCCTGAGTTTCGCGCACCCGGGCCCGCGTAGTCTCGAGCCTGGCCCGCGCGGTGTCGACTTCCTTGAGCGCGGCCGCCTTGATGCTTTCCGCCTGCTCGAGGCCGGCGCCGGCCAGATTGAGCTGGCTGGAAGTTGTTGTAGACGTAATGGGCACCTGATAATGGGCGGCTTCGGCAAGGGATTTCGCCGCGGCCAGGTCTGCCTCGGCCCGTTCCAGCGCGATCACGTAATCCCTCGGATCGATCCGGACCACCTCCGTGCCTGCCTTGACAAATTGATTATCTTGGACGTTTATCGACACGACATGCCCGGAAACCTTCGCAGCAACGGGATTGATATGGCCGTCAATCTGAGCGTCGTCGGTCGTCTCCCGATATGCGAAATACTTCTGATAAATAAAATACCCGCCGGCGGCCAGGAGGACCGGAATCAGCGCGAAAATCCATTTCCGGCGGCGTGGCGGCCGGACATTTTTCACTCTGCCCGCCGGACCTTGCTCTTCGGCCTTATGCGTCGCATCCCCTCTCTGCTTTGTAGTGTCTTGATCCATCATCTCCCTCTCAGGAACTGTTCATACTCCGTCTCTGAAATCCCCATGGCTTTTGCAAGCGCCAGTTTCGCGGCGTTGTGCGCCTGGAGGCCGGAAATATAGTTCTCGCTGGCGGCAGCCAGCGCCTCCTGGGCCTGGACCACCTCGACGTTATTGGTCACTCCGGCGCGGAAACGGTCTTTCGATTGCTCCACCTGCTCGTTGGCCAGCCTGTTTGCGCTTTCTGCAACCTGAACAAATTCGGCGGCTGCCCCGAGGTCGAGAAAAGCGGTCTGAACTTCGTAAAATATGCGTCCCCGCAAATCTTCGAGTTCGGCTTCCCGCTGCCGCAACGAGGCATCGGCTTCAATGGCACGCGCCCGGACGCTTCCGCCTTGAAAAATCGGGACGCGCAGAGTCGCGGTTACCGTAAAAGTGCCGTGGGAGCCCCATGGCCGCTGGCCGATATCCCCGTAGTCTCCGTTAAAACCTATCGTCGGATACCTTCCGGCCTGAGCCGCTTTCCGCATGGATTCAGCGGACCGGACCTTGGCCTGCGCGCTTTGGTAATCCGGGCGATCGCGATAGGCCCGTTCGACGGCTTCCTCCAGGGGCATAACAGGGAACGGGACATACGACATACTGTCAGTGAGGCTGTATTCCTGTCCCAGGGGCAGCCCGATGGCGCGCGCCAGGGCCAGCTTGTCCTTGGCGAACCGGTCTTCCGCGACTATGAGCCTTTGCTGACGGGCCTGCAATTCCACTTTGGCGCGCAGCACCTCGATTCCGGGGACCACGCCCGCGGCTTTCTGGTCCACGGCAAGATCATAAAGGGCCTGAGCCGTTTGTACCTGGGCGCGGTTGGCCGCGATGCGGCTCTGGCTCGCAACAGCCTGCAAATAAAGGTTGGAACAGACAAAAACAACCGTATCCCTCGTGTTCTGTCTGGAGAATTCCGATGCCCTGACGTTCTCCTTTTCAGCGCGATACCGGTTTAGGGCCGGTAAATCCAGGACCGGTTGAGAGAGGTATGCCCGGACATCAAACACATTGTAGGGCCCGACCACGCCTCCGCCCTTGAATCCAAAGGCATCCAGATTGACCTGTCTCGGCGAGTCCGTGACGCCAGCCTCCACCTTGGGCAGCAGCTGGCTCAAGGCAAGCAATCGCGCGCCTCGGGTGGCTTGCAGGGCATGCTCGCTGAGGATTTTCCCAAGGTTATGCTCGAGCCCCCGCTTGAGGGCTTCGGACAACGAAAGGGGCAATACTTCCTTTGTGGCCGTCCCCGACGGGATCCCTCCCATTAGCGGGCTCTGGGTCCCGCCATACTCGGCTGCCTGAAAAGACACAGCGGAGCCCGCTTGAGCCGCCGCATAGGATGCCATGGTCCCCTGGCCGGCGCTGCCGGCGGTTTGCGCCGGAAGAGTCGTGCACAAGAGAATCAGCGTCGCAAGGGCAACAAGAACACGTGTAATTGGCATGAACTTCATCTCCACATGAGTGCCTGCATATTGAGAGGTACCGGCTTCAGCCTGAGAACCTGAAACCCGCAACCTTCACGGAAATACTCAGCTGCGCGCCTCGCCCGGCAATCCTGCGGGAAATTCAGCCCAATGCGGTTGCCCGGATTGCCGCTTCATGGGAAACGCAACGGGCCACTCCGGCGGCAAGGAGGCCTGCCGGCTACCTCGCAGGATTGTCGGCAATATTAGGATCTTCTCCATTTCCCGGCATCTTGAAGCGCTTTGACGATTTTTTCGGGCGTGACCGGCTGCTCCTTGAACCAGATTCCCGTTGCATCATGAAGCGCCGAGATAACCGCGGGAGGCGAACTCACAATACTACCCTCCGAGGCTTCCTTGGCACCGAAGGGGCCGTCCGGATCGTCCGTGATTATGTCGATGACGCGGATCCTCGGAACATCGGTGGATCGAGGCATTTTGTAATCCAGGAAGGTGCTGTTGCGGGTCACACCCTTATCCATTATGAATTCCTCATATATGGCCTGGCCCATACCCTGAACCGCCCCGCCTTCATTCTGAGTCTCCACGCTGACGGGGTGGAGCGGCCTGCCGCAATCATGGGCGATTGTAAAGTCGCAGACTTGCGTTTTCCCGGTTTCCATGTCCACACCCAGCCTGACGGTCTGAACGGTGAAGCTGTACGATGTCCCTCCGTTTCCATGACCCGTGTTGAAATCCGTGGGTTCGATGCCGTAGGCCGAATAGCCGCGCCCGATGAAAAACCTGTCGAGCGGCAGGGTCCGCTCCGCCCTGGAGCTCCGCAGGCACAACTCCGCGTTCAGCGACAGCAATGACGGGGCGCTGTCCGCAGAAGGGATGCCGCTGCAGATATTGCCCACAAAGGTTCCGCGGTTGCGCACCTGCGGCGACGCCATGGACAGCGCCGCCTGGACCAGCGATGGATACCGTCTCCGTATCTCAGGATGCCGGCTGATGTTCCGGATTGTGGCAAGCGCCCCGATATGGAGGCCCTTTTGCGCGTGCCAGGACAGCTCCGCAAGCGCCGCGATTCCTTTTAGATCGACGACATAGTTCGGAGCGGAGAGTTCCCGTCTTTTGAGATTCGGGATGAGATCGGTGCCGCCCGCCATCGGTTTGGACTCCCCGGCATGGTCGGCCAGAAACAGGGCCGCTTCCTCAAGAGTTCGCGGCGACACATAATGGAATGGAGGCAGTCTGCGATAAAAGACAGGCATCGGGTGAAATCCCTTCCAAAAACTCTTTATTTTCCATGAAAAATACATTCCCCGTCAAGGTCGGCCGCAGCCGGCCGGCAATGCGCGGCCCGGGCTATCCGGTATGGCCGGGACTTCCCCCGAAATAGGCTTTCGGCGCAGCATGCAAAAATCTTCTGGCTCAAGCGCTTTTTATGAGGTAAAGATTATGCGCCTCTATTTCGGGACGGCAGAGGAGGCGGAAGCAGAATACGGGATTGGCGACAGTTCCCTGGCGTGGCCCGTGTTGTGACGCTGCCGGAATGATTGAGCAGAGGGATGAAAACAATGTACGGTCAGGTAAAGCAGTTTGTTGAAGAAGGCGAGACGCTGGCGATGGCCACGATTGTCTCAACGCTTGGTTCCACACCCAGAGAAGTCGGCGCCCAGATGGTGGTGACCGCTTCCGGAGAGATCCTGGGCACTGTCGGAGGAGGATGCGGCGAGGCGGAAGTGATTCGGGAAGCCGTTCAGGTGATCCGGTCGCGCAAGCCCGCGCTCGTCAAAGTGGATCTCATGGACGACATTGAATCCGACAGCCCGGCGGTCTGCGGCGGAATTTTGAACGTGTTCGTGGATCCCTGGTGGAACGATCCCGAATCCGCCGTCTGCGGCAAGCTGGCAGAGGAGCTGTTGCAGGTCCGCCAGGATGGGGCGGCCGCGGTCCTTGCCACCGTTATCAAAACGGAAAATTGCGGGACGGCAGCGCCCGGTGAAAAATGCTTCATTCGAGACGGGGCCGTGAAAGCGGGAAACATCACCCATGCGGAATTGTTGAAGGCGGTCACCCGTGAAGCGGAAGTCCGGCTCAGAAAAGAAGAGTGCCGGCAGGTCGCTCTGGCTCTGCCGGAAACGGATGGGAAAGTTGATGTTTTTTTTCAGGTAATTCCCGCCATCCGCAAAGCGATTATTGTGGGAGCCGGTCACCTTGCGATTCCCCTGGTGAAATTCGCAAAGATCCTGGGATTCCACATCACCGTAGTTGACGATCGGGTTATGTACGCGAATCGCAACAGATTCCCCGATGTGGATGAGGTCCTTGTGGGCGACATGGCGGCAACATTGCGCGGGATCCCCATCACTCCCCAGACGTCCATCGTCCTGATCACGCGCGGCCATCAGTTTGACGAACCCTGCCTCCGCGAAGTTCTTCACAGTCCGGCGAAGTACATCGGCATGATCGGCAGCCGAAGGCGTGTGAAGGCATGCTTTATCCGGTTCGTTGACGAAGAGGGCGTTCCCGAGGAATTATTGAAGAAGGTCTACGCCCCTATCGGTCTTGACATCAGGGCCGAATCGCCGGAGGAAATTGCGCTATCCATCGTCGCCGAAATGGTCAAGGTGCGCAGAGGCGGGACCGCACAGTCTCTTGCCGTGCATAGCGAAAAACGTTGAACTTTAAACCTTTCAGGCCATAGTTGGAGGGGAGCAAGGGATAGTTCCAATCCGCAATCCTTGCTCCCGGCGATCCTCCAGGGATCACAGAGCGCCCGTCAGCTTCCAGAAGCCCACACTCAAAACAAGCGTTACGAGAACCACAAACCCGTAAACATGGGCCAGGAGGGCACGCTGGCCTGCGCTGAAGGCCTGATTCGAGGTCATGCCCTCCCCCATCGCAATCCAGATGTTCTGGTAGGAAAGCCAGAACGGCGCCTGGGGCAGCAGCAGCGAGGCCATCAGGACAAGGGGAGGGATGCCGGCCGCCCGCATTACGTCGGCGACCGGCAGGAAAAGCACCGGTATGGCGATAAAGCCGGTCGGGTCGAAAAACCTTAGCGCAAGCATCGCCAGGGCCATCACGAGAACCACAACGATGGAGCTGAAGGAGAGCTCTTTCGCGATGGGCACGAAATAGCCGGCGATCCAATCCGTAATCCGGTATTCCTGGATAACGTTGGCAAGCCCGAAAATCCCGCCCAGGAAAAGCATCAGGGTCCAGGACACACCGCCGCCGATGTCTTCGTCGCGCAGGATCCCGGCCAGCGCGAAAATGCCCAGTCCGAACATGCCGACCAGAAAACTCGGCATGTGATGGATGCGATCCGTCGCCCAGTAAACCATCGAGAGGGCAACCACGGCGCCCGTGATCCATTCGGCGCGCCGGACGGGGCCGAGAGCCCTCAGCTTTTCCCTGGCAAAAGCGGGCGAGGCCTTGATGCGCGATTCGGGTTTCAATACCAGCGGATTCAGGCCCAGCACGAGCAGGCAAAGGATTAGGGCAGGCACCGCCATCACCTTTGCGTACTCCAGCCACACCAGGGGAAATTGCCCGGTCTGAAACACGGAATCCACCACAGGCCCATAAAGCGAGCCGTAGAGCAGCGCAAAGCCGGGAATGACGGCCATTTCGATGGCTGTGATCATGATAAGGGCGGAGCCGCGGCTGCGCCGTTCAATGCCCAGAGACTGGACCAGAGCCCAGGCAATCGGCACCATGATTGCGGTACGGACCGTCATCGAGGGGATGCCGAACGACAGCACCAACCCCATCACGAACAATGCGGCCAGAATTCCCGTGTACGTCCCCGGGAAAAGCGTCAGTACGTAATAGGACAGCCTTTGTGCCAGGCCGGTGCGGTTCATGGCGCACCCGTAGTACAGGACCGCCAGCAAGATCCAGAACTGAGGGCTGGAAAACCCGCTCAAGGCCAGTTGCGGGCGGGCTCCCGCAAGGATCATCAAGCCCATCATCAGGACGGACGCGATCCCGTTGTTCATGACCTGAAACAGCCAGAGCACCAGGGTGAATGCCACAACGGCAAGAACAGACTGGGCGCCGCCGGGAAGTCCCCGGGGCGCCGGCAAGGCCAGCATCGCAACGCCCAGCAGGATTGCGATGCAAATTCCTATTCCCCTGCTCTTGTTCATCGGACCTCCTCGGAAGCGGAGGCGAATATAGATACCGGCCGGTCCTTTGTCAAGCAACCCGTAAGCGCCCGCGCCTCATCAGCTTTTGCTCGCCGATCCGCGCCGAACAAATCGGCGCTTGTCAGCGCTTTTAGCAGCGTTTCTCAGCGTTTCAAAATACGGAGCGGCCAAACTCTTGGAGTTCCCCGGCAGAGCCGGCAGATCCCCTAATGGAGCAAACGGGTTCGCCCTTTATATTTGCGCTTGCTTTCCCATGTAATTGTGGGAAATTTGAGCGCAGGAGGATGTATGCATCCAAGAAGCATTGTGGTGATGCCGGGGGACGGCATCGGCAAGGCGCTTCTCCCCGAAGCGCTCCGGGTTCTGGACTCCGCCGGGTTCAGGGCCGATTACGTCCACGCCGACATCGGATGGGAGTTCTGGTGCAAGAGAGGGAATCCGCTGCCGCCGCGCACCCTGGAACTGCTTGAAAAACACAGGATCGGCCTGTTCGGAGCCATAACCTCCAAACCCAAAGATCAGGCAGACCGGGAACTGGATCCCGGACTCCAAGGCAAGGGCTTCGTCTACTACAGCCCCATTGTCGCATTGCGCCAGCATTTTAACCTGGATGTGTGTATACGCCCCTGCCGTACCTTTGAGGGAAATCCGCTCAATTTTGTCAAACGCGCAGGCGATCGCGTTATCGAGCCCGCCATCAACGTGGTCGTGTTTCGACAGAATACGGAGGGTCTGTACAGCGGCGTGGAATGGACGAATCCGCCGCCGGACGTCCGCTCCGCGCTCGAGACTCACCCCAAAATGGGTGTGTTCCAGTCCACGCCAAACGAGCAGATGGCAATATCCTGCCGCATCATCACACAGAAAGCCTGCCGGAGGATCGTCTCGGAGGCTTTTCAATATGCCAGGCGCTACGGCTACAAAAGCGTGACCGTCTGCGAAAAGCCGAACATACTCCGGGAAACATCCGGGATGATGCGACGGGAAGCCATGAGCATAGCCGCGGACTTCCCGGACATAGAACTGTGGGAAACCAATATCGACGCACAGATGATGTGGCTGAACAAGAACCCGGAGGATTACGGGATCATCGTTACCAGCAACATGTTCGGGGACATAATCTCCGACGCTTTCTCCGGCCTGGTCGGCGGCCTGGGTTTCGCCAACAGCGCAAACCTGGGGGAGACCTGCGCCATTTTTGAGCCGACCCACGGTTCCGCGCCCAAATACCAGGGCCTCGCGCCCTCGATCGTGAATCCCCTTGCCATGATCCTGAGCGCCTGTCTAATGCTGGACTATCTGGACGATCCTGAGAGAGCAAACAGAATCCGTTCGGCGATTTCGGCCGTCATACGCGAAGGAAAGGTCCGGACCTATGACATGCTCCGGATGACCGGCGGACCCGGTGTCATCGCCCGGGGCGCCGCATCCACACAGGCCATGACCGATGCGGTCATTGATAGACTGTAGATCCGAGGTTCGAAATGCGGCGATGCCGCATTTTGCCGCGTATTCCGCCGATGGACAATTCAAACCGGATGCAGCACAATGAATCAGCGATTGGATCGCTTCACGCAAAGGAGGGAGGCCATGGCGGAAAATATCCGCAAAGTCGACTATTTCTATATCGAAAGTGCCAACAAGCCCGGCGTAGGCGCAGGTTTGCTCCGTGCCCTTCGCGATGCGGGCGTCAATTTGCTGGCCTTCACGGGATTTCCGCACGGCCGGAAGGCCCAGATTGATTTCATGCCCGAAGACACGGCGGCCTTCAAGGCCGCGGCGCGCAAAGCGGGATTGAAGCTGAGCCCTAAAAAGACCGGTTTCATGGTTCAGGGAGAAGACCGCGTAGGCGCCATGGCCGACATCATGGCAAAACTGGCCGCTGCCCGAATCAACGTTACGGCCGTGGACGCCGTGAGCGCCGGCAAGGGCCGCTACGGCGCGATATTCTGGGTAAAATCGTCCGATGTGCGCAACGCGGCCAAAATTTTGCGCGTGTCCTAAACAGCGCTAAACAGCACCGGAACAGCATTTTAAATAACTGGAACCAGGTACCTCCGGCAAAGCCGGAGGCTTGAGGGGTTTGATCCGCTTAAAGCGGTTGGCGGAGTTGCGCCGATCCTGAACGCCGACGCACGCGGAACGGACGCCGACCCACGCCGAAAAAAATTTATATTTTATCAGCGTACGTCAGCGTTTCAAAATTTGGAGCTGTCAAACTCTTGGAGTCCCCCGGCAGAGCCGCGGGTTTGCCAATGTAATTAAAATTTGCGCTCGGCAATTTCGAATTCCGGATCAGACGGCCCCATTTTTCTTTAGCCCGGCGATCTCCTCGCCGGAGTACCCCAGGCGGGTCAGAATCTCATCGGTGTGCTCCGAGAGCCGGGGGGGAGGGGTTTCGATGCATGCCGGTGTCCTTTCGAACTTTGCAGTCAGGTTAAAGAGCTTCAGGTCCCCGATTCCCTCCGCATGAACCGTTTGAAGCGTCTTACGATGCACGACCTGCTCCTGCCTGAGCGCCGCTTCCAATCCCAGGATAGCGCCGGCTGGAATACCGCGGGCATTGAGACGCTCAACCCAGTAATCGGTTTGCTTCATTTTGAGCCTCGACTCGAGCAACTGTGTCAGCGCCTTCCGGTTTTTCTTGCGCATGTCCCTCTGCCGGAATCTTGGGTCCGCTTTGAGATCCGGAAGCTCGATAATATCGGCGAGCGCTTCCCACTGTTCCTGTTTGTTGGCCGCGATGTTGATGTGACCGTCCAGGGTCGCAAAAGTACCCGAGGGCGCCGCGGTAAAGTTGTCATTCCCCATCAGGGCCGGCGGCTGCTTCCCGATCAAAAGATTGGCCGCAACCCAGCCCATGAGAGGCATGATGGAATCCAGGAGCGCAATGTCGATGAACTGTCCCTCGCCGGTCTTCTCGCGATGATACAGGGCAGCCAGTATGGCAAACGCGGCGTTCAGACCTCCCACCGTGTCGCAGACCGGGAATCCGCATCGGAGGGGGTTCAGGCGCTCATCGCCGTTCATGGCCATGACGCCGCTCAATCCCTGGATGATCTGGTCGTAGGCAGGCTTCAGGGCATCCGGCCCCGTCTGGCCGAAGCCGGAGATGGCGCAGTAAATGAGTCCCGGATTGATTTTTTTGAGCTCCTCGTAAGACAGGCCGAAACGGCCCATGACGCCCGGCCGGAAGTTTTCAACCAAAACGTCGGCGGTCTTCGCCAGCTGCCTGCAGATCCTTTGCGCATCGGGGTGCTTGAGGTTGAGCGTGATCGATTTTTTATTGGCGTTCTGCGCCATGAAGCTTGTGCCCATCATCCTGTCGTTCAACTCCGGCACATTGCCGAGCTTGCGGGCCAGGTCTCCCGAATCCGGGGGCTCGATCTTCAGGATTTCCGCCCCCAGCAGCGCAAGATGAAGCGTGGCGAACGGTCCCGAGAGAACCATGGTCAGGTCCAGCACCTGAATTCCTTCCAGGAGTTTCATGCCAGTTCCCCTCAATTTGTGCAAGTCAAACTTATTTGTTGGGATTCGGCGGCGGTCCGTCATAGGTCACGGGGATGCGCACACGCATGGGCTTTTCGCGGGCGTATTCCTCCATCACCTGTGCCGTCAGTCCGGCCACGCGCCCTATGATGAAAATCATCTTGGCCGCCGCCGGCAGGAAACCCAGGTCGTGCAGCACGGCGGCAAGGGCACCGTCCACATTGACCGGCAGCGGACGTATCAGGCGCCCTGCCGCTTCCTCCAGCGCCTGCATGAAGGCTATGCCGTTTCCCGCCAGACCGCTTTCCCGCGCGAGATTGAAGAGGACGCGCGTCCGCGGGTCTTCCGTGTGGATCCGGTGGCCCATCCCCGGCAGGCGCTTCTTTTCCGCTTTTGCAGAGGCCGCAATGCGGAACGCGGCATCCTCCAGGGACAGGTTTTCCCGGCGCGCGGTCTCGAGCCCTTCGCCGATCATGTGCATGCACTCGTAACCGGCGCCCCCATGAGCGTCGCCGATGGCCAGGACGCCCGCAGCGATGGCAGCTTCCAGGGACTGCCGGTTTCCCGATGCGACGATCCGGGCCGCCGCGGCGGAAGGCGCGGCGGGGCCGTGATCGGAAACCCCGATAAGAATTGCATCGATGAGCCGCCGTTCATCCGGCGTCGGCAAACGCCCCTGATGCAGAAGGTATATGGTATCCGCAAAGGTGGCCTGCAGCATCAGCGATGCAACGTCGAATCCGCGTATAAAAATGCTTTTTTCGTCCGAAGTGGTGATTGCGGTGCGCCACGGTTCCATATTTCGCCTCCTTGTGGCTGACTGCATTTACCATATCACGGATTGCTTGACGATGGACGATGGACGGTTAAAGATAAGGGCTTTGAACAGGAGCCGCGGCGGCCATGGAGGAAAAGAAAAACATTATTTTGTGCGGATTCATGGCAACCGGCAAATCGTCCGTGGGACAACGGCTGGCCGCGATACTGGGCCGGGACTTTGTGGACCTGGACTCCTGGATTGAATCCGAAGCCGGCATGCCTATACACCGGATCTTCTCGACTCTGGGAGAGCCGGCGTTCCGGGCGCTTGAAGTCCGCATGGTGGAACGCGTTGCGGAAAAAACGGGATGCGTCGTGGCAGCTGGCGGCGGCGCCATTGTGAATCCCAAAAACCTCGAGGCACTGAAGCGAAACGGAATCGTTATCACTCTGACCGCGGACCCGCAAATCATTCTTTCGCGTGTCGGAACAGGCGACGATCGTCCCCTGCTGCGCGGAGAGGGCAAAGCGGAACAGATACGGCTGTTGATGGCACAGAGGGAGGAAGCGTACGCCAAAGCGGATATTGTCGTGGATACCTCATCCATGGACGTCGATGAGGTGGCGCGGCACATCCTGAACCGCCTCCGGGAACGCGCAGGCGGTCAGGGAACAGGCTGATCTCCGGACTGTTTCCGGTCCCGCAGAATCCCGATCAAGGCCCGAATCCCGCATTCATAACTGCGCCAGCCCAGCCCGGCGATGGAGCCGACAGCTACCGCAGAGATAACCGATTTATAACGGAATTTTTCCCGCGCGTGGATGTTGGAAAGGTGAACCTCGATTGCGGGCAGCCGGACGGCGGCCAGGGCGTCGCGGAGAGCATACGAATAATGGCCATAAGCGCCGGGATTGATCACAATGCCGTCCGCCCATTCGCCTGCCTCGTGGATCGCATCAATCAGCGCGCCCTCGCTGTTGGATTGAAAAATGCGAAGTTCAACCTGGCACTCATCCGCGACCTGTATCATCCGCGTGTTGATATCTTCCAGACTTGTCGATCCGTAGATCTGCGGTTCGCGTTTGCCCAGCAGGTTCAGGTTGGGTCCGTGTATGAGCAGTATCCTGATCACTGTCTCCCTCCGCTTCCGTCAAAACAGCTTGATGTGGACTTTGCCGGCCGCTCCGGTTCCGGCGGTTTCAAAAGCCTCACGAACGCTTTCCAAGGAAAAAGTATGGGTAACGACACGGGCAGGATGGAGCGTCCCTTTCGCCACCCTGTCGATCGCATTGGCGAAATCGGCCGGGTGGTCATAAATCATGGAAGTGCGTATATTGATTCCTTCGCGCACAAGCCGCATCGGGACAAAACTCACGGGCGTGGATGCCAGCCCCAAAAGAATCACCTGGGCCCCCCTGGGTGCTGCGCTCAATGCGAGTTCGAGGGTGGCGGAGACCCCGGCGCACTCGAACACCGCGGTCACGTTCTCCTTCTGCCAGACTTGCCCGGCATCTTCGCTTCCTGAAGGGATGGCGCCCATCCGTCTTGCCATCTCCAGCTTTTCAGCAACCCCGTCATGGGCAATCACACGGATTCCCTCTGCCAGAGCGGCGTGTATGAGGAGCTGGCCAACCACGCCGCATCCCAGGACGGCGACGGTTTCCCCCGCCTGGACTCCGGACACCCGCAACCCATGGAGAGATACGGCCAGCGGCTCAATAGTGGTTGCGTCTCGATCCGAAATGGAATCGGGCAAAGGCCAGACGAAATCCGCAGGCGCCACGGCCCTTTCCGAGAAGCAGCCGGGCACGTTCACGCCCATGCTTCGCTTTTGGGGGCAAATGGCTCCACGCCCCGCGCGGCACCATGGGCAGGCTCCGCACGGATAATTCGGCTCTACAATCACCCGCTGTCCGGGCTTCAGCTTCATGCCCGCTTGACCCGGAGATAGGACCCGTCCCACGACTTCGTGACCCAGCACGAACGGATAGGGCACCTGACGGTGGCCGAAATAGAACGACAAATCCGTCCCACAGATGCCGGCAAACTGCGGCTGTATGACGACATCCTCTTCGGACAGGATGGGCTCCGCGGCATCGCCGATTTCAATTCTTCCGGGTCCCAGCAGCAGTGCGGCCTTCATCGCATTCCCCAAAACAGAGCCCTGTCCCCCAGGCCCCGACTTAGCCTAACATACAATCCGGGATTTTCCCCATGCTGGAATTGAGGTAAGGTTTGGATTGCCGATAAAAAAATGGGCTTGAAAAGACGAACCATGCTAGAATGCGTCGCTTAGCAGCAACCAGGACCATCAATATTGTTGGAGGAATCTGAAAAATGTCCTTTAAGATTTCGGAAGAATGCATTAATTGCGGTGCGTGTCAGCCGGAATGCCCCAATGAGGCAATATTCGCCGGTGGTGAGGATTACGAATTCAACGGCAAGACCAATTCGGCTCTCTCCCAGGATTTCTACTATATTGTCGCCGACAAGTGCACGGAATGCGTCGGTTTCCACGATGAGCCCATGTGCGCATCCGTGTGCCCGACCGATGCCTGTGTAAAAGATCCCGAGAAGGTTGAATCGAAGGAAGCGCTGTTGGCAAAAGCCAAAGCCCTGCATCCTGACAAAAAATTCTAGCCCCTCTCAAAGACCTCCGGAAGCTCGCAGAGCGACGCAGCCAGGCTGCGGCCTGCGAGCTTCCCCCCCCTCCATGCAATCCAAGACATGGCGCGCTATGGTGTAATTTGTCCCGCCTCAGGCCTTACTTCCAGAGCATTAACGGCCGTTCTCCTGCTCCCGCCCCGCCCGATAGCTCAGGGATTTTCCGGCTTTGTGATTTTTATCACGCAGTTCCCGATTCCTGCCGATAGGTATTAATACGTAGCCCGATTTGGGTACTTTGGCGTATTGAGCCTTCAACCAAATTGCCTTTGAATAGAGCCGGATAGGGAAAGTAGACATATCGCCCGAAACGGCAAACAAATGACTGAAACGCGGATTCAACGGAAAACGCACATTCGGCTTGCTGGTATTCTACAATGGAGAGGCGCTATGACTGCATGCAGTTTCACAAAGCTGGTGCAATTGCTGGATAAGCAACTCAATCTGGACCAGAGGTTGGAAGTTCTGGAGCATCTGGATTCCTGCAGGATCTGCCGCGATGCCGTATACCAGATATCCCGCGACAGAGACGAGGCTTACTTCGTGCACCGTCCCTATAACGTTGAGAAAAACGTTGCCTGATACCTGTTGGGGCAAGTGCTCCGCGAACGTTTGTCGAGAGAATCATGCCTCTGACCCGAAAACCTCAGGAAAGAGGTTTTCTTGCGGGGTTACGCCCAGGTGAACCACCCGATCCGCTATTGCCAGATGCGCGGGATCAATCCTTCCTCGTTTCAGCAGCAACCTCTCATCAAAAGGCGAGTTCGCCTTTAACAGCTCCAAACTCAGCAATGCCTGGATCTCCGCGGGATCGTCCATTTTACCCCGGCTCAGAGCGCGGGACACATCCAGGAAGATCCGTGTACCTAGAGACCGTAGGCCGGCTCCAAGCAGGGGCGTGATGCTTGCGTGAAATGCCTCCGTCAGAACGGCCCCGAATTCGGCGAGGGCGGCCACCGCCCGGGAAGGGCTGGCCGATTGGTGCTGCCTGAATTCAGCGATTTTGAGGCCCGCAGCCACAGCGTGACGGATCAATTGGGATTCGGCCCACAACAGCTTATCCAGAATCGGGTGCCGTTCATCCACATTTGCAAGGATCTCCCTGGCATCCGATGGACAGAAATCCGGATCCTCAGCCAGGGCAGCCTGGGCCCGGACGAGAAGTCTCTCCATGCGCTCGACGGTTCGCGCATCGTTGAGCATTTTGCGGCGTATCCCGGGGTCCGCGTAATCCCACAGCGGCCCATTTCCGGAAGCCCGGCAAGCAGGTACAAGCGCGCAGTAGGCTAATACCAGCCGCGCCGTCTCGAGCGACTGATATTTTTCAGGCTCCGTGAAGTAGCATTCATGGATATGCCGCTTCAGGGACGCCTGGATAGCAATAGACATATCCCCATATAAAGGATCTCCGAGGTCGGCAGGCAGATTGAGCCAGGCATGCCCCGCAAGCCTGGCGGCAGCCTGGGAGAACGACACCCGGAGGGAGATCAGACCGTTGCCGAGTAAATCCGGTCCATTTGGCAGGACCTCCTCCGCCCGCCGGTCCATCATTTCGATATAATCGCCGACATCCGGGATTTCCGCTTTGAAATAGGTTTCCACCGCCGGCCCTGCCTGGATCCGCAAATTCTTTCGCCGGAGGTCGCGCTTCGCGTAAAGAAGCGTGTAATTCATCTCCATGGAATCTTCATGAATCCGTACACCGCCGCCGCCCGGCAGGTTCATGACCAGCGATAGAATGCTCTTGCGCTGATTGCCCGCGATAATATCCGCGGACTTCAGCGTGAACAGCAACTCGCCATCGGCCTCGGCTACTTCCGCAACGGCGACAGATTCCTTCACATGCGATTGCCACGCACGCAGGAAAGGCATCGTAACCTCGACCTCGGTCTGCCTCCGGATGCCGTGAGTAAGCTTTCCCAGGCCAATTTTGACCTGGGGGTGATGGGCCGTTAGAAGCTCCTCAAAGTTTCCCTCGACCGCCTTCCGGAATAGGGCCGACACGGATTCCGGGTTCACGCTGAAATCGAAGGTCACATCGAGCAGTGCCTCCCGGCTGGTGCCTGAGCGGCAGGCAGCCGTCCATTCGAAAACGTATTTGCGATGAAGCGCCTCCAAAGCCCTGTCATACAGCTCCTGCCGCCTGGAGGACAGTTGGTTCATCGTATCGCGGATCTTTTGCAGGTCGGAAAAAGCCAGCCTGTCCAGCCCGAGGAATTGCGCCAGCCTGCATTTGAGAAAAGCGTCGAGGCGGGCGAATCCCGCGTCATCCGCCGCCTGCGCGGCTCTGACGAGATTGAGTTCCGTTTCCAGGTAACTTTGGAAACGCATCAGAACCCTCTCGGCAGCATCCCCATCGAGTATCTCCGAGACCCTTCTTCCAACGCCCTGAATATAGGAAATAGGTTTTGACAGCAGGCTGAGCGCGCCGTCGTCCGCTGCGGCTTCGAGCAGCTGACCGGTCGGAGTGCGGAATGAAACAGCCCGGCTCAGCTCTGCGTTCAGCAGCAGGCGCAAGCCATCCGGTGTGATGTCGCCGAGACGGTGCGCCAGCCTGCACACTTCGCCCAGATCGGCCTTTTCCTCGACCATGCTCAGCAGGGCCGACGAAAGCTTGTGGGGCAGATCGTGCCATTTCACGAGGAAACGCACGACATTTGTGTGAACCGCATCAAACTGCTCGTGGAGGTTTTCTGCTGAGACTCCTGCCATGCAGGCAACCAGGTTCTCCATGCCTTCCAGACCGGCGTTCATCAGGAATGTCGGAAGGGGCACGGCCGGATCGTTCCATTGTTCCAGCAGCCGCAGGTCGCGCAGGATCTGCTGCCCGTGGCAGCCAAAAACGGCGGCAAGGAATCCTTCCATACGATCGGGCAGCAGTTTGTCCAATGCCTGCAGTGAGAGCCTTGCGTCGAGAGAAACGTCGAGTTGGCGGCTTTTCAGTCGAAAAAGGCGAAGCCGCAGGAGGCTTTGATCGGAATTTCTGCTGATCACCATTGCGCAACGTCCGCCGCTTGAAAATGCCGCCTCCGCGAGGATCCCGGCCTGCAGACGAAGGCCAAGATCGCCCGAGAGACCGCCCAACCCGGTCTCTCGCACCCAGTTGAAGCGGTATCCCAGCTGAGATTCCAGCCGCAAACGGAACATGCCGACAGCTTCAGCCATAATCCATGTGCCGGGCGGCACTTGCTCCGCAGAATTGATTTGTCGAGGCAATATCCAGCTGTCGGCGGTTTTTTGGACGACATCGCGGGCCGGCATGGCGGCAGGAACGCGGCGGATAACCGCAAAGAGACCTTCGCCTTCGCGGGAGGCATTCAGGGCTGCCTTTCCGGCCGCCCCCAGCGCCATGGCGCCGCTCGATTTGCTGCCGGCGGCATATCCCCAGCGCAGCATGCTCAGGATCGAGTTCCCATCGCATCCAAATTCCGGCGCCGACAGCAAAAGATCTTCGGCCTCATCCCCAAGACCGGATAGCAGGGTGTGGCCTGTTCGAAAGACGCCAAAACCGGAAAATCTGCCGGCCTGGGCCGTGAAGCTGACTTTATCCCGGCCCAGCCCAAACTCGATCGGCAGGGGGGTCGATGCCTCCAGCCTTATTTCCGACATCACAATATCGCGGGAAGGGAACGGCTCCGAATCCGATGAAAGAGCAGCCTCTACGTCGGGCTGGAGGGGTCCCGTCGGCTTGAAACCCAATGAGGAGGCCTTATCGAGCAGGGACAGGTTCTTTTCAAACCGGAATTCTTTGATTTTCACCTGGGATTTTCCTCTTGTGGGCATCTTCGCCGATAACCGGCCGCCTCGTCAATAAGCGCTAAAACTCCGACAACGAAAACAGACCGGTCCTGCAACCCGGGGCCCATAAATCCGCGCATTTTCGGTATCGCGATCTCGCCGCAGCAGGTGGAATTAAAGCTGCCTCTGTAATGGAAACACAAAAATCCGATAGCCGCGATCCGATTGAAATACCTGAAGCCGCCATGGCAGCGGCCGGCTTTAGCCCTCATATCTCAAAGCTTTCCTGCTCCTGCGGCTGACAGGGACGCAGAGATGCTGGATTGCAGGTTCCAGGTTCCAGGTTCCAGGCTGCAGGTTACGGCATGAATGCTTGAAACCCGGAACCTGCAGCCCGTGGTCGGAACAGAAATGAGCTTCTCAGACAAATCTTTAAAAGATTCGCACTAATGGATATCAGCGTGATGCCCGCAAGACCGCGAAGGATCAGGACTGCCGCCAAACGGGATTCACCTGTAAAAACGGACCAGTTCGAGAACCAGCACCAGGATGCAGTAGTTGGCCACCATAAGCAGATCGATTTTGTTCAGAATCGCCTCATCCTCCTGTTTCCTGGTCAGGCTCCACCAGCGACAGTGATTCAATACAAGGACAGTCATGGCAGCCAGAGACAGGAACACCCCATATGCTTTCATGCCCTGGAAGTCCGCAGCGAGCCACCTGAAACCCTGGAAGAGCAGAACAAACACGAAAATGTGACCCGCCCACAGCATGTATCGATGCCTCATAAAACCTCCTTTTTACGACCAGCATCTGGATGCATTGCACATCCCCAATCCTTCCATGACCGCCAGCATACCCCCCATCACGCCGGCCGGCACACAAGCCGGGGCGACGCCGCACGCGCATAGCAGCGCAAGGACTCCTATCTCGACTTTCATAGCCGCGCAAAGGCAGTCGAGGTTTGAGCCCACCATCATGCTGAAATCATACTGAACCTGCATGAACTCCGGTGGACGGGAAGCGGCATACCGAGCAAAGATGATCCTGCCGTTGTGCATGGCGGGGCGGCCCCGAAGTGCCGCCGTCCGGACCTCCTTTGCTTTTCGTTCGAAGGCTTCGGCGGCTAACCTGTGTATCGTCCGCACGCCCCCCTGTCTCTTGACAGCCCGCCTGATTTCATGAAAAGCGACGGGGTCCATCCCAAACTGGGAGGTCAAATCGTCTGCATCAAAATGTATTCCTTTTCGCTCCCAGTATTCCGCCGTAGTCCGCGCAATATCCGCGGCATCATACGGCAGTATACCCTCTTCGCCAAATTTTCTGTTGACCTCCCGGTTTGTGCCGTTGTCCTCAAGATGGGCATCAAAGGCTCTCAGGATCCCGGCATATCGCCGGAAATGCTCCCCCCTGAATCCATCCCGGGCTCCATCCGCCGTAATCCGCGAGATCTCATCCGCGAGAACATCGAGAACCGAATCGGCTTCGCCGCCCCGGATATCATCGTCTCCTGCAATCAGGTTCAACAATGGGAATGCCATAAAAGCTGTTCCACAAAACGCCCGCCTTGCGATTTTTTCCATAAATTTCTCCTGAATAGCCAGGGCATGCCATAAAAGCCGAAGAGCGCCCTGGGAATGCTCCCCGGTCTTTGTTCACACATCCGACACAAAAGTCATTCCGCAGCTGGAAAATGCGGGAATGGCTCTCGGAAGGGCTTGATTCATCGCCTGAGACATCAGCGGGACGTCACGGAGGAGCGTCCTGCAGGCTCCTGTTCGCCGGCTAGAGAGGGCGTCCCGGAATCCTTACTGCCAGTACGTGCGATCCAATGTCCGGTATTGAATGGCTTCGGCCACGTGGTGCGCCTGGATTTTTTCGCTGCCTTCGAGGTCGGCCATGGTGCGCGACACCCGCAGGATCCTGTCATAGGCCCGCGCGGACAGGCCGATGCGGGTGATGGCATCCTCCATCTGCTTTTCGGATTCAGAATCCAGTTTGCAGAAGCGCCGGAGAGTTCGCGGCGTCATTTGGGCGTTGCAGTAGATGCCGAAGGCTGCCAGGCGCTTGTATTGAAGCGAGCGGGCCGAAAGTATGCGTTCGCGGACAACCGCGGACTCCTCGGATTTCTCATCCTGAGCCAGTTCCTTGTATTTGACCGCCGGGACCTGTATGTGAAGATCGATGCGGTCCAGCAGCGGTCCGGACACTCTGGCCAGGTACCGCTGGATCAGGGGCGGTGTGCAGGTGCATTCGTGCAGCGCGTCCCCATAGTAGCCGCACTGGCAGGGGTTCATGGCCGCAGCCAGCATAAACCGTGCCGGGAATGTCAGCGACATCGTGGCGCGCGCGATGGTGACTTCTCCATCCTCGAGCGGTTGGCGCAGCACGTCCAGTACGTGGCGCTGAAATTCAGGAAGCTCGTCCAGGAACAGCACGCCGTTGTGCGCCAGGCTCACTTCACCGGGCCTCGGGACCGTGCCTCCCCCTATCAGGCCGGCATCCGAAATGGTATGGTGCGGAGCCCGGAACGGCCGGGACGCAATCAAACCGGCCTGATCCGAAAGCAGTCCGGCCACCGAATGGATCTTCGTGGTTTCAATGGCTTCGTCGAAACTCATGGGCGGAAGGATGCTCGGGAGTCTCCGGGCAAGCATTGTTTTCCCGGAACCGGGTGGGCCGATCAGCAGGATGTTGTGCCCGCCGGCAACGGCGACCTCCATGGCTCGCTTGGCCTGATATTGTCCTTTGACATCCTTGAAATCCACGCCATACCTATCGCGCTGCGTCAGCAGCTGGGCACGGTCCACGGCCAGAGGGATCCAGGGCTGTTTGCCGTTGAGCAGTTCAATGACCTGAGACAGGTTCCGCACGGGGAATGCCCGCACGCCATCGACCACAGCGGCCTCCCGGGCATTGGCCTCCGGAACAATCAGGTGATGGAGCCCTCTCTCCCGCGCCATCGCCGCCATCGAAAGCGTGCCCTTGATCGGCCGGATCGATCCATCCAGCGAAAGCTCCCCCATGAACAAAAAAGCGGACAAATTCTGGGCGCGCACCCATCCGGATGCCCCCAGGATCCCCACCGCCATCGGGAGGTCGAATGCCGAGCCTTCTTTTTTCAGGTCTGCGGGCGCCAGATTGATCGTGATCCGCTGGGCCGGCAGGACAAACCCGCAGTTGCGCAGCGCGGCTTTGACTCTTTCGCTGCTTTCGCGGACGGCCGTGTCGGGAAGCCCCACGGTCATGAGATTCAGCTTCTGTCCCGAACTGAGGTCGACCTCGACAAAAATCGGATATGCTTTGATCCCAAAGACCGCCGCGGACTGGACCCGAAAAAGCATGGCCGGCTTGCTCCCTTCGCTATATCCAACTGTTATCCGCCGATTTGAGCCAAAAAATTTTGCATGGAGCCATCGGCCCTCGAATTGTCCCGTTGCTGGTATAATGATGGTTGCTTTTGATTGAAGGAGTCCGGCCCATCCAACAGATAGACGGAAACACTTTAGGAATCAAACCATCCCAGAGAAAGGGATTGGAAAGGACCTTCCGCAGACGGGTGTCCCCGGAACAGGTCGTCTCGCCGGAACTGGCCAGGCATCTTGCGGTTCTCTCCAGAGAGCTTGGCAGGCAGGTCGGCGTTCTGCTTTCCCGCGACGGCATCATCCGCAACGTGATTCTGGGAGACGCCACGCATCTGGAACTTCCGGATATCGGAAGGCTACGCGGAGGGACCGGCAGGTTCCGGGGGCTCCGCCTCGTTCACACCCATCTGCGCGGCGAACTCCTCACGCAGGATGATCTGAACGACCTGGTCTTGCTCCGGCTGGACCTTGTCGCGATGATTCAGGCGGAAGAGGACGGAGACGCGGGCCGAATCGAGATCGCGCATATCCTGCCGGGAATTGAGAGCGACCGGCAAAACAAAGATCCTTTCCGCAGGATCGAAGCCCGCGACATTTTTCATTTAAATTTCAATTTCGAGGAAGAGATCCGGGCGCTGGAAAGCGAGTTTTCCAGGCTCACGGGAAGACAGGCGGGCGGCACGCAGAAGGAACGCGCCCTTATCCTTTCCATAACACCCGGCCAAACCGCATTGTCCGAAATAACCGAACTCGTCCGGGCGGCCGGAGTCGAGATCGCGGAAGCCATGCCTTTGTCGGGAGGCAGGATCCATCCGCGTACGGTTGTCGGGCAGGGACGTCTCCAACGCATAGCGCTTGCCGCGATGCGCCGCGGCGCCGACGTCGCCATTTTCGATATCGACCTGAAACCCGCGCAGGCGCGCGCGTTTGAGGACATGACCGGCCTGAAGGCCGTCGACCGGACTCAGCTGATTCTGGACATTTTCGCCCAGCGGGCGCGCAGCCGGGACGGCAAGCTTCAGGTGGAATTGGCGCAACTCAAGTATTCGCTGCCTCGCCTGACCGAGGAGGACGCTGGACTGTCGCGCCTGGTGGGCGGAATTGGCGGGCGGGGGCCGGGCGAGACCGTCCTGGAGATCGGCAGGCGGAGAGCGCGAAGCCGCATACGCAGCCTGGAAAAAGAAATCGCAAAGCTCTCCAGCCAACGAGGGGTGCGCAGGAGCCGCAGGCTCCGGCAAGGCCTGCCCGTGCTCTCCATCGTAGGGTATACCAACGCCGGGAAGAGCACCCTGCTGAATGCCCTGACCCAAAGCCGCATCGATACGGCGGATCAGATGTTTGTCACCCTGGATCCGACTTCGCGACGGCTCCGATTCCCCCGCCGCGGCAACGTCATTATCACAGACACGGTCGGCTTCATCCGCGATCTTCCACCGGACCTTGTCGCCGCCTTCAAGGCAACCCTCGAAGAGCTTTCCGAGGCCGACCTGCTCCTTCATGTCGTGGATGCCTCGGATCCACGCCTGGAGATAAAAATGGAAGCTGTCGGCCGCGTTCTGACCGACCTGGACCTGGGATCCATCCCAAGGTTGCTAGTTATGAACAAGATAGACTTAGCCGAAGCTTCGGCCGTCGAAACCCTGTGCCGCCGCTACGATGCGGTAGCCGTCAGCGCGCTCAAACGTGCAGGACTCGATCCGCTGCTTAAGGCGGCGGAAGCGGCAATGGATAAGCATCTGAATTTGTCGGCGGACGTTTCCCCCGCTGATTCGCCGATGATATCCGGCAATAGCCTTGAGCCGGCTGACTAGTTTCTGTCGCGACTCAACTCATGTTTTCGTGCCAAGCCCTGGAGAGGCGGACAGAGAATAGTTCCGGGCTCGCTTCGCTCAGCCGGGGTAGGATGTTCGATACTGAGAGAGTCCCACAATGGGCAAAAAAGCTTATACAGCAATACCTTCTGTCGCCCCTTCAGGGCTCTCCTCTTGCCGATTCTCACCAGGGGTTCGCTTCGCTCACCCCTGGCTATTCTCTGATCGCCCCTTGCGGGGCTTGGTCAAAAAACCTGTCGCGACAGAAACTAGACTAGGGTCCGGTCGTGCCGTCCGTTCTGCCCCGTTTCCACTTGTGCCTCAACCTTGGGTTATGCAAAAATCAGCGCAAATTTTGTGACTATTTGAAAAGGAAGGCAATTCTGATAAAGCCGATCCTAATGCGTCGGAAAGGGAAAGAAAACGTGAAAAAAAAGAAGCTACTTGCAAGTTCTCTGCTGCTGATTGCGGCAGCTCTGGCATTTGCCGGCCTGACGCCGCTTCAGGCCCAGCGCGGCAATGCCTCCGCAAAACCGTTGATAACGGTCCTCAACCCCGCGATCGAAAGCAAGATGGTGGATCGCTTACCTTTGTCCCCGCGTCTGAATACGCTCGAGGGGAAAACACTCTATATGGTTGACATCGGCTGGGGCGGCCCTGATGCGGCCTACAGCGTGTTCGAGGAAATCCAGGCCTGGTTCCAGCAGAACATGCCCAGCGTTAAGACCGTCCTCAAAAGAAAGAAGGGACCCTACAGCCAGGACGATCCGCAACTCTGGAAGGAGATCGCCCAAAACGGAAATGCCGCATTGGTCGGCATATCCGGCTGAGATGGCTGCACGTCGGCCGTGAGCCAACATGCAAAATCTCTTGAAAAAATGAACATCCCCACCGTAGGCGCCGCTGCCGCAAATATCGTGAAGTATGCGATGGGGTACGATTTTGAATACACCAACGGCATGCCCATCCGCTACGTAGGTTTCCCATTTCCCGTGGCCGGGCAGCCGAAATCCGTTCACCACCGTTATGTGTTTGAAAGCAAGGATGTTGTAAGCGGAAAGCCGATGATGACGGCCATCATCGACGCGCTCACCAAACCTTTGGCGGAAAAGGAAAAGTTCGCCGGCAAACCGCAGGAAGCACTTCCAGAACCGAGGCTGCTGAAGCCGGATACCGAAGACAACCTGCAGCAGCTCTTCAAGGACAAGGACTGGACCGACTATTATCCCGTCATCCTTCCCACCGAAGAAAGAGTCGCCGCGATGCTCAAGGGCACCAGCCAGAAGCCGGACAAGGTCGTGAAAGTGCTCAGCTGGCCCGGCGGAGCGCGTGCGCTCACCGTGGAAAAAGCCGCGGTCTGCGCCGTCATGGCAGGAGCCAAGCCGGAGCATTTCCCCCTGGTTCTGGCCGTTTCCATGTCCCTTCCCTTCGGCAACTCCACTACCTCCATGGCGAACATGATTCTGGTTAACGGACCCATCCGGAACCAGGTGAAAATGAATTACGGCGGAAATGCCATGGGGCCGCACAATGAAGTCAATGCGGTGCTCGGCAGGGTCTTTACCCTGTTGTCGAAGACTGCGGGAGGCCTGCATGCCGGCAAGACCACCTTCAGCTCTATGGGAAGCAACCTCCAGTACAACAACGTCTGCATCGCGGAGAACGAAGAAGCCCTTCCTGCGGGATGGGATCCGTTCCATGTGCAGATGGGTTTCAAGCCTACGGATAGCGTTGTTAGCGTCGGCACCGGCTGGAGTTACATTTCCAGCGTAGGAGAAGTGCAAAGATCCTATCCGGCGCAGCATCTGATACGGGATTACATGAGATCTCTGGCCGCCATGGGCGGGGGCTCGATAATCCTGGATCCAACGGTTGCCGCCCTGCTGAAGGACACCCAGGGATTCAAAACCAAGGGCGAACTCAGCCAGTGGCTGGCGGATAATGTGGAAAAAACCGTTTCCTCCTATTGGGGGAATGGCGTCATTGCGACCTTTTCCGCGGCTATGGCGCTGCAGGGTCTCGAGCCTCAGGCGACCTGGATCAAGGCGCCTCCGGAAACATTGATCAAACCTTTCAATGCCAAAGGCATACAGGTGATCGTGACCGGCGGGGGGATCCAGACTACCTGGTTCGTAACCGATTTCAGACTCGGCAGGGGCACGCGGGTCGACGACTGGAAGTAATAAACAGGCATTTAGAAAAGCCACGTATTTTTGCGGCTGCGTGAAATACGTGGCTTTTCTTTTTCCGGCCCGCATTTTGGGTTCCTGCCGCAGCATCTCAGGTGTCTGCACCCGCCCTTATTTGAAGGTCACAGGTCGCGATTTTCTTTCACCGGTATGTAATAATCAGGCTATCTGCGCGTCATGAGAGTCGGGGCAAACAAATATGGGAACGGCCGACAGACTCCCGGATGCGCAACCTTTCGATATGACTTCGCCGACGGAATTCGCCGCGCTTTATGAACGCAACCATGCCGCGGTCTACCACACGGCGCTCCGCATCACCGGGAATCCGGCCGATGCGGAAGATGTCCTGCAAACCGTGTTTTTACGAATACTCAGTCAGAATGAGCGGTTCGATGCCGCCCGCTCGCCGGAGGCCTACCTGCGCCGGGCGGCGGCTAATGCCGCCATAGATCTGCTTCGCCGCAGGTCGTCCCATGGCGAGGTTCGGCTTGAAGACAATGCCCCGCTCAGCGCCCGGGAAGAATCCGCCTTGCTGAAGGCGCAGTTGAGACAAGCCGTCGCCGCGCTGGATGAAAGCGACGCCAGGCTTTTTCTGCTCCGATACGTCGAGGGGATGTCAAACGGCGAACTGGCCAAACTGTTTGGCCAGGAGAAGAACAACATAGCCGTACGGTTGCACCGCATCCGGCAGACTTTGCAGGCCGGAATGGACAGGTAGAATAGGAGGTCGGTGAAATGTCAGAAGACCGCTTGGAAAAGGCTTTGGAGGCAATCAGGGACGAAAGCGCCACTCCCGAACAGCTTGAAAGCGCGCGAGTCCGCGTCTGGGAAAAGCTGGAGAGTGCCGCAGCTTGCGCTGAGTTCCGGCTTCAGTTCCGCGACTATCTGGACGGACGGATTTCCGACAGCCGGCGTCTATTGCTGGAAGACCACCTGAGCCGCTGCCCGCAGTGCCGGGCACAAATGGCCGGGCTGAAGGGAGAGGCCACGGTGATTCCCATGCCGCGCAAACGATCCTCCCTGCGGCTCCGCTGGGCAGCATGGGCAACGGCAGCGGCTTTGCTACTGGGAATCATCTACCTCGGGCGCGGCAGGATCGATGCGTGGCTGGCGCCCGGCGGGCCGCGGGCCACAGTTGCCTCGGTTGCCGGAGAACTCTACAGGATTCCGGAAGGTCTGCTGAAGACCGGGTCCACAATCGGTGAGAACGAGGTCATTCGCACGGGGCCCGGCGCGCATGCCGTGCTCCGGCTCAGCGACGGTTCCCTGGTTGAAATCAACCAGCGTACCGAACTGGCCGTGCGCGCCACGTGGAGCGGGCGGTCCGTCCGGCTCGAACGGGGAGACGTTATCGTCAGGGCTGCAAAACAGCACCGGGGTCATCTGCGGGTGCAGACGCGCGACACAGTCGCCTCCGTAAAGGGCACGGTATTTGCCGTTTCCGCCGGCCTCAGCGGCTCGCTGGTTTCCGTGGTTGAAGGTTCGGTGGCCGTCAGCCAGCCAGGCGTGGAGGTGCTTTTGGACGCGGGGGAACAGGCAGCCTCCAATCCGGCGCTGGCAGAATCGGTGCAGGGTGCGGTTTCATGGAGCCCGGATGCCGAGACCTATCTGGCAATGCTGACCTCGTTGGCCAAGGTTGAAAAACAGATTGCCGAACTGCCTTTCCCATCGCTGGGCACACAATCCAGGCTGATTCCTTATATGCCTCAAGGCATGGTCGTATATGGCGCGGTCCCCAATCCCGGCGGAACGATCAGCCAGGCCTTGACGCTCGCGGACCAGCAATCAGCGGAAAATCCGGCCTTCGCTCAATGGTGGGATTCCGCTTCCGGCCGGGGACTGAAGCAGCTTGCCGCGCATATTCAGGCCATTGCGCCGCTTCTGGGCGACGAGATCATTTTTGGCCTCTCGGCGAGCTCCTCGGGAACCATTCCCATAATTCTCACGGAAGTAAAAGATGGGGGGCAAACCGAGCTGAGCGCCGCATTAGGCAATTTGGGCGTCGGGACAGGGGAATCGACCATCACGTATCGTCTCACAGGCACGCTGCTGGCCATTTCCGATTCGAGAGAACATCTGGACTGGCTCTGCGATCACCTTGGGCAGGGCGCGGCGACACCATTCGCCGCGGAGATCGCCGCCCGCTACCAGGAAGGCGCCGGGTGGCTCCTCGGCATCGATATGGACGCTCTTCTATCCTTGCGCCGCACGGCCGGAGCGCCTCTCAGCCCTGAGCAGCAGGTCAAGCACATTTTCGTCGAGCAGCGCAAAAGCCAGGGAATCGACGAAAATGAATTGGTCGTTGCATTCAAGGGTCCGCGGACGGGATTCGTTTCCCTGCTGGCGGACACAGGTTCGGGTGGCGCCGCGGAATATATATCCACGGATGCGGTCGCAGCCCTATACGTTTCCACACGCGAGCCGCGACAGCTTTGCGAAGAGCTGATCACACGGCTTTCCCGGTCGGAGCCTTCCTTCCAGATCAATCTCAGCCAGGCCGAGGCGAAACTCGGGATCAGTTTTGCGCAGGACCTCGCCGGCGCGATAGGCACGGAATCGGCATTCGCGATCGAGGGGCTCTCGGCGGCGGGGCCGGTCTGGGAACTGGCTGTGCTCGTGAACGATCCATCCACGCTCGAGCGCTCCATTCAACATCTGGTGGATGTCGGGAACTCCGAAATCGAGAAAGCAGGCCGGGCCGGCCGGATTCTCCTCGATCAGGATGCCGCCGATGGCAGAAACTGGACCACTCTGAGTCTTCCCTCAACAAAATGGTCGATTTCATGGACCTACGACCGCGGCTATTTGGTGGCCGGATCCGACCGTGCCGCGGCGATGCGCGCCATTGCATCGCGTAACAGCGGCTCGCCGCTCGTCTGGTCCGCCGCCTTTCAGCAGCAGTTGCCACCGTCGGCTGGACTTCACCCGTCAGGCTTTGCCTGGCTGAACACCCGGGGTACCCTGCAGAATTTTGCCGCGCTGGCGCCGAACTCCGCTTTCCAGAAACTGATCGCGGAACGGGACCCGATCCTGGTAGTCTTTGGAGGTACGACGGAACAAATTCGCGCCGTAAGTCGTACGCAGTTATCAGGATTCGCCATGAACGCGCTGTTGATGCAGGGCATGGGACTGGCGCGCACAGAAACCGCGCAGTAGCTGGTATCTGCTCCGAAACTAGCTAGTTTCTGTCGCGAAACTCAGAATTTAGGCCCGGAGGGCCGGCAGGCAAT
>CAYYTC010000026.1:0-62421 GCA_964474425.1 uncultured Acidobacteriota bacterium
TTTTCTGTCGGCCCTCCGGGCCTGGATATCGCGTTTCGCGACTGAAACTAATTAGCATCCGAGCGGGCTGGGCGTATTGTTCACAGGGGGATTTGGTGTTGCTTTTGTTACGGGATGATAATAGCGCCATCTTCATTTATTCCCTGTATTGGATAGGTGGTGCACGCTTGCTCGCTGTGTTGCGCCTTTTGCATCGATCATTCGAGCTTCCGCTGTTCCGGCACAAGCAGGATTGAGGAACAGGCTCATTCCGGGCGGATGAAATAGCCCCGCCGGCATCGAATGGCCCTTAGACCAGAGCAACGGCATCGGCAGAAAAATCCTGGATTTTCACATGAAGACTGAGAAGCGGATATAAAAATTCAGCATACATTGCCTCAACCTGTAGTAGTATTGCAGCCAGAGAGGCAGGTAAGCAGACATCGTGGATCTGGCCATAAGATGGCATGGGCTCGAAAGATGGAGGATTTTGGAAAGGGAGCTTGTTCGCCTGTCGACTGAAGTAGGATGAGCCATGGTCTGGTCCCGTTGTATTGCTATATTTTGCTGTTATTACTGAAGATAACGATCAGGAGGATTCAAAATGGCCAAGACCAAGACCAAGTACGGGAAGTACATAATCAAGGAACCGTTGGAAAAGGGGAGGGCGCCTTCGATCCACATATGTGCCGAAAAGGGTTGTCATGGAGCTCAGTTCCCCGGTTTCCCGGTTGAAGTCCAGCTGCTCACCGTCACCCAGCCGATCTCATTTCCCCATCCGACCCACGCCCACGACGGCGACGAAATCTTTTTCATCTTCGGCAGCAATCCCAAGAATTACTACGATTTCGACGCCGAAATCGAAATACATTTGGGCAAGGAGAAGGAAAAACATATTGTAAATTCGACATCTATTGTCTACGTTCCCAAGGGATTGATGCATGCCCCGATTGCCATTACAAAGGTAAACAAACCTTTTCAGTGGATGCATGTGCTCTTCAGCCCCAAATATGACATGACAGTAGGCGACGTCACGCAGCATCCTTCGCACCCCCGGGCGAAATATACGGCTGCGGAGATCAAGAAGCTGAAAAAGGGCTAGTTCGTTTCTGTCGCGAAACAGGTTTTTTGACCAAGCCCCGCAAGGAGCGATCAGAGAATAGCCAGGGGTGAGCGAAGCGAACCCCTGGTGAGAATCGGCAAGAGGAAAGCCCTGAAAGGGCGACAGAAAGTATTGCTGTATAAGGTTTTTTGCCTCAGCCCCGAGTCACAGTCGCTGCTATGGACGTATCCGCCCACCACGCAAATGCCAATGCTTTGTGGATCACTGCACCGGCACCCGCTGTTTCAATTCCTCAAACCAGTTCACTACGACGGTGATCCTGGGCCGCGGGGCGGCGGATGTGGAGGAATCGGTCCCGGCCGGCTTCATCATCAGAAAGCGCTTGCCGTCGGGGTGAATATCCCACGGGGTGCCTTCCAAATTGGACCACTGAATGTACGGTCCCCGGAAAAGCACCTGGGGCTCCCCATCGATCCCGAAGCCCGGCGCGGTTTTTGCTGAGACCGCCATGACTGCATTGCCGTTGCGGTAAAACAGTTCCCGGCCATCAGGCGCCCACAGCGGACTGTCTCCACCGCCGGTGGAAGCCTGCCAGCGCCCCTTGTTCACATCCGGAAAGGGACGCACATAAACCTCTTTCCTGCCCGACTCATCCGACGTATAGGCCATCCATCGGCCGTCGGGCGATATCTTCGGCTGAATTTCGGTATAGCTTTCCTGCAATATCGGTTTCAGCGCGCGGTCGCCCTCCATCGACAGCACTGCAATGTCCGAGTTGGATGAGATGCTTATCCTTTGCTCCCCGACCAGGGCTTTCCCTCCATCGGACCAACCATATAGAAGCATAATCCCCGCAGGCAAAGAAGCAATCTGCTCGTCCTTTCCGGCGCCGTCGGCCGCTTTCCAGCGGACGGTTCCTTCCACACCGGCGTTGTACAAAAAGGCGATCCGAGTGCCGTCGGATGTCCAGAGTGGCGTTATGCTATAGGTGCCCCCAAAGGTCAGTTTCGTCAGTGTTTTGCGAACCGAGTCCCATACCCAGATATCGCTGCTATCGGCGACTCCGGCGATGACTGATATGGCCACTTTGGTCCCATCGGGAGAAATACTGGGGAAACGGTAAGAATTCTGTGGAGCTCCAAGCAGCTCCTCTTTCCCTTTGCGGTCTGTCCATACGAGGGTGCGGCCGAGCTGGGACGCCGCAGTGTTCGGGATATAGGCCAGCGTTCCCGAATCTGAAAGGGCATATTGCGGCGCCGCGGTCCGGTAAATCCCTTCGACAACCGGCACAGCTCCGCCTGTCGCTTCAAGTTTTCTCAAGTCGAAGGGTACAGCGAGAAGATTATTTCCCACCGCATAGACCATATGCCCCGTCGGCAGATATCGGGCGCCGGAGCCCGAGAACAATTCCTTGGGCTCTCCCGACTTCAGAGACTGCACGACTATCACATTCTGCGCAAGGCTCGATCCGGCAGTGTAAAGCATCGTTTCCCCATCCGGAAGAATCTGGGGACACTCGCTGAGCGGGAATTTTGTTTTCATAAGAGCCTCGGGGGTTCCCCCGTTGGCGGAAACCCGCATGATAGGGCCATTCATAAACTGCCCATAGACGATTGTGTTGTCTTCGTTCCAGCTCGCGCCTGAAAATTCACTTACATCACACAATACAACCGCAGCTCCCCCGTTGAGGCCGATTTTCTTCAGCTTCCCTCCATCGGATGCAGTGAAATATCCGATCCATTTGCCGTCAGGTGAGAAGAAAGGCCAGCTCGCGGGTCCTTCAGTGCCGGCAATCAATCTTGCAGTCAGTTCGTCAACCGAACGCAGATAAATCCCATTGGCTGTGCCATAAGCTATATACTTCCCATCGGGTGAGACGTTGAGGCTTTGATGCCGTAGCCCGCTGAATTGCTGGCCTTCAGGCAACTCAAAGTCAAACCTTAGGGTCTGCCGCGGTTCGGGCGGCTTAAGTTTCCAGACAGCCCATCCCGCAATAATGGCAGTCAAAACGACGGCGGCTGCAACCCAGGGCAATGCCGCTCGTAACTTCCTTTGAGGCTTCTCCGCCGTGACCGGTCCGGCAAACACGCCCCCCGGATCGGCCAGAGCTTTTTGAATGTCCGCCCGTGCGTCGCCGATGCCGCTGTACCGGTTTTTGGCGTCTTTCTCCAGGCAGCGTTCCAGCATCATGCAGAGTCGCGGGTGGAGGTTTGGCGGCAGCGTGTTCCATTCCGGATCTCTCATCAGCACTGCCGCCAGCGTGTCCGATACGGTGCGTCCTTCAAACAGGTTGCGTCCGGTCAGCATCTCGAATAGGACACAGCCGAACGCCCATATATCCGCCCTGTTATCAACCGCCTCGCCCCGCGCCTGTTCCGGCGACATATACGCAGCCGTGCCGAGAATCACGCCCTGCTGTGTGGCGGCGTTACTGAGCGTGGGAGAGTTCGAGAGACTCAGTTCAGCCTGTCCCCCGGCAAATGCCTTCGCCAGCCCAAAATCGAGCACCTTCACTTTGCCGTCGGGAGTTACCTTGACGTTTGCGGGCTTCAAGTCGCGATGGATCACGCCCTTGTCATGGGCAGCCTCGAGGGCTTCGGCGATCTGAAGGGCCAGCTTCAGGGATTCTTCGACGGGCATCGGGCTTTTCTTTATCCGATCCGCCAGCGTGTCTCCTTCGACCAGTTCGAGGACAAGGAAATCCGTTCCGCCGGATTCCTCCAATCCATAAATAGCGCCGATGTTCGGGTGATTCAGCGAAGCCAGCAATTTGGCCTCGCGCTGGAAACGAGCCACACGCTCCGTATCTTTAGCGAATTCCTCCGGCAAAACCTTGAGAGCCACTTCCCTTCCGAGCTTCCGGTCCTTCGCCCGATAAACTTCTCCCATGCCGCCGCGGCCAAGCAAAGCGGTGCACTCGAAATTTCCCAGAGTCTTGCCGGTCATGGACATAATTCCCTCCGGAGTAAATTAAATTGTGGGCTGAATCACCATGCTCTGACCCGCTGCGCCGCATCTGCTTTTTCGCTCCTATCGGTTCCCTCGCGCAGCAATCAGGAAGGAGTGAAAATAACGCTGCCAGCTCTCGGGAGTGGTCTGGTAGAAGTTGTCGAAATAGAAATGGTCCGAAATCGCTTCGCGGACACGAAGCAGTTCCCGCAGCCGTCCGCGATTTTTGGGATCGGCAACGGTCAGATCGATCAACTCCAGCGCACGCTCAAAAGCCCGCTCGCTGAAGTCGGCATGCAGCTTGTTTTTCCAGGATATTGTCCGCTCGATTTCGCTTCCTATATTTGCCATCTGTTCCGCAAAAGAGAGGAGATTCCATCGGCCCGCAGCCAGTTCTCTGTGTCGATAGATCATCGAATCACCAGGTCTTTCACTATTTGCAGGACACGATCCCGGATTGCGGGATCCTCCACGCCCCGGCCGCGGTTGCCCAGCGACGGCCGGAGATTAATCATCGAATCGAATTCCACAAAACCGTCGCCCTCCAGATTGGGATACAGGTTGATGCCCCAAAGATCAGCCTGATCCGAGCCCTGCTCAATCAAAAGCGCTTCCTCATCCGCATGTAATTCGGCATCCACAACCATTCTTTCCCGGCAAAGGTCCACAACTCCCTTCACAAGGTCACCGAACATGTCCTCCGCCATTTTTGAAAGCTCTTCCAACCTGATCCGGTTGTTGCTATCGACAGTTCGCATTCCGTTACTCCATTGGATTTACGCAAAGGATAATACACCGCAGTTCCGAGCGGGTGGTAACTCAATCATCCAGCGGGAGTGCAACTATGAGCGGCCGTCCGCCGAGCAATTTGCAGAAAGCATAAAGAGCAATCGCGGCGAATATCGCGAGCGCTGCGTAGCCGTAGCCAGCCTGCAAGCCGGATGCATCCGGGGATTAAGGAAATTCCCAGAAAATGACGCCGACCATCAGGCCGACGACGATCGCTAGCAGGCCAAACCGCATGAACACGAACAAATATAGGATGCCATTTACCACGCTCGTCGCCAAGCTCCAGATATCTCCCGTCCACATCACCCGCGGGCTAATGAATTTCTGTCGCGAAATGCGATATCCAGGCCCGGAGGGCCGGCAGAAAATAGCCCCGGGCGTGAGCCCGGGGTAAGGATTAGGAAATTAGAAAGCCCCGAAGGGGCGACACTAAAACCAATGACCCGAACAATTTGTGCCGCGCCTTTGGCGCTCATTTCCTATTCACCCATAAGCCCGGCCTGACGGCCCTCCGGGCCTAAATTCTGAGTTTCGCGACAGAAACTAATTAGCTTCGCGAAACGTACAGGATTCTTTCAGCCGCCGCGTTGGATTCAAAAGGCGGCAGTGCTGCAAAGGTCTCGCCAATTTATGCCGTCATTGGCTTCGCCGGATCTTTCCGCAGAGAGGGGTGGACAGGTACACGGGCGAGCAAAAGGGATACGAGGCCGATCATCAGGATAAGAATTGCGACTTTCCAAGCCAGCAGGTAATTGCCCGTAATGTCGCGAATCCATCCGGTGAGGGGCGATCCGAAGCTTCCGACGACGGTGAAGAACGGCATGACAAACCCCATGATTTTGGGGTAATGCGTTTTGCCGAAATACAAAGGAATGCTGTTCATGACCGCTACCCATGTGGCGCCAAAGCCTATTCCAACAATCGCATTATAAACAAAAACCATCGGCAGGGTTTGGGTCCACAGAATCAGCGCCATGCCGCCAATCAACAGAATCATGGACAGAGTCGCCAGTGTCCGCGTGGAATATCTCAGCCCGAGAAATCCCATTCCCAATCTGCCGAGGACGCTGATCCCGACAAATACGCTGTATGCATTGGCGGCCATGGCGGAAGACATTTTCATATCGAGAAGAAAAGCCACCTGATGCTGCATAAAGCCCTGCATGCCGACCGTAAATGCCGTGCCAAAAATCGTCAAATACCAGAATGCCGGAGTGCGAAGAGCCTCCGCTGCCGTGAAATCCACCGGCGTGGAGTGGAGGGTTGCCGCGGAGGATTTTTGGGCATCCTTGTCCGGATCAAGGCCGCCGTCGGGCAGTTGTCCCAGGTCCTCAGGCTTGTTCCTGACCCACAGCGCGGGCAGGAGGACGAGCAATAAAACCGTAAGGCCGGCTATCACCAGATAGGCATGGCGCCATCCGAAGCGATTGATCAGCGCCATTATGAAAGGGACCATGACGAGGCCCCCGACGCCTCCTGCTGCCAGGAGAATACTAAGCGCCAGGGCTCTTTTCCTTACGAACCAATTGTTGGCGATGGTGGTCATGGCCAGGATGCCGCCAAGGCAGCCTCCCAATCCGAAAAACAGGCCGTACGCGAGATAAAGCTGCCACAGGCGCATGTGGAAGCTGGCAAAAACAAAGCACGCGATGCATAGAAGGTTTCCGATAACAATGGCCCGTTTGGCCCCGTAGCGCGCGATGAATGCGCCCGCCAGCGGGCTCGCAAGGCCGACAACTACCATGGTCAGGGAGTTTGCCCAGGATACGGACGCCCTGCTCCAGCCGAAGGCCTCGCAGAGAAAAGGAAGGAATACGGGAAACGAGTACAGCAGGAGCCCCGTCATTGCGAAATACATGACTGAGGTAATAGACAGAGCTTTCCAGCCATAAAACTTCCCGGGCTCGGCCGATAGAACGGTCATGGGCATTTCTCCCGCAGCAGAAAGAAAACAAGGTTAGGGTGTAGAGTCTTTATAGTACCGACTCTTTCATCATGCACGATTGGCATCGCCAGTGCAACAATCCCGGCAGGCGATTGTAAAAAATCCGCGCCTCCAGGCACACCAAGAGCAAAAACTAGCCCTGTCTTTACCCACAAAAAACTGAACAAATAAGGTAACAACTCACCCCTTTTGCCAGACATGCAGCCTCAATTTCTGAAAAAAATACACACCATAAATCTCTTGGCAACATAGGTTCGCCACCCTATGCTGATGATCCAACAACGATATTGGATCGGGAACAATGGGTTATTTCGGATCGAAGGCAACGTCGGGTTTGTGTCAGGCCATAATTGCCATGATGCCGCCTCATGCTACCCACATTGAGTCGCATCTGGGCGGGGGCGCCATCATGAAGCGCAAACCGCCGGCGATTCACAATATCGGCATTGATCTCGACCCTCGAGCTCTTGCCGACTTCGAATGCGGCTATCCGGTTCAACGGATAAACGGCGACGCACACCGTTTTCTGTCCGACTACGATTATCATGGTTCGGAGCTGATATACAGCGATCCGCCATATCTGCCGAGCACTTGGGCAAGTCGTTACAAATCGACATAGATAAGGTGTAAATCCTGCCTCTGTTTTTTACATAGGATATTAGATGTCCTTGTCTCCGCTCGATTTGCCCAATACAAGTAATATCAAGCCCGCAGATATGTGGCAATTTCTGCTGACCCATTGCTTTCTTTAGCCGCAGATCCCTGACCGCTTTACCGAACCGGCGGGCAACAGTGGAACGAGGTTGCATGCAAGCAAGGTTAGTGCTTGTATGGAAAAGGCGTTAAGGATCAAGAAAACACGGTATAGCACTGGAAGAAGTCGATAGCTTGTTCATTGCCTGAAATCCGTCCCCGCTGACTGGTCCGGAAATTTGCCGATTTGCTCGTAGAAGCGGTTCGAAATGGCTGAGCTTTTTGGCGCTTTGTGCTTGGGCGCCGATCTCCAAACGACCTATAATTCTTTGCCATGCAACCATTTCTCTATTGCGTCACGCTCGATGTTCAAAGAGGAGATGCGCGATGACTGAACGAGTCCATCGGCTGAAGAGCAAAGTAATCACCAGCGGCCAGCATATTGGCATCGAAAAATTCAAGATCATCGTCCGTTCTGAAAAACAATGCACCGGCTATCCGCCTATCCTCCGGCGGGGCATTACGCTGAAAAACGTTCTCGATCAGATGCCCATTGCTATCCAGCCTGATGAGCTGATCGTCGGGAATCCGGCAAGCCACCCATACGGGCTTGAAATTGAGGCCGGACTCGGCAAATGGGATAAGGAAGAAATCGACGCGCTCAGAGCCGACGGGTATACGTTCGGCGAGAAGGACGAGATCGAGATGCTGTCTATGAACGAACAGTTCAAGCCCTTCGGAATGTACGATGGGGCAAACCTCATTATAGCCGCCGACGACAGGCTTGATGTTTTCGCGCGCTGCGGCATGATGCTCGCCCCCTGGAAAAAAGACAAGACGCTCGGGAATCGAGTCGGAGGTGGGGCCGCATGCTCAGGCCTGGGCAATGGTCCCGGCTGGAATCTTCTTTGCATCGACTTCTCCATCCCAATCACGAGAGGTCTGAATGTCCTGATCGAGGATTGCAGGGCCGAACTGAAAAAGAACCGCTATTTTGACAGGCGCTCTTACGAAAGAGGAATTACTCTGCAGGCAATGATCGTTTCGCTGGAGGGGTTGGTCCATTACGCTTTGCGTTTTGCCAGGCTCGCCGATGACATGGCTTGCAGGGAGGAGAACGCGCAGAGGAAAAATGAGCTGATGGAGATTGCCGAGATCTGCAGGAGAGTGCCGGCCTATCCCGCGCGAACATTTAAGGAAGCCCTGCAATGCTTCTGGTTTGTCTTCCTGCTAATGAATCCCTCGCCGACTCCCGCGATGGGACGCTTTGACCAGTACATGTATCCGTATTACAAGGCAGACATTGAGGCGGGCAGAATAACCAGGGATGAGGTGCTGGAATATCTGTGCTGCCTGCGCATCCGCTGCATGGAACTGAATCAGCAGTCAGGGAAAGAAATCCGCAAGCGCACCTCCGCTGGAGCGCGTTGGATCAATATGACCATCGGCGGGGTGAAGCGGGATGGCAGCGATGCGACCAACGAATTGACTCACTTGATTCTGGACGCACTGATGGAGTGTCCGACAACTCACCATACCATCACGCTCCGCGTCGCCGACTCTACGCCGGATTCCATCATGCTAAAAGCTGTTACAGCTCAGGCAAAGGGAATGAGCATGCCGGCTTTTGTCGGAGATAAATCCTATATTAACTATTTCAACAGGCCAGACGATCCTGACGATGGGCTTGACGTTGAAATTGCCAGAGACTATTGCATGACCGGCTGTATCGACGGCAACATCGCCGGGCGCACACGCACCATGGGAATCACCATGTTTGTCGTACCGAAGGTTCTCGACCTGTTCCTGCACGACGGTTGGGACGCAAACATCGAAGAGCAGGTCGGGCATAAAATCGGCGATCTGAACAGATTTGCTACATACGAGGAATTTCTTGAGGAATTCAAAAAAGAATTCGCTTGCTTTATCCGGCTTTCGGCGGAAAAGCTCAATATCGAGAGCATCGTTTTTCAAAACATGTTCCCCGATCCATTCCGCGCAGCCCTCATGGACGGCGGCATACAGTCCGGGCTCGACTGCTATGCTCAACCGTATGGTTTCGAAAACAATCAACTCCTTAATCCGGTTGGGATGGTCAATCTTGCCCAATCGCTCTATGCGATTAAGAAGCTTGTTTTTGAAGAAAGGACCGTCAATTTCACGGAGCTATTGAGGGCGTTGGACGCCAATTGGCAAGGACATGAAATGCTGCGGGCGAAGTGCCTTGCACTGAGCCACTACGGAAACGGCGTCGATGAGGTTGATGAGATCGTCGGCGACTGCTACTCATTCTGGGCTGATGTCGCCGATACGATCCCATCCATCCTGGGCGGGCATTTCCGATGCTCTGCAATCTCAATCACGTCCCACCAGCCGGGTGGCGCACTCGTCGGAGCCACGCCGGACGGCCGTCACGCCGGGGAGATCCTCGCCGACGCGTGCGCATCTCCAATGCGCGGCACCGATACCAAGGGTCCGCTTGCTGTTTTCCGAAGTGCTCTTCATATTCCTCAGGACCGTTTCCAGGCCATGCTCATGAATATGAAAATCCATCCGTCGGCCCTTCAATCGGATAGCAGCAAGCTAAAACTGGCAAGCGCCCTAAGGACCTATTTCGCCAATGGCGGCAAGCATGTGCAATTTATTGTGTGCGATGCGAAGACGCTTGAGGACGCGAAGATCCACCCCGAGGACCACCGCGATCTCATGGTACGTGTCGCGGGTTATAGCGCATATTTTGTCCAGCTCACGCCTGGACTTCAGGATGAAGTAATCGCGCGCACGGCCCATAGGCTTTATGAATCCTGATTCTTGACCTGTGTGTGTCGCCAAAATCCTATAACGCCATCGCTTCAACAACCTGGCGGCGCCCTCCTCATGATATATCTCCAACCTATGCCCCTCCCTATCTCCGGATTATTGCATTCAGCTTCGAGCTTTGCCCGGAAGGCAGCTGCCTATATAATACGCTGAAATACCAAACCGGTGTTCAGGAGGCAAATCATGCGAGTCATTCCGAGGCGTCGATTCCTTACGAACATAACCTGCGCGGCCGGCGGGATCACCGCCTATTCCCTGGGGGGGCTTTCCGGCATTGCAGCCTGGGCTGTGAACAGCCCGGTAGCGGAAACAACCTCCGGCAAGGTGCGAGGATTCCTCAACGACGGCATTTGCTCCTTCCGGGGAGTGCGGTACGGCGCATCCACGGAGGGGAAAAACCGTTTCATGCCGCCTCAGAAGCCCACTCCCTGGGCAGGCATACGTGATGCAACTTCCTACGGGTACAGCGCTCCTCAAACAAATCCAGCCACGCGCGGCGCGGCCGGCCCGGAAAGCGAAATGAGTCGAATTTTGCTGGCATCGGACGGATACAGGGTCCCTCCTGCCGAGAGCGAGGACTGCCTCTTTCTGAACGTCTGGACGCCTGGCATTGGGGCGGCCAAAAAGCGCCCGGTCATGGTCTGGCTGCATGGGGGAGGATACAGTTCAGGGACGGCATCAAGCCTGATGTATGATGGGACCAATCTCGCGCAACGCGGCGATGTTGTCCTGGTCGGGATTAATCATCGTCTGAATGTCTTCGGCTATACGCACTTTGGGGATATTGGCGGGCCGGAGTATGCGCATTCGGGAAATGCGGGGCAGTTGGACATTATCGCCGCTTTGGAGTGGGTCCGCGACAACATCGAGTTTTTCGGCGGGGATCCCAAACGCGTCATGATTTTCGGCGAATCGGGCGGTGGATCGAAGGTCTCGATGCTGCTGGGAAGCCCGCCGGCAAAAGGATTGTTCCACAGGGCCATCATAGAAAGCGGGCCGGGCGTAAGGATGGCGGAACGAGAGACGGCGACCCGGGCTGCCGAGACGCTGCTGTCTGAACTGGGATTGGATGCAAAACGCCTGCCGGAAATTCAGAAGCTATCGACTGAAAAGATCCTGGCCGCTTATTTCTCTGCCACAGCGGTATTGTCCAAACGAGGAACCGGGGGAGGAATGGGCGGCGGCGGTTTTAGCCCTGTCCTCGATCCGCAGGTGCTCCCGGCTCATCCGTTTCATCCTGAAGCGACGCGCATCTCGGAAGATGTGCCGGTGATGGTAGGCTGGAACAAGACCGAATCGACAGTCTTTTCGATGGGCGATCCTTCGGTTTTCTCACTCGACGACGCAGGGCTGAGAAAACGCATCGAAGGCCTGGCCGGCAACGATGCGGACGAACTTATAAAAGCGTATAGGAATGAATATCCGAAGCTGTCTCCCTCCGGAATCTATTTCTACATTTCGAGCTATTCCATGATGGGTTCCGGCTCCGTCACGATCGCAGAACGGAAAGCCGCCCTGGGCCGGGCTCCGGCGTATTTATACCGTTTCGATTGGGAGACTCCGGTATTCAATGGAAAATACATCAGTCCGCACGGGCTGGAAATGCCGATGGTTTTCGACAATGTCGAGGGGGGTGGGTTGATCTGGACGGACGGAACGGCTGAAGCCAAAAAAATGGCCGTAAAAATGAGCGAATCCTGGATTGCGTTCGCCACCACTGGAAATCCGAATACCAAGAAAAGCGGGTTGCCTCAATGGCCGGCCTACGATTCGGAGAAACGGGCGATGATGATTTTTGACAACGAAAGCAGGATAGCCTTCGATCCGCTCAAATTGCAGCGAGTCATTTTCAGCCGGAACCAGAAATAATTCTATTGGTAAACCCACGGCTCTGCCAAGGGGATCATAGAGTTTGACAGCTCCGTATTTTGAAACGCCGAGATACGCGGACAAAAGCGCTGACAAACGCCGATTTGTTCGGCGAGGGTCGGCTTTTGCCCACGTAAGTCGGCATTCAAGACCGGCGTAACCAGTCCAACCGCTTTGAGCGGATCCAATCTTACATGCCTCCGGCTTTGTCCTGACTGTTGCCCACACGTGACACTGTGGCCGTGTCCCGCAGTCAGGGCTTTGCCGGAGGTGCCTGACTAACGCCGCGGATTCCACAGATTTGCGCGGACCAAAGGCATTCCGGGTCAACGCCACTTATCGATCGATATCTGGATTTCGGCCACCGCGTCCCAGCCGTGTATATGCTGTACCTGGCCTTGAGCGCCTACGACGATCACGCGAATAAACTGGCGAGGATAGACCGACACGACGGTGTCCTCAGAGAGGTCCTTATAGCCAGGGTGGCTAGGCTCGACGAGGTACCAGAAATTCCAGTTCTTACGCAGGTCTCCGAGCCGGGCGGTCGAGTTCTTGTAGAGGAAGTCCGCTAACTTCTCCTTGGACATGCCTTCTTTTTCAGCCAGATAATGCGCATTATCTGGGCTGACCAGGGCGATCATTCCCGAGGGGAATTCGTAGTGTGCCACTGTCTGGGCCAGTCTTCTGACATGCTTGAGTCCAGTTCCCCAGTAGTTGCCGACCTCGGCGTTCCACAAAACAAAGAAGGTCAGGACGCTGTCTTTCCTGTTGTAGCCGCCGAATTGTTGCGCCGTGCCGTCGCTGGCGCGATATCCAACAATTTCGGCCGTAGCCTTGCCGCGCTTCTTAGCCTCGTCAGCCCCTATGACACCAGCATCCGCGCTCGTGATGGTGCCGTCGGGCAGCACCGGCGCCAGGGGCTTGCTGACGTGCAGCGGTTCCCACGGACTCCCCTCTTCGTTCTCGGCAAAGCACACGCCACCACGAAGCGTGTTGTTGCCCATGGTAGGATTCATGCTGATGCCGGAAATGCAACCGCCGATATTGCGGATGAAGAGTTGAAAAGCGCGTCCAATGGTTGAGTTGGGCCGGTACCCAGGGCCGAGTGCGCCTCGACCGGAGTTCATTCCGATCTCTTTGGCGTACGGACCGTTGATCACATGCATGTATCCAAAGCCGTTCGTCGACACGACGAAAGCCGGGAACTGCCCGCCGAAGCTGCGGCCCTGAATCAAGTCGGCCGCCTGAACCGTCGCCAGGAGGACCGGCATGTACTCGGGCTTCGCGCCGGCCATCACCGCGTTGATCGCAACGGACTCAACCGTCGCGCCCCAACCTTCGCAGCCCCAGTTTGCAGCGATCACCTCGTTGCGGGGGCGGCTCGTCCCCTTCAGCATCTCCTCCACGGCTTCCTTTGTGGGGGGGATGATCGGAAGGCCATCGGTCCAATGCTGCTTATGGAAATGCTCCTGGATCTCCGCGAGCGTGCCCACGATCGCAACTTTTCCCGGGGGATCTGCTTTGATGATATCATTCCGTCGTTCCTCCTTGGTCAGTTCCCGCGTCAGTCCATCAATCACGGCGTCGACAATGCCGCCCATCTCCTTTTCGGTGATCCGGTCTTTGGGGCAGGTGGTGGAGACGATGCGGATGGGCACGCCGGTGGCGCCGGCCTTCCAATCGGCGACGTGCTTCATGTCTTCGCACGCGATGTGAACTCCCGGCACGCCACGCTTTTCGAACTTGACGGCCGAATACGCCGCCCCTTGCGATCCGCTGGACCCGCCCGAGCCTCCAAAGACAAAGGCATCGGCCTGAGCCGCGATTTTCTCGACAAACGCATCATCGGTGCCAAAAGAGCTGCTGGCGGTCGACACCTTTACACCCGGATATCGCTTCTCGAGCTCGGCCTTCAGCGGTCCGTAAATCAACCCGACCCCGTCCTTTGTGTCAATGAGGCTGACCCTGCTCCTGCCGATGTCCTTCGGGCGCGGCGACAGCGGAATCCGCTGGATAGACGGACGCATACCGCGCGGATCCAGGACAGTGATCTTGCCTTGAGCATCTGCCGCCGGCTTCAGAGCCAAAACTGCGATACCGGCTGTGACGAGCAATACAGCCAGGGCTACAGGGAGCCACACTCGCACCCATCTAGTGGATATTCTTGTTTCCATGTTCCCTCCTTAAAGTCGATTCCTCGGGCTATGCACTGCGGTCCACGGCGATGTTGCCGCCTGCCGCGGATACGTCCTCCGATAAACCCAGGTTATGTAAGCTGTCGAGATTTCTATTGGATCTTTCAAGGCGGATTCTACTTCAAGACGGAAGGAAAAAACCATTAATTACATTGGTAAGCCTCCGGCTTTGCCGTAGGTACCTGACTTGCAGTGGTTCCCATTTCAGCCGGCTTTGGCCGACATGCAGAGCGGAGGCACCATGGCGGCCCGGTTCTGACGGCCAACAAACCCATTCGTTCCAGAGATTGCGGTTGATCCGAATACGTGATGGTCGGACAATAGGAAATGACCGGGAAGCAATCTCGTTGACCTGCCGGGACATTAAAGAGGTGAAAAGGATTCGAGCATGGATCGACATACGGAACACACCATACTGAATGGAATCTCCCGCAGGAGATTCCTCAAATGCACGGCAATATCTGCAGGAAGCGCTGGGGTGTTGGGGATAGCCGGCTGTTCTCCTCGGCGCCCCGGCGAAAAGAATGCCGACAGCGATAGCCCATTCGGCAAAAGCTCGGATGGCGCAGCAACACTTTCCTTCATGCCCAAGCCGACGCCAATCGCCGAGGACGACATTAAGGAAACGAAAACATTTGATGCCGTCATCGTCGGCGCCGGGGCATCCGGAGTTCCTGCCGCTTTGTCGGCGGCCGAACATGGCGCCAAAGTCGCGGTGCTTCAGAAGGAAAGCATCATCGTCTCGCAAGGCAATTCAGGCGCGGGCATCGACCTGGCAACGACCGATCCTGCCGGCATTGAAGCTCTTGTCGCGCTTTTAATGAAGGATAATGCGCATCGGTGCAATCCCAAGCTTCTTCGGCAATGGGCCTATAATTCGGGGGAAGCGGTAACCTGGGTTATGGATCGCGCAAAACAATCAGGGGCTCAGGTAATCGATCATGGAAACCTGCCACAGAGCACCATCATCAAGATCAATGGCTATAAGCTGAATTACCATACATCCTATTTCGGGCCCAAGCCCTACACCAATGGAGACGGGATGCGCGCGCTGGGTAAAACCGCTGAAAAGGCCGGCGTCCAATTCTTCTTCAGCACTCCCGGCATCCAACTGGTGCAGGATTCTTCAGGAGAGGTCACCGGAGTCATCGGCAAGCGGCCGGATGGCGGCTACACACGGTTTTTGGCGCACAAGGGCATAATCCTGGCTACGGGCGATTACCAGAATAACAATGCAATGTGCGATTACTTCATTCCTGATGCGAAAAATTTCGGTCGCAAGCAGGTTAACAAAACCGGCGATGGGCACATCATGGGGTACTGGGCCGGGGGAGTCATCGAACCGATAGGCCATACAAAAATGCTGCACGACTTTGACTCCGGCCCTGCCGGCATGTGCGACATGCCGTTCCTGGCCGTTGACCAAACGGGAAAGCGGTTTGTAAACGAAATGGTTCTAATGTCGGAGCTCAATAATTATCTCCGCCAGCAAGACTGTGCCGGGCAATATTCTCAGATATTCGATTTCAACTACATGAAGCAGGCGGCAAACTGGCCGGGCAAACTTGTTCCTCCCGAGGAGCTCCGAGACTATATGCCCGAGGAATCGAGCCCCCATCATGGCGTATTTGAGACCTTCATCGATACCCACAAGGCGGATACGCTTGAGGAGCTTGCCGTCAAAATCAAGGTTCCTCCCGCAACATTGGTCGAAACCGTCAGACGCTATAATGAGGTCGTTGCTTCCGGCCGGGACTCCGACTTCGGCAAGCCTGCCAGCCTATTGCGGCCGGTTGACGCGCCCCCCTTCTACGGGATCCACCGCACAATACGGATATCCGCCATATGTTCGGGCCTGCTCGTCAACGAGAATCATCAATGTCTCGATGCATATGGCAATCCCATCAAAGGTTTGTATTCCGTCGGCAATCTCGGCGGCGGATTTTACGGCAGCGCCGATTATCCTCTCACGGTTTTCGGTCTTTCACTGGGCCGCTGCTATACCTTTGGATATCTTGCAGGAAAACATGTTGCGCAAATAGGATGAACCGGCGCAAAACTGCGCGAACCGTCTGCGGCAGGACGCAGCTCCTATGAGAGAACAGAATGCGTATCGAGTTGAACTGAGGAAGGAATGTGTGGCATGACTGAACAGAATACTGAAAATCCTACGAAGGCGTTCCGGCGAATGGGGCTCTTTGCGGGTATAAGCGTGCTGGTGGTGATCGCGTTGACTGCCGCCGGATTGGCATGGCATCGACAACCGGATTTTTGCGGCATTTGTCATACGCCGATGGCGAGCTACGTTCAAGGCTACAATGGCGGGGATGACATGCTTATGATCACTCCTCATGCGAAGGGAGAAGAGGCGGTGCGCTGCCTGGACTGCCACAAGCAGACGCTTAAAGAGGAAATTACCGAAGCTGTTTATTGGCTTACCGGCAATTATGATTATCCGCTAAAAAAGCGCGAATTCGGAACGCGCGAATTCTGTCTGACATCGGGCTGTCATGACGAAGGAGCAATCCTGGAGACAACCAAGGCGACCAAGATGTCCATGGCAATCAATACAATTGGAGACGCTGTGGAATACAACCAGCACGATCCTCGCCATGGGAAACAAGCCTGTTTTCGATGCCATTCGGTGCACGGCAAGTCGGTATTGCTATGCAACCAATGCCACAAACTCAAGGAGCCCAATGGATGGATATCGCCTGCGCCCAATGGCGTCGTCGTAGCTCTGGAATCCGGTGCGCCGGCTAATCCAATGGAAGCTCCACCGGCCCTGCCGGTGAGGCAGCCTCAGTTTGATAAATACTGAAGCATGCCTTTCCCGAATATTGAATAGGCGCTTAGGGGACTGCATCGACAAAATATTATCAGGCTGCAATACCCAAATCGGTAGCCGAGCCGGCCAACTGAGTATCGGCCGGCAGGTCAGTGGCAGGATGCGACGCTGAAGCATCACGATTTTGAATGTTTTATACCCAATTACACAATACCGACGGAGTCTCTGACTCTCAATTGTCGCGCAACCCTCTCAGATATGCCGATTTGAACGATTCAAATTTCCATGAATTCTTGGCCTTCCCGTTGCGGCGGGCTTGCGGCATATTTTTGCATTCTTTGCTAAAGCCAGTCCACCCCCTGTCTCGGGAGCCCGTCCATCGCCTGGCGGGCATCCAGCTGGCGGGGAAAGGATAGATTCCGAATCGCACTGCAATTCCAGGCCGCTCCTCCTCTAGGGTTATCTTCATATGAATTAAGTGTTTAGCGTGGTTCGTCCCCGATCTGTTCCCCAATTTGTCGCCTCAATCTGTCCTTGATCCCCTGAAGAGGATATGAGACGGTTATACGCTGAATATATTGCATGGAAGGGGAATCCCATGAGCTTACGGCGTTTTCCAAAAGTGCCCGCTGTCGCGGCCGCCATGATTCTGGGTTTTGCAGTGCTGGCGCTTTTTGCCTGCACAAAATCCGACAAATCCGCTTCAAAATCGTCATCGGCTCACAACATCTTGCTTGTCGAATGGAGCGGTCCCTATGGCGGAGTGCCGCCATTCGACCGCGTCAAGGTGGAGCAGTTCAAGCCTGCGCTCGAAGAGGCCATGGCTCAGGCGCTGGCTGAGGTGGAAAAGATTGCTGCCAATCCAGCGGCCCCGACTTTTGAAAATACGATTGCCGCGCTGGAACGCAGCGGCAAAAGGCTGGATCGCGTGGATGCCGTGTACGGAGTGTGGTCCGGCAACATGTCGTCCGATGCATTCCGCGCGGTGGAGCAGGAGATGGCGCCGAAGCTTGCGGAATTCCGCAATAAAGTGATGCAGAATGCGCGATTGTTTGAGCGCATCCAAAAAATCTACAACGCTCGGGAAAGCGCCGGGCTCTCGCCCGAACAGCAGCGGCTGGTATGGGATTACTACACGGATTTCCTTCGCGAGGGCGCCAATCTCACTCCGGAACAGAAACAAGCGGTGGGCCGGATCAACAGGCAGCTTGCGGATCTCTATACAAGGTTCAGTAACAACCTGCTCCACGACGAGGAGAGTTACGCGCTTTACCTCACGAAGGACCAGCTTGGCGGACTGCCGGGAAGCTATGTGAGCGCCATGGCGGAAGCGGCGGCGGAACGCGGACAGAAAGGCAAGTACGCAGTGCTGAACACCCGCTCTTCCATGGATCCGTTTCTTACGTATTCCACCGAGCGCTCCCTGCGCGAAAAGGTCTGGCGCACATATTACAGCCGCGGCGACAACGCCGATGCGCACGACAACAACAGGATTATCACGGAAATCATGAAGCTTCGGGCCGAGCGGACGAAACTTCAGGGCTACCCCACGTTTGCGCACCGGGCGCTTGAGAAGCAGGTGGCGAAGTCTCCCGATGCCGCAATGACGCTGATGATGAAGATATGGCCGGCGGCCGTGGCGCGCGTAAAGGAAGAAGTGGCGGACATGCAGGCCATTGCCCGAAAGGAAGGCGCGAAGATCACCCTCGAACCCTGGGACTACCGCTTCTATGCCGAAAAAGTGCGCAAGGCGAAATATGATCTCGATTCCAGCGAGGTGAAGGAATACCTGCAGCTTGAAAAGCTGCGCGAAGCCATGATGTGGATGGCGGGCAGGCTCTACGGATTCCAGTTCGAGCTGTTGTCGAACGTGCCGGTATATCATCCGGATGTCCGCGTTTGGGAGGTGAAGCACGGCGGCAAGCACGTCGGTCTTTGGTACTTTGATCCTTACGCGCGTTCGGGCAAGCGGTCCGGGGCATGGATGAATGCCTACAGGGAACAGCACCGCATGGACGGCGAAGTAACCACGATTGTATCGAACAACTCCAACTTCGTGAAGGGAGCGCCCGGCGAGCCGGTGCTGATCTCATGGGATGATGCGGAAACCATGTTTCACGAGTTCGGCCACGCACTGCACGGGTTGGCCTCGAATGTCACCTACCCTTCACTTTCGGGCACTTCCGTGGCGCGCGATTTCGTGGAACTGCCCTCGCAGATCCATGAACACTGGCTCTCCACCCCCGAGGTGCTGAACCAGTTCGCCCTGCACTACCGGACAGGCAAAGCGATCCCCAAAGATCTGATGCGGAAAATTGAGAAAGCTTCGACGTTCAACCAGGGTTTTGCGACAACGGAGTATCTGGCAAGCGCGCTGGTGGACATGAAGCTGCACAGCCTTGCGGAACCTGGCAATCTGGATCCCGACAAGTTCGAGCGGGATACCCTGGCGGCGATGGGCATGCCGAAGGAACTGCCGATGCGGCACCGCATGCCGCAATTTTCACACATCTTCTCCAGCGAAGGCTACGCCGCCGGCTATTACTCGTACCTGTGGGCCGATGCACTCACCGCGGATGCCTGGGAAGCGTTCGTGCAGCGCCAGGGCCCCTGGGATGCCGAAGTTTCGGGGAGCTTCTACAACAACATCCTCAGCAAGGGCAACACGGTGGATCCCGCTGATGCTTTCCGGGCATTCCGCGGCCGTGACGTCGATACCAATGCGCTCATGCGCGACCGCGGATTCCCGATCCTGTAGACCTGGTTCCTAATACAGTTCGCGTGGCTCGCGTGGCGCTTTGAGAGGACCCTGGCATTTGCTGGATCCGATATCTGGCCCATGACTCCTGCATCGCATGCGAACGGCAAAAGGAGCGGAGGAGATAAAACGGGAGTAAAAGCAAGACACGAATCGGCACGAATTACATAAGAGATGCCGAAGCATGGGTCAGCGTGCCCTGCTTTTTATGCCGGTATAAATCCGATTGCCTCCCGCCATTCCCGGATATGCGCCGATGCCGCTGCCGCCGGCATAAATTACGGGACCCTGCTTTTCAGCGGCAAAGGGGAAGATGCCCGGCATGGGGGGATTCCCAAACACCGCAATCATTGCGACCGGCGGAACGAACCATGACTACTGCAGCGTTAGCGGCTTCCAATTCAACCGGATCGTCCCGATCGATACTATGCGGTAGAAGCCTCGGCTGCCTGAGCCTCTTTGGGGCCACGAATTGTATTTCGTGGAATTCGTGGCGGACTTTTTCCGTGTCGGCAACTTCCTGCTCTCATCCGCATCCCTTAATTGTGGATGGCACTTTTGTTAAAATTCTGGCATGTTAACGGCGTAATTCTTTAGGTTAGGGTATTTACTCACCAGGAGGAGGAGATCAGGCATGAAATTGCGCATCGCTGTGATTGCAATTTTATGTGTAGGCCTTTGCTGCGGCATCTCAATGGTGCGCGACCAGGTCTATGCGCAAGCAACAAAAGCACCGGAGGCGAAAATCACGGTGCTGAATCCAATGGGCACGCCGCCGCCGATCCAACGGAAAATGCCGGCACCGCGCCTGACCACGCTCGACGGCAAGACCATTTATTTCGTGAATACAGGCTACATCGGAACCGACCGCCTCATGGATGTCATGATGGACTGGTTCAAAGCCAACTATCCCAAAACCACTGTTCTGCAGAAGAGAAGCCGGGGCGGAATGACCGGCGTTGACAAAGAATTGTGGGCTGAAATCGCCGAAAAGGGGGATGCCGCAATCGTCGGCCTGGGGCATTGAAGCGTTTGCGCCCCGGGGGCGGTTCGCCTCTCCATTGATATTGAATCCACTCTTAAAAAGCCCGCAATCCCTCTCATCATCCACGATTTTGCCAAACAGGAAGTCGAGGTATCCCTCAACAGCGGCATGCCGAACCTCCGCATCTCCTATTTCCGTGGTCCGGTCTGGGCCAAAACGCATGAGCAGCTCAAGAAACAGATCGTTGAAGGGAACAACCCGATTACGGGGAAGCCGGTGATGAAGGAAATGGTGGAGATACTCACCAAACCTTTGACCGCCGAAGAAACGAAAACCGGAGACATCATTCGGGACAAGGGGCCGGCAACCTTTGCCGGCACTCCGGACGAACTCCAGAAGCTGTTTCTGGAAAAGAGGTTTACAGATTTTATGCCGGTAATCCTCCCGACGCAGGAAAAGGTGGAAGACATGCTGAAGGGCACCAGCCGCCGTCCCGACGAGGTGCTCGGCAAGATGAATCCCGGGTCCGAAGCCGGCGAGACCTGGACCTACACGGTCAGGGATGCTGCGGTCAACGCGGTCATGGCGGGCGCCAGGCCGGAATATTTCCCGGTCATCCTGGCGCTGGGTGCGACCGGCATGACGTCTGTTAATGTCTCCGACAACGGCTTCGCAGCGGGCGCTGTCATCAATGGCAATATCCGGGACGAAATCGGGCTTAATTACGATGTGGGTGCCGTGGGACCCTATGCCCTTGCCAATACGGCCATCGGAAGAGCCTGGAACCTGCTGTCCATTAATGGTGGAAACTGCGGAAAAGTCGGGACGACGTACATGGGCACGGTAGGCAATGCCCAGAACGCGCTCGCCCTCATCGTCGCGGAAAATGAAAAAGAGTCTCCATTCAAGCCGCTTTCGGTAAGGCGAGGGTTCAAAGAAGGCGAAAATATCGCCACGCTGTTCACCGGGTGGGGCATTCTTTCCGCGGCAAACTGGAAAGTCAATGTCTGGGGACCCGATATGAACTATCCCCAGATTATTAAGGACATTTATGCCCAACAATCGCCCGGTTTGTTCGGGACGTTCGTGGTCCTGAGTCCGCCGATCGCAAATTTTGTCAGAGATGCCGGATACGATACGGTGGAAAAACTGACCGAATTTGTGACGGGGCAGGCTCCGGGCGCGGGCCCCGCGGGAGCTCCCAAGGCACCGCCTGCCAAACCGGCTGAGGGGCAGGCTGGAGCAAAGGCCCAACCCGGCGGCAGCGGCGGCTTCGGTTTCGGGTCCAACTTCAATGTCATCGTCACCGGCGCTTCCAACAACAACTACTGGATGATTGGCGGTCTGAGGCTGAGTCAGTCCGTCCAGATCGATAAATGGCGGTAGGATGGCAGCCGTTGACAGTTGATAATCGGCAGTGGGAAGTCTGAATCCCGCTGCCGATTTTTTTCATGCGGAGGCGCGGAGAAAAGCTTCACGGCCATCCAATCGAGCAATAAAAAAACCGCGGATCCATGCAAACAGATCCGCGGTTTTTTTTATTGCTCCCTAGCAGACCGGCTGCAGTTTTACTTCTAGTTGTCCGTTAGCCGCCGCCGACAGCCGAAACCGTCTTGGCCCGGATGCAATCCCTGGGAAGGCGCCATCCGCCTCGCCTTCTCCAAAACATCTCACAGACATACTGCTGAAAGCGATGCTTACCAAATGGTGTTCCCTCAATATCTATTTGCAGATGCCAGACCGGGCGGCATCCGTTTTCACAATCTCAGCGTCGACCTCGAGCATAAATCCAGCGGCCACGAGGTTATCGACGGCCTTAACAAACGCAGATACGTAAGAGCCGTGGTTCCCATACATCTGGTCGATCGTTGGCTCGCCCCAGATGCCATTGACGGGGTAGTGCCGGCAGGCTGCCGGTCAAACAGGTCGAAGCCGCCGGTAAAGGCGCAAGCCGGCCTCCCTGGCGTTTCATTCAAGCCGATGAATCGGCCTATTGGGACCTCAATATGTGGAAGCCGGATCCCCCAAGCATTGCCGTATTCATCGCGCGCGATAATATTGGTCGTCCCCGCGATAAACGTTACCAAAGGGAAGTCCACGGGTGGTGTGCCGTCAACGGTCCCGCGGGCATGCTTCTTTGAACATAATTTTTTTCTTGACATAAGAGTGGAAAAACTCATTAACTATGCCCTGCATTTCAGGAAAGGAGATGCAATCCATGAAATTTGCATTTCTCGTTTGACGGTGATGTGAGCCGTATGGCTCCCCGTGCGGGAAGCCGAATTTTCCGACAGCGGCAGTTTGCCGCAAGGGGAAATTGCAGGGCGCACATCCGATAGTTCCACGTATTTAGCCCTCCTTCGATCTCCTTTCGCAAACTCCGCCAGATATCAATAGCCGCAGCATTGGATGCCGACTGTATTCGACACAGCCGTCTCCACGGTCGCGGCATGGGTCCAATTTTTAATTGTATTTAGCTATTCCCATTGCGAAAGGAATCCTGGATGTTTAACAAAAAAACAGTCAAGCATATTATGCCTTGCCGCGATTTCGCCTGCGGCAAAACCCAGCAACGGTGCGCGCCCCTCTTCATGCGCCGATCGCGCCCAATCCTCGCGGTGGTCCTGTTCATCCACCTCGGCACCCTTCCCGCGCTCTGCGGAGTAAAAACGAAACTGGATGATGAAAAATGGTTCGAGATAGGGGCCAGAGTTCAGGGCTGGTATCAGTCTGTCCATGAAGAAGACGCGCTGCACTTGAACGATTTCATGGTACGGAGGGCCTACCTCTATCTGCAGGGGCAGGTGGCTCCAAAGCTGACGTTTTTCACGCACATAGCGGGCGACAGGCTTGGCCAGGAAGGCATGGACAATCCCGGCTCCGGATTGGGATCCGGTCTCAGTCTCCGAGACGGCTGGATTGCCTATGCGCCTTTTGAAGAACTGAAAGTCCAGGCGGGCAGGATGTATGTTCCTTTGACCCGGTCCTACGGAACAGAAAGCACCTTTGCTTTGCTGACTCTGGATCTGCCGTTCATGCAGGGAGGCGTCCGCGCGAAAACGTTCTATCCCTCCAACGTCGGCAGAGACGATGGAGTGACGGTCTGGGGGAATCTCGCAAGAGGGATCGTCCAATACAGGGTTGGCGTATTTGACGGGCAACAAGGGGCTCAGAACACTCAAAAGAGTCCCCGCACCGCGGCCCGGATCTCCATCAATCCCCTCGAAAGCGAGGGCCAGTGGTTCAACAAAGGCAACTATCTTGGGACCAAGAAGGTCCTGTCTATCGGCGTGGGATTCGATCGGCAGGCGGATATGAAGTGGGCGTCGGATCGCCCGACTGCGGACTATTCAGCATGGACGGCCGATGCTTTCTTTGACCACCCGATAAAATCGAGCGCCGTCAATTTTGAATGGGCATACACGGGCATTAAAAACTCACAAGAGCTGGGAGACGCCAAGACCTGGTATTTGCAGGGAGGATGGCTGATGCCGGCATTCGCAAAAACCGTCAGGCTCCAGCCCTACGCCAAATATGAAACTGTATATAGGAATACAGCTCCCGATACGGAATATGCAGGGGGCGGCATCAACCTATTGTTCAGGCAGCACGATGTAAAACTCACATTTGAATACGACAAGGTTTTGCCGGAGTCCGGCTCTTCGGAAAAATCCAAATCCATATTTACCGTCCAGATTCAGGTCGGCATTTGATCAATCAAAGGGGAAAACCTATGTCCAAACTTATACAGTTTTTTGCGACTCGATGGGGAATCATTTCTGTGGGGGCGTTTATCGGCGTCTTCGCCCCGCTCCTGCAGAAGTGGGGCAATCCGGCGAACATGGGCATCTGTGTGGCCTGTTTCGAACGCGACATCGCCGGAGCTCTGGGGCTCCATCGGGCGGCGCTCGTTCAGTATATGCGGCCCGAAATATTTGGTTTTGTTTTCGGATCCATGATTGCCGCCTATGCGTTTAAGGAATTCAGGGCGCGCGCCGGGTCGGCGCCCATTGTCCGGTTTGTTCTCGGAGCGTTCGCCATGATCGGAGCCCTCGTTTTTCTGGGCTGCCCGTGGCGAGCGGTGCTCCGCCTGGCCGGTGGAGACGGGAACGCGATTTGGGGATTGGCGGGGCTTATCGGCGGCATATGGATCGGGGCGCTGTTCTTGAAGAGCGGCTTCGATCTGGGACGTTCCCATCCCACCTATGCATCCGTCGGATGGCTGCTCCCTCTGACGATGCTGGGATTTCTGGTGCTTCTATTCATTTTTCCACAAATTCCCGGGCAGGATAAAAGCGGCATTTTGTTTTACAGCCTTAAGGGACCCGGCTCCATGCACGCACCGGTTTTAATATCCCTGGGGACGGGCCTCTGCATCGGATTCCTTGCACAAAGAAGCCGCTTTTGCACGATGGGCGCCATTCGGGACTTCGTTCTTTTCAAGCAGACGCATCTCCTTTCGGGTTTCTTCGCGCTTGCGGCCGTCGCTTTCCTTGCCAATCTGGCTTTAGGGCAATTTCACACCGGCTTCGCCGGACAGCCGGTCGCACACACCATGAGCCTTTGGAACTTCGGCGGCATGGTTCTGGCCGGACTGGCGTTTACGCTGGCTGGAGGATGCCCGGGACGGCAGCTTTTTCTGGCGGGCGAAGGGGATGGGGATGCGGCGGTTTTCGTCATGGGCATGATCACAGGAGCCGGGATCGCTCATAACTTCGGGCTGGCAAGTTCCACGGAAGGAGTGGGGCCCTACGGGATCCCGGCCGTCATCGTGGGCTTGATCACTTGCCTTTTCATCGGATTCACCATGAGAAAAAAATCCGCCTAACAAAGGAGATTGCAATGAGTTCAATCGTCGATGCCAGAGGGCTTTCCTGCCCGCAACCTGTTTTGCTCGCTGTTAATGAGATCCATAAACTGCAAAGGGGAGAAATTGTTATTCTTGTGGATACCGGCACTGCAAAGGAAAACATTTCCCGTGCGGCCGTTTCCAAAGGATGGTCGGTGAAAAGCGCGGAGCCGGATGGGGCCGGATACCGCGTCTGTATTTCAAAGGACTGAATCTTGCCTTTATGCAGCCCCTCCTATTCTGCCGGCTTGAACCAAAGGCAGTTACGGGGGACGATCCCATCATCATCCGGCGACCATGACCCGGGGATATCGCGAATCCCTTTGCTTGGATGAGTGCAACGCAGCGCCCCCGAGGATTGTTCGTCATTTTTTACTATGCGTGCGATTAGGGACAAAATACGTCAGCCGGCCTCCGCCACGGCGGCCGGCTGAGCGGCGAATATGGGGCCTGAAATCCCGGTGCGGGTGCTGCGGCCTCTTCAGGACCTGTTTCCGGCGAATGATTATCCGGACATGCTCGTTGGTTTGGATGTCCGTGACGACGCCGCGATCGAGTCGGTCGCTCCCATTCTGGAGTAAACATCCTATGCCTGATGCGGTCCTGAAGTATGGGGTTGTCCTTTTTCATACCAGTTCAGCGGCGCTCCGTTCCGAGAAAATTTTAAGCAGGGAGGGATTGTCCATCAAAATGATACCTACACCGCGGCAATTGTCCAGCGATTGCGGCGTTGCTTTGCGATTTGAATGGCATTCGGAAATGCGCGTCCGGAAGCTGCTGGAAACCGCCCGCGTTGAAATCGGTTCTGTCCGCGCGCTTGAATAACACTATGGCGTTGAATAGACCATGCTGCAGCGGGGATCCTAGCCTATTGGCACAAACGCCACGCGCTCAAAATCCAGGTCCTGGATCGCACAAACAGAACCACCAGAATCCTGATGATTGGAGGGAGGATCGTGAGGCGATTGAATGCCGCGGTCCGGGAGGAGGGGAACCTTTTGAACTCCCCTACCCTGAGCGACGCCGCGGCGCAGCAGGACATCATCTTGGGTACGGCGGCCTATATGAACCCGGAACAGGCGCGCGGAAAGCCCGCCGACAGGAAGGCAGACATCCGGGCTTTTGGCTGTGTGCTGTTTGAGATGGTCACGGGACGTCCGGATGCATCGAAAGCGGATCGGAAAACCGAGTATCCCGGACTCACTGTCGTATTGCACCAGGTTTGTCCGGGAAATATCGGGCGAAGCGTTATAGTCTGCTTCCATGGAAGAAAGCTGCGCGAAGAGTCAGGTACCTTCGGCAAAGCCCTGACTGCGGGACACACTTGGCACTGTGGGCAGGCTGCTTTTATTTCCGGATGAGATTGGGTTCAGGCAGCCTGCCGGCTACGGTTTGCTTGCCACCTTCTACGCCGAGGGCGTTACGTCCCAGAGCCCAGGGCAGGCCGCAAAAAGCGCGGCCAACCCTTATAGGGACTCAGCCCCGTTGGGGCTGAATGCATTAGGGAAGGAAAAAGGCAGGTTGGGACACGGCCACGGTGTCACGTGTGGGCAACAGTCAGGGCAGAGCCGGGGGGATTACCAGGGTATTTAGCCGCCTCGATCCTACGCAATTCCCGAATAACAGCCTACGCGAAAACCAACCTTTCCGGCTATCCAAAGCCTCCTATTTTGATGTAACATTACACAGATTTCAAATCGGCAAGATCGGATGTTTAAAGGTTACAAATCACTCGCTATCGGAAGCCATAGCGGCCCCTTGCAGGAAGGGCCCGGAATCAATTAGGCAGCTTATTCCGACTATCCTTAACGGAGGTTCAAAATGACGCAAAGACTATGGTCCATTGTATTGATAATCCTTCTCATCGCTGCATGTTCTATAGCCTATTCTGCAGAAAAAAAGATAAGGGTACTAAATCCGACGCCTCCTAACAGGATGGTTGACCGCGTACCCCTTACACCGCGACTCGATACGCTGGAAGGAAAGACAATATTCCTGGTAGATATCGGTTGGGGAGGCAAGGATGCGGCTCCCAGCATATATAAGGAAATCGAAGCCTGGTTTGCCAAGAATATGCCGAGTGTGAAAGTGGAAATCCGAAGTGTCAAAGGCTCCTACATGCAGGACCAGCCGGAACTCTGGAAGGAAATATCCGAAAAGGGCAACGCGGCCATGGTCGGGATAGCCGGTTGAGACAGCTGCACTTCGGCCGTGAGCCGAAACTGTAAAAAGCTGGAACAGAGCTTCAAAATTCCCACCGTCGGGAGCGCCGCATCCAATATCATCAAATACGCCCAGGGACACGATTTCGAGTATACCAACGGATCGCCCATTCGATATATATCCTTTCCCTTCCCGGTGGCCGGGCAACCTCAATCGGTCCACCACAGATATATTTTTGAGGGAAAGGACGTCGTAAGCGGAAAGCCGATGATGCAGGCATTCGTCGACGCCCTGACCGTTCCCCTGACCGACAAAGAGAAATACAAAGGACCGGCCCCTGAGCCTCCTGCGGGAGCATCCCGCTTTCTTGGGCCGGACACCGAAGAGAACCTGCATCAGCTCTTTAAGGACAATGACTGGACAGACTATCTTCCCATTGTCCTCCCGACAGAAGAACGGGTGGCAAATATGCTGAAAGGCACTTCTCATGAACCGGGTGAAGTCATCAAGACACTGGACTGGCCGGGAGGCAAGCGGGAAGTTACCGTGGAAAGGGTGGCTATCTGCGCTGTTATGGCCGGCGCCAAACCGCAGCATCTGCCGGTGATCCTGGCCCTGGCCAACCACATACCTTTTGGAAACTCCACGACCTCCATGGCCAACATGATTCTAGTCAACGGGCCCATACGCGACGAACTAGGCATGAATTACCGTCTCAACGTCATGGGACCGCACAATGAGGCCAATTCGGTTATCGGCCGCAGTTACACAATTATGTCCAAAACCATCGGCGGTCTGCACAGCGGAAAAACAACCTGGAGCACCTTGGGAAGCGCGCTGCAGTACAACAATCTCTGTATCGCGGAAAACGAGGAAGCCCTTCCCGAAGGGTGGGAGCCCTATCATGTGCAGGCGGGATTTAAACCCAAAGACAACGTCCTGACTGTGGCAACCGGCTGGTCCTATATTTCCAGCGTATTTGAAGCCAAGAGGGAGTACCCTGTAAATATGTGGATAGGCGAGTATATGAAGGCTCTTACAGCCGGATCCGCTACAATCATTATGGATCCGAGCGTCGCCGCACTTCTCAAGGACAGTTATGGTTTTAAGACCAAAGACCAGCTGGGCAAATGGTTTTCCGAAAATGTTGAAAAAACTCAATACCCTTCCGGGCAAAAGGTAAAACCGTTCCAGGAATCCTCAGTGAATATCATCGTTACCGGAGGTGGGGGCCAGACAACATGGTTTGTGACGGATTTCATGATGAGACGGGGCATGGTTGCGATGGGAGGGAGTACGCGCATCGACGACTGGCGCTAGAAAGAATGTAAAGGAAAGAAGCTAAAGGATCCCGCGCATGCAATGCAGGATCTACGACAAGGATTCAGCCTGTTAGCCCGCATTGTTCCTAAAGATTCGTCGCGAGGCGACACTGGCGCCCGCAAAAACGCAGAGCCCTTCCGCCCGCGCGACACAGGCGTGCTCCCGGCTGCCTGATGGATGAAGCAGAACAGGCGTCATGCCGTGGGCGGCGATCCACAGCTGTGGAATATGAGGGCTGCTGCATAAAACTGTTTTCATGATCTTAATGCAAAGCAGCAGATTTGTATCGAATCCCATGATGCGAAGCGCATCGAATGTCAGTTATTTCTATAGCATGTCCAAATAGAGATTCACATAGGGCTCAAATCGTCCGGTGTCCTGAGCCAGAACTATTTCGCAGTCATTCGTTTGGAGCAGCTTCTGATAGCCGGCGAGATCCTCGATTCCAGGAAACTTCATGAAGCTCAGAAAGCGCTGTGCCTACGCGTTGCTCAAGCCTTTGGGCCCCTCGATCCAGTCGGTGAATGCGATGGTTCCGCCCGGCTTCGCTATCCTGGCAGCCTCGGCAATCAAGGCGGCCTTGTTTTCTACATAGCACCAGGCGTCATCGCCCCACACGAAATCCATGCTTCCTGTATCCAGTCCCGTGTTGGCTACGTGCGCCAGTATGAAGGTGATTTTGCCGTTGAATGAATCGGCTTCGCACCGCTGCTGTCCCCGATCAATTACCTTTTGCGTCGCATCCACGCCGTTCATGGATGCAATATCCTTGAATCGAACCAGAAAACGCATGCCAGCTCCCGTGCAACAGCACAAATCAGCTTCCGGGCTTAATCCCAGCCTTGTCGGCCAAATCCATAGAAGAGGCAAATCCCCCGATGTGGATCCGTTCTCCCATCACCAGTTCCCATAAATCTCCCTCTGCGCCGCTGTATACAGCCTGCACATCCTTGAGGGTAATGCCATGCATCGTCTTCATGATCGTTCTCCTGCATCATGATCGTTCTCCTGCAAATGAGAAATGCAATCGGAGCAAAATAAAAAAGGCGGGATTATGCCCCGCCGATGTTTGTGGTTATGAATGGGATGAGATGCGGTTCAGGAGAAGGGAATGTTGGGGATCAATGATTCAGAAGGCATTTCCAGGCCTGGGCCGGCATCCAGCGAACTCGCCACGAGCATCGGTGTGCCGTGACTCAACCGCCTTCCCAGGATTTATATGCTACGGTTCTGAAATCAAATTCCCGCATATTGCCGCCAAGTTTGGTGGAACGCCAATAAAATGCTTTGATGCGGGCTGCATTGCAATCATTATTCGCGGCTTTAAGGTCTAGCATTCCCCGTGTGCGGCCGCGAATAAAAGAACAACAAAAAGCACAAATGCAACAAATAACTTGCATATTGGGGGAGTTCGTTGCGGAATGCTGACATTGCTATGAACATAATACCGCGTCACACATTCTCCGGCTTCACCTGAGTCCCCCTACGCCAGCGTCGGTTCGCCGTACCTCCTTACAAATATCCGCGACAAATCCATTTCGGAAATATGCCGGCAGCACAGTTGCCGCGCATTTTGGAGTTTGTTGATGGACAATAAAGCGTATAGACCCTTTGTCCATGAGTTCTTTGTTTTTCTGCAAGATAAATCAGGCAGCAATATAATTGCGAAAGAATTCAGGAAAAGCAATATCTCTGAGGCACAAGGACGCGGCCATGATTTGCTTCCCGCGGTCGGTTACGCGCCACTTCCGCGTTCGGGGTATCTTGGCAATCAACTTGTGTGCATGAAAACGGCTCAGGATTCGGCTGACCCTGGCGCTTTGTTTCTTAGGATTGTCGGCCAAGTCGTGTAAATGGATTGAGCCCTGGAGACACATGCGTATGTCGGCGTTGGATAAGTCCCGGATATGATGCTCACCAGCCATCATTGCTTTGAGCAGTTGAATATCTTCTCTCGAAAGCGGATTGAATGCACGTACACCACGACCCGACAGCGTTTTCTTTCTTGTCGTGATATCGTCCAGTTGCCGGATTGCGGGCGTGGGATCGTCCACAACCGCCAGAGCCTCCAGATATCTGGAGTTTGCCTGCTGCGACACTTCACGGTGGCGAAAGAGATACGCTACCCCTTTTCCCATTGAAACCCCCTCCAGTACTCGCTTGTTTTTCCGGGATACCCTCTTCCCTGACTTTGAATTCCTCGGGATTGTTAATTAGTTTCTGTCGCGAAACTCAGAATTTAGGCCCGGAGGGCCGGCAGGCAATAGGCCCGGCCGTCAGGCCGGGCTTATGGGTGAATAGGAAATGAGCGCCAAAGGCGCGGCACAAATTGTTCGGGTCATTGGTTTTAGTGTCGCCCCTTCGGGGCTTTCTAATTTCCTAATCCTTACCCCGGGCTCACGCCCGGGGATATTTTCCGCCGGCCCTCCGGGCCTGGATGTCGCATTTCGCGACAGAAACTAATTACCATCTCCACCCGAAGAACCGAACCGTCTTTGTCGTACATCTTCAGCCGGTTCTCTTTGACACGATGTTTGATCCTTGCCCCAGGAATTCGCTTGAGCCCTCCTCCGTCCTTCATGTCCGACATGATTTCGCCCAAGAAATGCCCAGTCAATTTTCTTCCAAGGAATCCCATGACATCCTTGGCGCCAAAGCACAACATGCTGTGGCTAAGTAATCGCAGAAAAAGTTCCCGCAGGTCCGATGAGGATTTAAATGCTATGTCGGTCGAACACTCGCTCTGAGATGTAACCCAGTAATGCTGAAAGCCTCGAAAGAGGTCCTTCGATACTCAAAACTAAGATCTGGGCGATTCGATCTGGAATCTGGAATTTGAAATCTGAAACTTGGAGTCTTAATTATATGTTTAGAGGCTGGCTCCGCAACTGCATGAAAGGCCAGTAGCAGATCGGCAGCTGTCAACGGGGCCGGCAGTTGCGATAATCGCCTGAGCGATGGCTGGAATTATTAGGTTGGCAGCTGTAATGGCGTTTACTAAACAAAGTTTATTTTTAAATGAGGTTGCATCCATGGCAAAAAAGAGAGTCAAACAAGTTGAAAAATGCCCGATTTCAGGATGTGCATGCATCAATTGCTCTCTCTATAGAGGCAAGCATTTCAATTTGTGTTTCCAGGATCATTACAGAGGAGATGGCACCAAGCTCACTGGTCCTTTGAAGAGTATGGGCTACCCGGCCACGGCACGCATCGTCAAGTGTGATAGGTGCGAAACGGGATATTGGGTGATTGATCGCCAGCGGGAGTTTACTGGGAAGGCACGCGCGATCAGGAATAAATAGAACATTGAGAAAAGGTTATCAGCGGAACTTGGTCTTACCCCTATGAGCAGAGCTTAAGGCATGGAGCCCAAGTGTCTCGGACAGAATTTGTTGTATGAGTGTTTGTTTGCTCTGGACCATTGCGGTTCGATGTGGCCCCTTTTCTCCCTGTGGGGGATAAAGCAAAGCAAATTGATAAATTCCTTCAAGCTCTCACCCTTCATCTGTTCTAGGGTGATGCGGGGGCATTCACGGCGCGCCTGAGCATGGAGATAGTTAAGAAGTGAGATACCGAGCATGCAGTAGAAAGCATGGACGCGAATTTTGCTGTCGGTCCAATGGTACATTGGGCCCCATCCAAGCCAATCTCCGTCATTGAGACCACAGAACACTTTTTCAACTTGTTGTTGACCTCCGTAAGCTTCAACTGTGCCCGATCCAGATCATCCCGGTCTATCGATCCCGAATCGGACGGATTCAGCTGAATCGCATCAAAACAATCGCAAAACGCCTGCGAGGTAAATCATTCCGCCGGGAAGTGCCAGAGCGATGACAGGAGAGTTCGCGTCTCATTTACCAGCATGAAGGCCACCAGCCCGGCCTGTGCACGGGATGCGGCTACTGCGAAAAAAACTGCGCCAAGCGCCTCCCCGTCCTGGACCTCCATAAAAAAGCCGTCCGTCAGCTAAAGCGTGAAACGTGGAAGGTGGAAGGTCAAACACACACTTTCTACTTTCCACATTTCACGTTGAACATTCAAAGCCAGGGATTGGCCGGATACTGTACGGACCGCAGGATAGCCGCGATCCGCGATTTATTTGGAAAAGCCCATGAAAAATGCCGATCAAACGGCATGGCCACTGACGGCAACGGGTTTCTTCGCGTTCTTTGCGATTCCCCAGATGAGGGCAACGATTCCCATCACCCCGAACCAGATGGCCCCGGTGATAAAGGCGAAGGTGTTGACATCCCCGCCAAGGAGCTTTGACAGCGGGGTAATCACATAGGGGCAGATGAAGGATCCCAGGTTCTGCCCGGCGATGACGACGGACATGGCCAGCGGCACCGCGATTGGCTTCACCGACATCGATGTAGCGACCATAATGCTTGCTACGACGATGGTCAGCGAGGCCCCGAAGATCAGGCTGCCGATGTACACGAAAGCGATGTTCGGCGCGAGGGCGATGAGAAGAAAGGCGAGCACGCTAAAGAAGAGGCCGACGGCGAGCGCGACGTTTCTTACGGCCTGCATCAGTTTCCCGAATACCAGGCCGAACAGGAATCCGCCGATGGCGAAGATCATGGTAGCCTGCCCCGCCTGGGCTGGGGAACCTAGGTTCCGGCCCGCGATGAAGAACGCCATATAGGTCGCCAGGATCATTCCGCCGACGAAGAAGAGGAAGAGGGTCACGGCGAGGCCTATCGCGCCGGGAGTGAGGGACACCTTTTCGGAGAGGCCGGAAGAGGCCTTCGCCCTCCTGACGGGCTTGATTCCCGGGAGGAACACGGCCACGAGCACGAATGAGATGACGGCGAGGAAGTGCACGAAGAACGTTATATTCCAACCGGCAACCGCGAGGTAGCCGCTCACAAACACCATGACGGCGCAGCCGATCATCTGCGCGGATGTCTGCTGTCCCATTACCTTGGATCTCTCGTCCCCCTCAAAGTAGGCTGCCACGAGCGCGGATGAGAGGACCTGAATCGTTCCAACGCCGACTCCCAGGATCCCCCTGAAGACCAGCGTGGCCGGGAAGGACTCGATGAATCCGGGGACAACGCCTCCCACGAGAAAGCAGAGGACTCCGAAGAGAACCAGAGCTTTCATGGAAATGTACTCCTGCAGTTTACCGATGATCGGGCTCACTACGATGATTACAATGCACGGGAGAGTGAGAAGCAACTGGATGGATGTCTGCGGCACGTCGCTGAAATGCTGGCCGATGGCGGAGAGCCCGCTCGCGATCGCCATAACACCCATCATGAGAAATGACGAGCTGTAGATGGCCAGCTTGATCTTTCCTTTTCCCTGTTCCATAGGATTTCGCTCCTCTATTCCTTATCAATATGGTTGGAGTGCCGGAGTCCGAGAAAGCGGTGTCCTAAAATGGCAATTTTTGAGAGAGCTTACCCACAAAAGTCCCCACAAAATCCACTTTCCGCTGATTTCTGCTTTTTTGACTGTCTGCAAGTGATTGATTCTAATGGTCGGGGCGAGAGGATTCGAACCTCCGACCTTACGGTCCCGAACCGTACGCGCTACCAGACTGCGCCACGCCCCGTCCAAAAACGCAAATGCTAGCTCAATTTAGCGGCTCGATCAAGGATCTTCGAGAAAATTCCTGCTCCCGAGCGCGCTAAGACTTCAGAGAAAAAAGCCTGGCGGCATCCCGCATCAGCGATTGAGCCGCCGGGTAATCCGTCTGATCGCGCTGCAGCGGCGTGATCGAGACGTAGTGCTCCAGGATGGCCTGGTGATCGGACATGAAGTCCGCTTTCCTTGAACCCGCAGGACTGACGGGCGCCGCATGGTATTCGGCTTTGGAATCGAGAGAATTGAAGTGCGGGATGTGCTCTTCGCAACCCTGCCGTGTAATCCTCATGCCCTTTATTTTGCGGATCGGCATATTCACATTTAAACAGATTTCGCCCGAAAGCCCGTTGCTCAAAATGCCCGCCACCAGCTCCCGCACATACGCGGCCCCGTCCTTGAATCGAACCGGCTTTTCATCATAGGCCTGGGAAACGGCCATGGCGGGAACTCCGTGATGCGCGGCCTCGCGGGCGGCCGCGACGGTCCCCGAATACATGATGTCGTCGCCCAGGTTCGCCCCGTGGTTGATTCCGGAAATAACGAGGTCCGGCGGCATCGTGAACAGGCGCCGGAGCGCGAAGATCACGCAATCCGCCGGCGTGCCGTTCAGCACATAATGATCGGGCCTGATTTCCTGGGCTTCAAGGGGGGAGTGCAGCGTCAATCCGTGGCTTACGGCGCTGCGTTCCCGGTCGGGCGCAACCACAACGATAGGAGCAAGTCCCTTCAGAACCGCTTCCAGAGTCCTTAATCCCTCGGCCTCTATCCCATCGTCGTTGGTAAGCAGGATTACTTTCACGGTAAGAATAAATATGGTCGGGACGAGTGGATTTGAACCACCGACCACACGCACCCCAAGCGTGTGCGCTACCAGGCTGCGCTACGTCCCGACCCTAAGTCCGAACAGTATCATTCGTGATCAAGCAAAGTCAATATGTTCTCAAGCTCAGCCTTGACCTTATTCAGTCTTTCCGATGGAGGCGCCGGGCGCGGCTTCGGTTCCGTCCGGACACGGTTTTTGGGGATCTTTGCGGCATCGCGCGCCCTGGCCTCGCCGGCGGATCTCAACTGCTTGCGCGCACCCGCGATGGTGAAGCCGTCTTCATAAAGCAGCTTCCGTATCTCCAGAAGCAGATCGATATCCCTCGGACGATAGGTTCTCTGGCCGGACTTGCTTTTGGGCGGAGAAAGAGAAGGAAACTCCATTTCCCAAAAGCGCAGGACGTGGGCTTCCACGCCGACGATTTTGCAGACCTCCCGGATTTTGTAGTAAAGCTTGTTGGCAACGAACGGCATATCGGTCAGATTGTCTTTAGGTATTTTGAAGGCTTAAATTTAACCGAATTCCTGCCAGGGATGAGTACCGGTTCGCCTGTCTGGGGATTCACCCCCTTCTTGCCTTTCCGCTTCATGACCCGAAAACAGCCGAAACCGCTGATCAGCACCTTCTCATGCCTGGAAAGCCGCTTCTTGATAATCTCGAGCATCAAGTCCACTGTCTTTTGAGCGTCGGCATAAGAAATTCCTCCGTGGGCTTCGTAGACCTTTTTGCTGATGTCGTATTTGTTCATGGCTTCGATTCTTTGTGTTTCCGAGTCTTCGGGCTTTTCATGCGCTGCTGAATCCGGATCGGCGCCGCGAAAAAGCCAAACCGCTCGCGCAATTGATTGACGAGATACCTCTCAGTGGAAAAATGAAGCCGATCGCGTCCCGCCATGAAAACAACAAAGGTCGGAGGGCTCGATCGCGCCTGGGTAATGTACCGGATACCCAGAGTCTGATTGGGATCCTGAGCCGAGAATTTCTGCTCCAGATCCGGCACGAATATGTTGTTGAGCGTCCCCGTCTGGATATGGACGCCTCGCGCTTCATGCGCTTTGCCGATCAAATCGAACAGCTTCGAAACACGCTGGCCGGTCAAAGCCGACACGGTCACAACCGGCGCGTAAGCCAGATGTTTCATCCGGCGCCGGACATCTTCCGTGAACTGCTCGACCGTATGCGTATCTTTCTCAACCAGGTCCCATTTGTTCAGAACAATTATAACCGAACAACCCGACTCGGCGGCCGATCCCCCGATGCCGGCATCCAGCTTGGTGACCCCTTCCTCCGAATCAAGCAGCAGCAGAGCGACATCCGCGCGCGCCAGGCTTTTTTCCGCCATGACAACACTGATTTTCTCGGTCCGGCCCTCCGCTTTCCCCTTCCTTCGCATCCCGGCCGTGTCGATAATGCGATAGCGCACTCCGTTGCGGACAAGAATCGTGTCAATGGCGTCCCGTGTGGTTCCGGGGACATCGGTCACGATGGAGCGTTCGTATCCCAGCAGCCGGTTCACCAGAGAGGATTTGCCGACATTAGGCCGCCCCACGACTGCAACCCGTATCTCCTCCTCCGCCTCGACTTCCCCTTCATTCTCATGCCCCTCTGTTTCCGCGGCAATCGCGTCCAGGAGCTCGCCCGTACCCCGGCCATGCTCCGCAGATACCGCAAACAATTGCTCCGCGCCGAATTCATAAAACGGGGCCGCCAGCATTTCATGCGAAGGCGAATCGATCTTGTTTACGACCGTCCAGATCGGCTTGCCCGTTCTGCGCAATAGCGGCAGCAGCTGCTCATCCAGCGGCGTGACGCCATCCTTTCCGTCCACCACCAGAAGTATGAGCCGGGATTCCTCCAATGCCGCTTCGACTTGGCGGAAAATTCTCTCCGGGATCGCATCCCTTGTATCGGGGATCAAACCGCCGGTGTCGAGGATGGCGATGGACTTGCTGTTCCATTGCACGGATCCGTAAATGCGATCGCGCGTGATGCCGGGCTCGTCGCCGACAATGGCTTTCCGCGCTCCGCACAGGCGGTTGAAAAGCGTGGATTTACCCACATTGGGTCTCCCGACAATCGCGACTTTGAACATATTCTCTTTAAAGATTCGAAATTCAGGATTCGGAGCGAAAAGCAATACGCGAACCGAACCTCAAATCATGATATCACTTATGGAGCATTGGAGTCTTGGAGTTCTTGCGGAACCACCAGCGGAAATATCAAAGGCTCGAGACGTATATCCAGCGGAAGATTGCCGGACAGCTCCCCGTCTGCCTGAATCAGGACATCGGCAGGGCCCTCGATTCTGAGGGCCGGCGCTCTCAGGCGATGAATCCAGCCGCCGCATTCCGCATTTCCCCGCCAGGCCTGAAAGAGGAAGCGCGCCAATTCCAGCCTGCGCCTTCCCTCGAGAACGAGTATATCCAGAAGGCCATCGCTCATGTCCGCATTCGGGCTGAAAAGCAAACCGCCCCCATAGCTCCTGGCGTTGGAGGCAAGGCAACTCGTCGCCGTGAACGTGTTTTTGCCGCAGGCAACCTGGAACTCGGGAAAGCGATAGCTCCGGAGGCACCGGACAATTGCAGCGGCATAAGCAGCCATTCCCAGCACTGCCTTTGCGCCGGGCCGCACCGCGGACGCAACGTAGGCATCGAATCCAATGCCTGCCACAAACAGAAAGCGCCGCCTTGGCCCGGGGCCCAATTTCCCGAGATCCACCCGGCGGATGGAACGTTTCAGCGCAATCTCCAAAGCCCGGATTGGATCCAGCGGCAGGCCCAGCTCTCGCGCCAGGACATTCGCCGTCCCGGACGGAAGTATTGCCACGGGAAAGGGAGGATCGGGCACATGCGTAGCGACTTCGTTGACAGTGCCGTCTCCGCCCGCGATCGCCAGAAGATCCGGGGGATTTTGAAGCAGTTGCCGGGCAAGCAATCCGGCGTGGTCCCGGCTGTGCGTAGTCAGGATTTCCACTTCCCATTCGCGGTGGCTCCAGCGGCGGACATGGCCCTGGATGGATGGATAGGCACGGCCTCCGCCGGCCGCGGGATTTGCAATGATTGAAAGCCTCATGGATGATTCGAGATTCGATATTCGAGACTCGGAGATGCGGAATTTCGGATGTCCAATCTATTTCCCCAAGGAAAGGAGGATCCCGCCGGAAAGCTCAAAGATATTCAGCTTGTTCGAGAAAGCTCCGACGCTGTAGCCGCGCACATCGAACCTCAATCCCAATGGGCCCTTGAGCCGCGGGAATTTGAGTCCTCCGCCGTAATTGAACGCGAACTCCGTTCCGACCGGCAAATAATCATCCCCGTATTGGCTGATCAAGCCGGCGCCCGCAGTGATATAGGGGACGACCTTCCCTGCCGGGATGTTGAAAATCAGGTTGCTGTTATAAAGGAAGCCTTTGGCTTCCCGGATCGTTGAATTATCTTCAGGGAACAGGAAATCCGAACTGAATGCCAGGGTGTGCTCCAGGCCGAAAGACGGGATGAAGTTTGTCGCAACCCTGAAGCCATATACCGGGCCGCCGTCCAGGGCTTTTTTGACATTGTCTACCGAAATAGATCCGGGACTGACTCCGCCCAGGAAAAATGTCAGATCCGTCGCCTGGGAGGCAGCAGGAAACAGAACAACAATCAAAAGCAGGAAATGGCGTCGTAATCTCATTGGCCCCTCATGCCGAGCAGAAGATTGGGAAAAAGCAAAACACTATTTAGTTTAGTCAATATGATGCAACACATATTGTTTGTGTTCATTCGTTATGCGTCATTCCGCGTTGAGTTGCGCTATGAGGGAGTCCCGGACTGCTGCAAATTCGCTAAACCGGGCTGGAGCCACGGGAGCGCCCGGCGGGAAAATGACCTTGGTCGGGTTGACGGCTCTACCGTTCTTTGCTACCCGGAAATCAAGATGCGGCCCGGTCGAAAGGCCGCTGGACCCCACGTAGCCGATGATATCTCCCTGGCCGACACGGGCGCCCGCCTTTACCCGGATCCGCGATAGGTGCAGGTACATGGATTCGTATCCCCCGGCGTGGCGTATTCGAACCATTTTCCCGCTGGCGCCGTTCGACCCTGCGCTCGTCACGACTCCAGCGCCCACGGCCTGCACAGGCGATCCTATTGGCGCCGCATAATCCACGCCGAGATGCGGGCGCACAATTTTCAATATCGGGTGCCGCCTGGCCAGGGAAAATCTCGATGTTATACGTGCCGAAAACTTCAATGGGGATTTGAGAAACGACTTTTTCAGGGCTTTGCCGTCGGGCGCATAATAGGCAGGCTTGCCATTTTCATCTTCAAAACGAAATCCCGTCAGAGTCTTCTGCTGATTCGTGAACGCCGCGGCCAGGATAGCGCCGTATTTCACAAACTGGTCGTCCAGGTATTTCTTTTCTATCAGCACCCGGAAGGAATCGCCGTTTTGAATATCGGTGTAAAAATCGATATCCGAACCGAATATGTCCGCGAGGTCCAGGGCCAGCTGATCTTTCTCGCCGATGCTCATAACCGACGAAAAAAGCGAATTCTCTATAGCCGCCGAGACGGTCTCCACGCGCTTGTCATAAGGATAGCTTTTGACCACGGGGACCAGGCTATCCGACGCGACATCGTGATAGACCGTAAGGTAGCGTTCGTCATCGATCATGTAGCGGAGGTCGCGAAACCGCCCGTCCTCCGTGTAATAGATCCAGAAACGCCGGCCGGCGTTGACTTTGGCCAGGTCGTAAACGGGGCGGGCCGAATCTACTATGCGGCTGATCAATTCGCCGGGAAGGCCCTTCTGTTCCAGCGCCTGCGTGATAGTCTCTCGAGGCGCGATAACGCCGATAACCTGCGTGAATTTCGGGGGAGGCGGTGCTGCCACGGGCACCGGAGCCTGAGGCCGTGTTTTGGCCCATGTTTCCGGACGTCCGTACTCCAAAAAGGCACATAGGGCAATGCCCGACAGAGACAGAAGCAGTGCGGCGATGGCCAGAGGAACGCGGCGGCGCCGGATGAGGGAATACAGGCGTCGGATCCCCGCAGGAGCAGGACCTTGTTCCCCGGCTGGAGAAGACAATGGGTCACCTGTCAAGCAAATCGCTCCTCAGCGTATCAGAGAATGGCGCGAGCCTGGAGAAATCCTGCGTGCAAGCATGCGCAGCTCAGGAAGGAATCCGGATGCCGTATTTGCGGCAAAGACGCTTCTCAACGCCCGGGGGAACGAATCCGCTTATCTTTCCCCCGCGCTCCGCTATTTCCTTCACGAGCTTTGAGCTCAGAAAAGAATACGATTCCGCAGGCAGCATAAAAACAGTCTCGACCTTGTTGGAGAGACGGCGGTTCATTAAAGCCATCTGAAGTTCGTATTCGTAGTCGGACACGGCTCGAATGCCGCGGACGATCACGGAAGCTCCGATCTTTTCCACAAAGTCGACGAGCAAACCCTGAAAAGAAGTCACGGAAACATTTTGCAGATCCCGAATCGCTTCCTCCAACATTTCTATACGCTCCTCAACCGAAAAAAGAGGAGTTTTTTCAGCATTTCCAAGGATCGCGACGACAACGTGGTCGAAGAGCGCAGCGCTTCGCTGGATGAGATCAATATGGCCGTTCGTGACCGGGTCAAAGGATCCAGGATAAACCGCTCGAGTTTCCATAGGCAAATTACTCGTATCTCCCAAAACTACAGCGGATTATAGAGGGAAGCTGCCGGAAATTGCAAGTCTCACTCCAATTCTCCCACAATATCCTTGAGTACCTGGCAGAGCCGCGAAGCTTTGCCCTGATTCGGCATCTGCCGGATGGACTCCAGGGCACGGTGCCAGTTCTCAGCCTCCGCACCGGTCCCGCCGCCGGCCGCACGCAACCTCCGGATGAATCGGCGCACCTGATCCGCCGTATCCAGATAGTATCGGCGCCGTTCCAGCGGAGTCGATTTGGATTCCACCGCTATGGCAATCGCCAGCTGAATCCTTGCCCACTCCAGTTCATGCAGGAGATCCCCCGGCGCGTGGCTCTTCCGTGCCTTTATCAAGGCTGAATTCTTGATCACGTTGCCCCGCAGTTTCCCTGAAATACAAAGCTCCCGGACGAAACAATAGGAATATCAGGAGATCGCCTTCTTATTAACAACCCCAAGCCTTATTGAGCGAAAAAATATGCATGTTGACAAGGTTGGAGCCACCGAGGATTTGAGGGTGGCGCTGGAACCGATTCTGGACCGCAACAGCCGTAAGTGGCTGCGGTTCGTCATGGGAATCCTAGGAAGCGAGGCCGATGCCGAGGATGTCATGCAGGAAGCGGTGCGAAGGGTTCTGGTCCGCGGCCAGCCGCTCCCATCCCCTGAGCATGTCCGGATGTACCTGGGGCGTGCCATCGTCAATGCAGCGCTGGAGCTTTATAACAACAGGAAGCGGGAGCGCATGAGGCAAGTTCCTATATGGGACAACATCCCGGTGTCCGATAACACGGTCAGCCCGTATGACTTCATGGCGGAAAAGGAACGGTCAGACAAGACGCAACGGCTGCTCGAACTGCTCCGGTCGGGATTGGATCGCCTGCCGCAAAAGCAGCGCGAAGCCCTGCGGCTGACGATACTGGAATCGCAGGGCCTGTCGATACGGGACATAGGAATGGCGAGCGGCATCCCGTATTCCACATTGCGGCACCGCAGCAAACAGGGCCTCAGGAGTCTGCGAAGGTACCTTGAACGTTCGCTGGCAAAAAAACAGCCATAGGCTGATCCCTTTAAGGGAACCGATGGATTAACAGCCCTCATCAATGCCGGAGTATTAATTTTAATCCGTAGAATGCGGTTTTGCGGGCTGCATGAACCTTGGCCGCTGACACACGCTGACTTATACCTCAATTTTCAGCGTTCATAGACGTTTTGTCAGCGAAGGTCAGCGTTTTCTGACCCCCAGAGCTTTCAAACTATGGAATGCCACTGGCAAAGCTGGCACTTTGTCGATGCATTGGGTGGATTTGCAGCCATATTTCCTCATGCGCCCGGCAAACCGCCGGACTCATAAAAGCTGAGGCAATGGTCGCTTTGCCGGACGATGCGCGATCTGTGGTAGCGCTCGCCCGATTCGGGAAGGTCCGCCTTGCGGTGGTGCTCGATCACAACACAGGCAGGCGGCGCCAGGAGCCCTTTATCAAACACGATCTCCACTAGATCACGGTAGGGTTTCCAGCTGTAAGGGGGATCGAAGAAAACAATGTTCGCCCGAAATCCCTGGCGGGCCAGGAACCGCAATGCCGGAAACACATCCTGGCGGAGCACCCGATAGCCGGCTTGTATTTCGCAGCGCTCGAGGTTCCGGCGGATCAGCCTCTCTCCCGCCGTTGTGCTCTCGATGAATACGACTTCCTGAGCGCCCCGGCTGAGCGCCTCGATACCGATGGCGCCTGAGCCGCCGAAAACATCAAGCACAATGGAGCCTGCAACACGGGGGCCCAGGATGCTGAAGAGAGTCTCCTTGAGACGATCCCCCGTGGGGCGCACATCCATACCGGCCGGCCCCTGCAATCTTCTGCCCCGAAACTTTCCTGATATAACCCGCATATACCTGTAATTTGCGAATTACAAAGGACGAATGACGGACTATTGGTCCGCGATTGCTGCCCTTAATCTACAAATCTTAGCACATTTATTAATCAGGCACCTCCGGCAGAGCCGGGGGTTCACCAATAGAATCACTCATTCGTCCCTCATAATACGTAATTCCTATTTAGCCTGTCAAAGCCAGTCCGAAATAATCTTTCCAGCGCTGCCGGATGAGCAGCGCGGCCCTCCGGCAATCATCATCCGGATTCGAACGCAGGACTCGAAGGAAGCGTTCCGCCTCGACCCGGGCGATCTCAAGCGCTTTTCTATCCCGCACAATGTTGGCGTACCTGAACGCCGGGACTCCGGACTGGCGCGTGCCGATCATCTCGCCGGGCCCGCGCAGTTCCAGGTCCACTTCCGCTATGCGGAATCCGTCGTTCGTTTCACACATGATTTCGATGCGGCGCCGTGCCTCGGGATTGTTGTGCACATCGGCCACCAGCAGACAGGCAGATTGATCCGGGCCGCGGCCGACTCTCCCTCTCAGCTGGTGCAGTTGGGCCAGGCCGAAGCGCTCCGCGTTTTCAATGACCATGAGAGTCGCATTCGCCACATCGACCCCGACTTCAATGACGGTCGTCGAAACCAGGGCCTGAATTCGGCCGGCGGCAAATTCCATCATGGTCTCTTCTTTTTCAGCGCTTCTCATTCGACCGTGCAGGAGCCCGACGCGCAAATCGGGAAATACCTGCGTCTTAAGATATCCGGCCATCTCCGTTGCAGCGCGCAGATCGGACTTTTCGGATTCCTCAACCAGGGGATACACCACATAGGCCTGATGCCCGGCTGAAACGGCCTGACGGATGGCCTCCAGTGCGTTGCGGCGATCCTTCTCCTCACACCACGAGGTGGCGACGGGCTTGCGGCCTGGCGGCATCTGGTTAATGATGGAAACGTCCAGGTCGCCGTATAGAGTCAACGCCAGGGACCGGGGAATCGGGGTAGCTGTCATAACCAGCAGATCCAAACGGTCCCCTTTCTCCCTCAGAATGTTGCGCTGCACGACCCCAAATCGGTGCTGTTCATCAATCACGGCCAGCGACAGGTTTTTGAATTCCACGCTTTCCTGAACCAGCGCGTGCGTCCCGATGGCGATCTGTGTTTCCCCGCTTTGGAGGCGTTCGAGGACTTGCTTTTTCGCTTTGGCGGTCAGGCCGCCTTTGAGCAGGTCGATTTTGTAGTTCAGGGGGCCGAGAAGCCGCCGGAAGCTGAAAAAGTGCTGTTCGGCAAGAATCTCCGTCGGCGCCATGATAGCCACCTGAAAACCGTTCTCGACCGCGATGATGGCCGCCTGCGCGGCAACAATGGTTTTGCCCGAGCCGACGTCACCCTGGAGCAGCCGGCTCATGGGATAGGGGGAGCACATATCCTGGGCGATTTCCTTCAAAGCGCGCTTTTGCGCCTCGGTCGGATGGAAAGGCAGGATCTTTTTAATGGACATCCGGATGCCGTCGCCCAGCTTGAAGCTTCGGTCTTTTAAATGGCGTACGCGGTTCTCGCGAACCATGTGGATGCCCACCTGAAGCTGGAAAAGCTCCTCGAAGATGAACCGTTTGTGCGCCGGCGAAATTCCGGCGTTGAGGAGGGTCATCTCCTTTTCCCGTTCCTCCTGAGACTGGCCTCTGAGCTTCGGAAAATGGAGCTGCTGCACCGCCTTTGGCCTGGGAAGAAGCCGGAGCTGCCGGGCGAGATACTCCGGCAGAGCGTCCGGAATATAGGGCGGGAGCCCCGAGAGAACCGAATACATAATCTGGCGCAGGGTGCGGGTGCGCAGGTCCTCCAGTCTGCGGTAAATCGGGACCACCCGGCCTGAATGCAGGGACGGCCCCGCCCCCTCATCCTCCAGAATTTCGCACTCCGGATTCATCAGGATCAGGGAACCCCGGGAATAGGAATCTGCTTTGGCCTGGCCATAAAGGACGAGGCGAACTCCCGGCTGATACACGCGCCGGAGATACGGCTGGTTGAAGAATTTGACCCGGATGCTGCCCTTCCCGTCCCTGACCAGCATTTCGAAAATGGAGAAGCCCCGGCGGCGCGTATCGAAACCTCCAACGCTGCAGATCTCGCCCCGAACCAGCACCCATTCGCCTTCCCGAAGCGTATGGATGGGCCGGAATTGCGTCCGGTCCTCGTAGCGGAACGGGATATAGTCCAGGAGGTCCCCGGCTTTGGAGATGCCGTGCGCGGCCAGAATCGCGGATCGACGCGGACCTATTCCTTTGAGAAACTGTACCGGGGCTTCGAGGTCTGTGTTTCCGGCTGGCGTCATGTCAGCATTATAGATGGAAGATTCGAATTTCGAGATTGATAAAAGGCATCATCAAAGCCCGGAATTGCGGCCTGAGGCAAAGCCGTGAGTTTCCCGAGGAATCAAATTTGAACATCCCCATGCCATCTGCTATAAAAGATCTAATGAGAAACCGTTATCTGGTGCTTATTCTTTTTGGTTTCCTGGCTTCCTGCGGCGGGCGAAAGCTGTCGGGCGATAAAGCCAGGGACCTCATTATCCATCTTCCGCAGGAAGCGCTTCAGAAGGAGGACATTGAGGTAGTCAACATCCGGCAGGTGGGAGGATCGGAGGCCGTGCTGGAAACTCGGCTTAAGACCGCGTTCCGTCTCGAGAAGGATGGGGATGAGTGGGTGGTTCGCGATGTCCGGGTGGGAAACGGCCAATGGGAAAAAGTGAAGAACCTCCAGCAGGCCCTGACTGCAGTCAGGATTGAAGAAACCCGGGATATGCTGGACAGAATTATCGGGGCAATCCGCAAATACCGGGAAACCAACGGCAGCCTGCCTGCATGCAAAGACTATGTGGCGTTATCGGACCTGCTTTCGCCTGCGTTCCTGACTCCCCTGATCCGGCTGGACGCTTGGAGGCAGCCGCTGGCAGCCGCGGCCCGCAACAACTCCATCACCGTATGGTCGGCCGGCCCGGACGGCAAACATGGCACCGCCGACGACATCCGGGGCGCCTTCCCGCCATAAAGCAGTGCCACGCGGGCATCGTGCGGGCCCGGAGCTTCGTCCTCACCAAAGCCGGTTGAAGCTCGAAGGATTTTTCAGACGCTGTCGAGGATGTGGCCGAGCTTTTCTTTCTTGACCTTAAGGTATCTGCGGGTAAGGGAATTCGGCGGAATTTCCAGGGGGATGCGCTTTTCAACAACGATTCCCTCCTGTTCCAGTCCCTGCACTTTTTCGGGGTTATTGGACAGGAGGTGGATGTGAATGGCACCGAGGTATTTTAGAATCTCGGCGGGCATATGATAGTCCCGCAGGTCCGCCTCGAATCCGAGTTCCTCATTGGCAGCGACGGTGTCGAGTCCGCGGTCCTGCAGTTCGTAGGCGTGAATTTTGTTGATCAGCCCGATCCCCCGGCCCTCCTTTTGCTGGTAGACCAGCACGCCGTTGCCCGCCTTGGCAATGAGGCCCATCGCGGCCTCAAGCTGATCTCCGCAATCGCAGCGCCTGGAGGAAAAAACATCGCCCGTCAAACACTGGGAATGGATTCGCACGAGGGCGACAGCCCCGGGATGGGGGTTCCCCGCCACCAGGGCGACCGCCTCCTCCCCGGAGTCCCTATCGCGAAAACCGTAAATGGCAAAGTTTCCCAGGCGGGTGGGCAGCTTCGCGCAGGGGACCTTGTCAAACCGCATCGAGGGGCCGATATCCTTAGGCTGCGCCGATCGGCTTTTTGTCGCTTTGCTCACTTTTCCTTCTTCTCAGTCCCGGCAGCCTCTTCCGAGCCCTTCTGCGATTTCTTTTCCTTCTTGCCCTTCTTGCCGCCTTCGGCCTTGGCAGGCTTATATTCGCTCCCGATCAATTCCAGGTACGCCATCTGCGCGCCGTCGCCGTCCCGGAAACCGAGCCGGACAATGCGGGTGTAGCCCCCATTTCTCTGGGAGAAGCGCGGAGCGAGTGTCTCGAACAGCTTGGTGACAACGGCCGGATCCTTGACATAGGCCAGCGCCTGGCGCCGCGCGTGAAGGCTTTCGCGCTTGCCGAGCGTTATCATGCGTTCCGCGATGGGACGAACCGCCTTGGCGCGATCCAGCGTTGTCCGTACCCGTTCCTTGTCGAAAAGCGACGTGACCATGTTGCGAAACATCATCACGCGATGGGCCGTCTTGCGCCCCAGTTTTTTCCCAGCAACTCGATGTCTCATGAAACCAGTCTCCGATCTGCTTCAGCGGTCCTTCCGACTATTCCGCCTTGGGAGCAGGAACAGGCCTGCCCTCCGGGTCGAGCTTCATGCCGAAGGATAGTCCCATTTCGGAAAGAATTTCTTTGATTTCGTTCAGGGACTTGCGTCCGAAGTTTTTGGTCTTCAGCATTTCCGCCTCGGTTTTCTGTACAAGCTCCCCGATGCTTTTGATATCGGCATTCTTGAGGCAGTTATAGGATCGCACGGAAAGCTCCAGTTCCTCCACGGAGCGTTTCAGATTCTCGTACATCCGTTCCGATTCCCGGTCGACCTCTTCCTCCTCCGGCTCAGGTTCTTCTTCGAAGTTTATAAAGATGAACATGTGGTCTTTGACGATCTTGGCAGCCTGAGCGACGGCGTCCTGAGGCGGGATGCACCCGTTGGTCCAGACATCGAGCACGAGCTTGTCGTAGTCCGTGGTCTGGCCCAGGCGCGCGGCTTCGACGGCGTAATTCACACGCTTGATGGGCGAGTGGACGCTGTCGAGCGGAATGTACCCGATGGGCAGGTCCTCCTCGAAGTTTTCGTCCGCCTGAATGTATCCGCGCCCCTTTTTGATGCGCATCTCAATCTTGAGTTTGCCCCCTTCGCCGATGGTTGCGATGTGAACATTGGGGTCGAGGATCTCGATATCCGGGTCGGGTGTAATACTGCCGGATGTCACTTCTCCCGGCTGCTCCGACTCGAGGTAGATGGTTTTCGCATGATCCACGTTGAGCTTGAGCGGAACCTGCTTCAGGTTCATGATGATATTGGTCGCATCTTCCGTCACGTTGGGGATAGGCGTGAATTCGTGAAGAACACCATCGATCTTCACGGCAGTTATGGCCGCCCCTTCGATCGAGGACAACAGGACCCGGCGCAGCGCATTCCCGATGGTTGTGCCGAAACCTCTCTCGAAGGGCTGAGCAAAGAAGTGGCCGTATGTCGGGCTCAAGGTCTCAAGATCGCAGATCAGTCTCTTCGGCTTTTGAAAAGCTTTAGTCATAATTTTCCCCTTACCTCATCTCTCTCTTACTTCGAATAGAGCTCCACGATGAGTTGCTCGTCAATAGGCATCTGAATATCTTCGCGCTTGGGCAACGACGTCACGGTGCCCTTCAGGCCTTCTGAATCCAGTTCCAGCCAGGCCGGGACTCCGCCCCTGCCGCCAACCGTCCCGATGGAATCCAGTATCTGCTGATTCTTCCGGATCCGTTCCTGAAGCGTAATCACATCGCCGGCCTTGACCTGGGCGGATGCGATATCCACCTTTTTGCCGTTCACGAGGACGTGGCCATGAGTTACCAGTTGCCGGGCCTGGTCGCGTGAAGGCGCAAAGCCCAGACGGCAGATGACATTGTCCAGACGGCATTCCAGGCTTAACAGCAAAGTCTCGCCCGTAATCCCCTTTTTCTTTTCAGCTTTGGCAAAATAGTTGGCGAACTGGTTTTCGAGAACCCGGTAGATACGCTTTACCTTCTGCTTTTCGCGCAACTGCACCCCGTATCCCACCGTCTTGGGGCGATGATCGCGGCCGTGCTGTCCCGGAGGGAAATTACGCTTCTCCACGGCACAGGTATCCCTGAAGCAGCGGTCGCCCTTAAGGAAGAGCTTGGTTCCTTCCCGGCGGCAAAGCCGACATTTCGCGTCGCGGTATCTGGCCAATTTGTTGCTCCTTTTCCAATGATTCCATTCATTCAATTTTGCGAATGACGGGTTGCGGATCGCGAATCAGGTCGCGAGGTTTTCATCTGCGATGCGTCATTCCAAATTCCTTATAAAGCTACACGCGGCGCCGCTTGGATGGGCGACACCCATTGTGCGGGATCGGGGTAATATCCCGGATGGCCTTGACCTCGATGCCGGCACTCTGCAGCGCCCGAATGGCAGATTCCCGGCCGGCGCCCGGTCCCTTGAGCTGAACCTGCAGCGTGCGCAGGCCGTATTCTTTGACGGCGTTGGCGGCTATGGTGGCCGCCTGTTGCGCCGCAAACGGCGTCCCCTTGCGCGATCCTTTGAACCCCACGGCGCCGGCGCTCGACGTGGCCAGGAGATTGCCTTCCAGGTCCGTGATGCTGATAATCGTGTTATTGAATGTCGCGAGAATGTGCGCGATTCCTGCCGGGATGCTCAGCTTCTCCCGCTTTTTTCCGGTCTTCCGTTTCGTAGTCTTTTTCTGTTGTTTCTCTGCCATTTGTTACCTCAGCAAGCATTCACTACTTTTTGCCGACAATTCTTCGCGGCCCTTTGCGCGTCCGGGCATTGGTATGGGTTCTCTGCCCTCGGACCGGCAGTCCCCGCCGATGGCGCAACCCCCGATAAGAGCCGATTTCCATGAGCCGTTTGATGTCCATGGAGACCGCTTTGCGCAGATCCCCTTCAACCATCCCCTCTCTCTGGATGATATTTCGGATGCGCACCGCCTCATCTTCGGTCAGATCTTTCACCTTGGTATTGACATCGATGGCAGCCTCCTGGCAAATCTTGGCGGCCCTGCTCTTGCCGATTCCAAAGATATAGGTCATGCCAATCTGAATCCGCTTATTCAGCGGCAGATCCACTCCCGCGATTCTAGCCAATTCTTACCTCCCTTTTAGCCCTGACGCTGCTTGTGCTTAGGGTTGGAGCACCTGATCTGGATCACTCCCTTGCGGCGCACAATCTTGCACTTGGTGCATATTTTCTTAACCGAAGCCCTAACTTTCATATAGAGACCCTACTTACTTGTACCTGTAAACAATTCGCCCCCGCGACAGATCATAGGGAGAAAGCTCCACCAGGATCTTGTCACCCGGCAGGATACGAATAAAGTTTTTGCGCATTTTGCCCGAAACATGAGCCAACACCACATGCTTGTTTTCCAGCTCAACCCGGAACATGGCGTTGGGCAGAGTTTCAATCACAGTCCCCACAACCTCGATTGCATCCTCTTTAGGCATATTACCTATTGACGAATGACGAATGACGAATGACGAATGAAAACCTTATTGGCCGGCAAACGGCAATGTCCCGGCTTTCATGCTTCCATTCACAATTCGTCATAGGTAACTCGTTACGATGTTCATGATGGACTTATAAATTTCATCCACGGGTTTATCCCCATTCACTTCGACGAACGCCGTCCGCTCCCGGTAATGCTGAATCAGCGGGCGGGTCGTTCCTTGATACACCTGGAGCCGCTCCGCTACCACCTCGGCTCTGTCATCCTTGCGCTGCACCAGCGCCGTATGACATTCATCGCACTGCCCCGCAGCCTTGTCCGGATCCAGCTTGGCGTTGAACATCTTGCCGCATTTCGGACATGTCCAGCGGGAAGACAGGCGGCTGATCAAAACGCCGTCGTCCACATTCACGACAATCGTCAGGGTCCGCGTGCCGTCGCGGCTCAATAATGCCTGCAAATTTTCGGCCTGCGGAATCGTCCTCGGGTATCCGTCCAGGATGAATCCGCGGTCGCAATCCTTCCGGGCGAGGCGTTCGGCGACAATTGCGTCCACAAGCTCATCGGGAACCAGGGTCCCGGCCTCCATATAAGCCTGGGCTTTCTTCCCAAGTTTCGTCTGGTTTTTCAGCGCCTCGCGCAGCATATCTCCTGTCGAGACATGAGGAATCTTCAAGGCGTCGCTTATCATCCTCGCCTGGGTGCCCTTCCCGGCTCCCGGCGGCCCCAGCATAATGATCGCCAGCCTTTGAGTATTCATTCTGCCCTGTTCACGATTGAGAGTGTCGTTTGTTTTTATCCGTCAATCGTCAATCGAAAATCGTCAATCCGTCTAGCCTCTCCGGCCGCGAATTCTTCCCTTCTTCAGGAAGCCGTCATAGTGGCGCATGATCAGCTGGGATTCGATCTGCTGGATCGTATCCATGGCCACCCCGACGACGATCAGCAGGGAGGTGCCGCCGAAATAAAAAGTTACACCCAATCCCGTCGTGATCCAACTCAAGCCTGCCGAGTTCAGGAAATCGTCGAGCTTCGGCCCTATCCAGGGAAGCGGCTGGACCTTGAATCCCGTAATCAGGAATTCCGGAAGGAGGCAGATCAGCACCAGATAAATCGATCCGGCGAGGGTGAGCCGGCTCAGAATCCGGTCGATATATTCCGCCGTTCTCCGCCCCGGCCGAATGCCCGGAATGTATCCGCCGTATTTGCGGATGTTGTCCGCAACTTCCATGGGGTTGAATATGATACTGACGTAAAAGAAACAGAAAAATATGATCCCCACGATGTACAAGAGATTATACAGCGGCATCCCCTGGGCAAGCTGATGTGCCAGGCTGCTCATGAAAGTATTCGGCATGACCGCGCCAAGAGTCGAAGGGATCGACACAATGGATGCCGCGAAAATTACGGGGATCACGCCGCCGGAGTTCACCCTCAGAGGCAGGTGTGTCGCCTGTCCGCCGTAAACGCGCCGACCGACGACGCGCTTGGCATACTGCACCGGGATCTTCCTCTGGCCCCGCTCCACGAACACGACGGCGGCAACGACCAGCACCATCACCACCACCAGCAGGATCACGGTAAAGATGGACCACGTGCGCTGTTGAACGTTAACCCAGATGTTCTGGATGGCCGTTGGCAGGCCGACTACAATACCCGCGAAAATGATCAAACTGATGCCGTTGCCGATCCCGCGCTCGGTGATCTGCTCACCGATCCACATGATGAAGGCCGTACCAGTGGTGAGGGTGATCATCACCATGAAACGGAATCCCCAGCCCGGTTCCGTCACTATCTGGGCGCCGGTCCCTCCGCCGGAACGCTCCAGGGCAACCGCCGTCATGAATCCCTGGAAGAGGGTAAGCGCGACAGTCAGATAGCGGGTGTATTGGGTGATCTTTTTGCGTCCCAGTTCCCCTTCCTTGGAGAGCTTTTCCAGGTAAGGCACGACAACAGTCGCCAGCTGGAGAATAATGGATGCCGTGATATAGGGCATGATGCCCAGGGCAAAAATGCTGAAGCGCCGCAGCGCGCCGCCTGTAAATATATCCAAAAAACCAAAGATCGTGCCCGATTGTGTTTGAAAGAGCTGCTCCAGCGCGTCGCTATTTATACCCGGCGTCGGGATAAATGCGCCGATGCGGTACACAGCCAGCAGACCGAGCATGAACAGAACTCGCTTGCGCAGGTCCGGGATGCTGAAAATATTTTGTATGGAACTGAAAATCGGACTTCTTTCTTCCGGCATCGTCTTTCAGAACCTCAAAGACTTGTAAGTTCCAGCCCCCGCGGACTCCGTGTCCTGGGGAGTTTATGATCCAGCTCTTTTACCCCTGGTGCTTATGCGATGAGCTCAATGGCGCCGCCCGCCTTCTGAATCTTTTCCACGGCGCTCTTGCTGAACTTGTGCGCGCGAACCGTAAGGGCATGCGGCAATTCGCCAACTCCGAGAATCTTCACTCCATCCCGGAGGTTCTTGATGAGGCCGCGTTCCTTCAGCGCCTCTGGGGTCACCTGCGCACCCGCCTCGAATCCCGCGAGCTTTTCCAGATTGACCGCGGCGTATTCCTTGCGGAAGATGTTGTTGAATCCGCGCTTCGGCAGACGGCGATGCAGCGGCATCTGCCCCCCCTCAAATCCCGGGCGCATTCTGGTGCCTGCGCGCGACAGCTGCCCCTTGTAGCCGCGCGTCGAGGTCTTGCTGTGTCCCGATCCGATTCCCCGGCCCACCCGCTTGTTCTTGCGGTTGGCTCCCGGTGCCGGTTTCAATGCATTTATGCTTAACATAATCGTATGCCTTTTCCGATACGGCCGCCGCAGGGGCGCATTGCCCTGCGGTCCTACGGCTCACTGAGAATCCTGAACAAATGAGGCGCCTGCGCAACCATTCCCCGCACCGCAGGGGTATCCGCCCGGCTGACTATCTGGTTGAGGCGCTTGAATCCCAGGCTTTTGACAATCATTTTGTGCTTTTTGGGCGCCGCGATTGCGCTGCGATAGTACTGAATTTTCAATAGCGCGACGCCTTCGGATACTGCCTTCTTTTTGGATGCCATTGCTTACAGTTCCTCGACTTGTCTTCCACGCAGTTTGGCAACTTCCTCGGGTTCCCTCAGCCTTTTCAAACCGTCGAAGGTTGCCTTGACCACATTGTGAGGATTCGTGCTGCCAAGAGATTTCGTGAGGATATTGGAAATTCCGGCAGACTCAACCACCGCCCGCACGGGACCGCCGGCGATCACGCCCGTGCCTTCCGAGGCGGGCTTGAGGATCACGCGTCCGGCGCCGTACCTGCCCAGGATGACGTGGGGAATCGTTCGTCCCTTTAGCGGGATGCGGATCATGTTCTTGCGCGCCTGTTCGACGCCCTTCTTGATGGCCTGAGGCACTTCCTTCGCTTTCCCCATGCCGTAGCCGACTTGCCCGTTCTGGTCGCCGACAACCACGAGAGCGCTGAAACTCAGGTTTTTCCCTCCCTTGACGACTTTCGTCACGCGGTTGATGGAAACGACCTGGTCTTTGAATTCCTGCGCATTCGGATCGATCTTATCCAAGCTTCCTCCAATTTGATTTTCAGGGGCTGCAGCCGTGCGCCCCCGCAACCATGGTTCCCTAAAACTTTAATCCCGACTCCCGGGCCGCTTCGGCGATCGCCTTGATGCGGCCATGATAGAGGTATCCTCCCCGATCGAAAACGACAGACTCGATTCCTTTGGCCCTGGCCCGCTCGGCAATAGCTTTCCCCACGCGTTTGGAAGCCTCAATGTTGCCGCCGCTTTTCAAATCTCCCAGAATGCTCTTTTCCGCAGTGGACGCGGCAGCCAGAGTTTTCCCCTGAGAATCATCCACTATCTGGGCGTAAAGGTATTTTGAACTGCGGTATACACATAACCTGGGGCGTATGGGCGTGCCGGAGATTTTCTCGCGGATTCTTTTGTGTATCCTTTGACGTTCTCTGGAACGGTCGATTGGACTAATCATTATGCCCCCTTCTTTCCGACCTTGAGCCGGACAGTCTCGCGAGCGTACCGGAGGCCCTTCCCCTTGTAGGCATCTGGCCTTCTCAAGGATCGGATATCCGCGGCGACCTGTCCCACGAGCTGCTTATCGGGGCCGGAAATCGTCAGGGTAGCCACGTAGTTCTGAATGCTCTTGCTCTGCTTTTCGACTTTCACGCTAATCCCAGGGGGAATAGGAAACTCAATAGGATGCGAGTAACCGAGAGTGAGGGTCACGGTCCTGGGCTTGGCCTCGACCTTGTAGCCGATCCCGACCAGGTCTAGGTCCTTGGAAAAGCCTTCCGTGACTCCATGAATGCAGTTTGCGACCAGCGCACGAGCCAATCCGTGATAGGCGGGATAAGGCTTCTCATTCGAATCCCTGAAAGCCGCCAGCGTATCTCCGTTCAATTCGAACCGAATCCCGGGCGGTATCGGAGCCGACAGCTTTGTCTTGCTGCCTTCGACCGAAAGCTGGCCGTCACGGATGACCACCTTGACTCCGCTCGGCACTTTGATCGGTTTTTTCCCTATTCGCGACATAAAGCACCTTTCAAATTCGAGATTCGAGATTCAAAACGGTCATTCAATCTCGAATTTCAAACCAATAACTCAGCTGATGGTACAAAGCACCTCTCCGCCCAATCCCTTCTCCTGCGCCTGCTTACCCGTAAAAATCCCCTGGGATGTGGACAGGATGCAAACTCCCAAACCTCCCAGGACGGAGGGAATCTCGGACTTGCCGGCGTATACCCTGCAACCGGGGCGACTCACCCGGTCCAGAGATGAAATCACCGGACTCCGGCCCGCCCCATAGCGGAGCTGGATACGGATGATTCCCTGCTTGCTGTCCTGGACGAGGCTATAACCGGAAATATATCCCTCTTCCTTCAAGATGCGGGTTATCTCCAGCTTCAGCCTGGACGAGGGAACATCGACGGTTTCATGTTTCGCCTGGCTGGCATTTCGAATCCGCGTCAGAAGGTCGGACACGGGATCGGTCATTGTCATGATCAACTCCTAAAAATTGCGATTGACGGATCGAAATCCGGAATCCGCAATGCGGCCTGTTTCGTCAATCGCCTTGCGTAAATGTTGGATCCACGCTACCAGCTCGATTTGGTGACTCCGGGTATTTCTCCTGCCAGTGCCAGAGATCGGAAACAGAGCCGGCAAAGCTGAAATTTCCGGAAATATCCGCGCGACCGGCCGCAACGGAGACAGCGATTATGCGCACGCACCGCAAATTTGGGCGTCCGTCTGGCTTTGGCTCTCATACAGGTTCTTGCCACAGTAACTCCCGTCCGCAGTTCCGGCGTCAGGCCGGATTTTAATTCCTATTGCTGGCCCTTCTTGGCGAAGGGCATTCCCAAAACTCTCAAAAGCTCAAATGCTTCGTCATCGCTCTTTGCGGTGGTGACGATCGTGATGTTCATACCGCGCGCCTTATCGACCTTGCCGTAATCGATCTCGGGAAAAATCAGCTGATCTCTCAGGCCAAGCGTGTAATTCCCCCGTCCATCGAAAGATCTCGGGGAGACTCCGCGAAAGTCCCGGACGCGGGGCAGGGCGATGCTGATGAGACGGTCGAGAAATTCGAACATGCGGTCTCCCCGCAGCGTAACCGTAACCCCGATGGGCATTCCCTGCCGCAGCTTGAAGGCGGCGATGGATTTCTTGGCTTTTGTGATCACCGGATGCTGGCCCGTGATCGCGGCAACCTCCTCGGCAGCGACGTCAAGCAGCTTGGCATTGGAGATCGCCTCGCCCAAGCCCATGTTGACATTTATTTTTACAAGTTTCGGCGCCGCCATTATGTTCGTATACTCGAATTGCTTCATCAAGGCGGGCACGGCTTCCGTCTTGTATAACTCCCGAAGTCTACTCATGATCTGACCTTTCAAACCTCTACGTGCGGCTATTCATCCAAAAGCTCGTTGCAGTTCTTGCATATCCGGACTTTCCGGCCGTCCTGCATGAGACTGAAGCCGACGCGCGCGTGCTTGTTGCACCGCTTGCAGACTACCATCAGGTTGGATATGTGAACCGGGGATTCCTTAGGCAGGATTCCGCCCTTGACGTTCTTTTGCGGATTGGGCCGGGTATGCTTCTGAATATAGTTCAAACCCTCAACGACCGCCCGATCCTTATCCAGGAACACCTTGAGCACCTTCCCTGTTTTGCCCCGGTCTTTTCCGGACAGTACATAAACCGTATCATTTTTCTTTATATGCACTCTGGACATCGGATTCTGTCCTCTTTCCACCGCTGCTAGAGCACTTCAGGCGCCAGCGAAACGATTTTCAAAAAGTCCCTGTCCCTCAATTCCCGGCTGACGGGACCGAAAACGCGTGTGCCAATGGGTTCCTTCTGGTCATTGATAAGCACCGCGGCATTGTCATCGAAGCGAATATACGTGCCATCCTTGCGCCGGAATTCCTTGCGCGTCCTCACGATCACGGCCTTGACCACCTGGCCTTTTTTAACGGTGCCGTCGGGAGCCGCTTCCTTAACGTTCGCCGTAATGATGTCTCCGAGAGACGCGACGCGTCCCACCTGGTTGCCCAATGCATGAATGCAGGAGATCTTTCGGGCCCCTGAATTGTCCGCAACATCCAAAATCGTCCTCATCTGTATCATGATGACCCCACATCGAATTGCGAATTTCGAATCACGGATGCATTTCCGCGAACGCGGTCAGCAATCGTTCTTCGTCATTCCTCATTCGTCATTCCTCATTCTGTCCCTGCAGCTCCGGTCAAGACCTTCTCCACTCGCCATCTCTTGCGCGCGCTCAGCGGGCGTGTTTCGACAATACGCACTCTGTCCCCGACCTTGCAGGATTCCGTTTCATCATGCGCCAGGAATTTCGAGGTCTTCCGCTGAATCTTCTTATACAGGGAGTGCTGCACCAGCCTGTCGACGGCCACGGTTACCGTCTTCTGCATGGCAGTGCTGGTTACGGTGCCCACCTGGCTTTTGCGAATTCCCCTTTTTTGCTCAGTACCCATTTTCCCCTCTATTCACGATCCGCGTTTGACATTTTGCGAATGGCCCGGACCGTCGATCGCGGACGGTCATTGACCGGATCCCATTTCCTTCAGGATCGTCTGTATGCGGGCGATGTCCCTTCGGATGCCTCTCATCTTGGGCGCGCTCTCCACCTGGCCCGCGGCGGTTTGGAAACGGAGTCTGAGAAGCTGCTTGCGCAGTTCGGATTCTTCCAGTATCAAGTCTTCCTTGGACATGTCTCTCATCTTGGAAGCCTTCATACGTCCTCCTTCCCAAATCTCTTCACAAACTTGGACTTGATGCACAATTTGTGTCCGGCGAGCCGCATCGCTTCCTGCGCCTGATCTTCCGGGATCCCTTCCATCTCATAGAGGATCTTCCCGGGCCGGACCACCGCGACCCATCCCTCGGGGGCCCCTTTGCCTTTTCCCATACGCGTTTCGGCGGGTTTCTTGGTGATCGGTTTGTCCGGGAACACACGGATCCAGATTTTGCCGCCCCGTTTCACAAACCGGGTGATGGCGACGCGCCCCGCTTCGATCTGGCGGTCGCTGACCCATCCGGTCTCCATGGCTTTCAATCCATATTCCCCGAAGGTGACTTCGGAGCCCCGCCACGCCTTGCCCCGCCGTTTTCCCTTCTGCTGCTTTCGATATTTGACTTTCTTCGGCATCAACATAATTCACGAACTCCTGGAGGCTACCGGGCCTTTTCAGTCTTCTGCATTTCGAAAACCTCGCCCTTATAAATCCAGACCTTAATGCCAATCTGGCCATAGGTGGTCCTTGCTTCGGCGAATCCGTAGTCGACATCGGCACGAATCGTGTGCAACGGAAGCTGGCCGCTCAGATACCACTCCGTGCGCGCGATTTCGGCGCCGTTCAGGCGCCCGGAGCAGCGCACCTTGATTCCTTTTGCGCCGAAGCGCAGGGTGCCGTCGACCGCTCGGCGCATGGCCCGCCTGAAGGCGATACGCTTTTCCAGCTGCTGGGCGATCCCTTCGGATACCAGCTGCGAGTCCAGTTCGGGCTTGTTCACTTCCTGGATCTTCAGGTTGACATCCCTTCCGGTCAGCAACTGGAGATCCTTCTTCAGCTTCTCTATCTCGGTGCCCTTTTTGCCGACGATGATTCCCGGGCGGGAGGTGAATATGATTATGGTCAATTTATTCGCCGCCCGCTCCACCTCGATGCGCGAAATCCCCGCATGCGCAAACTTCTTCTTGAGCATGGTTTTGAGGCGAAGGTCCTCGTGAAGCAGCGCTCCATAATCCTTTCTGGCAAACCATCGGGACCGCCACGTTCTGTTAACGCCTAACCTGAAACCGTAAGGATGAACTTTCTGACCCACGGATTACCTCCCTACTCTTCCTCTATGTCCTTGCCCTTGATGAGAATGCTCACATGCTTGTAGCGGCGCTGCTGGCGGTATGCCCGGCCCATGGGGGCGGGGCGGACACGCCGGCGGTATTTTGTAGGCCCGGTGTCCACCACAGCGCGGTCCACGATAAACTGGTCGACATCGGCTGCCGCGTTTTTCTCTTTGGCATTGGCTACGGCCGAGAGCAGCACCTTTTCGATCGGCTTGGTGGCCCGTTTATTGGTTAAACGGAGAATGGCCAGCGCCTCCTGAACGTTCTTCCCGCGAATGAGGTCGATGACCAGCCTGGCTTTCTGCGGCGATCCTCTCAAGTATTTGCCTTTTGCTGTCGCTTCCATATTCCTCTAATCCCAGGTTTGAGATTCAAAATCCGAAAACAACCCCGAATCCGGAATCCCGAATCTCGAATCCTTTCTAAGACGCAGGCGGCTTGACCGCCGTGGTTTTTTCGGCCACCTTCGTGGTGTGCCCTTTGAAGATGCGGGTAGGAGCAAACTCCCCAAGCTTGTGGCTGACCATATTTTCCGAAATATAAATTGGGATGAATTTCTTGCCGTTGTGTACGGCTATCGTCAGGCCCACCATCTCCGGCGTGATCGTCGAGCGCCGGGACCAGGTCTTGATCACCGTCCGGCTTCCCGCTCCGGAAGCGGTTTTCACCTTCTTAAGAAAGTGTTCATCTACAAAAGGTCCTTTTTTAACTGATCGGGTCATGCTGCTCCCTACTTGCCCCGGCGCTTGATGATGAAGCGCTGGGTGCGTTTATTGTTCCGGGTTTTATAACCTTTCGTCGGCAATCCCCAGGGACTGACCGGGTGTCTTCCTCCGGAGGTCTTTCCTTCACCGCCGCCGTGAGGGTGGTCGATCGGGTTCATGACCACGCCGCGCACGGTCGGGCGTTTCCCGAGCCAGCGGCTGCGGCCCGCCTTGCCGATCGAAACGTTCTCATAGTTCAGGTTGCCCACCTGCCCGATGGTGGCATAGCAATCCAGGTTCACCATCCGTGTCTCGCCGGACGGCATCTTGATCTGGGCATATCCGGCTTCCTTGGCCAGCAGTTGCGCGGCAGTGCCGGCCGACCGTGCCATCTGCCCGCCTTTTCCCTTTTTCAGCTCGATGTTGTGAATCATCGTGCCCAGCGGGATATTCTTGAGCGGCAGGGAATTGCCCACCAGTATGTCGGCGGATTCGCCCGCTACCACCGACGTTCCGACAGCAAGGCCGTCGGGCGCCAGGATATAGCGCTTCTCACCATCCGCGTACGCCAGCATCGCAATGCGCGCCGACCGGTTCGGATCGTATTCCAGTTGGACAACCTTCGCCGGGATCTCCCTCTTATCGCGCCGGAAATCGATGATGCGATAGAGCTTCTTGTGCCCGCCGCCTCTGTGACGCACCGTGAGCCGTCCCTTGTTGTTGCGCCCCGAAATCCGCTTTTTGGACCGGGTGAGGCGCTTGAGCGGGCGATCGGTTGATAGTTCCGAATTGTCTAAGGTCGTCCGGAACCGTATTGCCGGTGACGTTGGATTATAAGTCTTAATAGAGGACATGATTTCGCCCAGCTCCTGCTTTTATACCGTCTCGGAGAATTCAATCATTTTTTCGCCCGCCTTGAGCGTGACATAGGCCTTCTTCCAGTCCGGCCTGCGTCCGGTATAGCGGCCCTGACGGCGTTTCTTGCCATGAAAAATCGCCGTCCTCACGCTCTGGACCTTAACCTTGAAAATCTTCTCGACGGCGTCCTTGATCTCTATCTTGTTGGCATCACGCAAAACCTTGAAAGCCACCGTCCGGAGGTTCTCCTTCACATGCGTGCTTTTCTCGGTGATGACAGGCAGCTTCAATACGCTTTCTCTTCGGTTCATCGGCTTAAAACCTCCTGCACCTGGAGGATCGAATCCCGGGAAAACAGCAGGGTACTGCTGTTCACCACGTCGAAAATATTCACTGCGGAGCCGGAAACCAGCTTGACCTTCGGCAGGTTGCGTGACGAGAGCAAGAGGTTCTTGTTTTCGCCGGCATTCACGATAAGCACCTTGCCCGTGGCGCCGAGACCCGCGAGGATCTTTTGAAAATCTTTGGTCTTGGAGCTCTCCAGCTGCAGCGCTTCAATCACCGCAAGCGCATTCTCGCTGAACTTGGCAGAAAGAGCCGAGCGCATAGCGCCCTGAAGCTTCCTGCGGGGAAAACCGTACGTGTAGCTTCTCGGCTGCGGTCCATGTACAGTTCCGCCATGCCTCCATAAGGGGCTCCGTATGCTGCCGACACGCGCGCGGCCCGTCCCCTTCTGGCGCCACAATTTCTTCCCGCTTCCGCTTACCGAGCCGCGGACCTTGGTTGAGGCAGTCCCGGCTCGAAGCGAGTCATTGTAGTGCTTCACCGCTTCCCAGATAAGGACCTCATTGAACTCCGCCTTGAATACGGCATCGGAGAGTTCCATCTTGCCGACGACCTCATTGGAAAGGTTTTTTACTTCAATCTCCGCCATTACCAACCTCTCAACACACGAATTTCGAATGATGAATTCCAAACGACGAGTGCAAACCGCTCAGGATGATTTTCATTCGCAATTCTTAATTCGTCATTCGTCATTTGTTACGCCTTCCGGACTACCACGTATCCGCCATTGCGGCCGGGGATCGCCCCCTTAACCAGGAGCAGGTTCTCCTGCTCTTTGATGCCGACAACTCTAAGATTTTGCGCGGTGACGTTTTCGTCGCCCATGTGACCGGCCGCGCGCATACCGGGCAGAACCCTGCTCGGATAGGCCGATGCACCGATGGATCCGGGGGCGCGATGAAACATGGATCCGTGGGTCGCCGCACCGCCTCCGAAATGGTGCCGTTTGATGAAACCGGCGAAGCCCTTGCCCTTGCTTCTTCCAAGGACATCGACCTTGTCGTTCATCTTAAACACCTGGCTGACCAGGATCTGCTCCCCCACTTTGAGGGATTCGCCTCCGTCACCGGAGCGGAACTCCTGCAGAACGCGGCAAGGAGGGACTCCGGCCTTTTTAAAATGCCCTGCCCTGGGCTTGTTGACGCGCGAGGGCCGGATAAATTCGACGAGACCCACCTGCACCGCTTCATAACCATCTTTGTCTTTGGTTTTGCTCTGAATCACGACGCAGGGGCCGGTCTTGATTACAGTAACCGGAGTGACGGTCCCGCCCTCGTCGAAAACCTGAGTCATCCCCAATTTAATTCCGATCAGTCCATCCACCATATCAAATCCCCGTTTCCCGTTTCCCGTTTCCCGTTTCCGGTCGTATGTCTTGAACCCTGAGCAGGGAGGACTGGACGGGGGAACGCATTGTAGTACTACTTATGTTCGGTGCCGAAAGCTTTGATTTCGACGTCGATCGCCGCAGGCAGATCCAATTTCATCAATGCATCAACGGTCTGCGGGGTGGGCTCCAAAATGTCCACCAGACGTTTGTGCGTCCGTATCTCGAACTGTTCCCGCGACTTCTTATCCACATGGGGGGAGCGGAGGACGCAGAATTTATTCTTAACCGTCGGCAACGGAATGGGGCCAGAAACCCGGGATCCGGTGCGTTTGGCAATCTCAACGATTTCAGAGGTGGATTGATCCAGCACTCTGTAGTCGTAAGCTTTCAGCCTGATTCTTATCTTTTCATTCAACATGATTGATCCGCTTACTCCAGAATTTCCGAAATGGTGCCGGCGCCCACTGTCCGGCCGCCTTCGCGGATTG
>CAYYTC010000027.1:0-61989 GCA_964474425.1 uncultured Acidobacteriota bacterium
AAAGATATCAGACCGCTCTAAATCGAGTCATGCAGCTCTGCCGAAAGGACACGAAGGTGCTCTGACGACACTCGCCAGCCAGTGGAAAAAGCAATTTGATCAATACAAAGCTGATGCCGATGGTAAGCCGTTCACGCCACCAGTCCTCATCGTCGTATGCGACAACACAGATATTGCCGCTGTGTTTTTCCGCAAGATCAGCGGAGAGCAGGTTGTCGATACAATCGATGAGGAAGGCAATAGCGTTGAGGCTAAGCGGTTTGATGGCAGTGCAGTGCTTCCCGAGCTAGCAAACAGTGAGAAAACACAGCATACAATACACATCGATTCAAAACTTCTGCAAAAAATTGAGACTGCGGAAGGTGAAACTAAAGATGAGGCTGCCCTACGGCTCCGAGAAATTATCGATACTGTCGGGAAACGTGGTGGGGCCGGCGAACAAGTACGTTGTGTAGTTTCGGTTTCCATGTTGACAGAGGGTTGGGATGCAAACAACGTGACTCATATCCTCGGTGTCCGGGCATTCGACAGCCAGCTTTTGTGCGAACAGGTTGTTGGGCGCGGGCTTCGTCGAATCAGCTACACGCCCGATCCCGAAACAGGGAAGTTAAATCCAGAATATGTTGATGTCTACGGGATCCCTTTCTCCCTGATTCCCTTTAAGGGGAAACCAAAAGACAAGGAGGGTCCCGATCCGGTCTACCACAACATCTATGCGATGCCGGAGCGAGTATGCTTTGAATTGCGCATGCCGAATGTTGAAAGCTACGTATATGCGCTGCGCGAGGGCGGAATCATATGTAACGTGGATGGCTTAGAGCCTCTCGTGATCGGCAAAGAACCCGTCGACGTCTGGCTTGCTCCCACACGTGGATATCAGGATGACCCGGGCGCGCGTGGACAAGAAGAAACCTACGTCAGGCAAACGCGCGATGAGTATTACAAGTCTATTCGACCTCAGCAGATTGTCTTCCGTTTATCCCAGATGATACTGGATGATTTGCTAAAAGGAGCGGAGTCTGCAACCAGTGAAAAAGGTAAGATCCGCTACCTTGCCCGCCACCAACTCTTTCCTGAGATCATGAAAATCGTGCGGTCCTACATCGACAAAAAAGTTGAGCTCAAAGAAGGCGTTGATATTCGAGAACTGGGTCTTTACCGTTATGCGGAAACACTCCGAGAGCGGATTCGCGATAATATCTTGCCCGCTGTTTCTCGTGACGAGGCAAAACTGCTGCCGGTGCTGAATTCCTTCCAGCCCTTTACCACTACTGCGAACGTCAACTACCAAACCACCCGCTCCGTGGAGGACTTGGTGAAGAGCCACCTCAACCGGGCGATGATCCAAAGCAGCTGGGAGCGGCGTGCTATCCAAATTATGGAGATGTTGGATTGCGTTGAGTACTTTGCCCCAAATGATCGGCAGATTGGCTTGATTGTTCCCTACGATCATGAAGGCCACCGCCACAACTATGAGCCCGATTTCATTGTGAAGTTGCAGAACAACCTGCTCATCATGTTAGAAATCAAGGGTACTGCCGGCAAGATACATAACGAGGATCAAGTTCTTGCCAAGAATGCTGCGGCAAAAAAATGGGTAGCTGCGGTCAACAACCTTGGTCGCTATGGTCGCTGGGTTTACGAAATCTGCGAGGACACAGAAAAGCTTCGGTCAGTCTTGGAGTCGCACGCTGGTGTAAGCTCAGATAGCCGACCCTTCAAATTCGTCAAGCCAACAAACGATACCATCTGGCGCAATTGTGTTCCTCTAACAACCCTCCAGGCTGCTGCCGGAAAGTTCAGCGATGAACAAATATTGCTCGCCGCCGATGGCTCCTGGTCCGAGGACTGGATCACCTGGGATGACCACCCCAAATTTCAGAAAGGGATGTTCGTGGCCAGGATACAAGGCAAATCCATGGAGCCCGATATCCCCGACGGCTCTTATGCCCTGTTCCGCCCTCCCTCAACCGGAACGCGCCAGGGGAAAATCCTTCTCATTTGGCACGCCGGAGTCACAGATCCCCACACAGGCGGGCAATACACGATCAAAATTTATGAAAGCGAAAAGATGGCCACTGAGGACGGGCAATGGAGACACGCGCGTATCACCTTAAAACCAATAAATCCGGACTTCCGACCGATAATCCTCGAACCCGAGGAGGAAGGGTACGTACGGGTAATAGCAGAGTTTTGCGGAGTTGTTGCAGCGAAAGAGTTGCATGTATAGGAAGGCGTATAGCTTCTAAAAGCAGCTATAGCGACTTGGAACCAAGCTACAGCTAGCCTGGAGACGTCAAAGCATATCTGTCCTAATTCAACTGTAAGGAGACGTCGTCATGCCCACTGTTGCAGAATGGCAGCAGGCTCTCTGCCGACCCTACTATCTAAATGTGGAATCCTCGGAACAGCTGTGTGCAGATATCGGCATTCGGCAACAGAAATCAAAGAAAAGCCGTTTAGAAGTCGCAACAAAAAGGGATCTTGCTCCGTGGCCACCCAGTGGGAGGCGAGAGAGTGTTGAAGTCAGACCAATTGATATTCTTCATATATTAGGCCGAATTACGACTCCGCCCGTTACCGAATTAGTGGACCTCTCATCTACGTGGGCAGAGATTCGATATCTTTGGGCATTTCATCCAAATCTCCGCCAGTCGCGCCCAATATCTCTCCGATTAAGTGAACCAGCAAAGAGTCTGGACTTCCATCAGAAGACGCTGCTATCGGACGAGTTTGGCGTCGGATTCGCCGCTTACTACATGGCCACATTTGAAGGTGCGACGGATCCTGTTGATGTCTTCATTGCAAGGCGAAATCTGCAAATTCCAATTCGCGGTAATTCACTGCGTTCACTCCCAGATTATATTTTCTGCGGACCCGGGCAGGACCAGTACTTTATTGTTGAGTGCAAAGGGACTCAAAGCCAACGCTCCTCCGCGATCCAGCAACTTAGACGAGGAGCTGAGCAAGTGGTAACGGTCGATATTGAGCCACCCGCTTCAGTGACGCGTTTGGTAATCGGCTCGTGGCTGCAACGATCAATCTCACTCCTAATTGTTGATCCGCCGGATAATTTTCCCGAAGCTCGAGTATTAAGTCGCTGGTCATCAAAGGAGCTGATGGCATGTGCGAAGGCTAAGAAGCTTGCCTATATTGGGGATTACGCTGGCGCACAGGCTGCGTTGCACGACATCATTGACGATTTGCCATCTATTCATTATGAAGAACGTGAATTGGCCTCGCGTCAGACAGAGAGCGGAGTATTTCGCGGTTCTGAAGAAATGCGTCTCACTCCCGACGGCAGAGAGCTATCTATGTTCCGGGGAATTCGTGAGGAATCTGCTCATGCTCACAAAGAATCCATCAAATCCAGATCCGCAGAAATAATCAAGCATCCCTTCATTCTTGAGTCATTCTCCGATCGCGATATTGCGGTTATACGCAGCATTTCTCCGGATGGATCATTATTTGAGGTAAGAGTGCAGTAAGTACATTGTCGAGGTGATTGCTCATGAACGAAAAGGATCTAATTATTGATGCTGCACAATTGGTCGAGATGGAAGGTAGCGCCTACATACCAACAGTCCTTCTTTATCGTCCTGGAAAGGTGTTTGTCGGTAGACAGGCACTTTCGGAGCTTTCTGAAACTGAAGATCTCAATGAGGATTTTAAAGTGGACCTTGGAATGGTTGATCCGAGTTCCAAGGCACCTCGAAGAAAGTTTTATACTGCCGCTGGGACGTCTAGGTCTGCTGCGGAGCTAACGGATGATTTTCTTTATGAAGTGCTAAAAATTACACGTGGCTGGTTGGATAAGCGTGCGCTTTCACAATGCGAGCACATACTGATCGCAGAGCCGTTGTCCATGCAGGCAGATCTCGTAGAGAGCGATTGGCTTTCCAATTATCGTCAGACCCTGCTCAGACTTTTGCGAGGCAAACGCATTCTTTCAGAAAAGGGATTTACAAGCATCGATTTTTTGCCAGAGCCATTTGCTGTATTTCAATATTACAGATATGAAAGACGACACCCTCTGGTTGCCCAGAATGTAAAGATCAACGCTCTCGTAATCGATTTTGGCGGTGGTACTTGTGACGTCTGCATCATCGAAACCACCAAAGAAGGCGATATCAGTGGCAGTGGTCGTAATTCTAAACCTTTAGCTGCTTCTTCCATCCCAGTTGGTGGCTATTATATAAATCGCCATATCGCAGAAGAACTGGTATTTAAGCAGCTTGGCAAAAAGGATTCGCATGTAAAGAAAGGGCTCGAGATCTACTCCCGCTGGCGTAAAGGGCAGCAGGATATCACCACATTAGACAAACGCTACAAAGCATTCATTTATAACTTCCACCAACTAGTTCATAAAACTGAAAACCTAAAAATAAGTCTCTGTAAATCAGTCGATAACTGGGGTTTGGATGCAGCCCAAAGTTCACGGGCTCCCATTCTCTTGTCACAAGACATTTTTGAGCTAAATCCTGTCTTTGTTGAAGCATCTTATTCTGTTGCGGAGCTGCGATCTCTTTTTGTGGAAACGGTATGGAACCAGAATTTAAAATCGCTGATCGTGTCGGCCCTCAATCGAGGCAAAGCAGAGCTGCAAGGTGCTCCAATTACAGTCGTTCTCTTATCAGGCGGATCATCCAATATCGGCTGGCTTGGCGAATTGATCCGTCGTGACTTCGAACATGAACTGGGGCACGCAGAGATACTGCACCTGAAGGACTATCAAGAGGTAGTTGCTAAAGGGCTAGCCATCGAGTGCGCGCGACGCTTTTTCCGTCGGGATGGGGATTTTTCTGGAATCACATATAATCGCCTATGCTTGCTCCTCAATGCGGACAAACAGGGTTGTGAAGTGCGTCCATTTGTGCCAGAAACTGCAGGGTTGCCCGACGTAAGATCAGTCGCTGGTGTCTTGCTGCCCTCGGCTAGCATTTTAAAGAGCTTGATAGACAAGCCCTTGAGGTGGAAAGTGAAACTGAGCACATTTCCCGGTCAGTCTTTAGATTACTATTTCCTGCGCTCAAGTCTCGACCCGACAGACCTCAAGAATGTACAAAATGTAGAAGAGAAAACGCTTTACACTCCCTCTATATCCCACAGGGGATCTTTCTTGGAGGTCGAATTAAGTGTCAAAGAAGATGGAACTACTACGCCGACATTTTGGTACAACCGCGGACGCAATGAGGGAGAAGGAGATCATAAGCGAGGAAGACCATTTTATTTGGATATGACTTTTACTGAGAGCGGCCCTGTAGGCAACGCCTACATAGGATTGGATTTCGGCACGAGCAATACCTCGGTTTCCTATATTGATGGTTCATCTGTGGAAGTTTTTCGCAAAAGATCGCGGGATGAGTTTTGGCTCCAGCTTGACGACTTGGTGGATCATCTCCCTTCACCTCTTGCAATGGCTTTAGCGCGATATAAAGCACAAATAGACGAACAAAATCTCGTCAGAGACGGATTTGAATTCATTGAGACTGCATTGGCGCTGGCAGCCTATGTTGCCTATATCGATTACACAGCAAATCGGCTGCGTGCAAGTTCCAGACTATTCGGAGGATTGACACAAAGATCCGCGGGGCCGCTCTGGGCGTACCTCAGAGATTGTCTTAACAAATTAGGTACCAATGCAACTGTAGCCTCTGCCTACAGAGACTTACTTAGCGATGAAATGTACAGATGCATTGACACGGCAGTTACAAATTGGAGTAAATACAAGCATGGAAAAGAAATGATCCGTTCTGCTGAGGTACTAAGACCCGTGGAAGTGCTTGCAAACATCAGTCATAAAGTTTTTTCAGATTGGAAATTTGGATTCTTTGAACATGTTCAGCTACAGCGATTTGGTAAGTTATATAAGGGAAGATTTCGAGTAGCTCATGGACGGCCGCCTTTTTCTCGCCACCTTCAATATGAGGGAACTGAACCTTTTTATGAATCGGAATCGGCACTCGTAGACCCAGAGAACGGAATGGTTATTCCCCTCAGACCATTCATCATATGGTATCCATGTGAGAGACATCCAGAAGACGACACAGGTCATTGCTTTTTCTTTGACAAGGGTGAAAGCGTAAGGGGGAGCGACGAAACAGTCTTTTCCTTCAAGGCGGCAGGAAACGCATGCACGCTATCAGTTTCTCCCGAGCACCCGGAACTAGTAGAATTGGCTTCGGAGATTGCCACGATCAGAAAAAGCGACCAGAAGCGGCCTCTTTTAAAAGCCCTTACTTTCACGGAATACGATGACTTTCTGTTCGAAGGCTGAATTCCGGGAAAATTTGCCGATAGAATCTATTACGTTCCGCATAATATTTCAGCGAGCATTTTGGGACATTCATCCAGTTATTTTTAGGCTCCTAAGGAATGTCTAATCTGTCACTGAGGTAGGTAATGCCAATGGGAATCAGGTTGCGCATGGACGGATTTATATGTAATCCCCCATTTTCAATTCACAAATTATTTCTTCCGCAAGATGGCGAAGAGAACTGCCGCAAGGGCGCCGGCGGAGGCAAGGACAACGGCAAGGATTTTAAAGTTGCCGGGAGGAATCGGGACGGGGCCGGTCACGACGACATTTGAATCGCCGGATTCCCAGGTCCCGTCGAAGGAGCGGGCCACGAAGGAGTGTGCACCTGGGGTTACATTCGTCACCGTTGCCTGGGCTGCGGGGCCGGCGACTTCAATGAGAAGCGTGTAGGATGTCCCTGATTTTTCATACAGCCGAACCTTAGTCCAGTTTTGATCTGCAGGCATAGGGTCCCAGGCAAAGGTCAGGGTGGCCGCATAGGTTGACGCGGCCATCAATAAAAGCATTGCTACCGAATACAGGATTCGCTTCATTTTCCTTTTCTCCTTTTAGGTTGTTCCCGGCTTATTTCTTCGACTTTGCTGCATCCGTAGCACGTCGAGTGGCACATGCAGCGGCAGCGGCTGTTTGCGCAATCCGTGTGCACACCGCACCAGCACTGCCAGGAGTGGTCGATATAGATGCGGTCCCCGCGCGGATCATGATCGAAAGGATTCAGAACGCAGACGCGGCCGCAGGGGGATGTGGCCATCCTCTTCCTACGACGCTTTCAGAGCAGTGACGGCCAGCTGGACGGCGGTGTTGAGGATATTGGTTGGGAGAGCAGCTTTATCCGCGGGCAGTTTCGAACGCAGCAATTGAGTTGCAAGGTTGAGCAAGGCATTGCCGATCGAAGCCGGATCCTGTGTATAGCTCTGAATCATCGGCACACCATATTTGCGATAGGCGTCGGCGACGTCCTTGAGCCTGGCCGTTTTGGGATCGATGACCGAAAGCTGGTCAACGATGGGGAGTGCGATACCGACCAGACTTGCGGCCTGCTCCACCGCATTTCTGGCCTTTGGCGATGCGATGATCTCCCATAGCTTTTTCAGTCCTGAAGTAATCTGCTGAAAGATATTCATGGTTCCTCCTTAGAAAAATGCCCGCGCCACCGCGCTGAAGATCTGGCTCAGCAGGATCCAGCGCCGGTAGCGGCTTGATGTGGATGCGATTTGGTTAACGGATTGCGCTATCCCGGGCATCTGCCGGGATGCCTCCTCCAGTTCTTCTGAGATGCCGGAAATGTGCTCCGTGGTGTCCTGAATTGAAGCCAGAGAGGCGGCCCATGCGGGATCCGACAGAAGGCGGTGGATATCCTCCAGGGAGGCATTCGCTCGATCAGAGGCTTCCTTCGTCATCTCCTTGATGGAGTCGAGCGACTCCGCCGCCTCGGGGATGAGCCCGCCGTTGAAGCTGCTATCGGTATTCGTAAGCAGCGCCGTCAGGGCATCGGCTGAGGCGTTGAGCCTGTCGAGCGAAACAATCGTTTTCGACTGAAGAGCCTCCCAGTATTTGCCCTGCCGTGTCGCGACATCATCCATATTGCGGGAAAGGTCCTCGATGCGCGCCGCAACAAGGCCCGCCTGGATCAGGATTGCGTTCAGGTTCCGGAATGTGCCGTCAAGTCTCTTGTCCGTTTCGGCAATGAGCGGTTTTGTTTCTCGGATGACGCCGGTTGCTTCCCGGAACAGCAGACCCAGTTCAGCCAGGGCAAATACTGCGGCAAAAAGCGCGAGGGCTTTGAGCGTGTCCGTGACCGGCTTCATTGCTTCGGTTTGATCGGGCTCCGGCCCAGCCAGGCAAGGATCACGCCGCCGATCGTGCTCAGCAGCGCGGCAATTGTTCCGGGTTGTGCGAGATCGTGCCAGGATCCAAGCGCGGCCATCCATCCGCCGACAGCCAGCATCAGAGACGCAACAAGGACCACGATCGAGATTTTCATGCTGCTTTCTCCCTGGAGCATTCCGCCCAGACGGCTTTTATGCCGTGGCCGGAGCGGTAGATTTCCTTGATTTCGGCCAACGTAAGGCCATATGTGTTCTGGACGTGCGGAAGATCCGGTAGGCGTTTCCAGCGGCCGCCCCACTCCAGGCCGCAGATTTCGGCGATTTCGCCCATCTGCATCCAGTCGCCGCGCCCGTCGGCATTCAGATCGGATTTGATGTTCCAGCTCCACTGGATTCCGGGCTTGTCGGGTATTCCATCGAGCACGAAATCCGCCGCCAGCCCATAGTTATGCAGCGAATCACCGCCGCGGGCGTTCGTAACGATCATCCCTGGCAGAGTGCGCCCCTGGGCATAAAGCTCATCCTGGCACTCGAAGGTGCGGAGCCCCATATAGAGATAGAAAGGGAGTTTCATCGCAACCAGACGCGACTCGAAGTATCGCAGCTGTTCGGCAAAGGGCGGGTAAAGCAGATTCTTGTCGCGGCTGATGATTATACTCATAGCTTTTTCAAAATCTCCTGCGCATGGTATAGAAGGATGAGGACGAGACCGGTCACAGCAATACGGATCAGCGGGAAAAGAAGCTTGTCCATCCACCTCGACGACTGCGCCTCCGCTGCCCTGTAACCGGCTACCTGTTCCCCGATGGTTTTATTGAGCGCTGAAATCTTCTGCTCGAGGGCGCCAAACCTGGCGCCGATCTGATCCATCTTTTCCCTCTGAGGGCAGTCGATGACGTGATTGAGGAGGGCCTCTTTGTTCTCATCAGTCCTGCTATAGAGGGTTGCTATCGAGCCGTTTACCTTGTCCAGCCTGCTCTTGATGTCGTTGTCGATCCGCCTACAAATCTCCTCCTGCCCGGCACTCAGCACCTTCAGCGACGCGTGAATGTCCGCAAGCTCGCGCACGAGGTCCGACCGGAGCTCTGCTCCGTATTGAACGTTCTCTGTCATAGGGGGTTCTTAACCAATAACCGGATTGATATTCACGACGCCTGAAGATGCGCTTTTTGCACGGCGCCGCCTGAATGCAAGAAATCTGAGGATAATCGGCATGAACACGCCGCATTTTGAGCCCTTGGGACTGTATTTGACGGGCATCGGCACGTTGGTTTCGACATGCCGGCTGCTCGCCATCCAGTGATTGACCCAGCGCGGCGGATACAGGATGTCGATCGCGTCATGCTGCCGGGAAAGAATGGTGTCGGGAGGCGGGAAGGGATTCGCCACATAGTCATGCCCCGGGTGGAAGAGCCCAATGTAGGGCGGTCCCGGTGATCCCCACATCCTGGCTATCGCGCTGACACCTGTGTCGCTGATGCTGCCGTAGTGGCACGTCTCCTGCCCAATCCTGCACACGCCCTGGTCCGATATGTTGAAGCCGCCCGGCCCGCGCGCCGATGTCGCGGGCGGATTCCCCAGGATGTAGCAGCTGCAGGAAGCGTTGTCCTCGTCCATGTCGTAATTCTGCGTATACAGCGTGTTGTAATCGCCGCCGCCCCGGCCGACCATGCTCACGCCGAAGAAATTGTTCCAGCCGCCGGCAGCCTCGTGGCTGATCGTATCCTGCGGCGCAGGGAAATCGTCCGGATTGCCGGTCTTCAGCTGGTGCTCCCATTCACTGTCAAAGCAATGGAACCGCCCGCCCACGGGCGTCTGGAACCCCTCGATCTTGTTCTCGGACAGGAACTCCTCGATCCCTGTCATGTGGTCCAGGGCGATAAACTCGCAGATCCCGATGGATCCGGACAAGCCGGACAACTGGATGTCATCCGAAATGTTGGCCGACCCGGCCTGTTTCGTGATCATCATTTTGGGCATGTCACGCCACCCTGCACATGATTCGGTATCCCCAGTTCGCCGGTATGCACGTCACCTGGAACAGCCCCGAGACGTTGTCGATCGGGACGGCCATGCGCGTGAACTGCCACAGCTCGGACGTGCACAGGAGTTGCTGATACCGCCGCCCGGCCACCCTGTAGTTGTACGAGTCGTATTTCACATAGGTCTCGACAGGCCTGTAGATCCGGCCCCCGTTCTGGTTGTACATGCAAGCCGTTGTGCCGGAATTGCCGTAGACCGCGATGCGGTCGTTATAAGCGGCTCCTCCGGAGTCGTACATGAAGCAGCGGGATACGGAACTGTATCCGTCGTTGGCATTCGCGGCGCTGAGCCAGCCGCCGCCATAGACGTAAGCTGCGTGCGATCCCTGGGCGTCCGGCGACTGGTCCAGTATCCCGGAATACAGCGCCGCATTCCCGCCCGGGCTCAGATGTTCAATGATAAGGTGGAACTGGCCCGAATAGATGTTGCAGAGGAACGGCGCCGTGCCTGTCTGGAACCGCCGCGTGCAGATCGTCCTCCCCAGCTGGTCCCTGACCCTGAATTCGAGTGTCTGCTGATCGATCCTGGTGAGCAGGACGTCATGCCAGCGCCCGGCGGCATCAACGGGTGATTTGAACAGATTGGCCGACGGTTCCGTCCATGCCGGAATATTCCGCGTGAGAAGCTCCGCGCGGACAGCGGTGATGATGTCGGCCACATCGCCCGTTGCGATTGAATACTGGCCGTAGTAGTAGCTGGATCCAAGACAGGTGAGTGTCGCCACTTTTCAGCTTTTCCTGAATGCAAGGTACTGGTTATACATGTCCGTGCAGGCCACAACTTTGAATACGGCATTGACCCCGGCATCAATCGGCACCGTGACCTCGGACCCGTAGTTGAGACCGGTTTTGTCGATGGCGATCGCCATCGGGATCCGCCCGTAGAACAGCCCGTTCTGGTTGTTGTAGCTGCCGTATTCGGCGGGAGAGAACAGGGCTGTGCCGGACATTGTCCGCCGGAAATAGTTTCCGCTGTTTGCGCGCGTGATGGCGAGGGTGCCCCTTGTGCCGTACGTGGTGCCGCCCGGTTCCATCATGTTGACCGAGCTCCACTGATAATTCCGAAGCGTGCCGTCGGCGGTCCTCGGTCCCGTGTATTGAATGTACAGGGCCCGCGGATAGCTCATGGGATCCGGCGTCTGATCCAGCACGCAACACCAGAAGGTTTCCTGGGAAGCGCGCTGGGTGTTGACGCAAAGGTGGAGCGTTCCGGCATAAATCTGGACCGGGGTTCCGGCCGCATCGATGTCCTGCAGGTAGTTGCTTGCGTTTAAGCTGACATTCAGCCCGGCCTGGTCGTACATGGTCCAACCGAGCCGCGTGGCGCTGATGCGCGCCAGGGCGATCCTGAAGAAAATCCCGTCTGACCGCGTCGGCGTTTTCCAGGGACCCGTCCCAAGGCCGCTCTCGTCGGTCCAGCCGAGAGCAGTCACCGCCGAGTGCACACCCGCGATGATCGCACTGACATCGGTCACGCCGGCGAGTTCTGTGTATGAAAAGGGAGTGATCCAGAAGACCGGGATGGCCATCAGGCGCACCTCATGGCCGCGCGATTACCCTGCCCGGGTGTCGGCCCGACGAGCGACACGAATTGCGCCAGCACGCCGGTGTCGATCGGGACATAAAATTTGGATCCCGCCACGAAGAGCCCATCGCCGACGATAATGATCTGCCAGCACCTTCCGATCCAGTGCTGCACACCATACGTCCCCGTGTCCCCTCGGACTTTCGCCCACAGCTCGCGGGGCCTGTATACAAACGCTCCGCTGAGCATCCTCTTTCCGGCCGAACCGCCTCCGGCCACGCGGTACTGGCCACCCCGCGTGGTTCCATATGGACTGTCGTCCCCGTCCTGCATGAAGGCGTAATCCCAATTGTCGTAGTTGTCCCTTACCCAGTCGTTCGTCCTGCGCGATCCCCCGGCCCAGACGGTATTGATGCCAATGAAGTCAGTCCTGTCTGGCGTGACGTCGAGCGACCCGCACCAGACGAATTCGCCGCTCGTGCTCCACGTCATGACGTCGATGCAGAGGTGGCCGTCTCCCGCGAATATCCGCGCCGTCGACTTGTTGGCCGAAGGGATCTGGAGGCCGCGCGTCCCGATCGTCACGTCGTTCATCCCACGCGCCCGCATCGAGAGCCGCTGCGCGGAATCCCTTGTCAGGAGAACCTTGAACTGCGGGGCATCGACGCCGCTCGACAGGTACTCGCCTCCGCCGAGGCTGGTCCAGGCGGTCCAGCCGCTGGATGGGTCGCTTGGCGAAGTGATCATCGCGACAACCGCATCAAGCAGCTGCTGCGTGTCGCTGACGTCCGTCAGTTCAACACATTTGAATCCCGTATTGAGAAATCTCGGAACCATGTCACTCGATCCTTACCGCCAGAGCCCAATTGTTGAGGGATCCGCCCCGCACGACGCGAAATGTCCCGGTATGGCTGTCGTCAAGCGGAACAACAAAAGTGTTTCCCGTCCACTGGCTGTTGTCGCACCACAGGGCGTTCGGCAGCCTTCCCCAGAACCAGTAGCCGCCGCCTGATTGCCCCCACTCGGCAGGCTGAAACATCATGCTCCCTTGTCCCGAGAAGTGGTCCGGCGCCGTTGCCGGTCCCGTCCATGAGATCGCGTATGAGCTCGTGGAGTTGCTCCCTGTGCCCTGTGCCGCTATCCAAAGCTCCCACCAGTTGTTCTTGCTCGTTCCGCCGTACGTGATGGGGCCCTGCGTCGCCCAGTACACCGGCGTGGGCTTATCGATCTCGTCGGGATCCCGGTTGAATACTCCGGCGCCCCAGATCGATGTCGTTCCGGAGTTGACCTCGTGCCAGCAGTACCTGGCGCCGCAGTAGACCGCGCAGGAGGACCCCAGCGGGACGTCCTGCTGCGTATAGGTTTCATTATTGATGAGCCTGCCGAGGTGGTCCTTTACCACATAGCCGACGCGGGTGGCGCTGACCTTGCTGACCGTGATCGAGAACCTGATGCAGTCTGCCCTTGCCGGGGAGAGCATCGTGTACATCGCTCCCGGCTCGGTCCAGCCTGCGCCGAGCAGCGCCGTGCGGATGGCGTTCATGGCCGACGTGGCCGCATCCGTCGCGTCCGCGGTGTGTTCGGCAAAGTGAACGTCGCAATCAAGAAATGGAGGTATCACGGCACGTATCCCCTTACGAGCGCGACGGCGTCGATCCTGTCATCCACGGCATCATAGATGAACCCAAAGTAGTCGTGGCCGTTCGCGCTCTTGCTGATCGCGAGGTCGTCGACGTCATCGCCGATCCGGTATTTGTCGTCATAAGTCAGGACGTGCCCGCCGGCAGCATCCTGCCTCACTACGAGGATCATGGGACACCCGTGCTTTGCGTTGACGAGAGGCGCGAGGAAAGCGTCACCCGTCAGCGTCACGTAGAAGATGTCCCCGAGCTTGCAGTCGATCGTAATCGTCGTGTTATAAGTCAGGTTGATCACGCTGTCTTCGGTATCGCCCGGAACTCCATTGGCCGATACGCGCCCATCGTCGTTGATGCTGTACGTCGTCCAGAACCAGCAGCGGCCCTGCAGATCGGCGATCGTGCAGCCCGCGGGTATCGCAAACGGATTGCTCTTGAAGGTCATCGTGTTGACATCGGCGCCGGTAGGAAGAAGCCAGTACTCGCCCACCGATCCATAGCCTGCCAGAGCCTGGAATCCATCGGTATTCGGTGTGACGTACTGGTTGCAGAACGACCACGGCGGCCGCACGAGCTTTATGCGGAAACCGGTGTATTTGCCGTCTCCGCCGGGCTCGTACGCGGGAGTCAGGTTCGCGACTCCGCTGATCACGTTGCCGCTGATCTGGGAGGCCGCCATCCCGCACCAGTTGCAGTGGGCCTTATCGAACTGGCCCTGCCGGATATCAAACATCAGCATGATGTCGTCGGTGGGCAGCACCCCGAAGTCGGTTCCGGGAGGAGCCGTGATCGTGCCTGAAATCGGATCGTAGATGCAGTCGATCGCCGAGCCGTCGAAGAACGTGTGCGCCGCGCCGGCGTTCTCGTCCACGGCCCTCCAGTGGCCGTTCGCATCGCACGTGTCGCGGATCTGAAAGAACACACTGAAAATCCTGTTTCCGTTGACCTTCGGACGGGACGCGACCACCTGGCAGGTGCCGGCCGAAGGCCCGGAAACAAGCTGAACTTCCCAGTCCTGCGGCGGGCCGGAATCGACTCCCGTCGCCTGTTCCGTGTCGCAGTAGTCGTCGACGTATTGAGGCTGATCGTTTCCGTCGGACCATACCGACCACCCAGCCGCATTGTGGAGCTTGAAAGCGAAGAACCACTTCCCGCGATACGTCTTGAAGAAGATCTGGTAATTGACTCCTCCCTGGTTGGCCGCGATATCCACGACGATGAACTGCGTCGTTCCGTTATGCTCGAACGTGCCGCCCTCGTCCGCAGTCCTCAGGTCGACCGTTTCCGGAACCGTGGCGCCGATCGGTACAAGCAGAGCCCTGAATTCAGCCTTGTCGATTCCGGCATTCCATTTGTCGGCGGCGCACCCAAATAGAATGCGCCCGTCGCGGAGGATGCCCCGCGTCCACAAGTCATCCGGAACAGGGGAGACACCTCCATCCTTCGGCTCCGGGATGGTCTTGGGATCATAGGGAGTGGCGAGGGGCCCGAGCTGCGCGGCGGGTGCCTGCGTGCAGGATATCATCATCGTGATCATGCCTGCCGCGTCCACCGAATAGGCGAGGCTATCGATTATGAACTCGGCGTCGATCGCAAGACCGTAGTCAGCCAGGGATGCCACTACCCGGATCCTGTCGCCGATATCGCGTTGCCTCACTTCATTCAGGTGGCTGCTGTCATAGTCACCTTTGACATCGAAGGTCAGCCGCGGCCTCAGATCCTTGAAGACCGATACGATGTAGTCGCAATAGGCCTGGCCGTCGGGAAGATAGGTGAGCCACTCGCTCGGATAAGGGTATTCGCGTTTCCTATACTTGCTCTGGCTTGCTGCATCTTCAGAGCTGACAGGAATCGGATCCCCTTCAACTATCGCTACTCCCCGTGCGCGCAGGACAACGAGATGGGCAGGCTGGGGATTGGCATTGGTGAATACTACCGTCAGTCTCGATCCTTTGGCCGTTTTCGTCGCGGAAACATCATCGGTTATGTCGGATCCGGTCCTGTCGGCCAGCGTATTAGCCTCGTAATCGACCATTCCCCAGGAGTCGACCGCGATGTAGTTGCCGGGACTCGATGCCGTCGGATAATCAATATCGATCGTGAGGGTCCCGTTGCCGGGAACTATCGGCGGGACTCCTCCCTGGTTTCCCGGAACGTCGGCGATGGTGACCAGGATGATGTCTTCCGAGACGTTGAAGGTGTGGATCTCGCTGCTGATCTTATTGAAAACTCCGAGCAGCGGATTTTCCTGCCGCAGGTTCCACATCCGCAAGGCGCCAGTCCCGTAGACAGCCTGAGGCACATTGCGTGGGGCCGTGAACGGATTGGCGCGGTTCTCGAAGCAGAGAAATCCATCCTTGCCCTCGCGGATCCTTCCGAACTCCGCGGCCTGGAGTTCCCTCATCGCCTGAAGGCGTTGGGAACCGGGCTTCACCCACCACTTCGAGATCGTTGTGAGTCCGGTGTCAATCCGGCGCTCGGTCGCGGAATATCCGTCCTGATCGAGTAATGTGGAAAGAGCCGATCCAGTATCGATATTTTCCTGAAGCGGAACCGACACACCCCCTTCGTTGAACTGCGCCAGGGCGCCATAGGCAACAAGCTCCGCGGTCGAAACAGTTGCCTTCACTCCCACGGCCGGGACGATGCTCTCAAGGTACCCTTGCCACATGGTCGTGGTCACGCCGCCCGAAGTCATCGTGATGCGCACCCGGATATTGGGCAGAATCTTTCCGTAAATCGGGCTTGAAGTATTGAAGCTTGAGAATATCGACGACGAGTTGTCCAGCGTGAGGGATGCAGTACCGGCGCTGTCGTATTCATGAGCCGCGTTCCTGCCGAATCTCCACGATGCCGGCATCACGTACAGCGTGATGTCTGATTGCGCATGGGCGAAAAGCCCGTCGTTATTCCAATCTACGTAATAATGGAGTGCCGCCATCAGATCATGCCCATTGCGGGTCGCCCCGCCTTTGCAGGTCGAGCCCCGCGCGCCGGACCTGTTCCACGAAATCCTGAAATCCGTTTATCGTGCAGTTGATGATCTGAACCACCGGCCTGGTCTCACCCCGGAAGAGGTTCTGTGTCTGCTGCCGGTCAAGGATGGCTTCGCCCGGCTGTGCCTCGATGATCAGGCCGCCGGAGTGCGCCTGCGGAGGCTGGGGTTCCGGATTCGCAATTGCCCACTGTTCGGCGACCGAAGGCCCTGCCATGTTAAGGATCTGGTTGAAAGCCTGCGTCCAGGCGTCGTGGGCAGAATAATAGGCCTGCCAGGCATCGGAGTTCTGCGTTCCGGCGAGCGGATCGGTGGCCGTAGTATCGGTGGTGGAGGTGCCCGCCGTCACCGCATCCTCGCGCAGGTTCGCCGTGGCCAGGATCAGTTTCTCGAGTTCATCCACGAGGGCCTGCTTCGCGTCCGCGATCGCGTCGGTGATGTTATTGCTGACAATCGTGAACTGGTCTTCGACTGCGGTTGTCAAAGTTGTGATTTTGTCGGAAGTCTCCTTCTGGGCCTCGCCGATGTAATCCAGCGCATCCTTCACCGCCGCCTGGTATGCTTCGTCCATCGCCTGCTTGGTTGCGTTGAGCAGGCCTTCCGTGATGGTGTTGAAGCCCTGGTTGTAGCGTTCGACCGCGAGTTGTCCTTCCTCGCCGCCGTACAATTTCAGAGCCTTTTCGAGTTCCGGCGTCAGCTTCGTGAACGGCGTGGCGAGGTTGCTCCAGTTCTGTTCCATCCCGATCAGGCCGGACAGGCCCTCGAATTTGCCCGGATCGAGTCCCGCCGCGCTCAGGGCCGAGATGATATTGGCGTTCCATTGCCCGGACAGCAGCGCCTTGATTGGATCAAGTTCCGGGGCGAGGCTTTCGAGTCCGCTTGCCAGGCTGTTGAGGAAGTTCAGCGAGCTGTGAAGGCCGGGAAGTGCGGCAGCATCGTCAAGTTTTGAGAGATCCCCTCCGAACTCCGAGAACATCTGCCTGAGCTCCGGAAGGATCTCCCCCGTGTCCCTGAAGTGCTGCACCATCTCGTTGAACTTATTGTTGAGGTCCGTAAGATCCGACACCTTCTCGAAGGCAGCGATGTCACCGCCCAGTTGGGAGACCTGTTTCCTGAGATCCTCGGTAATCTCCCCTGTCTGGAGGAATGTCTCGTACATTGTTTTGACCGTGGGGATGCTCTCCTGAATGGTTTTCTTCACGTCATTCAGGTCGACGACCAGCTGCTCCCAGGGTTCAAGAGTTTCGTCGTCGATCAGCAGGCTCTCCTTCACTTCCTCGCTCAGGTTCTTCATGTCACCGAGCTTGGATTCCTTCCAGATCTTGTTCAGTTCGCTCCAGTCGCCCGTCAGCCGCCCGAGGTCGAATGCGGGGCGGAAGTTGAATACTCCCCAGGAGGTTCCGACCTTTTCGAGGGATTTCAGGAACTCATCGGTCTTTCCCTGCGCCTGGGCGGCCTGCCATGCGACGTCCTTCAGGAAGTCGGGGCTCGATAGCAGGTTCTTCCTGATCGGGTATGCCTGCGACTCGGAGATGTTATAGCTGTCGAGGAAGCTCTTGAACTCGTCCTGGCTGACGCTGATCCCGCCGAAGTCGCGCGAGACCTCCATGGATCCGGCCTCATAGGAGTTCTTCCCCATTGCAAGCTTTGCCAGCCTGCTACCGAGTCCCACCAGCGCCCCGATCCCGGCGCCTATTGGGCCGCCAAGGGCAAAGCCGGTCATCGCACCGCCGCCTATTGCCTCGGCCCATGCTCCCGCGCCCTTTTTGCCGAGGCTGTCCATAAAAAGCGACATCCCGCCGCCCATCAGCATTCCGCCGAATGCCCCTCCGACGCCCTGCCCGTTGATCCCGCCCGTGCCCGATCCCAGGAACCCCGGCGATCCCTTGTCTCCGAAAAAGCCCCCGCCTCCCCCTCCGAAAAAGTTCTTCCAGTCCATTCCCTGAGCGCCCGAGCCGAAGAGGTTCGTCCACATGCCGGTCTTGCCGCCTTCGGGAACGGTGAAAGACCCGCCCTGCAGCGAGGCGGCATAATCCATTGCGAAGGATCCGCCCATCCCAAGACTGTAAGCGCTTCCGGGTTCCCATGCCGCCGGCTGGTCGTTGTATCCCGCAGCGGAGATCTGGCCGGCGCTCATGATGTAAGTCTGGCCTGTGCCCCCGCTGCCGGACGGAATCATCCCCTTGAATAGCTGGCCGAATCCGCCCTTGAAGCCCGTGGCGATCGACTCGATCAGGTTTTGGAACAGAGTCCGCAGGCCGGAGAGGAAAGTCCCTTCGAGCCAGTCCATCAGGTTTTGGAAGGCTCCCTTGCCCCTGGACGTGATCGCGTCGAAGACTTCTCCCGCGCCTTCGCGGACAGACTGGATCATCCGCTGGTACTCCTCGCGGTGGGCCTTCAGGACGTCGGCCGAGAAGAGCTTCCCGGTCCGCTCCAGCTCTTCGCGCTCCTTCTCGCCTAGTTTGGTCAGGTCCTCTTCCGCGGATTTACGAAGCGGATCGTTCTCGGATAGCTTGTTCAGCTTTTCCTGGAGCTCCGTGCGGATCTGCTGGTACTTCACGCGGATCTCCTCCGCGCGGACCATGTAGTCGATGTGAGCCTTTTCAAGGCTTATCTGTTCGCGCTCCTTTTCGGTCAGGGGGACGGTGACGGCAAGGATATCGCGCTGGGCTTTCAGCTCATCCTGCCGGCTCGTGGACATCTCTTTTGCCAGCCTGGCCTCGACCTCGTTGTAGGTCTTGATGCGTTCCAGCGTCTCCTTTTCGAATTTCTTCAGGTAGGAATCGATCTCGGCCTGGCTCGGGACGAGCGCGGCATGGGCCTTTCTATCGATCTCCTCCTGGATCTTCGCGATATCGCGGTTGAGATCGACGAGCTTTTTCTGCGCCTTCTCTGCATCTTCCCACTGCCTTCTTTGCAGTTCGTTGAGATCGTTTGTCTCCTTGATCATCTCCTTCGTTGACGCTATCTGCTGGGCCAGGGAGAGGAGCTTTTTGGAATCGTATTCGTAAAGGGAGTTCTGCTTTTTCTTCTCCTCGGTGAACTGCTTCTCGAGATCGTAGAGCTGCATCGTCAGTCCGAGCAGTTCCTGAGTAGTTCCGGATGCAATGGCGTCGGCTCTCGCAATCTCTTTCGCCCTTTCGGCGATGGTATCCTTCGCGGGTTCCTTTCCGAACACGCCATAGGATCCAGTCCATTCGCGGTCTCGGCCCATATGGCCGACAGATACGGACCAGTCATTCGCGGCGTCGTCCAGTTCTTCCGATGAATCCGTGATCGCTTCCACGGCCTTCATGAAGGCGAGAGTGACTTCAGTCGCATACTCCTTGGCCTTCAGCTTGACTCCTTCCCACGCCCGGCCGTGCTTGTCGATCTCCTCGTCAAGCTGCTGCAGCACCTCCATCTGCGGACCCTTCATGACGGCGTTGCTGCGCTCGATCTCGGCAACCATGTCCGCAAACGATTCCTTGTCGTTCAGGACAATGGGCAGGAGGTCGAGCAGCCGTCGCCCAAGTTCGCCCGTGGCTTTCTGCGCCCGTTCCGCGGGATCGGCGATTGCCGCGTAGTGTTTGCGGAGTTCTTCGAGATAATAGATGGCGTCGGCTCCGGCTTTCGGAGTAATTCCTGCCCTAAGGATAGCCTCGGTAAAAGGGCCGCCTTCGCCGCCAATCTGCGCGTTCAGTTTCTCGATCGTGCCGGTGAGATCGCCGAGACCCTTCTCCTGTCCGGCGCGCTGCAATGCCTGGACTCGCTCCACAGTCATGCCGGTCGCGTAGGAGAGGTTCTGGATCTGTTCGGCCGCTTCGGCTGCATCCGCGGCGAAACTGTAGATTGCCGCGCCCGCGGCGATGACGCCCGTCGCCACGGCCCCAACCCCAACCGCCGTGGGGCCGAGAAGCGTAAGGAAGGACGTGACTCCCGTTTTTGCCGACTCCAGCGGATGCGCGGCAAAATCGCCGACCGCCTTTCCTATGCTTTCGAAACTGACCTTGCCCGCAAGCGAGGCTTTGTTCATCTCCTGCATCGACTTGACCACCGGGTCGATGGCCTGGCCGTTTTTCTTCGCCGCTTCCGCCGCGCGGTTGATCTCGTCGGCCATGACCTTCCATATGTCGGCCTGGGATTTGCCTGCGGCGGAAAGAAGATTGATCTGTTCGGCGAGCTTTTTGGTGGGATTCAAAGCTTCATCGAACTTGCTGATAAAGCCCTGCCCGGCGCGCGTGATCTTGACGCCGGCTTCCTCAGCGGTCTTGATGGCTTCCTTGATGGAAGCATTCAGCCGCGAGGTGTCGCCGCCGATCTCGAAGAAGAGACGTCCAACAGGTGACATTATCTAGTAATTGATCCTACCGCTGTTAATAGAGTATAAGGGCAGCAAAGAATACTAAAAGGCAGAATAGAAAATATGCAGTCTTTCTCGGCAATGATTGGACGGGGGAGAGCTTTAATCTGGCCAAATCTCAAGAAGCGGTCTGACATTGAAAGTGCAATTGATATAGGGAAAATCACTGCCTATGCTCTCGCAGTACTTATGTGTGTGACTGTGGTTCTGGGATTGTTTCCCGTTCGCTGGTTTTTCGAAGCCGCGGTGAGTGCCGGACTTGGCTTTGGCATTGGCAGAAGATCACGTACATGTGCTGTTCTTGCGCTCACGCTCTTCGTCACAGAACAGATAATCGCCTTTGCGACGGGAGTTCACTGGAATCCAATACTGGGGACAGCGCAAGTACCAGGAAGCCACCCTTTCCTCAGTCTGATCGTAGCCTTCTTCTTCGTTAATGCAGTTAGAGGGACGTTTGCCTTCCACCGTCTTGAGAAATAACAAAGTTTGATCGGCATTAATGAGTTATCCCATCCTGCTTAGTTCTGCTTCAATGACGGCCATGAATGCTGATTCCCCAGCTGATTGTGCCTGCGCCTCGACCTCGGTCGGATTTGGAAACCAGGGACGCGGCGGGATCCGGTGGCTGCCTTCCGTCGGACCGGACTGGCTGTGAGTGTTTCCTGATGCTACTCTCTTCCTTCGGCCCTTGCTCCAGATCCAGCCCTTCTGAAGGAAGAAGCCGTAAAAGCCCTTTTTCTTGCCGGGTCCGATCAAAAGCCGTCGACGCGGAGATCCGCTCAGCGCTTTACGATCGATGCCCTCGAAAACATTCGCGCTTGCTGCAAGCTGTCCGGTCTTGCGCGGGGCAACTGATTCTACGACCTCCCTGACAACTTGGGCGGCTGCGTCCTCGGCTGCCTGCAGCGCCTTTTCGAGAACTTCTTTCGAGAAGTAATTGCAGTTCCGGACAAGTTCCTGGAAACCCTTGATCTCAACGCCAGCCATTCCTATCCCTTGATCCTCTGCAGATCGGATATCAGCCGCATGGTTCTCATCTGGGATTGCCAGCCGGAGGATGATGCCGCTGCATGGCCTCCGGACTCATGCCGGAACCAGGCAAGCCACTCAATCCATTCGGGCATGGACAGAGTGGCTTCAAGTTCCGCGACAGTCCGTCCGAGTTCAAGCGCTAAACGGAACCGGGCTCGCCGGTCTGCTCGATCAGCAAGTTTTTTTCCAGTTCTCTGCGCGACTCCTCGGTAAGCCCGGAAAACTTAAGGACCGCGTCCTGAAGGCGCAGAAAAGCGCTTGCGGAAGACTTACTCATCAATCCTGCAAGATCTTCACCCGTGAAGAGAGGCTTGCCATCTTCAGCGCATACTGTCCACTGCAGAAGAGATAGGGTGCAGTGCCTGATCCGGATAGCCGCCGAGGACTTCTCATGCTTTGCCCCGAGATCGGCCAGCTTCCCCTGCTCCTCGAGCGTTACAGGACGAATAAAAACCGATCCGCCCCACTCCGGGACTTCCACTTCCTGCAGCTTCGGCGATGCGGCGAGTATCTGTTCTTTGGTCAATTGGCTCATGTCTAGCTCCAGGTCACCGGTCCGGTGATGCGAAGTGTTACGTTGAGTTCGAGGGCGGAACCGACCGGTGCGGTAGGCTGAATGTTCGCGACGTAGGCGGCAAATGCTGCCTTGGTTGCCCCGGTGTCCGGGAACAACAGTTCGAAATTGCGCAGCGTTCCGTCCTCATAGTCCTTCAGTAATCCGGAGGTCTGGAATCCCTGCGTATCGTCATCCGGGAGGAAGTTGCACTTGAATGTGACGTCGCCTGAGTTCTTGAACGTGGGCTTGTATTCCCGGTATCCTCCGGAGGATTGCTGGTGCGTGAATTCCGCAAACTCCCGCGTGAGTCCCGGTCCGGTGATGTCCTTCACTTCGGCGATGGCAGTGAACACTTCGGGAGTTGCCCCGTCGCCGATCTTCAGAAGCGTTCCCAATCCGATAACGCCTTCAGTCATGATCTGTTCCTTTCATGCATTGATTTGTTAGAGATCCTGGTAATGGATGGTAAAGCGCATTGAAACATTGAACGTCTGGGTGTCCGGGTCGCGGCTGCGCCCGGCGCCGTCGAAGAACACGCCGACAATGGGAATGTCCTTGAAGAAACCGCGGTAGCCGTCGAGCGCCACACACATCTGCTTCATAACGGCCGCGGCTTGAGCCGCCGTGTCCGCCCACACATCGAACCGGTAGATGGCCTGGCGCAGCGCAGACGGCCCCTGCTGCGTGGGAATCGAGCGGTCGTCCTCAAGCGAATACGCGACCGCGGGCAACTGTTCGTCCTCCGAAAAGTAATCGGGGTGGAGGCGCGTGCCAATGAGCGCGGCCAGGCCGGGATGAGATGTCAGATGATCGAAGATTCCTTCATCGAGAGTTGCCGTCATACGGTCTCGCTGCACATCAAGACGATTTCCCGGTTGCGTTCGCCGACATTGAGGACAGACTCGATTTCAAATAGCCTGGTTCCCCAAACGACGCGCATCTTGTGGGTGATCCCGGACTGGTAGCGCATCCGGATTTTGTGGCTCACGGTAGCCTGCTCACGCTGCTGCGCGAAATATTCCCGCCCCACCAGTGGTTCAATCGAGGCCCATGCTGAGGCATACGTCTCCCACGCAGTCAGGATCGAGCCGTCCGCCCCTTGTGTTTCTTCGGGCGCCTCGATCGTGATCCTGCAGCGGAGCGGACCCGCGCGCATCATTCGACCGACATGGCCCGGAACGGCCACAGCAGCCGCTCGGAAAGGGAAAGCATGGATATGTTCTGGCCGACGATAACATCCTCACGGTTCTCGTACAGGTTCGAAATTTCGATCAGGATCGCCTGCCTGATTGCCTGCGGGACATCCTCAGGCGAATCGCCGTATCCTGCGGTGAACTTGATAACCACGCTATTGATGGAACCGCGCGCGATTGGCCAGAACCAGTTCCACGCGAGCGCCACGCGCCCGATCTCTCCCGACGAGGTGTCGACCACGTAGTCTTCCGGCGCCAGTGTCTGAACGTTGCCTGCCGTATCGATGTACTGGATGGACTCGACCGACTGAAGCGGAGGCCTCGGTAGATCGATTGCCGGGGCCGTCGGAAAGCCGTCGAGCGTATATTCGAAAGCCTGCGTGATCAGCGCCCGCCGCAGGAATAGCTCGGCCCGTTCCCGGGCAGCCTGGATCAGCGCTGTTACATAAGCATCATCCGCGCCGCCCTCCAGGCGCAGGTGGGCTTTCGCTTCTTCGAGAGTGACCGGTTCGGCTTCCGGTGGCTCAGCCAGCTTCAGCCCCATTGCTATGCCCTTCTTGGGCGGACAGGCGGTTTCACCGCGCGGCTGCCGGGCTCAAGCGCCGCCGTTTCAACCACGGGGAGTTCCGGCGCTTGCGGCGCATCAGGATTGGGAACCGGCTCGGCATACCCGCCGGCGATCAGCGCCCGGGCTTCCTCGGAGGAAACCTCGATCACCGATCCCGGCGGGAATACGCCTTCCGGCCCCGCCATCAGGGTCTTCAGGCGGATCTTCATCTCCTATGCCGTCCCTTCATCCGGGGAAACCAGAAGCTTCGTCGATTTGACGGTGGCGTCGGGCGTTACCGGCTCGACCCGCGGACCGTAGAGAAGCGCAACCACGCCGTCAATCACGGCGTTGGCCGTCCCGCGCTTCACGACGCCCCGGACATAGCGCTTCTGCGGGCGGAATACTTCGGTCACCAGGCACTTGTTACCGTCCGTGTCGGCCAGGGCCGCGTGCTGGCTCCCCGCCAGGTCGGCCATGTCGGAACCGTCCGCGAGATTCCCCTGCTGCACTTTCAGGCTTGTGACCTGGGTAGCCGTGAGCGCTCCGAAGAGCGCCACGAACTGCACGCCCTCGAAGCCCTGCGTGTCGACCACGGAGCCGTTCTGATCGGTCGTGCCCGCAGCCACGCCGTTGAGCACCCGGGCCACCTTTACCGCTTTGCTGAGATTCATTTCTGTCTCCTTGTTTTTTGTCGGGGGCCGGTGTGAGTATCCCGGCCCCTTCATGATTCAACTGGTTACCCGAGCTTCACTCGGACGAAAGCCTCCGACAGCACCGGCTGAGCGTCGCACTCCATGCGGCCGATGTAGCCGATCTGGTTCGACTCGGCATACAGCTCTTTGAGCACCTGGATAGAGAACTCCATCGAGTCCGCGATCCAGTAGAACGAGAAGTCCCCGATGATGCCGACATACTTGCCGGTCGTAAATGTGTTTGGGGCATACTCGGACATGAAGAACGGCAGCTCCAGGATCGTGTCCGGCTTATCGGCGATCAAACCCGGCTGCCACAGGTACTGCTTGTTGTCGTCCTTGAGTTTCCGGATGCCGCTGATGGCGTCGCGATGGAAGATCCAGCGCGCGGTCTTCTGGTACTGGGCCTTCAGGGCATACTTCGCGTTGATCAGGCCGTCGGCGCCGATCGCGGTCGCCTCGTTTCCGGTCGAGACATCGCGGTCCGTGTCGATCCCGTTCGGGCTTGCCGTGAATACGCCCAGGGGCTGGCCCGCGCCGGAGCCGGTCATGAACGCCTTCTCCTGGGTGATCCCGAACTTGTAGGCCAGCTGGTCGCGGACAATCTGGTCGGCCGGGAGCACGGCGTTGTTGAGCAAAAAGGTCGACACCAGGATCCGCTTCGCCGCCGGGTGCGGATGAAGCTCGCGCTTTGCGAAACCCATCGCGGTGTCCGCCGTTCCGGTCTTGAGCTCCACGGTCCAGTCTGCGTCGTCCGGCCTCGTCTGCAGCACCGGCACGCCCAGGCTCATGGCGCTCTGGACCGGGATCAAGGTCGAGAGCTGCCGGATGAAGACCTGGTCGCGCAGGGCCTCGATCAGCTTGTTGACGAACTGCTCCGGGGCGACGAGATAGCCGCCACCCACCTGCGAATCGGCCTGAAGCGCCCGCTGCTCGCTGGGACGATAGCCGCGGCGCAGCATGTCGCTGAACTGCGCACGGTATTCTTCGGAAGCGCGCGGATTGGCGTTTCTCTCGACTGCCACGGCCGGTTCGGGCATGCGCCCGGGCTCGCGGTCGAACGATTCGAGACCACGGTCGAGCGCGGCCTGGCGTTCCTCACGCTCGATCTCGATCCGGAGCTTCTCCTGGTCAGCCTCCATGCGGGAATACTGGTCGTTCTCCTCGGCGGTGAGCTCGCGCTTCTCCGCGTCGGCCTTGTCCGTCAGCGCCCGCATGTCCTTGATGATTGTGCCCCGCTTGCGGCGGAGCTCGTTAAGATCCTTCATTGAATTGTCTCCTCGATTGATTGCTCCAGCTCCAGTACCCGGAGCCGGCGCATGATTTGGTTCAGGCTCCGCACATGCGGGCCGTCCTGCGGAACTTCACTTTCCCCGTCCGGTTGAACGCGGCCGTCGATCAAAAAGCGCAAGATGCGGAGGTACTCCCGCATGATTGCCGTATCCTCCGGCTGCAGCTTCATGCGCAGGCCGGCGCGAGCGATTGCGGCGTCGAACTCTCCGGCACCGAGCTTTTCCCGAAGGGAAACATCCGTTTCGGGGTATGCCGGGTACGTAACGGGGGAAACGTCGAAGATCTCGTCGAACGTGAGAATCGTGCGGATGTTGATTCCTTCGACGGTTTCCCATGAATCCTCTCCCACCCGGAAGGCGAAGCTCATCTGGCTGATGTCACCGCGGCCGATCGAGACGAGCAGGTCGTCTGCCCATCCGGTTTCGGGCGGGTCGATCTCCACCGCAAGTCCCGTCTCATCTTCCCGGACGCGCAGCGTGCCGTTCTTCGTTCGCCCGAGCACGAAGTTGGGATCGTGGTTCAAGAGAGCGCGGATATCTGACTTCCCGAGCGCCGGAGCAAACGCCCCTGGAGCGATCTTTTCCCGGAATCCCCAGAGATCTTCGGAAAGCGAATTGAATACGGCCGCATGTCCTGCGATCTTCGAGCGTCCGCCCGCTTCCGGGGCGATTGCCCGCAGTTCGCAGTTGCCGGTAAACCTGCGCTCTTTGTTTCTGCTCATGATCGCTCCACACAATGAAAAAGGGCCGCGCGAGCAGCCCCTGTGCACTCCTGATTGAATTGCCGGGCGGCTATGCCTTGCCGCCGCCGTTCGCTTTGTCTGGCACCGTCCCCGCCTGCACCATGTTGAGAGGGATCAGGTATACGTCACCCTGTTCCGGAGGCAGCGGGTTCATGTTCTCAAGGCGCCGGATATCGTTTGCGCTCAGCCACCCGTTGTTGCGGCCGATCGCGTAGGAGTCGTATCTCGACTTGAGGTCCCCGCGCATCAGGCCGTCGATCAGGAATTCGACGAAGTACTTGTCTCGGTCCTCCGCCGGGATAAGGTCGCGAGTCAGCGCCTGCTCCCAGCGCACGAGCCATGGCCGGATGGTGTCGCGTATGAACTCGAGCGACTGGTGCTCGATGTTACTGAACGTCGCTCGCTCCAGGTCGGCCAGCATGTGCGGCGGCACCCGGAAGATGCGTGCAATCTCCGTGACCTGGAACTTGCGTGAAGCGATGAACTCAGCATCGGCGGGCCTCATCCCGATCGCCTGCCACTTCATCCCGTTTTCAAGGATGGCGGTCTTGCCGGAGTTCGCGAGGCCTCCGTAGTTCTGCTGCCACATCTCGCGGAACCTTTTCAGCGCCGTGTCGCTCATCGCCTGTGGAGTTTCGAGCACTCCCTGCAGGTTCGCTCCGTTGCCGAACAGGCGCGCCGAGTACTCCTCGTATGCAAGGCCGAGCGCCACCGACTCGCGGAAAAGCTCGATCGGATTCAGGCCCGTGACTCCGTCCGATGAAAGCCCGCGGATGTGCATGATCTCGCCCGCCTGCCTGCGCAGCCGGTATTGCGGTCCGGAGTCCGGCGTCACTTTGTAGACAAGACTGCCGCTCCGGTCGCGATCCACCTCTACCCTGTCCGGGTGAAGCGGGACCAAGCGCGCGGGCTGCCCCGCCTTCCTGTCGATTTGGGCGTATGCGTTTCCTCGCAGGGCAAGGTGCCCCTGGAGCATCTCGACAAACTCCGTGCGCGTCTGCTCCTCGTTCGGCTGGTCGTGAAGAAGTCGGTATAGGAAGTAATCGGTCGCCCGTTCCTTGCCCTCGTTCGGCAGCCTCCTGTAGACGATCAGCGGCAGCGTCGCTACCGTTTCCGCCAGGATCCTCACGGCGCCGTACACGGCAGTGAACCGCATGGCCGTGTTGGGGTTTATCCGGATGCCGGTTGCTGTCGTTGGACCGCCGAATGCAGTGATGAACCATTGATCTGACTTTTCCCGGCTCGATCGGGTCTCGAAAAGCCAGTTCCGGATCAGACTGCGTAGGCTCATACGAATTGCGGTCCCCGCTGTTCGTAAATGGAATCGGACCTTACTGCAACCATTGCGCGCCCGAGAGCCATAATCCCAGCGACGATACCGTCGATTTTCTCCGCGCTCTTGGCTTTGTCGGGCTTTAGATTGTCGGCAGGATCTTGCTTGGCTGCCACATTGCTCGCCATCCAGCGCAATACCGGGTTTCCTCCATGGCGAAGTTTGCGACCCGTAACAAGCGTTAGGAGTTCCTTGGTCGGAGCGTTCATTGATTGATAGCCCTGGCCGAAGGGCACCATGGTGGCGCCGTCATTCATCAGTTGCGTTACAAGCTGGCTCGCATTCCACCGGTCATACGCGATCTCCTGGATGCGATAAACCTCCGCCATTTGTTTGATCCGCTCACGGATGTGGTCGTAATCGCAAACATTGCCCGGAGTTGATTCGATAAATCCCGTCTTTTCCCAGACGTCATACTGAATACGGTCTTTTGTGCTCCTTTTCTGGATTGCCTCTCCAGGAACCCAGAAGAATGGAAGCCAGGTGTAACCGCCATCCTCATTTCTGAAGCACAGAACGAATGCCGTGATGTCGGTTGTGCTCGCCAGATCGAGTCCAGCCCAACAAGGACAACCCTCCAACTCGGCCGGATCTACCACACCAGTGCACTCATCCCATGCCGCCATGTCGAGGAATCGCGTAGCTTGCTCTGTCCACTGGTTCAGATGCAGCCGGCGAAATGTATTTTGGTATGCTGGTGATTCCTTGGCGCGATTGCATTCGTCCTGGAGGTATTGAATCTTGACGGACTCTCCCAGCCCGGGATTCGCGCGTGCCCAGACCTCGGGAGCAGTCCAGTCTTCTTCCTGATCTGCGGCATAAATGACAGGCAGATAGGTGTCGTCCCCAATCACTCCCGCCAGCAATCTTACGGCGTATTCGTGTTCTTCCCAGCAAATCGACGTTTTGTCATAGCCGGCAGTAGTGAACATCACAAACAGCGGCTGGCGCCGCGATCCCGTGCTGGTTTTGAGCACGTCATAAAGCTCACGGTCAGGCTGCGCGTGCAATTCGTCAAATAGAACGCCGTGCGAATTTTTGCCGTGCTTGGTTGGTGCATCTGCACTCAGGACGTGATAGGCGCTGCCGGTCTTCCCGACGACGATAGAACGGCGGAATACCTCACATCGTGAGCGCAATTCCGGATCCTGCTCCACCATCTGCTTGGCAACGTCAAAGATGATGGCTGCCTGTTCACGATCGGCGGCCGCGGAGTAGATCTCCGCCCCAGGCTCTCCGTCGCTGAAAAGAAGATAGAGCGCGATCCCAGCACCAAGTGTACTCTTGCCGTTCTTCCTCGGAACCTCAACATAGACCTTACGATATTTCCGCGTTCCATCTGGACGCTTCCAGCCGAAGATAGGACGGATGATGTCGCGCTTCTGCCATTCAGACAATGCGAACCTCTGGCCGGCCCATTCGCCTTTGGCATGACGCAGGAATCTCTCGAAGAACTCGCAAGCTCGCATAGCCGCTTCTTCGTCAAACCAGCAGCCCTCACGCGAAGAATCGGGCGGCGTCGTCCTTGTCTTCGTTCTTTTGGGCAACGTTGATTCTCGTCCTGGAGCTCGGAGTCATGCCGAATTCCGTTAGGAACTTCCGCATCTGGTCCAGTGCCGAATTGATGATGCTCAAATAGGGATTCAGGATTGGGTATCCGCTTGGGGCTTTGACCAGGAGTCCCTTCTCGCTTAGTTTGCTGGCAGCCTCGGTCCATCGCCCATAGGCGTCGCAATAAGCCGCGATTGCGGCGCGATCAACTCTGGTCAATAGCCCGAGAGCGCCCAATTCCTTCGTGATTCGCTTCCACTCCCTGCGAGACTCGCCCTGTATGTGCTTTGGGCAGGTCGGAATCTCGGCTTTGGGATTTGGTTCCCGCCGATTCACGCGATCGGATCGCTGAGTTCCCTGCAGCAGCTTAAGTTTGGTCGGCTTGGGCCGTCGGCCAGCCATATTTAGGCGCTTTTCTTTGGTCGTGTGGCCTCACGTGCCGCTATTGCGCCGTCCGGGCAACGATGGGCCAATATCTCTGCAAAAGTGCGGCCGTCGCCCTCAAGGACCGCCTGTTTGCCGGTAAATTTCTCCCAACGCTCGACCGCAACGTCGACATATGCAGGATCAATTTCCATCCCGAAACAGGCTCGGCTGGTTCCTTCGGCTGCAATAATAGTGGTTCCGGATCCCATGAAAGGATCGTAGACCGCCTGGCCGGGATTCGTGTGATTGAAGATGGGCCGGGACATGCATTCGACGGGCTTCTGCGTGCCGTGATGAGTCTTGGTTTCCTCGGTTTTAGCGCCTATCTGCCACAAGGTTGTCTGCGTACGGTCTCCGTTCCAGTGGCCGGTCTTGCCTTTCCGGACCGCATACCAGCACGGTTCATGCTGCCAGTGGTAATGACCGCGGCTGATTGCGAATCTCGGCTTGGCCCAGATAATCTGGCAGCGGATTTCAAAGCCACATCGTTCGATGGATGCCTGAACTTCGCTGGCGTGCCGGCCCGCGTGCCAGATGTAGGCGATGTCTCCCGGGAAAAGCGAATAAGTGTCGCCCCAGTCGATTCGGTCATCATTTTTAACAACTCCGGTGCGCCTTGTTTTGCTGAGGCCGGCCGAGTTCCGCCATTTCGGATCGTATTCGACGCCATAGGGCGGGTCAGTAACCATGAGGATCGGCTCAACTCCATTGAAGAGCCGCTGGACCTGGTCGACGAAGGTGGAATCGCCGCACATCAGTCGATGTTTGCCCAAAATCCAGAGATCGCCAGACATAGTGACCGGATTGCCAGGCAATTCAGGAACAAAATCCGGATCCGTAAGACCTTCTATCTGAGCCGGCTCCAGGATCCGCGCCAGTTCCTCCTCCCCAAACCCAGTCAGTTCGAGATCGAAATCCAGCGATTTCAAGTCCGCCATCTCAATTCTGAGCAGTTCCGTGTCCCATTCCGCCCAGGCCACGGACTTATTGGCCATTAAACGAAAGGCCTTCACCTGTGCAGGCGTCCATTCATCGCAGAGAATCACCGGGACTGTTTCAATCTGGAGCTTTTGAGCAGCCTTGAGACGCAGGTGTCCGTCAACGATCGTGCCATCTGACAGGGCCAGTATGGGCACCTTGAAGCCAAACTCCCGTATCGAGGCCGCCATCTGATCCACGACAGCATCATTTTTTCGGGGGTTGCGAGCGTACGGGACCAGATCCTGCACCGCCCGCTCAACGATCTCGGTCATCTAGTCTCTTGGTCTTTTACTTCCGGTTAGCGCAATGATTTACACAAGGGGAATGTTATTGTGTTCGCCTCAACCCAGATCTATTTAAGGATTCAGGGCCGGTCTCAGTTCAGCCTTTAGCTTGTTCTCGAGGTCACGCGCGGTCTTTGAATCCTCGGTAACCCTGAACTGGAAGGAGCACCTCTCGCGGATGTAGCGTTGGCAGGCGGCTTTAGCATCACGAGGGTGCCGAATTTGATTCTCAGACAGAAACTGAATTCTCGCCAGAAAAAGATACTGGGCAAACATATTCACGATCTGGCCGCTTGCGTGGTCTCGGAGCCGATTGCGGAGACTACCTTTGCCGTTTCGCCCAGCCATGCCCACATAAACAACTTCGTCGATATCGTAAATGACATACACCCCAGGAACGGCGGGTACTTGTGCCCAGACTACGTTCTCGAAACGTACACGATTGGATAGTCCGCTTGATGTCATTATGAAATCACTCTAACACCTGAGCTCAGCGCATGGCCTCGCAGCGGACCGTCCGTTGAAGTGAGTTAGACATACTTATTACTCAATGTGATCACGCTTTGCGATATTGTGGCGTGCGCAAAGGAGTTGCACATTCTCCTCTGTGATTGAGGTGCCGCCTTTTGCCCAGGGAAGATCATGGTCGAAGTGAAGCTCATCAGTGGCACCACACTTCACACATTTACCGCCATCTCTTTTCCAAACGGCCAACTTAATCCGCGTGGGAATGACTCTGCGTCTTGGTGCGTCTTGACGAGTTGGTGCTGAAAAATCTTCTTCACCCTCAACAGCTATAAGTCGAAACTTGAAAACGGTTCTATAATCATCTTTTTCCTGCCAGGAATCCACGAGATGGAACATTCCGTTGTATGACCAAATCCCAGCACGGATCTTCTCATAGACGCGAACGCGTTCAGCAGTACGCTCCCCAGCCTTTGCGTGTTGGGCGGCTTGATGAAATCTTCCATTCTGAGTCAATGATCCAGATGGGAAACGTTCTGGTTGGTCAACGACTTTTGGATTTGGGTGCTTGGCGTTCTTGGGCTGGTCATGGCCCTCATAGATCAGTATTGTGCCGCCGTCTTCTAGGCGGTCACGATATGGGGCGTTGGGGCGAACAGACATTAGAATGACTGAATGTGTGCCTCCAATCCCAAAATTCATGCCCTGCTGAAGGCTAATGCCTTCGCGGCGACACATCTCAATATATGAAATGATATTGTTGCTCAAAGTCCCCTCAGAGCGTGTCCCCGGTTCAGCACGGGCCGGGTATCGGGCCGTCAAATAGTTCGCTAAGCCGGCCATCTTACCCCCCCTGGCTCATTTTGGCAATGCGTGCGCATGACCGCGCGCCCGGTCCACGTCAAATCGATCCAGAGATTTGGATCCCCCTCTCCGCTCTAATGGGTGTTTGTGAATGTGACAAACAGCATTAAGATGCTCGATCAGAAACGGGCATTGATCATTCCAATTTTCCTAATGCTCATGGGAGAGAAGCTATGTCATTCATTTTCGTACCAACCAGTGGTCCAGGAGATTGGCAGACCCACTTGGCAGATCCGGAAAAGCACTGGGCTCGTGGATATTCTGCGCGAACACTTGCACACTGCTGGGAAAGCGCCCATGGATTTCCGCCAGAGGTACGAAGAGTTTTGTCGCAGAATCCTATATTCAGTGATATCGAACCGCTCCTAATCTTTCCCGAGTGGAAGGTTCCCCTACCTGGCGGATCGAGAGCCTCACAGAATGACATTTGGCTTCTCGCCAAAAGCAAGGTCGGACTCATTTCAATCGCCGTTGAGGGAAAGGTTGAAGAGCCGTTTGGCAAAACCCTTGCAGAATGGAGGGATGAGGAATCGCCAGGCAAAGTTCAACGACTGGCTTGGCTGATTTATTTTCTAAAGCTTGATTTATCAATCCCTGATTCCATTCGGTACCAATTGCTACACCGCGCCGCTTCCGCTGTGATTGAGGCTAAACGGTTCGGAATCGGACACGCAGTGATGCTGGTCCATTCCTTCAGTGAAAAATCTCTCTGGTTTGATGATTTCAATGCATTTGTCAATCTCTTTGGTCTCTCTGCTTCACCTGACAAACTCTTGAGTACTACATTGGGAGATGGTCTTCCGATTCATTTTGCTTGGATCAGGGGGGATACGCGCTTTCTCAGTGCGTGATTTCTTGAATGAGTAACTCGATCAACCCCACCTGCCATCATTCGTGGCAGTTTTCCTGTCGTGGCATGGCTTGCAGAGAGCCTGCCAGTTTGATTCGTCCCAGAAGAATTTTTCATCACCTTTGTGTGGAATGATGTGGTCGACGATTGTCGCCGCAGTGATCTGTCCTGCTTTTTGGCACTCGGCACAGAGCGGATGATTTAGGAGAAAGCGCTTCCGCGCGGCACGCCATCTTGCGTTGTACCCGCGGCGAGATGCTGATCCGCGTCTTTGGTCGATCTCTCTCCGTTCCTGGATGCGATGGTTTTCACAGTGCCGGTGAGCAGAGTCCACCAGCATTGGGCAACCTGGAAAGCCGCAAGGATGAGCAGGAGCATAGGGGCTCATCCTCATGCTCTCGTTTGTCGGCGGTGCACAATCGGCGTTTGTTTGCGGGGGAACTCTCGCTTTGGTCGAGGCGTTCGGCCATCTTCGATCACATATCCCGGGCACTTCTGCTCCTGGCGATAAACTTCCTTCCAGTCAGAGGTCACGCCAGCTTCCTCTTGGCTTTGACGGCCCGAATTGCTTCATCGACCTGGGCGCGACGGAACTCGTCAGACAGACGAGAATGCTCTAGCTCGGCCTCATAAGCCTGAGTGCGTTCACTGGCGGGATTGACGAGACCCGAGCAGTCCTTTCCCAGGGCTTTGAGGAAGGCGCTTGCATATCCACTGTCTTTGGAGCAAGCACGTTGATAACTCGGATCGAATGCTCGGTAGCGGCGATCGGGTCGGAAGTCCGGCCCATCCCAGAGCGGCATCATTCCAAACACAGATGCTTTGATGCGCATCATGCCCGAAGGATGATCGCGCTCCATTAGGTGCAATTTCTTGAGCCGTTTATAAACCCAGAATGGGAGATCGATCTCGACGCCGTATGGATTGAGGACCTTCCCGTCAAAATCGAAAGACAAAGCTTCGCCTATCAGCAGCTGGTTGATTTTGGAGCTCCAGCCCGCTCACGTCAGGTTGGTGTAGGAATCAGAGGCGGATCTGCGGGCTCTCTTGCAGAGCCTTTGCACCGCCAAATTCAAGGTATTTGCTCGCTATAATAAATGTCAAGCCGTTATTTCTTCTCATATTCGAGGAGCAAATGTTTTGAATGCAATTATTCTTATCTCCAGGATGAGCCACCTCTCACATACTTCACGCAGACCATCCCCGTTGCGCTAAACCTTGCAATTAGGCTAAGATCGCGGAGCGTACGCTGCGAATTTGCCGCCTCTTGCAGCGATTGGAATCAGCTCTAACTAACAAAGGCCATCATGACGGGAACAATCACTCAGATACTCAATGACCCCATGACATTGTGGAGTCTCACATTTATCACTGCCGTTTTTGTGTTGGGCGTCCTCTTTCTGCTTCTACCGCTCTGGGTGCGTGGCCTGAAGCTTGCAGCTTTGCGACGGCAGTGCATCAAAGCAACAGGAGCCGGATTGTCAGATGTTGAGAGGCGTTCCCTAATATTGAGAATATTGACCTCTGCATCGTGGATGGCGGAACCTGCTCGCCAGTATGAAAAACAATGGCGCTCAGCATTCATCGATCGATCCGGTGCCGCTGTCGGTGACATTCGCTTAACGGATTTCATCACACCCGAAACCGTTCTGCCAAGGCTCGCGCACCGCTATCTTGCTGGTGTCTTGCCGGGGATCCTGGTTGCTCTGGGAATACTTGGGACTTTTATGGGCCTGGTTAAGGGGCTTCCGGCATTGGCAGTGAAGGAAGATAATCCCAATCTATCCAACTTGGTTAATATTATTACGCAAAGCCTCGGGCTTGCCTTCTATACTTCTATTTTCGGCATCACTTTTTCTATCTTCTTCCTGGTTATAGATCGTTTATTGACTCGTTATATTGAATCCCAAGTCACCGCGCTTTCGGAAAGCGTTTCCTCTCATTTCCCAACACTGCCCATCGAGGAAATGCAGCGTCTTCAGTTCAAGCTTTTTGAAGACATGACTGATCTCTTAAGACACCTCGCCACCGATCTCGCTGCGAACCTTTCAAATGTCCTGGCACCGGCAATCTCCGGCGCAATTCAAAATGAGCTCGGACCAGCCTTTGGCACAATCAAGGAATCATTTGAATCGCTCTCTAAGCTCGCTGGAGAACAGCAAACGGCTGCCTTACATAGCATGGCAGATGCGATAGCCAAAACAATGAATTCAGCAGTTGGAACACACCTAGATCAGCTTGCCGAAACCGTACAGGGAACAGTGACATCGCAACAACGCTTGAATGCAACCCTGGAGGAATTTAGCCAGCGCCTGTCCGCTTCAGCATCCGGCCAGGTGGAACTCATACGCCAGACAGATGCTGCAGCACGCAGTCTGGGAGCATCTTTGGATCGATTGGAGCAAATTGGCGGAACTTTGGGAAAGGGCGCTGCCGATATTCTCGTTGCTGGAAAAGGACTTGAGGCATCTGCCAAGACCGCTCTGGAAGCGCAGCGTGAGGCTCGAGCAGCGCAGGATGAGCTGCTCAAGGCTATGCGAGAGCAGAGTGACACAATCAGCAATGCAGCGCGGGAAATGGAGTCTTCATGGACCACCGCGGTCGAAAGAGCACTTGGCGCGATTCATCAAATTCAGGAGGCCTCGCGGCAACTTGGTGAGGGTATCGGTGATACGCTTCTCAAGGCTCTTGAATCGTTTGACAGTGCGGTAGCGGAAATCGTTTCCCGGTTCAGCGGAACGTTGGCCCAAGTCGATGCATCAATAAGCGAACTCCCACCTGTCGCCGCGTCTCTCAAGAATGGCACCGAGGAATTCTCAAAAACTGTGGGAACACTTAATGAAGGGATTAATAGCCTGGAGAAATCGATCCTTGGGCCGTTTTCTGCCTCGCTCCAGTCCGCGCTGGACGCCGCATCCCGCATCAAGGAGGAGACCGCGGCAATCGAACATCTACTCGGTGGCGCTTCGATGGTACAAAAGGAATTTGTCAGCGCCTCACAACAGCTTTCCATGACGGCGGCTAGCTTTGCAGGGATTAGGGATGAAATAGATATCCTGAATAAGGCCGCGGCAAATATCATCCCACTTCTAAATCCTGTTCAGCAGGGATTGGCCAATCTCAACTCCTCCCTTGATGGTGACCTCAGGGTCCAATTTAGCGCAGTGAAAGACGTGTGGCAGAGCATCGAGCCAGCTATTACTCGACTATCGTCGCTACCATCGGAGCTGAAAGAGGTTCATAAGGTTATTGATCAATTGGGCATCAAAATCTCAGAGCGACTCTCGGAAATGTCTCGTCAATTCAATAGCAACATGTTGCCGCCGGGATCCCAACAAACACCTGAGCAAAAGAAACGCCCAGACCGTTTCTTAGGCATTTGGGGTAAGAAATGAAACGAAAAAGGTGGCGCATTCATGCTGGAGAGGCGTGGTCTCCAGAAGGGTATTGGGCATCGTATAGTGATCTCATGGCGGGGATCCTTCTCGTTTTTGCAGTTGCCTCTGTTGGATCAGTTATTTATTTCACTAATGAGGTGATGAAACCGACTCAAGTACTCAAGGATTGGAGAAAGGCGGTTCAAGAACTCATGCGCGTTCCGGAGCTGCAGCGGAAGGGAGTCAAGGTTGATCCTGTAAATGGACGATTGATCATATCGGAAGAATCACTGAGATATGATCTTAACAAAACAGAATTGAGCGAAGATGGGAAGCAATTGCTGCGAGAGGTTGTACCAACATACCTCAATGTGATTCAGCATAAACAAGAGTTCCAAAAACGGCTCCATCGTATCGAAGTAAGTGGTCATACGGATTCAACGGGTACCTTTCAAGTCAACACCGATATTGGGTCGGCAAGGGCCGCCAATGTCCTGAAATTCCTAATTGATGAAACACAGTCATTTGGTCGGTTCTCCGATATTCTCCGAACAAAAGCGTGCTCGGCTGGGTATGCAGACACGGTAAAACCCGACGAATCAACGCACACGAGGAATTGGCCGGAAGCTCGACGAATCGAGATCCAAATTCACTTTGATGAGTTGAGCATCCTTAGAGAGCTTACAAACATACTGGATACACTAAAGGCCAACAGCAAGTGAAAGCACTTGAGCGAATTGCATCATTTCAACCCAGGCAACTGCTCAACATAATAGAGGCGGTACGGCGTGACCATCCAGATAGTGATTTCAGCACAAAGACTGCCTCGGCGGACCTCATAAACCAACTTCGAATTAAGCTGCGAGCAGCGCGTCGAAGCCAACTCAATATGCTAGCGGATTCCCTGTCGCCATTAGAAATGAAAGCAGCTCTCCAGCTCCTCTGTATGAATGAAGACGAAATCATCCATAATCGTGCCGATGCCATTCTTCGCTATCGACTCCGTAAGGACCTGGTGAAACCTGCATGGAGATTCCTGCTTGCCCACTACCCTGTCGACAAACTTGAGGTGCTTTTTCGTTTCTTTTTGGATCATTTCGGAAATGACCAGATCGGTGGGCCCGAGTACGGTTCGCGCCTAAAACGGTGGTTTACTGCTAATAGGCTGGTAACTGGTCTGTATACTGAGTTCGAGGAATCACCCCAGAAGGATGTTGATGGATGGCTTCGAAACGCACGCATCCCCGATTGGGCTCAACTGCGCCCTGCATTCTGGCGAGAGCTTCTATGCAATACTTCCAGGAATCTCATTAATACTCTTGGACATGAAGAGCTTCAAGGTCGTGCGCGATTGGAAACCGTCGCCATCCAGCAAAGCTTTGCCTCCAACTATCTTATTCAGCTTGGCGGACGGGAGTCTTGGAGCGTCCTTGTGCTCCGGTGGATCCGTGATCAGTTCGGAGTGCCCCCTAAAGGAGACGCACAAACACCCTTCTGGCGGCGAATTCCCGAAGATGTGCGCCGCGAGTTCCGTCGATGGGTAAACGAAGCCACTATTCAGCAGTTTTTTGTTCGTATCCGTGATCCCCACGGCCGGTTCAAGTTTTGGCAGGAATTCATCGATGAAATCGAGGAGGCCGTGGTGGTTTTATCGAATGAAGCAATGCTCATGGATTTTGGAAAATTCGGAATAGTGGAATTTTCACAAAGGGGAAATGCGGCATATATATACAACAGGATCACCTTTCAACGTTTCAGGATGATGGGTGTTCTTAGATCTGTCAGTGACCTTAAGGACCAGACAATTGCAGAAGACCGGGTTATTCACCACGATGGCTGGCAAGAGAAATTGCGCCCCAAGATTAGGCACTTGCTCCGGAGGTCGACGATTCGATGAGGTATCCTGCATCCAAAGACGGGTTGCTGTTTTGGGAGGCTAACGACGCTCTCCTGCAATTTCGATGCCCCCCAGGTACCAATATCCGCATGCCGTTGAGCAACAATGAGCAGGGAGTGCTATCGAGATGTTCTGACACGGCAGCCTGGTCTGCTATGGAGGAGGCTTGGGCAGATGGCATCCTAAGAGAAACCGGTCCTGGTCGTTGGGAGATGGCCGCCGATGATGTCTACTCGATCGATATAGAGCAACGGAGGTCCATGGGACTTCCAGAACCTGACCCACTGAATGTGCATGCTGCAACAATTGGAGTACCGGGTCATACGGGCCTTGGGATTTCTGTCGAAGTGCATCACCCCCATGTGGGAACCCTTGAGGGCGCAACCAAGCGAAACGGCCCGTTTTATTTTACGGAGCTCTATAAACCCATTTTAGTGCCTCGTCCTGTATTTGAACTCCTCGAATTGGCCAACGCTGGCCCAGGTGGATCGAGCATCGAAGACCATTTTACATTTCTAGCAAAGGCGCAGAGCCTGGCTCGGAAAGCAAATGCCCGCCTAGATGGTTATCTTGATTCAGAGGAATATCATTTCCCCGACCAGGCAGCGATATCCGTTGAAGAGCATTCTCCTGAGCTTATCGAGCTCAAACCGCGCCTTAATATCCCGGCAGGTATTCCTGATGTACCAGCTTCCCACCTCGAGCATGATCACCCGCCTCGCGTCTATAGTGCGGCGGATCCGCAAGGCCGGCGTCATCGAATTATTCTCGGCGAGCAGGTTCGCGATCAATTGCGGACTATTAAGAAAAATAGCACTGTTAATGGGAGCAAGGTCCCGCGTTTCATGGAGAATCCGCAGGCTTTCCTCCCTTTGGGTATCGACCTTGAAGAATTCTCCAAGAGGGTGCGGGGCTTCAAGACGGTCGTCTATAATTCTCGCCCATATTTACACATCCGTCCATCTGAAGGCGGATGGTTTGAGGGCATTCCTGGAATTCGCTTGGAAAATTCGAGCGGGGATTCACCAGAGGCGCAAGGTTCGCAGCCTGGCTGCAATCCTCCCGCGGAACTATCTCCCGAAACTTACAGGCAATTAGCCGAGCAGGCCCGAAAGTCGAATGACGAATATGTTCGCCATGGCGATGGATGGATCCATATCGATCATAAGGCTGCTGAGAGCTTCCTTCAAACCGTTGATAAACTCGGCGGCGCAGAAGGAGGATCTTTCAAGATCCCTGCCCGTGCCGTGCTTGACATCTACGAAAATCTGGAAGCGCTGGAATTTGAGCTGCCCCCGGTCGAATCTCTGGGATTACACCGAAAATTATCAGAATTTCCAAATCCTCCGCTGCCATCAACATTCATTGGTGAACTACTTCCACATCAATTGATAGGTTATCGTTGGTTGGCACATCTTGAAGAAAAAGGCGCAGGTGGTCTCCTTGCAGATGAAATGGGCTTGGGTAAGACCATTCAGGTAATTGTGCATTTAGCTCGCCTGCTATCGGAAGGACGTGTTTGTCCCTCTTTAATTGTGTGCCCGAAAACGCTCTTGGAAAACTGGTCCCGTGAGCTTCGGAGGTTTCTTCCGAGCATGGAGTTTACGGTCTTTGCGGGCGGCGGTATATCTGCACTTGAGCTGGAACAGCGGCATCTTGTGCTGATGTCGTATGACACGCTTCGTGTGAATCAGTTTGAAGTAGGGAAGGTGAATTGGCAATTCGTGGCATGTGATGAGGCACAATATGCGAAAAATCCGACAGCTCAAAGAACTACAGCAATTAAGGCGCTAAAATCTAATCATCGTGTCGCGCTTACAGGCACTCCTGTTGAAAATGGGATGATCGAGTTCTGGTGTATCATGGATTATGTGCGCCCTGGGTTGTTGGGATGTTGGAGTGATTTCCGATCAGGTCACGAGCGCCCGTTGGTAGAAGCTGGATCGGAAGAAGAGCGAAAACTGCTTGTAGATGAATTGCTCAACAAGCTTGGGGCTCATTATATACGTCGGATGAAGCACGACATACTCCCCGACCTACCGCCTAAGACAGATCAGCACTTGGAAGCTGGCCTAAGCGAAGATCAGCTGGCAATCTATCGTCAAATCGCGTTTGAGGGGCGTACGGGCGGCAAGGGCGCTGCGCTCGCTGCAATCACGAAGTTGCTTATGCTGTGTGCCCATCCGAAAGCTCTTGATCACTACGCAGGTCCGTTTGAGTATCAACCAGGGGTCTGTCCGAAGCTTGACACTACCCTACAGGCTTTGCGAGAAATTCGGAGTCTGGGACAAAAGGCTCTAGTGTTCACGCGATTTCTCAAAGTTCAGCAGATCCTTCAGTCTGCCATTCGGCAAGAATTCGGCATTTGGCCTGATGTGCTCAACGGAGAAATCACAGCAAATCGCCAACAAATTGTGGACATCTTCTCCCAGCGGCCGGGGTTTAACGTCCTAATCCTTTCCCACGACGTGGGCGGCATCGGTCTAAATATTACATCCGCAAATCATGTGATCCACTACACAAGGCCCTGGAATCCGGCAAAGGAGAACCAAGGAACAGACAGGAGTCATCGTATAGGCCAAAAGTCTAACGTCACGGTTTACTATCCCATAGTAACCGATTCCCGGTTCGAAACCGTTGAAGCACGGCTAAACCGTCTGTTAGAGGGAAAACAAGCTCTAGCTCGTGATGTTCTCAGGCCTACCATCGAAGCCTCTGTGAGTGCCGAGGACCTCATGACCTGCCTGAACGAGGTAGTTTGACAAACACGATATCTGGATATCGGGGCTTTCATTTTGAGCGGACTCATACAGCCATGAGCAATCCTGATTTGGAGAAACATTAATTCAGTTGAGCCTTGACCTCTTCCTCATGTATTAGGTTTTCTGGATCCACGTTCACTGTTTTTTCTTGCTTACCCAAAAGAACTTTAATTTTTATTTTACAATTGCACACCCGCACCACGATCCCCCGGATATGGACAACTTTCCAGCCGGTCAAAATGGAACGTCCAGGAGAGCGAACCCAGATTACGCGATCACCCGCTTGCATATCGTGTCTCATGATCTCCCCTTCAAACCTCAATGACTCTGCACATGTCATCCAGGCGGCGAACGATGGCCGGATGCATGCGTTCGTGCTCCACGAGGTCTCGCATCGAGTAGTTTCCGGTTACGGTCAGACCGTGCCTCTGGCGGTAAAGGCTATCGACCAGATCGAAAAGGACCTCGGTTTTGAAGTCCGTCATCTTCAACTTGTCGAGGTCGTCCCAGAACAGGTGGTACGGCGCCCGCCGGGATGCTGCGGCGATCACGGGCGAGACGAAATCCTCGTCGAATTCGGCGCGCCTCAGTTCTTCGACCAATTCCCGGGTCGTACGCACATGACAGCGAATCTGGCCGACTGTCACAAGTTCCCGGTACTGCGCGTACAGCAAGTGAGTCTTTCCGTTGCCGTACGCACCGGTCAGATAGAAACTGCCGCCGGGATCCTTGCGCATTTGGGACAGGGCCTGCTGCTGCTTGGGATCGCGTGGCTTGAAGGATTCGAATGAACTGTCCTGGAAGCGTTCCGGGATCAGCGCCAGAGCTCGCCTCCGCGCTTTTTCCACAACGCACTCGCACTGCCGCATGCCGGCGCTTCCTGGCAAATCGACCCGGCGCCAACCACTGTCCATACAATGCCGGCATTCGGGCTCGGGCTCATTGCCGCGGTAGATAGATTGGATCGCCGCGGCTGGTTCTGCGGGTTGAAGTTCCACCGGGTTCGCAGTCAAAATCCAGGCTACTGATTGCATGGTTACCTCCGTTTCCGTTAGTGGGTGCCGCTGCGGGGCCATCGTATTTCCCCTCGAGGACGGCGTAGATGTTCACCTGATTGGCAACAAACCAGTCGAAGCTCGCCCGCCATTGGCGCGCTCCCTCCCCGCGAAGGAAGGGTGTTTGCTGAGCTTTTTGAACTGCCGTCGAAAAATCTGCGAGGTATTGTTCAAGGCATCCGTCGCGGACGGCCTGGTCAATCCTTGACCGGCACTTTTTCAGCCTCTCGGCCGTAAGCGCCTTCACCTCGGGCAGCGATTGATTTTGTTGCTGATATATTTCGAAAAGAGTTTTGGGAGACACGCGGGCGCCGTCGGCAGACGGCACGTGTGTTTCTTTTTCTACTTCTTTTAAACCTTCTTTTATTCCTTCTTTATATGTGTTCCGCTGAGTGCTTCGCTCGCTGTTCCGCTTTGCGTTTCGCTCAGGGTTATAAGTGGAATAATTGCAGATGATAAAGTGTTCCGATTCCTGTTCCGCCGGGTGTTCCGCTGAGTGTTTCACCCTGGAAATCATGCCCTTTTCCTCAAGCAGCCGCATGAACCGGAAGGCCGCCGACGGGCTCCAGTTCCACAGACGAGCCAGGCGCCGGACGCTTACTCTGAATTCTCCGCGGGCGAGTCCGGCATCGGGATCGTCAATGCCGGTTGCCAGAATGTTCGTCAGGTACAGCCACGCCTCGAGGCGGGTGTACTTTCTACCAGGCTCGCAAAAAAGCGGATTGGCCCAGACCTTTCTCCAAATCAGCGTGTATCCGCGGTTCACGTTGTCACCATCCTTGAGGCTTTCCAGTAAACTGAGGGCAGATTTCAGCAGTATCGCAGCCGATATCTCTGCAAAATGCTGTGCCAGTTTTGTGCCAAATTTAGGAAGTTATGAGGGCTGAATTGGTTGAATGTGGTTGCGCGAAAACTCACTAACCAGCCAAGTTTAGCCCATTTGCGGATATTTATAAGTTACTGTAGAGGGCGATTCTGGATTCATAACCCCAAGGTCGGTGGTTCGATTCCACCCGTCGCTACCAAAACAAGTAAGCTCCATAAAATCAATAGCTTACAGAAAAAAAAGCAGACAATTCAAAGAAAGAATTTCTGCTTTCTTAGAACGCGTGCGGTCACAAAATCCCAAGGTCGAACCTAGAGTGGCTGTATTAACGGCATCCATGGAAACACTCTATATCTCCGGATTTCTTACACTTCTAGGAATAGTCGACTTGAAATCAAACCTCGTAACAGGCAGTATAACGTCATTTAGTTCCCAAAATCCCAAACGGTCGGACACTGCATTTTACCCGACCGGCGTAAACCCTTGTGAGTAGCTGGGATCGGCAGTAAAGATGAGAGACTGAAGCGATACAATTGGGTTGTGTGACGGTTTTGATAATCCAGGCAACATGTTTTTCTTCTAATATCATATTTCCTAGGTAGAGAAACACAAATTGGAGGGCTGTCACCGCCGGATTCTGCGCATCTAGCAATAATGTATACGCCATCCGGCCGGCCGGAAACTTACATTATGGGATGGAACTATGACCTCCTGACTGCCAGTAAAATAGCCTACCGCTTATCAAGCACTTACAGGAATCCTGCTGAACAAACACGAAACCTGCTCTCCCTTCACTGATCCCGTATTATTATTGGCTATTCTCACGTTTTGTCTTTCCGGAACTGTTCTCATCTGTTCATCACAATCATCGCAATTTTGTTACCTTTGTGTTACCTTTTTAGATCAACGGAGCAAAAACCGATGCCCTCAATCAAATTCACAGCTGCAAAGATTAAGTTCCTGGAAGGTATCCCTGGCAAGCAGGTGGACTATTTTGACCAGATCCTCCCGGGGTTTTTTCTGCGCGTCTCGCAAGACGGAAAAAAGAGTTTTGGCGTCATGTATCGCCATGGCGGCCGCCTGCGTCGCATGAAGCTTGGGACTTATCCGCTGTTGAGTCTTGCCAAGGCACGTACCAAGGCTGCAAGCGCACTCCGAAACGTGGAACTCGGACAGGATCCTGCCACTGAGAAACAGGAAGACCGGCATGCCATGACTTTTGAACAGGTCGCCCTGGAATATCTCGAGCATCACGCCAAAACGAAAAAGAAGAGCTGGGAAGAAGACGAACGCGTCATAAAGAAAGATCTCATTCCGGAATTTGGGAAAGAACATGCCAAAGATATTGCCCGGCGAGATGTGCGCACCTTTCTGGAACGTAAAAGCGCAACCGCACCGATTATGGCCAATCGCATCCGAGCTCTCCTAAGAAAAATCTTCAACTGGGCAATCATTGCCGAAATCGTTGAAAGCAATCCGGTCTACCTGGTACCCGCGCCCGGAAAAGAGCGCCAGCGTGACAGAGTTTTAACCGCTGATGAAATCAAGTGCATTTGGGATGCTATTGACAAGGACAGAAAGAATGCCGACGACTCGCACCTTAAAGTAAAGACACTCTCTGCCGGCATCATGAAACTACGGCTCCTTACAGCCCAAAGAGGTGCCGAGGTCATGAGCATGGAATGGGATGAAATCGACACTGAGACGGGATGGTGGACAATCCCTGGAAATAAAACGAAAAACGGATTGTCTCATCGGGTTCCGCTAACAAAACCGGCAGTAGAGCTAATCAGAGAATTGAAATCAGCGGTTGGCAGGGACGATTACTCCCGGTTCGTTTTTCCAAGCCCCAAGGGCGACAAGCATATCAGGAATCCGCAGAAAGCCCTGGAGCGGATCCAAAAAGCCACAAAGATCGACTTCGTTGGCCATGATTTCCGGCGTACTGCGGCAAGTATGATGACGGGGATGGGAATTCCGCGTCTGACCGTGAAAAAGATCCTGAATCACGTCGAGAGGGAGATCACCGCCGTTTACGATCGGCACAGTTACGATGCCGAAAAACGGGAAGCCCTCGAAGCTTGGGCTAAGCGTCTCGTGAAGATTGTATCCGAGGGGCCTGTAGCGCAACAGGTCGCGGCAACATCGGCTTGAGATATTGGCCGATCCGGCATTGCCGGCCTTTTGCCGCTACGACGCTACAACCCGCAACTGACCTGGATTTGGACCGATTTTCGAAACGCTACGAGAAACTGAGACAAGTGATACGCGCAAAGGGATATCGCTTCTCGCCGGTTCCAAGGAAAACATCGGACGAGAAGGCTCAACTCGAAGGATGGAGGATATGCTTAGAGTAATCGCTCGGGTACTCCGTTTTTATTTCTCCTTACTGTTTGTCTACTTGCTCTGCTGCCTTATTGCCGGTCCAAAGAGTGCGGCTCAGTGGTTCGTGTTTATTTCCCTGACTCTGCTGGGCCTTACGGCTTGTGGCCCGATTATCCGAGCCAACAGGCGATGAAAAAAGGCCTGAAAACATGTTACCCACCCCCAAAACCCCCAGCAATTTTGGGCAATTTCCTGTTCTCAAAACAAATTTCATTGATATCCTTGCCCTGCGAGAAAGGCTGGAAAGCGAGATAAGCTAATAGAATCAGGCATGCTCTCCCAGAGGGAGGCACAATTCCGGGCATCGATGGCCGATATGAAGTAAAATCCCGTGTATTGCATTCCGAGCGAGGAACAATGGGTTACGATAGCGATGCTTATTGTTGCTCAAACCTCGTTTCTTCACATATCTTTGTGGCGCGCAAAGAACCGGTTGCGACAAATGCAGGGAAAGCGATACAAAAGCGAAAGAGGTGACAGGTGAAAAGCGAAAATAAACTTAAGCTTCCCGGCGACTACGGCCGGCTTTTGGCTGAAGTGAAGGAGCGCATCCGCGCCGCCCAGTACGCCGCGCTCTCAGCAGTGAACAAGGAGTTGGTTGGATTGTATTGGGATATCGGCAAGATGATCGTGCTGCAGCAGGAGACACAGGGCTGGGGCAAAGCTGTGGTTGAGCAATTGGCCTTGGATCTTCAGAGGGAATTTCCAGGAGTAGGAGGATTATCAGCATCAAATCTTTGGCGAATGAAAGCATTTTTTGAGGCCTATACCAGCATGGAAAAACTCGCACCTATGGTGCGAGAAATTGGCTGGAGCCATAACCTGGTTATCCTTGAACGCTGCAAAGATCCACTGGAAAGGGAATTCTACCTTCGCATGACCCGCAAGTTCGGCTGGACGAAAAATGTGCTCATCCACCAGATTGAGAATCAGAGCTATGAAAAATCATTGCTGGGGCAGAACAACTTCGATAAAGCCCTGACTCCGGAACTGCGAGATCAGGCTAACCTGGCGATCAAGGATGATTACACCTTCGATTTTTTGGAATTGGGAGAGGAGCACAGTGAGCGGGAGCTGGAAAGGGCACTCATTTCCCGTATCGAAGACTTCCTGCGAGCCATGGGTGGCATGTTTGCTTTTATGGGCAGTCAATTCCGCTTGGAAGTGGAGGGCAAGGAATTCTTTATAGACCTGCTTCTTTTCCATCGCCGGTTGCGCTGTCTGGTGGCAGTGGAGCTCAAGATAGGAGAATTTCAGCCGGAGTTCGTTGGGAAGATGCAATTCTATTTAGCGGCCTTGGACCGACAGGTCCGGCAGGAGGATGAAAACCCCTCCATCGGTATTATTCTTTGCAAGGAAAAGGATCGGACAATCGTTGAATACGCCCTCCACGACGTCAAGAAGCCAATCGGTTTAGCTACATACCGCATCGTCAAGCGGCTGCCAACTGAACTTAAGGGCAAGCTTCCGTCCCCGGAGGAAATTTCTCAATTGCTGAAGGGGATTGAGTAGGCATTTGCTTCGATGCAATGGGCGACTGAAATGTTGCGTCAAAAGAACACGTGACAAAAACTCGCACCATTGGTGCGGGAAATTGATCGGGCGAAGCCGGGCGGGAGCTTTTATTTCACCTTGCTCTTGAGAATCCGTCTGCCGACATCCTTGATTCTCCGATAGCGCGCCTGGAGAAAGCTCGTCCGGAAAGAGGTAGAATCCCGATTACGCTGAGAGGAGGAAGGATGAGACGAGAGATGGAATAGATCCAAACTTTTTAATGCGCTCTGCCAGTGCGACTATCACCTCAGTACCTCTAGCGCGGGCAAAATCGTGCCTGCATCAAGACGGCTGCCTGCAACTGGTTCGGAAAACGGGAAGGAGAGGAGCCCATGCCATCACCGAAAATAAGTTACACCGCCCTGACGCATATGGTGGTGCGAGAATCGCGCGAGCCGTTGCCTTTTGCTGAAATCATGCAGCAAGTCAATGCCCTCGAACCTATCACAACCAAGAATCCGAAAGGGACGATTCGCAACGCGATCAGCCAAAGCTATCTGATCGTGCACACCGGCGACGGACGCTATGGGTGGAAGTACCGCGTCATCAATGATTCCGTGCTGCGTCTCACGCTCTCAGAATCGGAGTGCCGGGGCGAGGCGATTGAATACACCGGGGAGTTGCGCGATGCGCTCTATCCCGCTTTCTTTGCGGGCCAAAATTACGGCGACCGCGAGCCAGTCCACCTGAAATTGCCGGATGGCACTACAACGCTCCTCCCACTCGACCATTTTCACGAGGCGCATTGGGGGACTCGCGCTACGACGGAATTCTGGGAATGGTTTAAATCGCTGCACTCCAAGCCGGGCGACGCGCTGATCGTTCGGGTGCTGGATGGAGAAGCGCGCTTGTATGGCATCGAGTTTCAGATATGCGGGGCGCGCGATGAAGCAGCGATTGCCGTGCGCAATCAGCAAATCGTCCAGGCCGCGCTCGCGCGCTTTCGCAGCTCGGCATCGGGCGTCACTGACTGGGAAATGAGTTCGCATTTACTCGCTATCGGACTATACAGACATCCTGTGCCGCCCGACCCATTGAAAGAGATCTGGACGCGCGATTTGTGGGAACCGGAATTGGCGAAAAAGCCCGCGCGTAGGGGCTGGGTGTACGCCGGACGTGACGATTCAGAGCCAATGATCGGGAGTTTGATGCAGCAATTGCGTGATCAGACGCCGCCCTCGAAAAGAAAACGGGAGCCGGCATCCATCGCCGGATTTGCCGCGCCCACTTCGATTTATCAACTCAAGGTGACGCTGCGTGACAGTCATCCCGCGATTTGGCGGCGGATTCAGGTCCCCGATACGATTCTGCTGCCTCATTTGCACGGCGTTCTGCAATTAGCGATGGGTTGGACGAACTCGCATCTGCATTCGTTCCAAGTCGGCAAACGGATTTTTGCCGAGCCGTCTCCAGATGACGAGTTTCCCATTATTGACTACCGCTCCGTGCGGTTGAATCAAATCGCACCGGCGGTCGCGGATTGTCTCGTCTACCTCTACGATTTCGGCGATAGTTGGGAACACGACATCGTCGTCGAGGAGATTCTGCCGGTAGAAAAGAGTATGCGCCACCCGCGCTGTTTGGACGGTCAGCGTGCCTGTCCTCCGGAAGATGTCGGCGGAGTGTGGGGGTATGCTGATTTTGTAAAAGCGATTCGCAGCCCCCGGCATCCCGAACACGCCGAAATGCTTGCATGGGTGGGAGGCTCATTCGATCCCGACAAGTTCGATTTGCCGGGCGTCAATGGAATGTTGCATATCTTCCAGTCGTCGCTTGCGCGCCAAGCGCGAACCAAGTAAGCGCTTCATTTTTTTCGATGAAACAATTCGACGGCAGCAGCCGGCCCGCCTGTAATCAAAGAAATTGCGGACAAGAGCCGATGACGAATGAAGCGCCTTCTCAGTTCGCGGAAGGGTTGCCAGTTCCCGGCGAGGCGATATTCTTATTCAGGCAGCATTTTTTGAATTTGCGTCCCGATCCGCAGGGACAGGGATCATTTCGTCCAGGCTGAGGGGTTGCGCGCACTGGCATCGGGATAGACGCCCAAAGCGTTTCCCCCACCATTTTGCATTGTACTTCGCGCCGTCGCAGAAGCAATCCTGCATCATGGCGGCGTTCAAACAGTTTCCATAACTCCCTGATTAAGTCTTCGGGCGCGCCGCGCTCAGCAGACATTTCTATGATACGAATGCCAACAGGTCCGCTGATATCGAGATATGCCCAACCGACGCCAGCACCGGAATCATCGGCGTCGTCGAAGAAAACAATTCGCGCCTCGTGGCAGTCACAATTGGGATCGGGGCAAAGATAGATGCAGGTCCAGTAGCGCCTACCGTTTAACGGGTATTCATCCTCGCGGACGCCATCGAATAGGTCGCCAAATGCGGCAAGGTGTCCTGATTCCACGAGATCGAGATCAATATTTTCGCTAGGTTGTTCAACGGCTGAGCCCTTCAATCGCGCTCGGAAACGATGCAGCACATCGAGCAACTCGCCGTTTATTTCAGAAGTCAGCCATTCCATCAGGCCGGGTTCGGATTCACTCGGGAAATCCGGATCGTTCACGATTTCGCCCGAACTGGGATCTACCGCGGTGCTCAGCATCCATTCCGACATAAGATCATCGGAATCGATACCCTCAGGCGATTTTGCATGCACTCCCTCGTCATCCCAGCATATCTCACCGGTGCGTTCATCAATCATGAAACCGCTGATGTATACGAGTCCGCAGGCACATTCCGGATTAGGACACATCGACAAGATGCAAACGAGCCCCTGGCGGCTTCCCGGACGAGCCCCGTCACGCCAGAAGACAATGATTCCTTCCTCACTGAGTTGGCGAGAAGCGGTTGGTTTCAAGTTCATTGATATAATTTTTTCTGCCATTATTACTATTCATATTACTATAGTCCCGCGCTCTGGTTTTCGATATCTTCCAGCTTGTCCGTTCAGCTATTTTGACCTATGATTCGCCAACCTTGCTGATAATTTATGGGCAAAAAGAAACAAAAGCTTACTAAAGCGCAAAAGGCAGAGAAGAAGCGACAGCGCAAAGAATACATGACCATTTTTATTCGCGGCAAACAGAAGCGAATCCGGCGGCCGCCTACCATTGATGATATGGATGTTTATGAGTTTATTCTGCGAAACGCAGATCCTGTTTGGCTGCACCAGAATGAGATGTGGGAATATCTGGAAATGAAATTGCCCGATGAACCCTGCAAAGGCAAATCGGCGCCGACGAAAATTCACAAAGAGCCGCAAATTTCCCAAGAAAAAAAGCTCAACCACGAAGTTGACGACGATCTTCCATTCTGAATATCCTTCCCTTTCTGCCGCGCGGATATCGGCAGCGGCAGATGACATCGTGACTCCCTGGGGAGATTCAATTCCTGGACAACGGTATTCGTTCTGCCTTTCAGCTTGTCCGTTCAGCTTTTCTGACCTATGATTCGCCATTCTTCCTGCAGCCTGAATAATGAAATGGTTAGAAATAATGAAACTCTCAAAAGATACGACAAATGGACGACTGCTGATGACGATGACCGGTGAACCGTTCCAGCCGGTGCGTCTCTACTATGCAATCCCAGACCGTTCGTTCGTCATCAAGAAGCTTCGATCCCTCAAGTGCATGGTCGAAGTTCCCCATGAGCAATGCTGGCAGTGGCTTTTCCAGGCGGAAGCCGCATCGCTTCGTTTCCCCGGCGGCTACGACGATGTGCCGAAAGAAAAGCGCCCGATTATCCTCGGCAGAATGAGTTTTCCGAATAATGGCGGGATGGCGCTGCAGACGAACTCACTCTCGCGGGCAATCGAAGGAGCAAAATTCTTTGGACCTCGCCTTGGGCCTAAAGTCATTCCAATCAGGTGCCGCGTGGTTAATCGCTGTTTTGCCGCCGATGAAGGCAACCTGGGCATCCTAATTAAAACTCTCGACAAGGATGTTACCGTGATTGACCCGCGTAAAGCTGAAGAAGAGTTTAAGCGCGATTTTGCGGGAGTGCGAACAGTGGAGGATTATAATCGCGCCGCCAGAATGAGCGTGGAGCGGAAACTTACGAATCGGAAAGACGTTCCTATAGTCGAGGATTTCCCACTCGCGCCGGAAGAAGAAACTCCCGACTTTCGGGATCTGACCATCACACTTCAATTGCGCGGCATTCGCGCGCTGGAACATTGGGATGGCAATACACACCTGACACTGGCCGCGATCATTACGCGCATGGTGGAGCAAAACGAGCAATTTCACAAAAAATAGAAAGGCATTTGTTTACCGCCGCTCCCACAAGGACGCAGCAATGCAAAATGAGATCCCATCCGAATATCAGGGCTGGTGGCGGATCATTGAAACCTCCCAATGGGTGAATGACGATCTTGATATCCTGGGCACTGCCTTGATTTCGCTGACAGGCTATGCTGACCGCCTCCGGATGTTCACGCTGCTGGCATATGTCAACTGCAAACCTACAAAATCGGGCGTATCGTTTACTTGGAAAGGCTCATGGGAATACGATCCGATGTCGGGCTCCGGGCGGGTGACGTTGGGAAAGGATGGCAGCCTCAGGGGCGCTATCAAAATCAAGGACGGAGATTCAAGCACATTTATCGCCGTTCGGGCGACTGAGCCTGACGAAGCAATCCAGGATGAATTTCTTAACAGTTGCCTCCGCACCCAGTTCCCCTTCTTCTGACAAAAAAACGGCCGAAGGGTCTGGCGCATGTTCCATAACTGAGGATGATTGATGCAACATTTTTCAGGATCGATGGGTGCAAACTGCCGATGTGATGGTGCCAAAGCCGGGCGTGCACCAACATTGTTGTTACCTTTTTGTTATCTTTGATTGTTTGGGTGTCTGTAACTTATTGAAAATGGTGGAGCTGACGAGGATCGAACTCGTGACCTCCTGACTGCCAGCTTACTTCTAGCCTTGTAGAATCAACAACCTACGCGTTTTCCTGCAAGAATTCCAACTTATTTCAACCTGTGCAACCTCCAGATGCAAGCTAAACGTAAACATGACGGATGGAGATTCGCATCTCTTCTCGATTTGCTGAAGACTCCCGATGAACTGCGGCTGCACGCTCCTGTTTCGAGAAAAATCTGGACCAATTCCCTTGATCTGCGAACCCGGAAAGAACGTCTCCCGGCTCGAATCCTGGCTCGACATTATTACTGTATTACTGTCGTGGCCGCCGCCAAGGATGATGAGTCAGACTCAAACAAGCAAGGTGTGCAAAACATGCCGATTCCCTGCTCCAACCCTATGGTAGTAGAATTTCATTCGAGCGGCTATCTATCCTATCCGTCCTTTCTTGAACTTGTGCCGGCTATTCGAACGACGCCCCATAACCCGCCTCAAAACGTGAAGGAGTCTGAGATGGATAACAAAGAGAGCACCACCTCTGAGGGCAACCAAGCTGTGAATAGCCAGGTAGAGAACAAGAAAGGATTTCCGGTCATCGGCATCGGCGCATCAGCAGGTGGGCTGGACGCCTTTAATACCTTGTTCAAAAACATGCCGGTAGACACCGGGATGGCATTCATCCTGATTCAGCACATCGAGCCCAGTCATGTCGTCAATATGGTGGGGCTCATACAAAGGCAGACCCGCATGCCGGCGGTCGAGGTCAAAGACAACGGATTGGAGGTGCAGCCCAACCGCCTCTACATGATCCCTCAAAACCTGGAAATATCCATGGTTGACGGCATGCTGAAACTCGGTGCGGAGACCGATGGCCGGTCCATGCACAGCATCGATTTGTTCTTCCGCTCCCTGGCAAATGACCTCGGGAACCATGCCATCTGCATCATCCTCTCTGGTACGGGAATTGACGGCACTGCCGGGGCCAGGGCGGTTAAGGCCGAAACTGGACTGGTGATAGTGCAGGATCCGCGGGAAGCCAGCTATGACGGCATGCCCCGGGCTGCCATTGACGCAGGTGTCGCGGACTTCGTGCTGCCGGCGAACAAGATGGCGGAAAAGCTGATTGAATACGTAAAAGGCGCTTATGGGAAACCGGCGGAGAGACGAAGGCAAGCGCTTGAAAAATCTTCCGATTTGCTCAGTGAAGTATTCAGTATCATCAAATCAAAAACCAGGCGCGACTTCTCCGGGTACAAGATCTCCACTATCAAAAGGCGCATCGAGCGGCGCTTGGCTATAAGACGGGTCCAGGGGCTGGAAGACTACGTGCCTTTGCTCAAAGATGATCCTGATGAAATCAATGATTTGACCAAGGACTTTTTGATACAGGTTACAAACTTTTTTCGTAACCCGGAAGACTTCGATGTCATGAAGACGTACCTGAAGGCTTCTCTTCAAAACAAAGCATCACGCCAGCAGGTGCGGGCCTGGACTGTAGGCTGCTCTACGGGGGAGGAAGCCTACTCGGTGGCCATCATCATCAGCGAATGCCTGAGCGAGCTTGGCCGCGAAGCGAACTTCCAGGTCCTCGGCACAGACCTGGATGCAGCCGGAATTGATGTCGCCCGCGCCGGCATCTACCCGGAAAGCATCGCCGCCGAGGTGAGCAAGGAGCGTTTGGAAAGGTATTTCACCAAAGAGGACAACAGATATCGGATCAATCGCGAACTCCGCGAGCGGGTTGTCTTCGCGATACATGATCTTATCTCCGATCCCCCTTTCTCCCGCACCGACCTGGTCTCGGCGCGCAATCTGTTTATCTATTTGGACCCTCAAACGCAAAAGAAAGTCTTGCCGGCACTGCACTACGCGCTGAACGAGGGGGGCATCCTCTTCATGGGAACAGCCGAGACCGTGGGTGACTTTCATGAAGATCTCTTCGAGACGTTGGATAGCCACTGGAGGGTCTACCAGGCCCGCAAGGACAAGCACGGGCTGGCACTGGCAGCCGGCTTGGATTATGCCTACCACAGTATCGGGCCCCATCCACGGAGCGGGACGCCCGCAGCAGCCAGTGCTGCCGATGAACGGGCCCTGATCGGAGCCATGCCGCCGGCGGTACTGGTGGACAAGAACCTGAATATTCTCTTCGTGCACGGGGAAACGGGCAAATACCTTCAGCTTGGCCAGGGACAGCTCTCCAACAAGTTATTGGACATGGCGAGAGAAAGTCTCAAAGCGCCGCTGGCAACCGCTTCGCACCAGGCATTGAGCGGTGATACAGAAGTGAGGCGGGAGGGCATCCGGGTCAAGATAAACGGCGATACTATCAGCGTGAGAATCACGGTTAAGCCCATCCATGAACGGGAGATACGGCTGGCGGTGTTTTTCGAGGATATCCGGGAACCGAAGCGGAAGAGAAAGAAAGACACAGGGATTGAAGCAGAGGAGCACTATAAGGCGTTGGAGCAAGAGCTGCAATATTCGCGGGAGAGCCTGAAAAGCACGATCGAGGAACTCGAGACAGCCAACGAAGAACTCAGGACCACTGTCGAGGAGTACCAGGCCACCAACGAGAAGTTGCATAGCACCAACGAAGAACTGGAGTCCTCCCGGGAAGAGCTTCAGTCTATGAACGAGGAGCTCATCACGGTCAATAGCGAGTACAGCCAGAAGATCCAGGAGTTCTCGCTGGTCAGTGACGACATGAAGAACCTGCTCAACAGCACCAATATCGCCACACTGTTTGTGGATATGGACCTTGTAATCCAGAGGTTTACGCCGGCAACTTCACATGTGCTAAACCTCCGGGATGTTGGCGTGGGGAGGCCGATTACGCATATCACTTCTCGGGTACAGCCCTCCCGTCTTGCCGAAGACATTAAAAGGTTCTGGATACCCTTGTCCCGATAGAGGCCGAGGTCCAATCGGATAGCGGTGGGTGGTACTCGGTGCGCATCCTGCCTTACCGCACCTCGAAGAATGCCATCGAGGGGGCGGTAATCAGTTTCATCGATATCAATTTGCAAAAGGAACTCCATCGCAAGCTCAATGTCGCACTGGAATACTCCAACAGTATCCTGGACACGATGCGGGAGCCGATGGTCGTGCTGGACACCGACCTGAAGGTCCAGACAGTCAACCAGGCGTTTTACCGGATATTCCAGGAAAGCCCGGAGCAGACCGAGGGAAGAATGATTTACGAGCTGGGCAACGGACAGTGGGATATTCCCGAATTGAGAACGCTGCTCGGTGAAATCCTGCCGAGGGATTCTGATTTTAGAGATTTCCCGGTGGAGCACGATTTCCCCGGAATTGGAAAACGCAGAATATTGCTCAACGCCCGGCGCCTGCAACTCGGAAACCAGGGCACTCAAAGGATACTCCTGGCAATGGAGGATATTACGGCGCGTGGCGGGAACGCAGGGTAGTGAAGCGGGAGAGCCAATCGACGATCCCCTTGCTATACTCGCTGATGCAAGTCCAGCCCGGGATCTGGAGGGGTGGCATGGTTGGTAAGAAACCATTGCGAAGAGTACCTGATCCGGTGTGGCATTTTTGTCTCTATATTACAGCCGGCCATCCTCGCTCGATTCGAGCCTTGGAAAACCTTCAGAGATTGTGCAATGAGAGATTTTCGGGCCGCTATGAAATCGAGATTGTAGACGTTTTCGCCCAGCCGCCTTAATCTTTGGGAAATTGCAGTGAAGGAGCCGCCAAGACTAGAAATTTGGATATTATCCCCCACCATGGTATCCTTTTGACGATTTGCCTGCCGCTTCCGCACTTCCTGCGGCGATGTAAATCACCAGATAATCTGGGCTGAGAGTGCGACTTGGCTCATATAGCCAAGGAGCTATCGTCCATTGAATTTCGACCAGTTTGCCTTTAATCCGAACATCAACGCTGCTATCAAGGCCGCGGGTTATTCTCATCCGACACCAATACAGAAACAGGCGATACCGCTGGTTCTCGAAGGGCGCGATGTTTTAGGGCTGGCCCAGACCGGAACCGGAAAGACCGCCGCCTTCCTGCTACCCATCCTGCAGCATCTTGGAAAAAGTCCATCGCGGCGGTCGCGAGTCCTGATCATAGAACCTACACGAGAACTGGCCGAACAGGTGCATCAATCGATTGGGAATCTGTGTGGAAAGAGCAAGTTACGCAGTGCGGCGATATACGGAGGCACGAGCCGACACTCCCAGATCAGGAAGGCGCATCAGGGTGTCGACATTTTGGTTGGCTGCCCTGGCCGCCTCCTGGATTTGATTGCGGGCGGGGAGATGGATATTTCATCCATTGAAATTTTGGTATTGGACGAAGCCGACCGCTTGTGCGATATGGGATTTCTTCCAGATGTTCGCCGCATACTCATGTATCTGCCCGTCAAGCGCCAGACGCTTTTGTTCTCCGCCACCATGCCTTTGGATATCGGCCGACTGGCAATCACTATCCTCAAGAACCCGGCTCATGTGCAGGTCGGCGCGATTGCGCCCGTGAACACCGTCTCTCATGCGCTCTATCCGGTCTCGGAAGCACTGAAGCCGCAGCTGCTGATATCCGTTTTAGAGCGGACTCCGACCGGGAGAGTGCTGGTATTTACAAAAACCAAGCGCCGCGCGTCCAGACTGGCCGACCAGCTGACAAAAGAAGGTTACCGGGCTTCCGCGCTGCAGGGAAACATGACACAAAACCGCCGGCAGTCTGCGATTGACGGATTTCGCGCCGGGAAATTCGACATCCTTGTCGCCACGGATATCGCCGCCCGCGGCATTGATGTGGCGGACATTTCGCACGTCATCAATTTCGACATACCGGATAGCGTGGATGCCTACACGCACCGAATCGGACGTACGGGAAGAGCCCATAATACAGGAGAAGCTTTCACGTTCGCATCAGAGGCAGATACATCCACGGTGTGGCAGATCGAGAAGATCCTGGGCGCCCGAATTGAACGCAGATGTTTGGCCGGTTTTTCTCACATAGACAGGCGCAGCGCAGTCCTCCCTGATCTCGCAGCGGCACAGGGCCGCGGCAGAAGATTCAGGCTTGGTGCCACCGGAAGGAAACGGCGCACGCGCTAACAAGATACTCGAAAGGAACAGACTATGGCCACGAAACGACCTTCGTACCTGAAGAGACTAAAAGAGCAGAAGCGAACTACGCGAGCAGCGGAAAAACGCGACGCTCGCAGAGAGCGCAGAGAAACAAAGTCAGTTCCCGCACACAACGGAGAGCCGATCCTGGAAGAAATCGAAAATACTGGAGGCAGCCCTGAATAGGAATTTAATTAACAAAACTACCGCTCCATAGTGGCTGAATTCAGTCAGGCACTCGTAAGCCGAAAAGCGCTGATTGTCCCTCCGAGTGGAGAAAAACCTCCCGAGATATCAGATGTTCAGATAGGAACACCAATGAACCACCTTCCGCAGCTAAGTTATCTTGGAGTAATTCCAAAACCAGAGCATTCGGAGTACGGCTTCCGCATAACGAATCAGGATAAAACCGACAGGCTGCTTATATTGACTATTGCAAACTCGGTCTTTCTCACGAAACAATTGCTGATCCAGGAAGCGCCGGACCTTTGCTATCAGAAAGTGCTGGCAGACCTAAGAAGTGAGATTCCAACTCTGGTTGAGGACAGCGTCGTCATAACGGAAATGGATCTCATGCAGTACCGTGCATCCCACCCCAATATCAGCCTGAAGCGAAAATCTTTCAGAAAACCGGCCGAGTAGCATTCGGCACCTCCACGCGCCGCCCGCTTCCCTCCATGCGCATGCTGATCAGTTTCCGCGAAATTGGCCGGCTCCAACGTCAGCCGGAAAGATCGCCCCTTTAAAACATTCAGGGGTTTGGCCTGGGCTCACAGCCTTATGCTTGCTGCTTACATCCTGCCTATTCCCCTCCCGGAACACCGATAGCTCGATCACGCGGACATTGGTCAACATGAAATCCTCTTTACGTCCGAGCCATGGCCGAGGGGGTTGCGCGACCTTCTTGATAGGGATGATGTCAATTGCTCACAAGGTCGGCAAAGTCGTGCAGACAGTTTGAGTGCCTATGCAGCCGGAGTTTCAGCAGTGCCTTTTCTTCTATTTGACGTATCCGCTCCCGGGTGACCTGGAATTTTTCGCCGCACTCCTGCAATGTATGTTCTTTCCCTGTTTCATTCAGACCGTACCTCATCCGTACTATTTCCTGCTCCCGGGAAGACAATAGAAGCAGAGCAGATTGCATTGCTTCAGAAAGACTGCGATGCATCACGGTTTGTTCAGGGGAAACAGCGTTTGTATCCTCGATGAATGCACCAAAGACTGAGTCCTTTCTGTCCGACACTGTCACTGCATCGAGAGACATCGTATCCTGAGCAACCTCGAAAATCTGCCTCACCTTCGAGACGCTGGTTTTCAGCTCTTTTGCCAGTTCGACTTTTGAAGGCTCATGTCCAAGACGTTTCTTCAGTTCATTTGCGGCCTTCATGGCTCCGTGAATCGCCTCCACAATGCGCACCGGGAGTCGGATCGTCCGTCCCTGATCGGCAATCGCCCGCGTAATGCTTTGCCGAATCCACCATGTAACATAAGTGGAAAACTTATTGCCTAACCGGTAATCAAATTTATCCACTGCCTTCATGAGTCCGATGCTGCCTTCCTGGATTAAATCCAGGGAATCCAGTCCAGGGTGGGAGTACTTTCTCACGATGCTGATAACAAGCCGTAGATTGGAGCGCACAAATTGATCTTTTGCTTCCAGCATCTCGGCCTTGCTCTTGCGCACCAGTGCCAGGATTTTGCGCAACTCCCGGATATCGGTCAAATATAGTGACTCGAGTTCATCCAGGTTTCGGACATCTCCCATAGATCTCCGATTGATGCTAGTTGTTCGGGAAGGCTGCATCCTGTGCAAAACGTCTGCCACGCTGGAGATGAGCGAATCGATTTGAGTTTCAGTGAAGTTGATTCGGCGATCTATTGGGGCGGCGCAGACACGGTCATGTGTGTGGGCGAGGCGGATGTGTCCGATCTGGTGGATCTCTGCCTGCATAACAGCAGACCGGCAAAATAGCTGGCAATTTACATAGATTGAACTGGAGTATTAGCGCGACGTTTGATCGCCGCGAACGACACCAGAAGTCGGATTTAGCATTCCATTGCAATTATCGGGAGTTCTTGATGGCAAAATCTAAACGCAATGGATCATCGAGGTAAATTGACCAGCGTTGGTCACCCTCAGTTAGTCCTGTAACGTATAGACGTGAAGAGTGCTTCGCAGTGCCAAGTATCACCCAGTTGACAGAATAGCCGGGATATTTTTGAAGGAACCGAGTGGTGATTTCCGCTTTGGTCAGCATAGAAATGATTTTCCATAAGGAAATGCTAGTCGAATGAAGACCTTTGATCATATCGCGTATTGAATTTGCTTTCAACCAATGAGGATTTGCAGGGCCAAGTCATTTCATCAATGAAGATCGACGCGGATCGGGGAGCGTGCCTCATTGCTCATGGTGCCGCCCCAATGCACATATTGAAATCCGGTCGGTCCTATTTGACGGTGAACGCCCTGGCCATGAGACTGCAAAAGATGCATATATCTCTCAGGCCGGGTCCTTTCATGATAAGCTGGCACACTTATCGGCGGCCTTGCGGAATCCCAGGCAGGTATGAGAACAGCGAGGTGGAACTGGCCGAAACGACGCGCGCTCTGTTGGACGCCGTCAGCCGCTCGAATCCCTCCCGCGTGGTACGCGCTGCTCAACCCAATATTGGCTTGAAGCGGAGATCTTTCAGAAAACCGGGCGAGTAGTATCCCTGCTCACCGGAGCATTCCGGTTTTGAATTTGAGGTGGATAACAGTCAGGATTGCAGGAAAGGCGGTCCGGTGGCCAAACCCAGAGGTGCTGATCCTATCCAACAGGAGTCCTAGCTCCGACAACGTGAGGTGCGCTTGCATCACGCCATCGCGCCAACAGTTCTGGACAGGTTCATCTCTTATCGAGAGCTCCGAAAGAACGCCGGCCGATACGCCGCTCGAACCATCTCTTGATCCAGTGATCCAAGCCAACATTGCATCACCTTCGATCTGCCCAGATATCCAAGGAACAATGAGTTGTCTTCACAGCTGACTATCATCAAACGACCCACGTTGTGCTGCAGCATGCGTTCGACTGCATCCCTGATCGTCTCATCAGGGAATCCGATGACTGCTTTGCGGCTGCCCGCTTCGAGAACGGTCCTTTCATCCGGTTCTCCGCTAGCAAGGGCTCAAACAAAATCGGCTTGCGAAAGATCGGAGCGGTCAACTGAGTTGTCACGGATTCTATGCACGATTTTCTCGAGGCGCTTCTTCTGCCAGGCGCGATTGCGCGGATCGGGAACAGCCACGATCTCCCTGATGAAATATTTGAAGCTGTTGATCTTGGCCGGCGTCCGGCAGACGACGGTTTCCAGCACCGAAATGATTTTCTCCGCGTGCAATTCCTCGAGGCGATTTTGGCAGAAAGCTTCTGTGTCCCACTTGTTCCAGCGGTTACCCGTCGCCCGTTCGTATGCTGTCTGAACAAGCTCAAATTGGCGCTCGAAGTTTTCTTCTATCTCTCGCGGTGCAGCCGCGCCTCTGTGGTTTTCCACAGGATTGCTACCGCTTCCTAATTTTCGGCCCTTTGATGATGATTTTATTTTTAAGTCATCATCATCATATTTATTGGTGGCAAACTGTGCCGCCGCGGACTGTCGCACCACGGCGGCATCGGGTGCCGAGGTGACATCTCCTGCCACGGGAGCGTCCTCCGCCACTGTGGTATCTGACGCCGTCTCTGAAGCCGGAACCATTACCTGGTACACATTCCCTTTTGCCGGCCCGCCAAGAATCGCCTGCAGCCGTTTTATCAATCCTCGGCGCTCCAGGTAACTTATTGTGTCCTGTACCTTTCGCTGCGACATGAGAACCGATTTCGAAAGCTTCGAAAGGCCGATAATGCAGGTGTCCCGTTTGAAGCCGTGCGACAGCAAAAAGAGCTGGTAGTAGACAGCTTTCGCAAACGGATCGAGCGTCGGAAAGAGGCTGTAGTTGACCGTGTTCGGTACCCGCAACTCCCCTTTTACCATGGCAAATCGTTCCACCGCGGCATCAGGCGCTACTGTGGCGGTTGGCACCTCCGTGGAACCGTGCCATGGTGACAGCCTCTTTAATGCCACGGTGGCATGCGGCGCCAAGGATTTTTCCACAGGCGCGGCGGGTCCTTGTCGGGCATCTTTGCCGTTCCCGGGCGTAGTCACGACTCCTTCCAGGGGAGCATATTGCTTGAGAAGCTCCTTCGTGGGGGAGCGCTCGCCCTGCCCCTGGACCAAATCTCTAGCGATGGATGCTCTCAACTGCTCCCTCTCTCTTTTGTTCATGGCTCATATCCCGTTTCAATTCGTTGAATAGTTTCGTGAAGTCAAAGGTGGCGGAGCTGGCAACAGCATTTTCCACAACGCCCTTTTTCATGGCGGTGGCTTCGGCAACGCCGACGTAACGGTGGATGACTGACTCGAGCACAAGACTCGGACCGAAGAAGTCTTCAACCTGCTGGCGGATGATCTTGTCCAGGTTCTGCCGCTTGTTGAACATGGTCGTGAGCACGAGGATTTTGAGCGCAGGATTGTGGGTTTCGCTGATGGCGGCAATGGTTTTAAGCAGCTGATTCATACCCAGCAGGACGAACGAGCTGGAATCGATGGGAATGATCACGGAATCAGCAACGACCAGGGCGTTCACAGTAGCTG